>CAZNAT010000015.1:29464-59531 GCA_964571245.1 uncultured Methylobacterium sp.
CGCGGATTCGTTCCTCGGTATCAAGTCGGACAACCCGTTCAGTGTGCAGCGCGAGCTTCTTTCGGAAACCGCCATTACGGCAGGCCTCAGCGGCAAAAACTCGACCCTCCGGGCGCTTGAGCGTCAGGGCGTGCTGCGCACGCTGGCCGAGCCGACCCTGACCGCGATTTCGGGCGAAAGCGCGAAGTTCCTCGCCGGGGGTGAAATCTCCGTACCGCAGAGCCAGACCTGCTCGCTTGATCTGCTCGGACGGCAAAGTTGCGCCAGCCAGTTTACGTACAAGCCGATTGGCGTGACGCTCAACTTCACCCCGGTCGTGATGAGCGAAAATCGCATCTCGATCCGTCTTGCGACGGAAGTCACCGAAATCGATGCGGACAACGCGGTCCGGCTGGGCACGGCCCTGATGCCCGGCTTCCGCACCCGCAAGGCGGAAACCACCGTGGAACTGCCTTCGGGCGGCGTGCTCGCAACTGCGGGTCTCATCCAGCAGCAGACGCGGCAGCATATCAACGGCCTGCCAGGGGTGATGAATATTCCGATCCTCGGCACGATGTTCCGCTCGCGCGACTACCAGCGCTTCGAGACCGAGCTTCTGATCCTTGTCCAGCCGTTCATCGCCAAACCGAGCGCGCCGGGGCAGATCGCCAAGCCGGATGACGGTTTTGCCGATGCCACCGATCCCTCGACAATTTTCATGGGGCGGCTGAACCGGACCTATGGTGCCAGCGCCAAGACCGGCACCGCGGCCGGCCCTGTCGGCTTCATCCGCGATTGAGGCACCGGATGGTTTTCGCCCCCACCTCGTTTGAGATCATCCGGGGCGGCCACGCCGCCCGGCCAGTAAAAGGAGTTGAGACCATGCCCCGCGCACGCGGAAACCGGGTGCCTTTGCGCCATCACGCCTTGCGCCTTGCCACAATTGGCGCATTGGGCCTCGTGCTGGCGGGGTGTTCGTCGCTTCGCCCGACCCAGAAGGCCTTCGCGCCGGACGAATACACCCTGCGCCATCCGATCAAGATCGCGAACGCGGTGCACCACATGGATGTCTTCGATACCGGCCGGACGCTCGATCGCCGTCAGCACCGCGATCTCGTCGAATTCGGGCGCGATTATGCCCGGAATGGTCGCGGCGCGATCAGTGCCGCCGTGCCGGTCGGCCCGGGCGGTCATCATCTGCTGGGGGCGGTTCGTGCGGCCCTCGCCGAGGCTGGCGTGCGTGCGCCGCTCCAGGTCTCGCAGTATCAGGGCGATCCGCGCGTCGGTGCCGCCCCGCTCCGGGTCAGCTTTGTCAAGCTTCAGGCGGAAGTTGCCAGCCAGTGCGGGCTTTGGCCCGCCGATCTCGCGGGCTCGAAAGATCTCGAAACCTGGCAGAACCGCCCCTACCACAATCTCGGTTGCGCCTATCAGTCGATGCTGGCGGCGCAGGTCGCCGATCCGATCGATCTGGTCCGGCCGCGCGCCGAAGGCCAGGCCGATACGGTGAAGCGGACGAAAGATATCGAAGCGCTGCGCAAGGATCAGGATCCCTCGACCAAATGGGCGAAGGACGACGTGAAGGTCAAGGAAGCGCAACAGTAAACGCGGCAACGCGTCGTTTTTGACCCGCGGCCCGCCAAGGTCCTCGGGGAACAGGTCGGAGGTTGACGATGTCGGAGAGCACGGTTGCTCCCTTGCCACATGTGGCGATCCAGGTCTTTTCGGAGACCAGCCAGGTCGTGGCTGTCGTGGAGGAAGCGAGCCACGATCGCCGGATGGCCAAGGCGCATCTGCGGATTCAGGCCGGGGGCGTCGCCGCCGCCGTCGAGGCGTATCGGAATGCGCCGACGCCGAATGTCATCGTCATCGAGACGCAAAGCGACAGCCGGGATCTCCTCGGGCATCTCGATGAACTCGCTGGGTATTGCGACGAGGGCACGCGCGTTCTGGTGATCGGGCATGTCAATGACGTGCCGCTCTACCGCGAATTGATCCGGCGCGGCGTCAGCGAATATTTGGTCGCACCCATCGACGTGCTCGGCTTCATCCAGGCGCTGTCGGATATTTTTTCGAACCCGTCCTCCAAACCGGTTGGCCGGTTGATCGCGGTCATCGGCGCCAAGGGCGGCGTCGGTGCCTCGACCATCGCGCATAATCTCGCCTATACGATCGCGCAGGACCTTGAGGTAGAAACCGTCATTGCCGATCTCGATCTGCCGTTCGGAACCGCAGGGCTCAATTTCAACCAGGACCCACCGCAGGGTATCCTTGAAGCGGCCTTCGATCCGGCCCGGGTCGATGCCAACATGATCGAGCGGCTGCTCTCGCGTTGCGGGCCGCGGCTCAGCCTGATGGCGGCGCCCTCGAGCCTTGATCGCATCTATGACTTTGCCGAACCGACCTTCGACCCGGTGACCGATGCCCTGCGGGCGACGGTTCCGGCGATCGTGTTCGATGTCCCGCATCTGTGGACCGGCTGGGCGCGAAGCATGCTCGTGCGGGCCGATGAAATCGTCGTGGTCGCCGCGCCGGATCTCGCCAATCTGCGCAACGCCAAGAACCTCATCGATATTCTGACGCTTGCGCGCGCGCATGATCCGAAGCCGCGGCTGGTGCTCAACCAGGTTGGTCTGGCCAAGCGACCGGAAATCTCCGCCGCCGAATTTGCCAAGGCGCTGGATTGCGAGCCGCTGGCGACGATCGGCTTTGATGCCAATCTGTTCGGAACCGCCAATAACAACGGCCAGATGATCTCTGAAATCCAGCCGAAGTCAAAAGCGCAGGAGGCCTTTCTCGATATGGCCAAGGCGCTGATGAACCGCCAGGAGGCGAGGACAGAGAAGAAATCGCTGCTTTCCACCTTGCGTGACAAATTTGGCGGCAAGGCCGGGAAATCCAAGGCAGCCTAGACCAAATGGGTCAGCCCAAGACGCGCAAAAGTGGGAACCGGTTTTGCGGTAGTCGTCATGGGAAAAGACTAGAACACTGAGGCGGCCTCTTCACTCGAAGCGGCGCCTGAGCCACCAACCTTCCGGAGCCGCCGGCAACGCGCGGCAAGAACGGATGACGAGGACCAGGATGTTCGGCAAGCGGACGACAATCGGGCAGGGTGCCTCGCCGGTTCAGGCGGCGGCCACATCGTCAGCGGGCGCCTTGGCGCTGGCTTCGGCACCGGTCGAGGCGCGGCGTGAGGAACCGCGCGCCGCGGCCCAGGCGCCGCTCACCGCTGTTCGGCCACAGGCCCCCGTTCCGGTGCAGGCCGCGCCGCAGCGTTCCGATCAATATTACCAGACCAAGAGCATGATCTTCGGCGCGATGATCGAGTCGATCGATCTCAGCCAGCTTGCCAAGCTCGATATCGTCAGCGCTCGCGATGAGCTGCGTGATGTCATCACCGAAATCCTGGCGTTGAAAAATGTCGCGATGTCGATCTCCGAGCAGGAGGACATGCTCGACGACATCTGCAACGATGTGCTCGGCTTTGGCCCGCTCGAGCCGCTGCTGGCGCGCGATGATATCGCCGACATCATGGTCAATGGCGCCGAACGGACGTTTATCGAAACCAACGGCAAGATCCAGCTCACCAATATCCGCTTCCGTGACAATGCCCAGCTGATCAACATCTGCCAGCGGATTGTCAGTCAGGTCGGACGCCGGGTCGATGAGAGCTCGCCGATCTGCGATGCGCGTCTGCTGGACGGCTCCCGCGTCAACGTGATCGCACCGCCGCTGGCGATCGACGGGCCGGCGCTCACCATCCGCAAGTTCAAGAAAGACAAGCTGACGCTGGATCAGCTGGTGAAGTTCAACTCGATCTCGCCCGAGGGGGCGGAGGTGCTGAAGATCATCGGCCGGGTCCGCTGCAACATCGTCGTTTCCGGCGGCACCGGTTCGGGCAAGACGACGCTGCTCAACTGCCTGACCAACTACATCGACGACGACGAGCGCGTCATCACCTGCGAGGACGCGGCGGAACTTCAGCTCCAGCAGGCGCATGTCGTAAGGCTCGAAACCCGCCCGCCGAACCTCGAAGGGCAGGGCGCGGTGACGATGCGCGATCTCGTGAAAAACTGTCTGCGCATGCGTCCCGAGCGGATCATCGTCGGCGAAGTGCGCGGCCCGGAAGTGTTCGATCTGTTGCAGGCGATGAACACCGGCCATGACGGCTCGATGGGCACCATCCACGCCAACTCCCCGCGCGAGTGCCTCGCCCGTATGGAAGCGATGATCGCCATGGGCGGCTATTCGCTGCCGCCCAAAACCGTGCGCGAGATGATCACCTCCTCGATCGATGTCATCATCCAGGCGCAGCGCCTGCGCGATGGCTCCCGCCGCATCACGCATATCACCGAGGTGATGGGCATGGAGGGCGAGGTGGTGACGACGCAGGATCTGTTCGTGTTCGAAATTCAGGGCGAGGACGCGAATGGCCGCATCATCGGCCGGCATAAATCCACCGGCATCGGCCGCCCCCGATTCTGGGAGCGGGCGCGCTACTACGGCGAGGACAAGCGCCTCGCGGCAGCCCTCGATGCCGCGGAAATCAAAGACGAGCGGGTGCCCTGACCATGGATTTCAACCAGCTCCTTGTTGCGGGTTTGGCGGTGTTCGCGGTCGGCGGGCTCGGGATGGTGTTCCTCGAACCGCTGCTGTCCGGTGCCAACCGCGCGGAGAAGCGGCAGGCGAACCTCACGGCGTCGCGCTCGAGCCGGAAGGCGATCGAGGAAACCGGGACCCGCCGCCGGCAGATCGCCGAATCGCTTAAAGAACTCGAGCAGCGCCAGAAGACCGAGAAACTGACGCTGGAGCAGCGCTGTGAGCGCGCCGGGGTCAACTGGACGCGCAAGACCTTCATCCTGATTTCGATCGGCTGCGCGCTGGGCATGGCGCTGGTGATGTTTCTGGCGCTGCGTCAGCCGCTCCTGGCGCTGGGCGGGCTGGTGGTGGGCGGGCTTGGCCTGCCGCGCTGGATTTTGACGCGCAAGGCCAAAAAGCGCCAGAAGCTGTTCATGGAAGAATTCCCCAATGCGATCGACGCTATCGTGCGGGGCATCAAATCGGGCCTGCCGTTGAATGATTGCTTCCGCTTGATCGCGACGGAATCGAAAGAGCCGCTGAAGGGGGAGTTCCGCTCGGTTGTCGAAGCGCAGTCCATGGGCATTTCGATCGCGGATTCCTGCACCAAGATCTACGAGCGCATCCCGCTGACGGAAGTCAATTTTTTCTCGATCGTCATTCAGATTCAGGCGAAAGCCGGCGGCAATCTCGCCGAAATCCTGACCAACCTGTCGAAGGTCATCCGCGAACGGAAAAAGCTGCGCGACAAGGTCGATGCCATGAGCATGGAGGCCAAGTCCTCCGCCATGATCATCGGCGCGCTGCCGTTCCTCGTCGGCGGTCTCGTCTTCATGGGCAGCCCCGATTACATCTCGCTGCTCTGGACGACGAAGGCCGGCCAGGTTGGCCTCGGGGCCTGTTTCCTGATCATGGGCATGGGCGTGCTGACCATGCGCAAAATGATCAATTTCGACATCTGATAGGTTTGTCATGAGTATCATCGCCGACAAGCTGACAGACGCCAACTTCATCGCCGCGGTCCTGACCGCGGTGGCGGTCTCCGCGACGATCATCACCATCGCGCTGCCACTGCTCGAACGCAACGAAATGAAGGAGCGGATGAATTCGGTCGCGCTCGAACGCGACCGTATCCGCGCGCGTGAACGCGAACGATTGAACAATCAGGGCAAGCAAGGCGCCAAGCCCAGCCTGCGCTCCTCCCCCGGCGCCACCGCGAAGGAAATCGTCGAACGCTTCAACCTCAAGAAATGGCTGAACTCGGAAACCTCGACCGAACGGCTGATGCGGGCGGGCCTGCGCGGACCAAAGGCCGAGACGACCTTCCTGATCGCGCGGCTTGTCGCGCCTATTGGCCTGATGCTGCTGGTGATTTTCTATCTTTTTCTCAACAAGGGGTTTGGTTTGCCCGTTGGCGCACGGGTCGGCGCGGTGATCCTGGCGGCCTATCTCGGGATCAAGACCCCGGAAATCTATCTCTCGAACATCACTTCGAAGCGGCAGGCCTAGATGCGACAGGCGTTTCCCGATGCCCTCGATCTGCTGCTGATCTGCGTGGAATCCGGCATGTCAATCGAGCACGCCTTCCGCAAGGTCTCGACCGAAATCGGCTCGTCGTCGGTGCCTCTGGCCGAAGAACTGGCGCTGACGACGGCGGAGCTGTCCTATTTGCCCGAGCGGCGGCAGGCCTACGAAAACCTCGCCAAGCGCACCGATCTCGACAACATCAAATCGGTGTCGACGGTGCTGATCCAGGCCGAACGCTACGGCACGCCGCTCGGTCAGGCCTTGCGCGTTCTGGCGCAGGAAAGCCGCGATCAGCGCATGAACGCGGCGGAAAAGAAGGCCGCATCGCTGCCGCCGAAACTGACCGTTCCGATGATCGTGTTCTTCATGCCGGCGCTGTTCATCGTCATTCTGACGCCGGCACTGATCCAGATTTTCAAGTGGAAATAATCGGATGCGGCGTTGCCATGCCGGGGGCAAAGCTGGTCTGCCGTTTTGATCTTCACATCGAGGGCGAGGCAGAGACCGCTTTCTTTGGCGTGTGATCCTCTGGCTCGTGTGTAGCCCTCTTGGCCTGGATAGCCCTCTTGGCCCTTGAATTGATCGATCACGCTCAAGGTCGCCCCTCGGGTCAGGGCCCTAGAGCGGTTTCCAATCTGCCTCGATCAGATCGGCCGCTCTATCTCCTTGTTTTGTCAGATTTTCGCTTGCGCGGAACTTCGGTTCTTGACGCGAACCGGAATCCACCCCTGCCTTCGCAGGGGCATGCTTCGCTCGGAAATGCCCTAATAGCTGATCCTGGCCAATGCGCGGAGGGTTTTGGCGCTTGTCGTGGGAAAGCCGAAAAACTCCAGATAGGCCGGGATCATCTCGAACAGCATCTCGATGCCGACCTGCACGCGGCAGCCCTGCGCCCGGGCCGCTTCGAGAAACGCCGTCATCTCGGCCTTCATGACGACCTCGCCGACGAAGGTCTCCGGAGCAAGGCGCGTGATATCCATAGGCAGCGGGTCGCCCGCTTCCATGCCGAGCGGGGTCGCGTTCACAACGAGATCGAACCCTGCCGGATCGTTCGACCCTGTTGAGATCCCAAGCGCCGGATAATGCGCGTGAAGTCGCCCTGCCAGGGCTTCAGCGGTCGCGGCATTGGCATCGAACAGCGCGATCTGCCGCAATCCCGCACCGGCCAGCGAGGCTGCGATCGCCGAGCCGACGCCGCCGGCCCCGACGACAAGAGCGCTGCCCCCCCTGACCTTGCAGCCCTTTCCGAGGATACCGCGGACGAAGCCCTCACCGTCGAACATGTCGCCGATCAGGCGGCCGTCATCGAGTTTGCGCACGGCATTGACGGCGCCTGCGACCCTGGCGGTGGTCGAAATCTCGTCCAGAAGCGCGAGTGTCGAGACCTTGTGCGGCATGGTGATGAGCGCGCCGTGAAGATTGGTGAAGGAAAGGATCGAACGGAAGGCTGTTTCATAGCCTTCCGCCTTGACCCCCATCGGGACGACAACAGCATCAATGCCACGATCCTCGAAATAGGGGTTGTAGATCATCGGCGCCTTGAAGGTGGACGTCGGGTAGCCGATATGCGCGATGAGCCGCGTGTTGCCGGAAATCATGGGGCGATCCTGACGGTTTCGCTGCTTTTGGCGGCACGGGCGATGGCATCGATGACACGCATGGTCTTCACGCCTTCGAGGCCCGAGACAAGCGGCGGTTCTTCGCCGCGAATGACCCGGACAAACTGGCGGATCTGGAGTGGAAGGGGATCGGCCTTGGCGGTGTGGAGACGGGCTGCGTGCAGGGGCTCCAGCCAACCGGGTTTGCCTGTATTTGTCCAGAGTTCAAGGCGTGGAATCGCCAGGGCGCCCTTCGTGCCCGCGATGTGAAGGCAGCTCTGGTCAGTCTCGGGGTAGTCGGGGTTTTCGCCCGATGTCTGCTCCCAGCTCCAGGGGGCGACGACCGTGTCGGATACCGACATGGTGCCCAGTGCGCCGTTGGCAAACCGCAGGGTTACGGCCGCCGTTTCCTCCGGCACGAAATTTCGGATCATGCTGGAGGTGACGGCCTGCACCGCGACGATTTCGCCGCAGAGATGGCGCAGCAGGTCCACATCGTGGCTGAGATTGATCAGGATCGGCCCGGCACCGGCTTCACGCCGCCATGATACATCGAAATAGCCCTCCGGCTTCAGCACCCAGAAAAAGGAATGTACCGCCACAAGCCTGCCGAGCGCGCCGGATGCGATGATCTCCCTTGCGTTGGCGATCATCGGATTGTGGCGGCGATGATGGCCGACGGCGAGTGGCACGCCCTTCGCCTCCGCAGCGGCGACCAGTCTCTCCGCGCCTCCGAGCGTATCCGCGAGCGGCTTCTCGACGAGGACGGGAACGCCGGCCTCGATGGCGGCGAGCCCGTGCTCGACATGGAGCGTGTTGGGGGTTGCGACGATGATGCCGTCCGGCTTGTCGGCAGCCAGCATGGCCGCCATATCCGGGAACCAGCGCGCACCAAGCCTTCCCGCATAGGCCCTCGCTTCGGGCAGCGGATCAACGATCGCGGCCAGGACGGTTTCGGTCTCCGCCCGGATATGCGCGGCATGGCGCTTGCCGATAAGCCCGGCCCCTAAAACCGCCAGTCGAACCGGTGCCATGGCATTCTTCTCCTGTCACTTTGCTGCAGGTCCAGAGGACCACGCCAGTTCGCGGATGGCGGAACAAGGTGGCCCGAAATCGTGTCCGGATCGCGGTCCGGCTCAGGCGGCGTCCGGTTCCGCGATCCCGCCGCCGAGGAACAGCTGTCCGACGCGCGGATCGGTGAGAATCGCCGGGGCGGTATCGAAAAGACGCGTCTGCCCGAGTTCGAGAACGAGGCCATAATCCGACATTTGCAGCGCCGAGCGCGCATTCTGCTCGATCATCAGGATGGAAACGCCCCTGTCCCTGAGTTCGGTGAGAATGGCGAAAGTCTCCTTCACCATCATCGGCGAGAGGCCGATCGAAGGCTCGTCGATCAGGACCAGTTTCGGATCCAGCAGCAGGCCACGCACGATCTCAAGCTGCTTCTGCTCGCCGCCCGAGAGGGTCGAGGCCTGGCTGTTTGCCTTCCTGCGCAACACGGGGAAGCGATCAAGCGCGGCCTCGATTCGCGCCGGCATGTCGGTGATATCGCTGCCGGCGGCCACCGATCCCAGCTCGATGTTGTGGCGGACGGTGAGTTCGGGGAAGATATTGCGCCCCTGCGGCACATAGATCGCGCCGGCTTCGAGCATCTGGCGCGGGGTGAAGTTGGTCACGTCCTTGCCGCCCAGCGTCACCTTGCCGGCCCGCGCGGCAAGCATGCCGAAGATGGTCTTGAACACGGTGGACTTGCCGGCACCGTTCGGGCCGATGATCGTGGTGATCGAGCCACGCGGCACCGAGAAGGTTGTGCCGTTGAGGATCGTCATCTTGCCATAGCCAGCGACGATGTTCTCGACAGTCAGGACGGGATTGTCGATTTTCAGCATGGGATTGTCTCCGCGTCGTTTGTTTCTTGTTTCTTGTTTCTTGGCTCTGGTGCCGATGACGCCAGGCTCCTCGCGCAAGCCCGGGCGGCCTTCGGAACAAGGTGCCTCTGCTCATGTCGCGTTCAATGCCCGAGATAGGCTTCGATGACGGCGGGGTTCGCGCGGATTTCCGCCGGTGTGCCCGTCGCCAGCACCTTGCCTTCGGCCATCACGATGACGCGGGAGCACAGGCTCATCACGAAATCCATGTTGTGCTCGATGACAACGAAAGTCGCCCCCTGTTCGCGGTTGATGGCGGCGAGCCGCTCCTTGAGCGAAACAAGCATCGTCAGGTTCACGCCGCCGGCCGGCTCATCCAGCAGCACGAGGCGCGGGCCGGCCATGAAGGCCATGGCGGCATCCAGCAGCTTCTGCTGGCCATAGGAGAGGCCGCCAGCCTTCGTTCCGGCGAGATGGCCGAGATTGAAAAAGCCAATCATCTTCTCCGCCTCCGCCGAGAGCCCGGCGTCCTTCGGGCCGAAGAGGCGGGACATCATCGAGCCCTGGTGTTCCTGCCCGGCGAGGATCAGGTTCTCGCGCACCGTGAGGTTGGGAAACACCTGAAGCAACTGAAACGTCCGCGAGACGCCACGCCGGTTCAGCTCAGCCGGGAAGAGCCCGGTGATCGCCTCGCCATCGAGCGTTACCGCGCCTTCGGTCGGTTGCAACTGGCCGAGGATGCAGTTGAACAGCGTCGATTTTCCGCAGCCGTTCGGACCGATAATGCCGAGGATCTCGCCCTCGTTGACATGAAAGGATACGCCGTCGACGGCCTTGATGCCGCCGAAGTGCTTCTTGAGGCCCTCGACCTTGAGGACGCTCGCCGGGGGCGTGGCATGGGCGTTCATGGCTCAGCTCCCAGCATGGCCTTGGAGGCGTTGCGCTGGTCCTGCGCGTGCCTCTGGCGGTGGCGCTCGCGGTATTTCTCGACGATGCCGATGATGCCCTGCGGCGAAATCAGCAGCAGGATCAGAACCATCGCGGCGTAGACGAGAAGGTATAGGCCGCCGGTGAAGCGCAGCACCTCCGGCAGAACATAGGAGAAGGCCGCGCCAAGGAACGGGCCGAGGAAATAGCCCTGCCCGCCGACCACCACGGTCAGCAGCAGCACGAAGGAGGCCGAGATGGCAAAGGGGGCTGGGTCGATGAATTCCACCAGAGGGGCATAAAGCGCGCCGGCAAAGCCGCCGTAAGCCGCGCCGATCGCGAAGGCAAGCAGGGTATAGGCACGCAGGTTCACGCCAAGGCTCGCCGCGCGCAGCGGGTTTTCCCGCAGCGCCTGAAACGCGCGCCCCCAGGGCGAGCGCAGCATCCACCACATCGCGAGGCTGAGCAGCACGGTCACAATCAGAACGAAACGGAAGAAGGCGAGATCGTTGTTGAGGTTGGCGCCAAACAGGGCGGGGCGCGGAATGTTCGAGAAACCGTAAACGCCGCCAGTGAGCCATTGCTCGTTCCTGAAGATCAGGAACATCAGCGTCGCGAAAGCCAGCGTCACGAAGGCGAGGTAGTGGAACTTCACCCGGAGCGCCGGAAAGCCCAGCACCACGCCGGCCAGGAAGGTTAGGCCGCCCGAAACCAGAAAGGCCAGTGGCCAGGACCAGGTTACGCCCGCGATGCCACCCTTGGCGGTCATCAGGGCGGTGGCATAGGCGCCGATGCCGAGGAAGGCCGCTTGCGCGAGGCTTTTCAGGCCTGCGTAACCGAGCGTCAGGTTGAGACCCATGGCGGCGATCGACATCACCAGCCAGAAGGAGATCACATAGAGCCCGTAGCTCTTCATGCCTGCCGGGGCGAACCAGAGGATGAGGGCACCGACGAGAATGGCCGCGAGGTTGGCGTCAATGCGCTGAAACAGGGGGAGCTTGCTCATACCGTGCGCTCCTCTTTCGAACCGAGCAGGCCCTCGGGCTTGAACAGGATGACGAGCACCAGCAGCGCCAGCGGCACCGCCGCGCGATAGGCGCTCGAGACATAGGCCGCGGCGAGGTTGTCGACGAGACCGACGACAAATCCGCCGGCCAGCGCGCCGCGAACCTGATTGAACCCGCCGACGATGGCGGCGATGAAGGCGGCGGTGCCGATGACCTCGCCGTTCGAGAACTTCGCGAGATACACCGGCGAGATCAGGAAGGAAGCGAGCACCGCCAGCCCGGCATTGATCGCGAAGGTCAGCAGGATCATCCGCTCGGTGGGAATGCCGAGGATTTTTGCCACGCTCGGGTTCTGCGCGGTCGCCTGCATCATACGGCCGGTGCGGGTGCGGGTGACGAAGAATTGCAGCGCGAGAATGGCGACCACCGCGACAAGGAAGATCGCGATATCGCGCAATGACAGCGTCGCGCCGAAGAGTTTGACCGCGCCTTCCGGCACCAGCGAGGGGAACTGCTGCGCCTCGGCGGAGAACCCGTCCTTGGCGCCTTCCTTCATCAGGATGGAGAGCGCCATGGTCGCGATCGCGAGCGGCAGCACGCCGTGTTTCGCCATGGGATCAACGAGATACTTCTTGAAGCCAAGCCCGAAGATCAGCAGGAACATCCCGGTTGCCAGCAGCACCGCGACGGGCAGCGGCGCGTTGAGGAATTTCACCGCCATCAGCACGAGAATGGCCGGCAGCATGACGAATTCGCCCTGCGCGAAGTTGATCGTCTGCGATGTCTGCCAGACGAGCGTGAAGCCGATGGCTGCAAGCGCATAGATCGCGCCGGTGGCGAGGCCGGCCAGCATGAGCTGGATGAACTGGTCCATGTGGACCTCCCGTTGAGGGGTAGGGGAACAATGGAAGGCAAAACCGGAGTGTCATTCCCGACGCGTCGAAGGCGATCGGGAATCCAGTTTTGCAAGGTCCGGTCTGGATTCCCGATCGCCGCCATGCGACGTCGGGAATGACGCGATGCGGTCAGAACTTGTTGACCGGCGGCAGCACGCCGGTGATGACCTGCTGGCCATTCTTCACTTCGGCAAGGAAGCTCTCGCGGTCCACGTCGCCATTGGCGTCGAATTTGGAGTCGATGAGGATCCCGGGCTCATCCTTCACGCGGATGATGGCGCTGTGAGCGTATTTGAGCCAGGCTTCCTTGTCGAGCTTGCCGGTCTTTTCTGCGACATGCTTGAGCATGTACATGCCCGAGTAGCCCTTGATGCCGTTGTGATCCGACTTGTAGTTGAATTTGGCCTGGAATTTCTTGCCAAACTCCTGGAAAGCCGGATTTGGCGCGTCAACCGAGAGGCCGACATGGCCCTTCACGCCTTCCGCCGCGTTCCCCGCCAGTTCGATGACCTTTGCGCCAAGGAGCGTGGTTTCGCCGACGATCGGCTTGTCAAAGCCCTGCTGCTTGATGGCGCGCAGGAAGCGGGCGCTTTCCTCCTCGTTGAGATAGACGAAGACCGCGTCGGCGGTGGAGGCCTTCACCTTGATGGCATCGGCGGCGAAATCGGCCTGCCCGGATTCGGTCGCGATATCGGCCGCGATCTTGATGCCGCGCTTCTGGAGCTCGGGAATGATCGCGTCGCGACCGCCCTTGCCGAAGTCGTTGTTGACCCAGACGACGGCCACCGAGCTCGCCTTGACCCCGTTCTTGAAGTATTCGGCGAGCTTGGGCATCGCGTCGGCCTGGTTGAGCGAGGTCCGGAAGAGGGTGTTGACGCCCTGCTTGGTGAGGCCCGCGGCCTCACCGCCAACGATCTGCGGCACGCCGGCCTTCTGGGCGATCTGCATCGAGGCCGAGATCGGGCCTGAGAACACCGGGCCGAAGATCGCGAAGGCGCCCTCATCGACGCCGCGCTGGACGGCGGCGCGGGTGTTGCCGGGATTGGTCTGGGTGTCATAGACGACGAAATCGATCTTCTTGCCCAAGATGCCGCCCTTGGCGTTGATTTCGTCCACGGCCATCTGCGCGCCGTTCCTGTAGTTGGTGCCGGCGGTCGCGCCGGCGCCCGAAAGCTCGATCACGCCGACGACCTTCACGGTCTCCTGCGCCACGGCAGCACCGAGGCCAACCCCAAGTCCAACCCCAAGTCCAAGTCCAAGGGTGGTCGCGAGCACCAGCCCGGTCGGGCCGAGAACGGCCTGTCTTTTCGAAAGCATCGTCTTTTCCTCCATTGTCATGGCCTTGCTGGCCATTTTACGTCAAAAAACAGGTCAGAGATCCAGATCGCTGGCATAGCGTGTTTGTGCCAGCGCGGCCATGCGCACACCGGCATTCGACGCGCCATAGAGATCGTAGCCCTTGTTCCGCTGCACAAACTCGAAGAAGAAGCGCCCCTCGAAGGGCCGGGTGTAAAGGTGCAGGAACTCGGCCTCGCCGGCTTGCTCATAAAGCAGGTTCAGGCTTGCAAGTTCTGCCAGACGCGCCTCGTCGAGCGCATAGCGCGCGCCCAGATCGTCGTAGTAGTTCTGCGGGATCTGAAGCACGGGCGCGCCAAGATCGCGAAGGGAACGGGCGGTAGCGAAGATATCCTTCGTCTCCAACGCGATATGGTGCACGCCGGCGCCGGAATAGGTATCGATCGAGCGCGCGGTGCCGGTGTTGCGGCCCTGCGCGATGTTGAGCGGAAAGCGCACGCGGCGGTCCCGGTCCGAAATCGCGCGGGATCGGACAAGGCCATAGGGATCGGCGAGGATCATCGTCGGCTCCGGCGCCAGATCGAGCACCGCGCGGTAGAACAGCACGGAGGCATCAAGCGTGCCTTCGGGAAGCGCATGCGCGATATGATCAATACGGCTGGCCAGCGCCGGCTCGGCCTTCCGTGCCGGTTTCTCCATCACGAAATCAGCCTCGAACGTCAGGGTGCCGTCGGCGCCGCGCGCGTTGAAGTAGATCAGCGTGCCATCGAGCGCCCGCGTGCCGGGAATTGGCACCTCGTTCGGCCCGAGGCGACCTTCGAGCCGTTGGCAGCCATAGGCTTCAGCCCGGCCGAGCGCGAGCAGCGGATCGTCCACCTCGAATGCCAGCGCGCAAACCGAAGGACCATGCAGCAGGAAAAGCGAATGCGCGATAGAGCTGCGCTCTGCATTGAGCACGATGCGGATGTCGCCTTGTCCGTAGAGTTCGACATCCTTCGTCCGATGATGGCCCAGCCGGGTGAACCCGAGGCTTTGCAGGAAGCGTGCGAGGCCGCGATGGCTCGCCTCGTCGACGGTGAATTCGATGAAGGCGATGCCCCTTGTCTTGGCCGGGGCAGGTGGATCAAAGAGGCTGACCCGGCGCGCCGCGCGCTTTTCTCCGGCCTTGACGGCACCCTCCTGAAGGCGGCGAACCTGCTCCTCGACGTAGAGCAGCGAGCGCATGCCATCGCGCGCGGTCTGGCGCGGCGGGGCGGCGCGAAAACCATCGTTGAAGATTTCAAGGCTGATCGTGCCGGTGTAGCCGGCGCGCAGGGCGGCCTCGACAAAACCGGGCACATCGAGTTCGCCCTGACCGGGCAGGCAGCGATGATGCCGGGAGAGCATCAGACTTGCCATGTCGAGTCGGGGCGCATCGGCGATCTGCATGAAGAAGATGCGGTCACCGGGAAGTTTCGACAGGGCCGACCAGTCATGCGGCAATGCCAGCGTGTGGAAACTGTCGAGCGCGAGACCGAGATGGGCATGGTCCGCTGCCTTCACAATTTTCCAGGCGCGATCGAAGGTATTGACGTGCGTGCCCCAGGCCAGCGCCTCGAAGGCGAGCTTGATGCCGCGCTGCTGGGCAAGTTCGGCCATGCGCCGCAATTGGTCGGCCGAACGGGCGTCATCATCGATGGCGTTCGGCAGGACGTTCGAGCAGACTAGCATCATCGGCGCATTGAGCTCGCCCATCACATCGAATTTACGTTGGGCGCGGTCGAGGTTCTTGCGGAACTGTGCGTCGTCGACGCCTTCGAGGTCGCGAAACGGCTGGAAGAGGTCGATCGTCAGGCCGAGATCGTCGCTGATCGCACGGATCTCACGCGGGGACAGCGTGCAGAAGACAAGGTCGTTCTCGAAAATCTCGACGCCATCGAAGCGGGCAACCGCAATTGCCTCGAGCTTTTCGGGCAGGGTTCCGCTCAGCGAAACGGTAGCGATCGAACGCCGCATGCCTGCCAACCCTCCCGTTTCCCGGTTCACGACTCTTAAGGTCGCATTCTTCCCGGTCACTCCTTTGGCAGAGTGCTGGCGCAGACAATGCAGCCAGCGGTCACATTTTGCGCATGACGAAAGTCATATTCGGCCGAATTTGCGACCTCAGGGCCGTTTCCGCTTCAGCGCGCGGACAGCCAGTTCGGTGCGGGAGGCCGCGCCAAGCTTCTCCATCATGCGCGAGACATAGTTTTTCACCGTGCCTTCGGCGAGGAAGAGGGTGTCGGCGATGTCGCGGTTGGACTTGCCCTGGGCAACGAGGGTGAGAATTTCCTCCTCGCGCTCCGTCAGCGGGTCCAAGGGAGTCCATTCCGGGGTTGGCTCGGCATCAAAGGGGCGAGCACGCCGGAATTCCTCCAGGACCTTGCGCGAAATATTGGGGGAGAGCCGCGATTCCCCGCGTTTGACGCCGCGTATGGTATCGAGAATCTCGGTTTCGGTCGCATCCTTGAGCAGATAGGCCTGCGCACCCGCCCCGAGCGCTTCGAAAACCAGGTCATCGGTATCAAAGGTCGTGAGCACGACAACCTGCGTTCCCGGCAATTCCGAGACAATGCGCCGTGTCGCCTTCACGCCGCTGACGCGCGGCATTTGCAGGTCCATGAGCACGATGTCGGGCCGATGGCGGCGGGCAAGCTCGATCGCCTCAGCCCCATCCGCTGCCTGCGCCACCACCGAAATATCCGATTCGAGGCCAAGAATCGTCGCAAAGGCGCGACGGATCAACTGCTGGTCTTCGGCGATGAGAATGCGGATCGGGTCTTCCTTGGTCACGCTGATGCTATTCCTGCCCTGGTCTGTTTTCCGGAACATTTCCTCATGGCTGCCCGTTCTTTTGGGCTCGACAGGCATCTCTGTGCCCTGGACAATAAAAGTCTGCCTGCTGGGCGGGGACTCTGAGGGCAGACGGGGCGATTGGCAACCGGCCACGTGGGATGGAGGCGCTCTTGTTTGCAAAGCCGCGGCTTCGCGCGCTTGATCCGCGCTATTCGCTCGCGGCGGCGATCGGCTGGACCGTCTGTGCGCTCATGGTGCTGATTGCGGCCGCGACCGGGCTTCTGACGATGCGGGCGGCCAGCGCCGCCATCGAGCGGGAGATCGGCCAGTTATACGCGGGCCATGCGCAGCGGCTGATTGCGACGATCGATGCCAATCTGGCGGGGCGGCGGCAGTGGGTCTCCGTGGCCGGGCGATTGATCGCGCTGTCTGGCGATGCCGGCGCGACCACGGTGCGGCCGGGGCTGCTCGACGAATTGCGCACGGCGCTGCCGGAAATCGAATGGGCCGGCGTGGCGGATCTTGGCGGGCGTATCGTGGCGGCGACGGACAATGTCCTGATCGGCCAGTATGTCGGCGCGAGGCCGTGGTTTACCCAGGGCTTCGTGGGGCCGACCGTTGGCGATGTCCATTCGGGTGCGCTGCTCGATGCGCATCTGCCGCGCCTGATCGAGGGGGAACCCCGCCGCTTCGTTGATCTTTCCGCGCCGGTTCTGGATGGGAGGGGGGAGGTGAAAGGCATCCTCGGCGTCGCGCTCGGGTGGTCCTGGATCGAGATCCTGCGCCGGAATGCCGCGACAATGCTGACCGGACGACCTGCCGTCGAAATCCTGTTGCTCGGCGTGGATGGCACGGCCTTGCTGGGGTCCGACAATCTCCCCGCGGGCGTGCGCTTCGATCTCTCCCGATTTGATGGCAGCGGGCACCATATTGTCGACGGGGAATACCTTGTCGGCGTTGCGCGCAGCCAGGGATTCGGCGAGTTCCGCGGTCTTGGCTGGACCGTGATTGTGCGTGAACCGATCGCCACCGCCTTTTTACCGGCCTATGCCGCATCGCTCTCGATTTTCGGATTGATCCTGATGGGCGGCATCGCCAGTGCGCTCGGTGCGGCCTACGCCGCGCGGCGTCTCACGCGTCGACTCAAGGCGCTTGCCGTGGCCGCAGACCGGCTGCGCCTCGGCAGGGCCGAAACCTTCGAGGTGGAAGCGGGTCGGGACGAGGCGGCCCGTATCGGCCATTCGATGCGCGCGCTTGTCGGGACGCTTCAGGAAGCGAACCGTGGCCTTGCCGAGCTGAACACGGAACTGGATGAGCGAGTTAGCGCCCGCACACGCGATATCGAGCGTATGGGACACGAGGCGCGCCGCGTCGCGGTGACACGCGAACGGCTGCGCATCTCGCGTGATCTGCATGATACACTGGCGCATTCCATGCTGGCGTTGCTGACGCAGATCCGCCTTGTGCGAAAGATCGCGGCCACGGCACCGGAATCCGTCGATGCGGAACTCGCGCGGGCCGAAGCGGCGGCGCATGAAGGATTGGCGCAGTCCCGCGATGCGGTGGTCAACCTGCGCTACTCCCCGGTGCGGGAGGATGGGCTTGGAACGGCGTTGCGCCGGCTGGCCGCCAAAGCCAACCAGCGGCAGGGCATGCATGTCGCGGTCGAGATTGACGAGCCTGCCGCGCTTCTGGCGGATGAAAGGACCGAGGCGGTCTACCGCATTGTCGAGGAGGCCCTGCGGAACGCGGAGCACCACGCACAGGCGCGCGAGGTTTCCATTCGCGCCCGCATCGACCGCACGACGCATCCCCCCGCGCTGGAAGTGGCTGTCTCGGATGACGGAATCGGGTTCGACCCCGCTATCGGCAAGGAGGGACGATTTGGCCTTGTCGGCATTCGCGAGCAGGCCGAACTCATTGGCGCCAGAATAGGAATCCGGTCCGCGCCAGGTCAGGGCACGACGCTGGATGTTTATCTGCCGTCTATCGGATGACCCGAGAATCCGCGCGGCCGGCGCGTTAAAGGCGCGCCCAAAGACCCCGATCCACTGCCCGAAATGGAGGCGACAAGCAGGCAAGGGAAGCCGCAGGAGGGCAGGTGCCTAAAAAATCGACTTACCAGAATAGCATTCTCGAAGTTCCTTCGATAAGGATTCCCTCCGTACCGTGCTTGCCGATCGCCGTGTGGCGCGACTCAACAGATAAACAACGAAGGAACCCGCCGCCATGAACGCTGTTTCGCCCCCGGATCTTGCCGCGATCCGTCTCCGGCACCGCGCGCTTGCCGGTTCGGTCCTGAGGACTCCCTCGGTGCAGCTGGTCTCGGATTCCGTCGCGCAGGCCCTGGGTGCCGATGTGTTCCTGAAACTGGAATGCCTGCAACATACCGGCACGTTCAAGGCGCGGGGTGCGTTGTCGGTGGCGCATGCGATTGCGCCGGACCGGCGTGCCTTCGGTATTACCGCCGCCAGCGCCGGCAACCACGCGATCGCGGCGGCCTGGGCGGCGCGCCAGCTTGGCCTCTCGGCCAAGGTCGTGATGCAATCGACGGCCAATCCGTTTCGCGTGGCTCGTGCGTTGGCCGAGGGCGCCGAGGTGATCCGCCGCGAGGGCGGTCCAGCGGTGTTCGCCGAAGCCGAGCGACTGGCCCGTGACGAAGGGCGGACCTTCATCCACCCGTTCGAGGGGCCCGATACCACGCTTGGTGCCGCGGGAGTCGGGCTGGAGTTGATGGAGGATGTGACGGGGCTTGAGGCTGTCGTGGTCGCGGTTGGCGGCGGCGGACTGATCAGCGGTGTGGCGGCGGCGGTCAAGGCGATGAATCCCGCCTGCGCGGTCTATGGGGTCGAGCCCGAGGGCGCCGCCTCGGTTGGCCGGTCGCTGGCGGCGGGACGCCCGGTGACGCTGGACGCGGTGGCGACGCTGGCCGACAGCCTGGCGCCGCCGATGGCGCTGCCTTACAGTTTCGGGGTGATCCAGGCGCTGGTCGACGATATGGTGACGGTAAGCGATGATGCGATCTGCGGCGGAATGGTCTGTTTGATGGAAGAGGCGAAGCTGGCTGTCGAACCAGCGGCCGGGGCGGCGATGGCCGGAGCGCTGGGGCCGCTGCGCGCGCGCCTGCGGGGCAAGCGGGTGGGGCTGATCGTCTGTGGTGCCAATATCGATGGTGAAGGCTATTCTACCCTGCTTGCGCGTGGGCTGATGAACAGATTGCTGAGCTACTCCCCATTGGCTGGACAGATTTCGTGACGGCTTAAGCTACTTTCCTGTGCGGCTGGTTGGGTTGAACGGTGTTCCGTAGGCGGCTCTGCTGTTCTGGTCGCGGTGCGCGGTGTGGGACCGCTGGCGGTTATAGAACGTCATCCACTGGGCAGTGCCTGCCTTGGCCTGCGAGCCGGTTTCCCAGACGTGCAGATAGACGCATTCGTAGTTGAGCGAGCGCCAGAGCCTTTCGATGAATTCCGAAGGAATGGCGCGAAGCGTGGTTGTCGAGGTAGCGCCCCCGGCCATCCGACACTGTCAATCGGCGCGCACTGTCGCTTGATGCGGCTGATGCCGATCTGCCAGAAGCCTGCCACCAGTCTGCCGGCAAAGGGCAGAAGACCTACCCCTATCTCTTGCCCCTATCTCTTGCGAAGGCAGCGGGTTGAATGGACCAATCGGATCCGGTGCACGGATATCGCCTACCAGGCGATGAAGCGCGGGGCCCGCTGCGCAGCGGGGGTGACGACCTGGGAATGAGAGACGCCTCGGGAATGAGAAGGGTGATCGACTCAGCCCCAAAAATTGGTCTAGAACATTCCCTGAGTAGGTTGCATTGGATCGGCGCTCTATGCTTTTGTTTTATTGCTTTTTCTTCACGCAAACCGGTGTCCGGTTCGTTTGAAAATGCCCCAGGGTTCGCTGGCACGCCCAGTTGCGGAGGTGGTCTGAAGGTGGAAAAGGAGCGTCGCAGAAAATGAGCAGCGCGCAAACTCCGCCCGTTATTGAGGGGCATGGTCGGGACGCGAAGGGTGAAGGCGGGCGTTGCGCCGGTCTTGCTGGCGCCTTCGATCTGCGTGCCCTGCCTGATGCGTTCTATGCTGATCCCTATCCCTATTACCACGCCCTTCGCAACGCGGCGCCGATCCATCGCATGCCGGATGGTTCGCTGTTTCTGACGTGCCATCGCCATCTGGAGGCGATTTACAAGGATACGTCGCGGTTCAGCTCCGACAAGAAAATCGAGTTTCTCCCCAAATTCGGCCAGACGCCGCTTTACGAGCATCACACCACCAGCCTCGTTTTCAACGATCCGCCCCTGCATACGCGTGTCCGCAGGCTGATCGCCGGCGCGCTCAATCCACGCGTGATCGCGGCGATGGAGCCGGGGCTTGTCGCTCTGGTCGATTTGCTCCTGGATGCCGCGGCCGAGGCGGGAACGGTTGATCTCATCGAGGAGTTTGCCGCCGCGATTCCGGTCGAAATCATCGGCAATCTGCTGGATGTCCCGCATGCCGATCGTGGTCCCTTGCGCGATTGGTCGCTCGCCATTCTCGGCGCGCTCGAACCCACGCTGTCGGCTGAAGCCATGGCGCGTGGCAACGCGGCCGTCACCGACTTTCTTGCCTATCTGCGGGATCTCGTCGCCGCGCGGCGTGCCCGGCCGGGCGATCCGGACAAGGATGTGCTGACCCGGCTGATCCTCGGGGAGGAGAATGGCGAAAAGCTTGGCGAGATGGAGTTGCTGCATAACTGCATTTTCATCCTCAATGCCGGGCATGAGACCACGACCAATCTCATCGGCAATGGCCTCGAATTGCTGCTGCGCTTTCCTGGGGAGCGGCAGAAACTGATTGCGGACCCGACACTGATCCGGACGGCGGTCGAAGAAATCCTGCGCTTTGAAAGTTCGAACCAGCTCGGCAACCGGCGGGTGAGCGTCGATACCGAGCTCGACGGCATTGCCCTGCCGGCGGGCACTCAGATTACCCTGTGCATCGGCGCGGCGAACCGTGATCCGGCTGAATTCGCCGATCCCGACCGGTTTGATATCGCCAGGACGCCCAACCGGCATCTTGCCTTTGCCACTGGCGGACACGCCTGTGCGGGACTGGCGCTGGCCCGGCTCGAAGGCCGTATTGCCATCGGACGGCTTCTGGCCCGTTTTCCGACCTATGCCGCGGCCGGGCCGCCAGTTCGGGCGCGGCGGGCACGGTTCCGCGGTTTTTCCGCGCTTCCTGCGCGGATGGGCGGCTGAGGATCACCATAAAAACATCAAACCAGGGAGGAATATCATGGAGAAGAGCATGAGACGGCGCGATCTGCTCAAGGCGGGTGCTGGCGGGGCGGTGATGGCGGGCAGCATTGCCGCGCCGGCGATCGCGCAATCGAACCCCCAGATCAAATGGCGCTGCACATCGAGCTTTCCAAAAACGCTCGATACGATCTACGGTTCGGGTGAGGCCTTTACGAAGGCGGTTACCGAAGCGACCGACGGCAATTTCCAGATCCAGCTTTTCGCCCCCGGCGAAATCGTGCCGCCTTTCGCCGCGCTGGAAGCGGTGCAGAATGCCACTGTCGAATGCGCGCATTCGGGCATGCTCTATTATGTCGGCAAGGATCCGACCTTCGCCTTCGGTACAACGGTACCCTTCGGCCTCAACGCGCGCCAGCAGAACGCCTGGTGGTCGGAGGGCGGCGGCGCCGAACTCTTCGCCGATTTTCTCAAGCCCTACAATGTGATGGCGCTTGCTGCCGGCAATACAGGCGCGCAGATGGGTGGTTTTTTCCGCAAGGAGATCAACGGGCTCGCCGATATGCAGGGGCTCAAGATGCGCATTGCCGGCCTCGGAGGGCGGGTGATGCAGCGTCTCGGCGTCATCCCGCAACAATTGGCGCCGGGAGATATCTACCCGGCGCTTGAGCGTGGCACAGTCGATGCTGTGGAATGGATCGGTCCCTACGATGACATTCGCCTCGGCTTCCACAAGGTCGCGCCCTATTATTACGGACCGGGTTGGTTCGAAGGCGGCGCGCTGACGCATCTCTTCATCAACCAGCAAGCTTTCGAAAGCCTGCCCAAGGCGTATCGCGAGATCGTGCGGCTGGCTGCAACCAAGGCCAACAACACGATGCTGGAACGCTACGATGCCCGCAACATGAAGGCCCTCAAGGAGATGCTCGGTCAGGGTGCCCAGCTGCGCCTTTTCCCCAAGGATGTGTTGGATAAAGCCTACGAGCAATCCTTCGCCCTCTACGACGAGCTTGCAGCGGAAAACCCCCGCTTCAAGACCATCTATGACAGCTGGAGCGTATTCCGGCGCGATATCGTCGGCTGGTTCCGGATCAACGAACTCGTTTTCGATTCAATCGTCGCCAATGCGGTTGCGCAGGGCAAGAAATAGCGTGCAGTCGGAGCATCGGGAAGCCCCGCAGAAACAGGCTGAAACCTACGACGTTGTCGTTGTCGGTTCCGGCGCGGGCGGGCTTGCGGCAGCACTGACGGCCCGCCTCGGCGGGCTTTCGGTGCTTGTCGTGGAGAAGGAGGCCTGCTTTGGCGGGACCACCGCCCGGTCCGGCGGCTGGCTCTGGATCCCCATGAGCCCGATGGCATGCGCGGCCGGCGTCGACGATACGCGCCTCGCGGCCCGCCGCTATCTCGAACACGAGGCAGGTAATCATTTCGATGCGGCGCGCGTCGATGCCTTTCTCGATAACGGGCCGGACATGGTTCGTTTTCTCACTGAGCGGACCGCGTTACGGTTTGATCTCGGCCCGGCCTTTTCCGATTATCACCCCGAAGCGCCGGGCGGGCGGGCCGGTGGACGTTCGATCGTTGCCGCGCCCTTTGATGGACGCATCCTGGGGGACGAGATCGGTCGCCTGGCCGCTGCGGGAAATCACCTTTGTCGGCATGATGATCGGCTCCGGCAAGGAGCTCACGCATTTCTTCAACGTCACGCGCTCCTTGCGCTCGGCGCTGTTCGTCGCCGGAAAACTTGCCGCCTATGCCCGCGACCGGCTGCGCTATGGCCGGGCGATGCGCCTGACGAATGGCAATGCGCTGGTCGGCCGGCTGGCAAAATCCGCCTTCGATCTTGGTATCGAGATCCGAACCTCAGCGCCGGCAAGGGCGCTGGTGTTCGAGGATGGGCGCGTTGCCGGCGTGGAGATCGAAACCCCGCTGGGGCGGCAGCGGCTTATAGCGCAACGCGGCGTGGTTCTGGCGGCTGGAGGCTTTCCGCATGACCCGGAGCGGCGCGAAGGGCTTTATCCCCATCCGGTTGCCGGTCATTTCTCGCCTGCGGCCGAAGGCAATACCGGGGACGGGATCCGCCTCGCGGAAAGCGCGGGCGCACGCTGCATCACCGGCTTGCCAAATCCGGCGGCCTGGGTGCCGGTCTCGCTGGTGCCACGTCGCGATGGCAGCTTCGGCCGCTTTCCGCATTTCATCGACCGCGCCAAGCCTGGCGTCATCGCGGTGACGCGCCATGGCAGACGATTTGTCAACGAAGCAAATTCCTATCATGATTTTATCCAGGCGATGCTGCGCGCCTGCGAGAGCGATGACGAGAAGGCGGCCTGGCTGATCACCGATCATCGCACGATTCGGCAGTACGGGCTGGGCCATGTCAAACCGTTCCCGGTTCCAATCGGCCCGTCGCTGCGTTCAGGCTATCTCAAACGGGGCAAATCGCCGGTTGCGCTTGCGGCAGCGACGGGGATCGATGCCGAAGGGCTCGCGGATACGCTGGCACGCTACAACCGCGCCGCCGAGCGCGGGGATGATCCGCAATTCGGGCGCGGCAGCACCGCATACAACCGCTATCTTGGCGATCCGAACCACACCCCGAACCCATGCGTCGCCCCGATCACAAGCGGTCCCTATTACGCGGTCAAGGTCGTTCCGGGCGATCTCGGCTCGTTTGCCGGGCTGATGACCGACGCCAGGGCGCGGGTCCTTGGTCAGGACAACGTACCGATCCCCGGCCTCTACGCCGCCGGCAACGATATGGCGAGCGTGATGGGGGGCAATTATCCCGGCGGCGGTATTACCCTCGGCCCGGCCATGACCTTCGGCTATATCGCCGGGCGCGACCTCGCCGACTAAGGCTCTGTCAGATAAAGATTGGCTAGCCGTCGGTGCGGGAACCCGTAGGCTTGCCAACTTGAGCGCGCCCCGCATCTCCCGGTATTTCAAGACGTCTCCCGAGATCATCCGCCAGGCGGTGATGATGTATGCTGGCCTTTTTGATCTACATATCTGCGAGCGTCATATTTGGCCCCCCTTGTTGGCCTTCAGGTGTTGGCTTTTCGCCGGAGGCCAACACTATGGCGAACATTTTTGTTGGCTTCAAGCGCACGGAAACGGACGCGAGAGGACGCGTTTAGACAAAAAACTTTGATTTATCTTGATTTTTCAGTCACTTACGGATGCGCTTGGACGTCAACGGAAGGTGATGTGGCCTGGCCGGAACCGCATAAATAGTACATGCTATTGAAATTGAATACATAAATTCAATTTGATTTTCAAAAGACCAACAAAAAGACCAACATTTTCGTTGACTAGGGGCGCATTGCCTTGCTGGCAACCGCCTCAGGATTGCTGGGTACGTGGCATCATACCTGCTCGACTTGGATCATAGACATATTCCGCAATGCTTCCGTCGCGGATGCGCGACACTGCCTCGTCGATCACGAAGACAGGTACGATGAACCATTCACGCGGGCGCACCAGATTTCCAAAGCGGTCGGCAATCTGAAGGTCCAACCGCGCGGGTGCGAAGAACGCGTGAAGCAGGTTCTCCAGCTTCGTCCGGTTGATGTTGAACAGCTCATAGGTGGCGACGATCTCGACCTCAGCGAGCAGGTAGGTCGCATCGGTTTTCGCCGCTGCGATCCTTGCGGCAAGATCACCCCCAGTGACACCGATCTTGTGGATCAGTTCCCTGTTCGCGCTGATGACCGGGTGGTCGGCCTTGCTGCGCAGTACATAGATCGTGCCGCTCTCGGTATCCTCGTCATCAGCTGCCGACCCGAAAAGCGGCCCCGCTGATGGCTCGGTGATGCGCCGCCCGGCCTCGTCCTTGTACAACGCGCGCTGAAGCGAACGCCGAAGCAGATTGCTCTGCGTGCCGTTCGAATAGACCACACGCAGCCGCGCATCGAACTCATTGTTCGGGGCTTTGATCGCATCGCCAACGTCAGCGACATAGACGATCTGCCCAGACAGGATGAAGAACTGGCCTTTTGTGATGTCAGCTTTCAGAAACCCGGAATCCTTCGTCACAGGTCGGGTGCTGCGCGCGCCCCTGTCTAGGTCGCGTTGCACCGCGTCGAAGAGGGGCTTGAACCGGTCGAAATCCGGGCAGCGCTCACGGTCGGCCATCTCTTCCGCCGCACGCACCTCAGCGCGCGGGCGCACATGCTTCAAGACCGTAATGTCATCAGAGGGGTCACCAATGCCGAGTTCCGCTAATAGGGCGTCATCATCAAGGTGCGCAGCCGGAGGTGCGGTGTCCCGCTCGCCTTGCAAAAGTCCTTGCTGGTCGAGTGGCGAGAGAAGCGCCAGACAGTCGATCTGGTCCCGCAAACGGTCCAAGCGCACCGCGTAGAGACGCTCGAAGATGTCACAGCTCTCGCCGTGTTGGGGCTCGCGGCCATGCTTTTCGAAAAAGCGTTGAATGTCTTCAAAGCCCGCGATGATGCGTTCTTCGCGCGGCGTTCGTGATGGTGCTTTCCCGGCAGTGGCTTCCACGCCGAGCGCGGCAAGAAGCGCATCGTCGTCTTCGGTGAAGTCAGCCATTGGCGGCCTCGGCCTTCTTCTTTGCGAGGAACGCCACGCCCTCCGCCATCCGCTTTTCCCAAGGATCGGGCGAAGTGATCGATGGCAGACGCCCACGATCATTCTTGAAGTCGAGCGCGGCCCTTGCCAGCTCGCGGGCCTCGTCCATCGTCATGTTGACATTGCGCCGGGCGATCACCGCTGCAACCTGTTGCAGCCGTTCTTCGTTCATCGCCTTGGAGAGGATGGCATAAGCCGCGCCGAACGGATTGATCTTGTCGATCAGATCGATATCGAGTTCGCGCACGTCCGTGACGAATTTGCGCACACCGTCCAACAGCGCCGTGTTACCCTTGCCGTCGGTGCCTGTGACCTTGCCGTCATCGATCAGCTGTTTCGCGCCCTGGACGATGTTTACGGCGGCAATCGCATGCTGCCGCACGGACTCCTGATCATCATCCGAAAGGTGCGGGTAGAGGTCGCGCACAATCTTGCCCATTTTCGACACGGTGAACTCGTGTGGCGGCAGGTCGTGGTTGAACAGCCCTTGCTCCAACGTGCGCCTGTCCTGCACGAAGGTGGCGACAATCTCGTTGAGGTCTTCCTCGACAATCTTGCGCGCTTCATCGGTCTTGGGTGCGGCTAAGCCCGCAATCTCTATCTGGAACTGCCCCGTGGTCTCGTTGAAGCCCACATTGGTCTTATCCGGCTGATAGCCGGCGTCGCCGTAGTCGAAGCCGGTAACAGGCCCGCTGTCCTTGTTCTTCGGCACGAAGTTGAAGCGTGGGGCGAGCACCTGCTCCATCAATAGGCTGGCGGCGATTGCTTTCAGCGTATCGTTGACGGCGTCGGCCACCGCATCATCCGAGGCGTCCGGCTCGGCGATCAGATTTGAGAAGCGCGAACGGGTTTTGCCCGGCGCGTCGCGGGTGGCCCGCCCAATGATCTGGATGATTTCCGTGAGGCTGGAGCGATAGCCGACGGTCAACGCGTGTTCGCACCAGATCCAGTCGAAGCCCTCTTTCGCCATACCAAGCGCAAGGATGATGTCAACATGATCGCGGTTGTTCTTGTGCGCCGGGTCTTTCAGCGCTGCGATAACGCGGTCCCGCTTGGCCGGGTCGTCATCGACGAGATCGGCCACTCTCAGCACGCGGCCATCGGCGGCTTTGATGCGCTGGAAGCCGGTGGCAGCGTCCATGCCTTGCCAGTCGCCGAGGGCAGACATGATCTTGTTCGCCTCTTCGATCTTGTCCTTGGTGCTCTCGCGCGAGTTGACGTTCGGGATATGCACAATGGTCTTCAGCGCCGGATCGAGCACCTTCAGGATGTCGTCGAGATAGGAGCCGGAATAGAAGAAATAGCCGATGTCGAGCGCCTTCAGGAACTCGTAGCCGTTCAGCTGCTCATAGTAGGTGTAGGTCACCGTCTCGAACTTCTGCTCGTCTTCGGGTGCCAGCACCGCCACGGCATCGCCCCGGAAGTAGGAGCCTGTCATCGCCACCAGATGCGCGCTGCCGCCTGCCACCAGCTGGCGGACCTGATCGCCCAGGCGATTGTCAGGATTGGCGCTGACGTGGTGGAACTCATCCACCGCGATCAGCCGGTCATCAAAGGCGGACGCGCCCAACTCATCGAAGGCGAAGCGGAAGGTGGCGTGCGTGCACACCAGCACCTGATCGCCGCTTTCCAGAAAGCGCTTCACCGCCGCCACATTGGTTTTCGCCGCGCGCGGTTCATCACCGCCGGGCGCGTTGCAGAGGTTCCACTGCGGCTTCACCTCCCAATCGAAGTGGAAGCCATACTGGCTCAGCGGCTCGTTGGCGAAGCTGCCGCCGATGGATTTCTCAGGCACGATGATCAGCGCCTGCTTCACCCCCTGATTGTTCAGTTTGTCGAGCGCAATGAACATCAGCGCCCGGCTCTTGCCGGACGCGGGCGGGGACTTGATCAGCAGATATTGCTCGCCCCGCCGCTCATAGGCGCGAGCCTGCATCACCCGCATGCCGAGTTCATCAGCCTTGGTCGAAGCGCCCGTGCGGGCGTAGGAGACGGAGACGGACGGGACTGGCTTTGTCATTTGCCGAATGCCTTGGCCGCTTTGTTGCCGATCCGCCAAGCCTCATCAATCGCCTCGGGAGTCGCCAGAAAAAACTCACCGCCTAGGCTTTCCGACGGCGGTCGCTGGAGAATGTCTTGCATCTTGCGTTCGCCCACTTTGGCATAGTTCGAAGAGGGATATGCCGCGATCCCGGACGCCGGGCCAGAGTGCAGGATTTCCCAGCGGAATGCACACTGCGGAAGTGCGCGGTTGAAATCTGCGCAACGGGTTGGCGGACTTGCTGAGAAGCCAGCCTTGACGACGATGCGGTCTTTCGCCTTCCGTCCAAGGAAGTGGTCGGTGTGTCCCAAAAGTTGCAGGATATAGAGGTGCTTTGGCCCTTCAGCCTCTTTCACCATGAATGGCGATTGCGAGACAGGGCCAGCCCTGCTTGGGGTGAGCACTTCGGCAGCCGGGGCGCTGACAGCACCAATGATCGGCGTTTCGCCGTAGATGCTGGCTTCCTGTAGATCGAGCTTCAGGATGTTGCGCGCGTCAGCGCGGGTCAGAGGCACACCCTGATAGCCGATGTGCTGCCATGCGCCATTTTGTGTAGCGATTGGGGCGAACTCTTCCACAGCCATGCGCGACTCGGGCGTCACCCGCCAAGCCCGAACAGCCTTCACAGCGTAGTTCCACTTGCGGGCGACATCGCTATCATTCTGCTTGGCTGCCCATTCCCGTGGCGAAAGGAAGCTTTGCGCATGGCCAAGGCGGTGCGAGCATTGAATGATCCCAATCACCTTGCGGCGCTCATCCGGTGCAGCCTTCACAGTCCCGTAGATTACGACCAGAACGCCGCTCTGGCTGCCTTCGATGAACGTGCGCCGGTAGGTTTCCTTGGTGAAGCCGAGGCCGCCCCATTCTTCCGTGCCGAAACCATAGTAGCTGGTCAGCCAGACATTGGGCGGGTTGGCATTGATGGCGTCGAGCGGTGACATCATCGCACCAAGATCATGCGCGTCTTCGAAGGCGCGGATACTGCCATATTCGGCGACAATCCGGGCTGGAGCCGAGACCATCAGCTTGTCGCCGGACGCACTCCAGCCGTGGGTGTCGAACATCCCGCGAAAGCTGCCATAGAACTCTTCGGCGACCCGCTTGATCGCTTGCGCATCCCCGCCGGGCCGGTAGCTCTCAGGTTTCTTCATGAAGCCTTCCTTCCGCCGGGCGGCTTGGCGTTCGCAGCCGTCATCTTGGTGTAGAGGTCGAACAGCCTTTCCAGCCGCTCGGTGTCGTTCCGGAAGCGGCGACCGATGTAGATGCGTTCCAGCACCTCGTCGTTGCGCTCATGGGCGGCGCGAACGAGAGGGAACTCGGCATCCATGCGCTCGGGGTCATACATGTCGGCGATGGTGGCCGGGAAATAGTGCTCGCGCGCCAGAAGGATGGCCTCAGCGCAGGCCGTAAGGTCCGCCTTATTCTTTTCTGTCAGGGCGGGAACTGGAAATGTATTCCAAACCAAGGTACCTGAATAGCGATAATCAGATTTGATCCTACCGGCGACCGCATCAACCCAAACCAATTGCATCCGAGAGCTAAGAACCGAAAAACTAATAAGATCTGCATCAAAAATAGCAGATGCTGAATCAGCAATCACCGTTGATTTCCCATCGACGATTCCCACTGTCACATAGTCCCGCCTTTCAGAGAAGTGACGGGGCACAATGATGCTATAATCATCGGTATGTGGAGCAAATACGAAAC
>CAZNAT010000016.1:0-4972 GCA_964571245.1 uncultured Methylobacterium sp.
GCTCGTCGCGCCAGATGATGATGGCCTGGAAGGTCAGCGGGCTCTCGCAGAGCCCGGCGATCATCGCCTCGCGGCCCGCCTCGATGCGCTTGGCGATGGCGATTTCGCCCTCGCGGCTGAGAAGCTCGACCGAGCCCATCTCGCGCAAATACATCCGCACGGGGTCATCGGTGCGGTCGAGCGGCTCGGAGGTGCGTTCGGATTTGACAACGGCGGTCGAGCGGGCCGGCGCGACCTCACCCTCTTCCTCGTCGCTATCGTCGGAGGTATCGGCGGCGGCCGGCGTCTCGCCCTCCTCGACTTCCTCGTTCTCGACAACGTTGACGCCCATCTCGCTGAACATCGCGAGGACGTCCTCGATCTGCTCGGAATTCACTTCTTCCTGCGGCAGCACGGCGTTGATTTCGTCGATGGTGACGTAACCCCGCTTCTTCGCGAGCTTGATCAGCCGCTTTACAGCGGCATCCGAAACGTCGATCAGCGGGCTGTCGGGTGTCTCGACACCCTGGATTGCCGCGTCATCTTTCTTGATCGGTTTCGTTGCCATTCATCAGGTCCTGAAAGCGCAGCGCTTCAAAGCGCGTTGCGCGTGAGTTAGCCGTCTTCGCATGCTGCCCTAGTCGATAGCGCGCCGCGGCTTAACGATCCATTATCCAAAGACGCCCATGCCACGCATGAAGCATCTGATTTCCCCGTTTTCGTAAAAAAACGGCTGTCGTGTCCCGAAAAACGGAAGAGCAGTTCGCCGCGATCATTTTCGCGCGCAAGAACCTCATCCCGCTTCGGAGCCTCTTCCCGTTAAGGCCAAACCTAGTCCGTTTCAAGCAGCGCCTCCCGGCGCTGGAGCAGCGCCTTGAGACGTTCAAACCTCTCCTCGCCTCCGTTGACGGTAAAATCAAGAGAAACCGAGTCGATCTCGGTATTTAGGAACGATTGCCGCGCATGCAAGTGGGCCGCTTCGCGCCACCCCGCCAATGCGCGATCAAAATCTCCCCCCGCATGCGCCCAGGTTTCGATTCGGGCGGCTTCATCCGCCATCCGGAGGGCATCCCCGAGGCCCCGGGCCGCCAGTTCCTCCAAGAACGAGACCGATTCGGGGGCATCCCTGCCGCCAAAGCCGGTCTGGGCGGCGCAATCGAGCAATGCCGCGCGCAGCCGCCGCGCCGCAACGCTGTCAAAGATCAGTTCCGCAAAAATTTCGGCTTCCGCCTCCAGAATGCCCGGGTGATGGATCGCCGCCAGCACCAGTGCCGCCTCGCGCGGCGCCATCCCCGAGGCCGGCCGCATCAGCACGCTGCGCTTGAGCCGTTCGCTGGCGGCCAGCGGCGGCTGATAGTCTCCTTTACGAAACGTCCCCCGCCCGCCACGGTTCTCCGGCGAGCCCCGCTCACGGCCGCGCCCCGGATCGCCCCGTTGCGGCGACTGGAACCGCGCCTGCAACCGCTCGCGCATCGCCTGCCGATAGTGCCGCTTCAGGTCTTCATCGGCGATCTGGGCGATGGCGCCGTAAAGCCGCTTCTCGCATTCGGCGCGCTGCTCCGGCGTTTCCAGCGGCGAACGCTCGATCTCGCGTTCAAACAGGACATCGACCAGCGGGCGCGGCTTTTCGAGCGCGGCCCGCAGCGCCTCCGCGCCCTGGGAACGCAGCATGTCGTCCGGGTCCTGCCCGCCGGGCAGGAAGGTAAACCGCAAGGTTTTGCCCGGGCCGATGCCCGGCAGCGCCAGATCAATCGCCCGATAGGCGGCGCGCAATCCGGCCTTGTCGCCGTCAAAACACAGGATCGGCTCCGGCGCGATCCGCCAGATCATCGCCAGCTGGTCTTCGGTGAGCGCGGTACCCAGCGGGGCGACGACATTGGCCAGCCCGGCCCGATCGAGTGCGATCGCATCGACATAGCCCTCGACGACAAACAGCGTTCCGGCGTCATGCACCGGCTTTCGTGCCCGGTTCAGGTTGTAAAGCGTTGATCCTTTATGGAAAATCGGTGTTTCCGGCGAATTGAGATACTTCGCCTGGGCGTCTTTTGCGAGCGCCCGGCCACCAAAGGCGATCACGCGCCCCTTGGCGTCGGCGATCGGAAACATCACGCGATCACGGAACCGGTCGTAGGCAACGGGATTGTCCTCGAGCTGGATCAGCAGCCCGGCCTCGACCATCACCTCGACCGGCACGCCCTTGCCGGCCAGAAAATCACGCAGGCCATGCCGGTCATTGGGCGCATAGCCGATGCCGAAGCGTTCCGCGACCTCGCCGACAAGCTGGCGGCCGGCCAGATATTCGCGGGCTTCGCGACCTTTCGGCCCTTTCAACTCCTGCCGGAAATAACCGAGCGCCAGCGCCATCGCATCCTGCAGGCCGACACGCTTCTTCTCGCGGACCTCGGTCTCGGGTGTCGCCTCAGGCAATGCCACCCCGGCCTCGCCGGCGAGGCGCTCGACCGCTTCCATAAAGGAGAGCCCCTCCGCCTCCATCAGGAAGGTGAAGATATCGCCGTTGCGCCCGGACGAAAAATCGAACCAGGCCTGCTTCTGGTCGTTGACGAAAAACGACGGGCTGCGCTCGGCGTTGAACGGCGAAAGCCCCTTCCATTCGCGCCCCGCCTTCTGAAGCTTGACGCGCCGCCCCACCACCGTCGAGGCCGGCAGACGGGCTTTGATATCTTCAAGGATGGAGGGCGGATAGCGCATGGTATCGAGACTGACCGGCTTCCTCTCGCCTGCAAGCGAGCGCAAAGTAATCCCCGTTATCCACAGCCCCTACGTAAATTTGGGGGCCGACACGACAACGTCAAATCACCAGGCATGGATTTGAATTACCTACGTAATCCCGAAAAATCACCTTCAGGTTGAAAGCGCGGCTTTTACAAGCCCGCTCGCCTGGCCAAAATCCATCTGGCCCGCGTAGCGCTCGCGCAGATGCGCGATCACCTTGCCCATTTCCTTCATGCCGACGGCACCGGTTTCGGCGATGGCGGCGGCGATGGCGGCCTTGGTCTCGGCCTCGTCGAGCGGCTTGGGCATGAACGACTGAATGACCGCGATTTCGCTCTCCTCGACCTCGGCCAGCTCAGGCCGGGCGTTCGCACGATAGATCGACGCCGACTCCTGGCGCTGCTTGATCATCTTCTGCATCAGCCCGAGAATTTCCTCATCGCTCGCCTGGCCCTTGCCGGCGCCGCGCGCCTCGATATCCTTATCCTTGATCGCGGACTGGATCAGCCGCACCGCCGAAACGCGCGCCTTGTCCCCCGCCTTCATCGCATTCTTGAGGGCCGTCATGAACTGATCGCGCATCATTCTCTCCTTTCCCGCAGATTTGGCGGGATTGCCCGCAAACCGGGAATTGACGTTCTGGCTGCCGTTCCGTATCGAACGGCCAATGCCGTCGCGCGCAGAACCGTGAGATCCGGTTCGCGCCACAAGATTACGAGCAACTGCCATGACAATGCCGGACCTGCAATCTGAAAATAGCAAAGTCGCGCCCGCGCCCTGGACCGAGACCCGTCCGACCGCCCTGCTGGTGCTGGCCGATGGCACGATCGTCGAGGGCCACGGCATTGGCGCGACCGGCGAAGGCCGAGGCGAGATCTGCTTCAACACCGCGATGACCGGCTATCAGGAAATCCTGACCGACCCCTCCTATTCGGGCCAGATCATCACCTTTACCTTTCCGCACATCGGCAATGTCGGCGTCAACGAGGAAGACATCGAAACCGTCAACATGGCGCGCAACGGCGTCGCCGGGGCGGTGCTGGCGACCGATATCACCGACCCCTCGAATTACCGCTCGACGCGGCACTTCGATGCCTGGCTCAAAACGCGCGGCATCGTCGGCATCGCCGGGGTGGATACCCGCGCGCTGACTGCGCTGATCCGCGATCACGGCATGCAGAACGCCATCATCGCGCATGATCCCGAAGGTTTTTTCGATCGCGCCGCGCTCAGGGCGGCCGCCAAATCCCTGCCCTCGATGGACGGGCTCGATCTGGTGCCCGGCGTCACCGGCAGCCAGCGCTATGACTGGGACGAGACGATCTGGAAATGGAACGAGGGCTACGGCAAGCAGGAGGCTCCCAGCCTGCACGTCGTTGCCCTCGATTATGGCGTCAAGCGCAACATCCTGCGCCTGCTCGCGGATCGGGGCTGCAAGGTCACGGTGATGCCGCCGACCGCCCCGGCGGCGGATATCCTGGCGCTGAAACCCGATGGCGTGTTCCTCGCCAATGGCCCCGGCGACCCCGCCGCGACCGGCGTTTACGCGGTGCCCACGATCCGGGCGATCCTCGATGCGAAAATCCCGACCTTCGGCATCTGCCTCGGGCATCAGATGCTCGCACTCGCGATCGGTGCCAAGACGATGAAAATGGCGCAGGGCCATCACGGCGCGAACCACCCGGTCAAGGAACACGCCACCGGCAAGGTCGAGATCGTGTCGATGAACCACGGTTTTGCCGTCGACCCGAAAACCCTGCCGGAAAACGCCGAGGAAACCCATATCTCGCTGTTTGACGGCTCGAACTGCGGCATCCGTCTGACCGATCGCCCGGCGTTCTCGGTGCAGCAGCATCCCGAGGCCTCGCCCGGCCCGCAGGACAGCCATTACCTCTTCGACCGTTTCATCACCCTGATGCGCCAGAACAAGTCCGCATAAGCCCCGGAATCGGCATCCGCCAAACCAAACTTGCGTCAGTTTGAACAGGCGCGGGGTCAGGAATGGGACATGGTAGACTTGGTATTGTGGCCCCGAATCGATTTTCGGCGCCGAAAAACGCCCCGGGAGGTAGGAATGCCCCGCTTTTTCGCTTTAGCAGCCTTCGCCATGGCGGCGCTCGGCGTCACCGTTCTGGCGTCAACCCCGGGCTTCGCGGCCAGTGCGCGGCGCGGCGAGGCGCTGGCGCGCGAGAAATGCGCGGCCTGTCATTCGATCAGCACCCGCGGCGCAAGCCCCAATCTCAAAGCGCCGACCTTCCGC
>CAZNAT010000016.1:4982-48465 GCA_964571245.1 uncultured Methylobacterium sp.
CGCCGCATCGCCGGGCAATGGCCGGTCGAGCAGTTGCAGGAAGCGCTGGCCGAAGGGATCGTCACCGGCCACGGCGCGATGCCCGAGCTTGCCTTCTCCCCGAACGAGATCGACGATCTGCTCGCGCATCTGAAGCGCCTGAGACCGAAACGGTGATCTCGGGAAAACCGCGACCTCTTGCCCTATCCCGTTCTTTTCGCATGATTTTGCGAGAAAACCGGTTCCCTCCGGCACGCATCATACTCTAGAAGTCGGATCAGGGCGGCAGAACTCCGCACGTTCGTGTCGAGCAGGCAGGCATATCGGACGCATAGGCATATCGGGCGCATGAAGAGCTGGATCGAATTCTGGAACGCCGACAATCCGATCTACGTCAATGCGCGCCACAAGCTGCTGCATTACCGCCTGATCGCGCAGGGCATTGCCGATCTGGTGCCCGAGGCGGATGCCGTCGTGCTCGACTACGGCTGCGGCGAGGCGCTTTCCGCCGGGCTGGTGGCGGCGCGGTGCAAGAAGCTGCTGCTCGCCGATGCCGCGCCGAGCGTGCGCGAGAAACTGAACCGTTCCTTCGGCGAGATCCGCTCGATCCATGTGCTTTCCCCGGACGAGGTTCGGGCGCTGACGGCGGGCAGCGTCGATCTCGTGGTCATCCATTCGGTGGCGCAATACCTCGGCAAAACCGAGTTTTCGACGCTGATCGGCGAACTCGCCGACAAGCTCAAGCCGGGCGGCAGCCTCGTGATCGGCGATATCCTGCCAAACGGGCTCCCGGCGATCACCGATGCGATGGCGCTGATCCGCTTTGCCTTCGAGGGCGGGTTTTTCTTCCCCGCGCTCCTCGGGCTCGCCCGGACCGCGCTGTCCGATTACCGGAAGCTGCGCGGCGAACTCGGCCTGACGCATTACGACGAGGCGGAAATGCTGGCGATGCTCGACCACGCCGGGTTGACCGCGCGACGCCTTGAAAAGAACATCGGCCACAATCAGGCGCGGATGGCGTTCGGCGCGGTGAAGTTTCGCGAGCCGGAGCCATAAACCTTGCCAGAGACCGGACGCCTGCTGAGCAAGCGCCAGCCTCTCAGCTCTGGTCCTTGAAGCTCCAGTACTTATGCGCGAGGAAGCTCCACACCAGCACGATGCCGGTGGTGGCGAGCTGTGCCAGCATATAGTGCCAGCCGAGACGGGCGTGAAACAGCCCCATCAACAGCCAGGTCAGCACAAAGCCGACGATGGCGACAACGCCAAAGCGCCAGCCGGCCGCGATATGGCCACGCTGCGACTGATAGGTAAAAATGCGATTGAGGACATAGGATACCGAGCCGCCGGCGATATAGCCCGCCAACGCCGCGGAAACCGGATCGTAGAAGAAAATCTCGACCAGCGCGTAGAGCAGGCCGTAGTGCATGATCGCCGAGACGACGCCGACGCCGAAAAACGACAGGAACTGCCGGAAAAAATGCACGATCCGCCCCGAAAGCGGGATCGGTAACGGTTGCTCGCTCACGCATCGCCCTTTCGGGCCCAGGGCCCGCGTTTTTCGACGATTTCCGGCAGCGACTGCCGGTTCTCGACACGCGGCAGCGCCGGTATGACCGCCCCGCCGGCATAGGATTGCAGCGCCTGGACGCGCTTGTTGATCGAGGGATGCGTGGCGAAAATATCGGCGAACCCGTCCGGGTCGTTCTCGATGCACATATCCATGATGCCGGAGGGCACCCCGTCGATATCCGCGCGGCCGGAAATCTTGAGCAGGGCGGAAATCATCGCGTCCGGGTCCTTGGTGATGTCGACCGCACCGGCATCCGCGAGGTATTCCCGGCTGCGCGAGAGCGAAAACCGGATCATCACCGCAAAAAACCACGCCAGCAGCAGGATCCCGATCCCGATCAGGATGGCGATGATCCGCCCGGACCCCTTGTCGTTGTTGCTGCTGCCGGAAGACGAGCCGCCGCCATAGAACCGGCTGCCGCGCACGACCATCTCGCCGAAGAACGAGATGACACCCGCGATCAGCACCGCGACGATCATCAACCGGACGTCGCCGTTGCGGATATGCGTCAATTCATGGGCCAGCACGGCGGAAAGCTCGCGATCGTCGAGCGCCTCCATCAGCCCGGTCGTCACAGTCACGGTGTACTGGCTCTCGTTGACCCCGCTCGCAAAAGCGTTGAGCGCGGCGGATTCAAGAATTTGCAGTTTCGGAACGCGCATCCCGCGCGCGATGCACAGGATCTCCGTCAATCGGTAGAGGCGCGGGTTGCTCTCGCGCGTCACATCCTCGGCCCCGGTTGCCCAGGCGACAATCGAGGTGTTCAGCCAGTAGCCGATCACAACCCAGGCGGCGGTAACCGCAAAGGAAATCGGCAGATAGCGAAGCGTCTGCCGATAGGCATAGAACATGATGCCGCTGATCGGCCCCTGATACATCTGCGCGTAGACGATCAGCACAACCGCGAAGGTCACCAGCGCGACGAGCACAAACAACCCGGCGATCAGCAGTGCTGACCGCCAGTGGTTGTTGCGCATATGGGTATAGAGACCGAAGGCCTCGCCCATGGGCCATCCCCCCAAAAACAAACTTCACCGTCGCGCAAACGCGCATCCGGGCCTGTGCTAGGTGCCAGCACGCCGCGGCAAGACGAAACGCCGCGGCAAGACGAGCAAATCCCGGAACAAGACGAACAAGCGCTAGAACTTGACCGCTAGAACTTGACCTCCGGCGCCTTGTCGAGCTGGACACGGGCGGTCTCGCCGATATCGAAGAAGGCGCGCTGCACGAAGCCCATCGACCGCGCGAAAAACACCCCGGGAATGGCCTGGGTGGCGGCGTTGAACTCGCCGATCGCACTGTTGAAGAAGCGGCGCGCGGCGGCCAGCTTGTCCTCGATATTGCCAAGCTGGGCTTGCAGATCGAGAAAATTGGTATTCGCCTTGAGATCCGGATAGGCCTCCGAAAGCGCGATCAACCGCCCGAGCGCGCCGGAGAGCCCCTGCTCGGCGCTCGCCTGAGCCTCCGGCCCATGCGCCGACATCGCGGTATTGCGCGCCTTGATCACCGCATCGAGGGTTTCCTTCTCGTGGCTGGCATAGCCCTTCACGGTCTCGATCAGGTTCGGGATCAGGTCATGGCGCTGCTTGAGCTGAACGTCGATATCGGCGAAGGCCTGGTTGGCCCGCTGGTTCATCGACACGAGGCCGTTGTAGCTCACCAGCAGCCAGAGCACGACAAGGACGACAAGTCCGAGAAAAACCCATTCCATGGCGGCATTTCCTTTCTAGAGAAACCTGGCCCTTTCAAAAGAAACCTGGCGGCAGCCCGGCTGATACCGGAGCTTCAGGTTACCGCGCCGTGCGCCGCATCACAATGGCTTGTGGATGTGGCGCGTAGTATGGTCGGCTTTGGCCTTGTCTGAGCCGTTCGGCTTGTCTATAGCGAGCCTTCAGCACGTCACATCCACGCTATCCTCCACCCGCCCTGCATCAGGCTTGGCCCGGGCCCGGTCGGATCGCGCAAAAAAATGGCCCGATACCATGCCCAAACGCCAGGACATCCACACGATCATGATCATCGGTGCCGGACCGATCATCATCGGACAGGCCTGCGAGTTCGATTACTCCGGCACCCAGGCGGTCAAGGCGCTCAAAGCCGAGGGCTATCGCATCGTACTGGTGAACTCGAACCCGGCGACCATCATGACCGACCCGGATCTGGCGGATGCGACCTATGTCGAGCCGATCACGCCCGAGATCGTCGAGAAGATCATCGCCAGGGAGCGCCCGAAAACCCCTGCCGGCATGAAATTCGCGCTGCTGCCGACCATGGGCGGCCAGACCGCGCTCAACTGCGCGCTTTCTCTCGAGAAAATGGGCGCGCTTGCCAAATACGACGTCGAGATGATCGGCGCCACCGCCGATGCCATCGACAAGGCCGAAGACCGCGAGCGCTTCCGCGAAGCCATGACCAGGATCGGGCTGGAAACGCCGCGGTCGCACCATGTCAAGACGCTCGGCGCCGCGCTCGATTGCCTCGATGATATCGGCCTGCCCGCGATCATCCGCCCCTCCTTCACCATGGGCGGGACCGGCGGCGGCATCGCCTACAACAAGGGCGAATTCATCGAGATCGTCGAACGCGGCATCGATGCCTCGCCGACCTCCGAAGTCCTGATCGAGGAGAGCGTCCTCGGCTGGAAAGAATACGAGATGGAGGTTGTTCGCGACAAAAACGACAACTGCATCATCGTCTGCTCGATCGAGAATTTCGACCCGATGGGCGTCCATACCGGCGACAGCATCACCGTCGCGCCGGCGCTGACGCTGACCGACAAGGAATACCAGATCATGCGCGACGCCTCCCTGGCGGTGCTGCGCGAGATCGGCGTAGAAACCGGTGGTTCGAACGTCCAGTTCGCGGTCGATCCGGCAACCGGCCGGATGATCGTCATCGAGATGAACCCGCGGGTGTCGCGCTCCTCGGCGCTGGCATCGAAGGCCACCGGCTTTCCGATCGCCAAGGTCGCCGCCAAGCTCGCGGTCGGCTATACGCTGGATGAAATCGACAACGACATCACCGGCGGCGCGACCCCGGCCTCGTTTGAACCCTCGATCGATTACGTCGTCACGAAAATCCCGCGCTTCGCCTTCGAGAAATTCCCCTCGACCGACCCGAATTTCGGCGTGCTGACGACCTCGATGAAGTCGGTCGGCGAATCGATGGCGATCGGCCGCACCTTCCACGAGAGCCTGCAAAAGGCGCTGCGCTCCCTCGAAACCGGGCTCGACGGCCTCGATGAGATCGAGATCGATGGCCTCGGCAAGGGCGACGACAAGAACGCGATCCGCGCCGCGATCGGCACGCCGATGGCGGACCGTATCCTCAAGGTCGGGCAGGCGATGCGCCTCGGCTTCTCCGACGAGGAAATCCACGCCTCCTGCAAGATCGACCCGTGGTTCCTCGCCCGTCTGCGCGAGATCATCGACATGGAAATGCGCGTCAAGGCGCATGGCCTGCCGAAGGATGCCAGCAATTTTCGCGCACTCAAGGCGATGGGCTTCTCCGACAAGCGGATCGCCAGCCTCGCCAATGTCGAGCCGGAAACCGTGCGCGAGAAGCGCCACGGCCTCGGCGTACGCCCGGCCTACAAGCGCATCGACACCTGCGCGGCGGAGTTTGCCTCGCCCACGGCCTATATGTACTCGACCTACGCCCCGCCTTTTGCCGGCGCACTGGCCGATGAAAGCCGCCCCACCGACAACAAGAAGGTCGTCATTCTCGGCGGCGGGCCGAACCGCATCGGCCAGGGCATCGAGTTCGATTACTGCTGCTGCCATGCCGCCTTCGCGCTGAAGGATGCCGGCTATGAAACCATTATGATCAACTGCAACCCGGAAACGGTTTCGACCGATTATGACACCGCCAACCGCCTCTACTTCGAGCCACTGACCGAGGAAGACGTGCTCGAAATCATGGACAAGGAACGCGAGAACGGCACGCTCCACGGCGCGATCGTGCAGTTCGGCGGCCAGACGCCGCTCAAGCTCGCGGCGGCGCTGGAAGCCGCGCAGGTTCCCATCCTCGGGACGTCGCCGGATGCGATCGATCTCGCCGAGGACCGGGATCGCTTCAAGCGCCTGCTCGACAAGCTCCAGCTCAAGCAGCCGAAGAACGGCATCGCCTATTCGGTGGAGCAGGCGCGGCTGGTGGCGGCCGATCTCGGCTTTCCCTTCGTCGTCCGCCCCTCCTACGTGCTTGGCGGCCGCGCGATGGCGATCATCCGCGAGCGCGAGAGCTTCGACGACTATCTTCTGGGCACCCTGCCCTCGCTGATCCCCTCGGATGTGAAATCGCGCTACCCGAACGACAAGACCGGGCAGATCAACACCGTGCTGGGCAAGAACCCGCTGTTGTTCGACCGCTACCTCGCCGATGCGATCGAGGTCGATGTCGACTGCCTCTGCGATGGCAAGGATGTCTATGTCTGCGGCATCATGGAACATATCGAGGAAGCCGGCATCCATTCGGGCGATTCGGCCTGCTCGCTGCCGCCGCGGTCGCTCTCCCCGGAATTGCTGGCCGAACTTGAACGCCAGTCGCGCGAGATGGCGCTGGCGCTCGGCGTCGGCGGGTTGATGAACGTGCAATACGCGATCCAGAATGGCGCGATCTACGTGCTGGAAGTCAACCCGCGGGCGTCGCGCACCGTGCCGTTCGTCGCCAAGGTGATCGGCGAACCGATTGCCAAGATCGCCAGCCGCATCATGGCCGGCGAGAGCCTCGCGAGCTTCCATCTCAAGCCGAAGATCCTCAACCACGTCGCGGTCAAGGAGGCGGTGTTCCCGTTCGCGCGCTTCCCCGGTGTCGATACCATCCTCGGCCCGGAAATGCGCTCGACCGGCGAGGTGATCGGGCTCGATCGCTCGTTCGGCACCGCCTTCGCCAAGAGCCAGCTCGGCAGCGGCACGAAAGTACCCAAATCCGGCCGTGTCTTCGTTTCGATGCGCGATGCCGACAAGGAACGGATCCTGCCGTCGATCCGGATGCTCACCGGCGAAGGCTTCACCATCGTCGCCACCAGCGGCACGCAGCGCTACCTGGCCGAGCAGGGCATCGCCTGCGAACGCATCAACAAGGTGCTGGAGGGTCGCCCGCATATCGTCGATGCGATCAAGAACGGTTCGATCCAGCTCGTCTTCAATACGACCGAAGGCGCACAGGCGCTTTCCGACAGCCGCTCGCTTCGCAGAGCCGCCCTCTTGCACAAGGTTCCGTATTATACCACCTTGGCAGGGTCGATCGCCGCGGCCGAGGGGATTCGAGCCTATCGGGCCGGGGATCTGGAAGTCAGGGCGTTGCAGGAATACTTCGCGTAAAGCCTGCCGCTCCCGAACTTGTCCCCGCCACGGTTTCGTGGAGGATAATGCCTAGCTGTCGAACAGGGATTGCTCGACATACGTCATTTGAAAGCCCCGCCGGCGGCAACGCAGGGCGGGGAACGTGTTTAAGGAGAACCGCGCCATGGAACGCATTCCCATGACCGCCGCCGGCTTCAAGATGATTGAGGACGAACTCAAACGTCGCCAGACCGAGGAGCGTCCGCGCATCATTCTGGCGATTCAGGAAGCGCGTGCGCATGGCGACCTCAGCGAAAACGCGGAATATTCCTCCGCCAAGGAGGCGCAATCGCACAATGAGGGCCGCATCAGCGAGCTGGAAAGCCTGATTTCGCGCGCCGAAATCATCGAGGTCTCGAAACTCTCCGGCAATACGATCAAGTTCGGCGCCACCGTCAAGCTGGTCGATGACGATACGGAGGAAGAAAAATCCTACCAGATCGTCGGCGATGTCGAGGCCGATGTCCGCTCGGGCCGAGTCTCGATTTCCTCGCCCATCGCCCGGGCCTTGATCGGCAAGAAGGTCGGGGATACCGTGGAAGTGAATACCCCCGGTGGAGGGAAAAGCTATGAAGTGGTCGAGGTCGCCTTCCGCTAGAATAGCGCCAACAGCGTGGCTTTTTGCCGCGTGGCTCGGGGTTTTCCTGTCGTTTGGACTGGGTTCGCCGGCAACCTCCGAGCCGTTGCGCCGTGTATCGGTGCAGGTCGATCTTGAAGGCGTGGGCGCGATTGCCGCCCATGTCCGCCGTTCCCTGCCCCGGCACCTCGCGCGCGAACTCGCCGCAAACCCCGTCGACTATCCGCCGGGCTCGCGGCTGGTGGTGCGGGTGACCGAGGTTTTTCTCTCGAATGACCCCGGCGTGCGCGGCGGTCGATTCGGCGGCGGCTTCGCCATGCCCGATGCGCTCGAAGGCGAAGCCCTCGTGGTGGACGGCCGCGGCGCGGTGATTGTGCGCAAGCGCGCCTCCGGTCGCTCGCCGCCGTCTTCCGGTGGCTTTGCCCCCAGCCCGTACAACGAACCGCGACGCATGGAAGCCCTGATCCAGAATTTCGCATATTGGATCGTGCAGGAACTCCGCTAGAGCGGTCGATCTGCCTCGATCAGATCGACCGCTCTATCTTGTTGTTTTGTCGGATTTTCTTTCGACCAACCGGTGTTCAAAGGCGCGGAAAATGCCTTGGGTGCCCGCCCACTTCAGGCGCTGGCATCCTCTACGATCGGCACCAGCCCCTCGTCCTTGGCCTTGCCGAGCGCAAGCGCGGTGCGGACGTTGCGGACATTCGGCGTCGCCGTCAGCTCCAAGACGAACGCCTGCAAGCTCGGCAGATCCTCGGTGACGCATTTCATCAGGAAATCGATATCGCCGGAGAGCGTCCAGCATTCGCGCACGGTCGGCCAGCCGGAAATCCGTGCCTGGAACGCCACCAGATCGCTTTCAGCCTGGCTCGCCAGATGCACAAACGCGAAACACACCACGGAAAACCCAAGCTTGCCGGCATCGAGGATCGCGCGGTAGCCTTCGATGTAACCGGCTTCCCGGAGGGCGTGGACCCGGCGCAGGCACGGCGGCGGCGTCAACCCGACCCGGCGCGCCAGCTCGACATTGGTCAGCCCGCCATCGGCCTGCAATTGCCCGAGAATTTTCCAATCGATAGCGTCAAGCGTAACCGTACGAAGCATGGACCAACCGGATCTGAAAAGACAGGCGCGCCTCTCCGGATTGCCCGGTAGACATCGGCGGCATGACAGAGGATAACCGCGCCGCGAGACCTATCGAAATTGCGCCCCCTCGGCAACCCGCCCGCAAAGGAAGATTTCTTGCGCGAAGAGACCACCCCGCCGTCAAAAATTGCGTTGGAACTCAAAGAAGCCGCGCGGCTGTTGCGCGGGGCCACCGTATGGGTCGTCACCGACGGCAAGGCCGGCGACCTCGCGCAGTGCCTCGGGGTTGCCGAACGGCTGGGCCTCGCGCCAGCGGAAAAGGTCGTAAAACCTCGCGCGCCCTGGCTGTGGTGGATGCCACTGAGCTGGCGGCTGCCGTTGCTGGCGATCGATCCGAGGGAAGCCCCGGGCCGGGCCGGGAGCCCGCTGCAACCGCCATTCCCGGATATCGTGATCGCCTCGGGGCGGCGGGCGGCGCCCTATCTTCCGGCGATCAAGCGTGCCTCGGGCGGCAAGAGCTTCACGGTCTTCCTCAAGGATCCGCGCACCAGCGCCAACATCGCCGACTTCCTCTGGGTGCCCGAGCACGATCGCCTGCGGGCGCCGAACGTGATGGCGACGCAGCTCTCGCCGCACCGCATCCTGCCCGAAAGCCTCGCCGCGCTCCGCGCCCACCCGCCCGCCGCCATCGCGGCATTGCCCAGCCCGCGTGTGGCCGTGCTGATCGGCGGCAATTCGAAGGACTTTACCTTTTCCGATAGCGATATCCGCCGCTTCTGGGATGCGCTGGGCGCATTGGCCAACTCGGGTGCCGGCATCATGGCGACGGCCTCGCGCCGCACCCCGCCCGAGCTTGCCGAAGCCGCCCGAACCCGCATCGAGGCGGCCGGCGGCTGGTTCTGGGATGGCCGTGGCGACAACCCCTATCGCGCGCTGCTCGCCAATGCCGATGCGCTGGTGGTGACCGCCGAATCCGTCAACATGATCGGCGAGGCGCTTTCGACCGGAAAGCCGGTTCACCTGTTCCGGGCCAGCGGCGGTTCACGCAAAATCGATCAATTCTTGCGTGGACTTGATGAAATGAGGCTCACCCGCCCCTTCTCCGGCGCCGTCGAAACCGATAGCTATGAGCCGATGGATGCGACGCCCGAGATCGCGGTTGAACTCGCGCGGCGCTATCGGATGTTTCGGAACGGGAGAGTAACATGAGTGCAGCGGGCCTGACCCACGCCAAGGTGATCATCGTCGGCTCCGGCCCCGCGGGCTACACCGCCGCGATCTATGCCGCCCGGGCGATGATGAAACCGCTGCTGATCTCCGGCTTCGAGCCCGGCGGGCAGCTGATGATCACCACCGATGTCGAGAATTACCCGGGGTTCGCCGAGGCGATCCAGGGCCCCTGGCTGATGGAGCAGATGAAGGCGCAGGCCGAGCACGTCGGCACGACCATGGTCTCCGATCACATCACCGCCGTTGATCTGTCCCGGCGTCCGTTCCTTCTCACCGGCGATGGTGGTGCGCGCTATTCCTGCGACACCCTGATCATCGCCACCGGCGCCAAGGCGAAGTGGCTCGGCATGCCCTCGGAAGAAAAATTCAAGGGGTTCGGGGTTTCGGCCTGCGCAACCTGCGACGGATTTTTCTACCGCAACAAGGAGGTCGTGGTGGTCGGCGGCGGCAATTCGGCGGTGGAGGAGGCACTCTACCTCGCCAATCTCGCCAGCAAGGTCCGCGTCATCCACCGCCGCGACAGCTTCAAGGCCGAGCGCATCCTGCAGGACCGGCTTTTCACCCACCCGAAGATCGAGGTGATCTGGGATAGCGCGATCGAGGAGATCTGCGGCACGGAAGGCCCGCTCTCGGTCACGCATGTGCGCGTCAAGAACGTCAAGACCGGCGCGATCACCGAACTGAAAACCGACGGCGTTTTCGTCGCGATCGGCCATAGCCCGGCCTCGGAGCTGTTCACCGGCCAGCTCGAGATGAAGCCCTCGGGTTACCTGAAAGTGGTGCCGGGCACGACGCAGACCAGCATTCCCGGCGTGTTTGCCGCCGGCGATGTCGCGGATGACGTGTTCCGGCAGGCGGTGACCGCCGCCGGCCTCGGCTGCATGGCGGCGCTGGAGGCGGAGCGCTTCATCACCGCCCATGGCGAAGCGAAAATCGCCGCGGAATGAGGATCGCCGCCGGGTAGTGCCGGACGGTTCGCCGCCTCGAGGGTTTGGACCCTAAAGCATTTCTTTGTGAATTCACATTCACCTCTCATGCTCTATCTTCTTGTTTTATCGTATTTTCGCTTGCGCGGACCTTCGGTTCTTGACGCAAACCGGGAGCCACTTCGCTCGAAAACATCCTAATGCGGCCGGCCCATGTACATCTGGTAGAAGGTGATCACGATCTCGAAGACGATCAGCGCCACGATCGTCATTTCGAGCCGGAGCGAACGCTCGGTATCCAGGAGATCGGTCAGCGCCGTCGCGGTCTCGCCGATGACCTCGAGCTTGCTCCTGAGCGCGCCGGCGCGCTCCTTGATCTCGAATTCGTCCTCGACGCGGGCGTAGAGCCGTTCGAGATCCGGCCGATCCCACAGCACATCCGGCTTTTCCTCCACCGCGACGCGGCCGACGACGCGCTGGCGCACCAGCAGCGCCCCGCCGATCTTGCGCAGCATCTCGCGGCGCTTGCGTGGCACCTTGCCGGTTTCCGCCAGATGGCGCGAGAACGGTTCGAGATTGTCGAGCGCCTCGGCGACCTCGCGCTCGTCGCTGGCGAGCGCCACGCTCTTGGCGAGCCCATCCGCCACCACCAGAGCGCGCTCGGGCGAGAAGGTCTTGACGTGGATCGGCCCGCCGGCCGGAATATGGTCCTCGCGATCGGACTGGGCCAGGATGACGCTGGTTTCCTCGTCCCGCCGCGCGCGTGGACGCTCCACCCGTAGAGCAAGCGCGGCGAGCACGCGCTCCTCTTCGAGCGGCGACAGGCCGAACATCACCACGACGCCAAACCGGAAAACGACGACAAACCCGCCATCGCCCTCCTCGAAGGCGACAGGGTTATCGGAAACCAGATCGGTGCGCTCGAGCCGCGTGGTCTCGATACGATCGGCGATCGCGATGGCGCGGACGATGATCTTGCGGGCTCCGGCCGCCAGCGGCTTGTCGCTGCGGACCGCGGGAACATCAAAAAGGCTTGGCACGGAACGCTCCATCATCAGGGAGCGGCCATTCTGACAGGCCGCAGCGGACTATGCTAGATCGGCGCTTGCACCTGCCGTGTGTTTTGATGATATGCTGTTTCCGCATAACGATCATGAAAAATGATGCGCCCACAATCGGGCACCCCGGGGGGAACGGCGTTGGATTGGGATCGGGTACGGATTTTCTACGCCGCCGCCGAAGCCGGTAGCCTTACCCGCGCCGGTGAAACCCTCGGGCTGTCGCAATCGGCGGTCAGCCGCCAGGTTTCCGCGCTGGAAGCGGAACTCGACGTCCCGTTGTTTCACCGCCATGCCCGCGGGCTGATTCTCACCGAGCAAGGCGAAATGCTGTTCCGCACGGCGCGCGAACTCGTCACCAAGCTCGACCAGACCCGGGCCAGCCTCTCGGACAGCCGCGAAAAGCCCAATGGCGAGTTGAAAATCACCGCCAATGTGGCGCTGGGCGGCAAATGGCTGACGCCGCGCCTGACCGAATTCCTCGATTCCTACCCCGATATCCGGCTGCAGGTGATCCTCACCGATGACGAACTCGATCTCGCCATGCGCGAGGCCGATGTCGCCCTGCGCCTGCGGGCGCCGCTCCAGGCCGATCTCATCCGTCGGCGGCTGTTCGCGGTGCATTTCCACGTCTATGCCTCGCCGGACTACCTCAAGCGCTTCGGGGCGCCGCGCGTCATCGCAGATCTCGACGAGCACCGACTGGTCGCGTTCGGCGGCGCGATCCCGGGGTACCTCGAAGACATCAACTGGCATTGCACGGCCGGGCGCGAACGCAAGGAACCACGACAGCCGGCGCTGGTCGTCAATGCGATCACCGCGCTGCTGGGCGCCGCCACCAGCGGCGCGGGCATTGCCGTGCTGCCGGATTACGTGGTCGATCAGTCCTCGCCGCTGGTGCAACTGCTGCAGGGCGAGACCATGCCGCACCTCGATTGCTACCTCGTCTACCCGGAAGCGCTGAAGCAGGTGGCGCGCGTGCAGGTGTTCCGGGATTTTCTGGTCTCGAAGGCGCAACGCTGGGTGTATTGACAGTTTATGCCGGGTGCGCCCCGCCGGCATTGACATCGAACGCGAACACCCTGGGCGGCGATGCGTTCCCCTTCAGCGTCAACGGAAAGAAACGCCAGTGCAGCGTTTGCTGCTTGGCCCGCGACACCGTCGCCTCGTAGCGCCCCCGCATCGCCTTGGCGGAGGGGAAGACCTGGGCGACAATATCCCCCAGCCCGACATCCACCGCCCGCATCATTTTCACGAGGGGTTGGCGGATGGCTTCCTTGCGATCGGTTTTCCCGAGAAAGCGTAGGCATTCCTGATTGATGCTGATGATATTGCCCGCCGGATCCGCCACCACGATCGCGCTGGGCGAGTTATCGATGAAGGCCTCGATATATTCGACCAGCACCAGCTCCTTGCGCGCGGCAGCATCCACGCTGGCGGCTTTCGCGACCGTGGGCCGGCGAAACAGGCCGATCAGATAATCGCCGTCGCCACTGTGCATACGGCAACACACCGATTCGACCTGGGATTTTGTCAGATCCGCCCGGACAAACGGCAGCAGGGCCGGTCCGGCAACGCCCTTTTGGGCGGCCTCTTCCCAATGCGCGGCCACAAGCCGCAGTTCTTCCGCCGAGAGAAGGGTGTTTAACCCGCGCACCGGCATTTCATGAACCTTGGCGTCCCTGAAATCGTGCCCGAGCTCGACCCGCATCACCATTTTGCCGAGATCGAGTGTCCAGATATGGATACCGACAAGCCGTTGCAACTGTGAGATGAGTTTGAGACCGTCGGGCTGGGTAGCGATATCCATGGCGATCCCCCGCGCGCTGGTGATTGCGGAACAATGCCAGAATAAACTTAACCTATGGTTGTATTTTTGCGTAATCTCACGCCCAGAGCCGTTCCTTCTCCAGCCCCTTGTACAGCCCGGCCACCTGCTCGGCATAACCGTTGAACAGTTGCGTGGGGATGCGGGCATTCGTGCCGAGCACATTCTCGGTCGCCTGGCTCCAGCGCGGGTGCGAAACCTCCGGGTTCACATTGGCCCAGAACCCGTATTCCCGCGCCTGCAAGGCCTCCCACAGCCCGACCGGACGTTTGTCGGTGAAGGTAATCCTCGAAATCGACTTGATCGACTTGAAGCCGTATTTCCACGGCAGCGCGAGGCGGATCGGCGCACCGAACTGCTTGGCGAGCGGCTTGCCGTAGGCGCCGGTGACCATGAACGCGAGATCGTTGGTGGCTTCCTCGATCGTGACGCCCTCGACGTAGGGCCAGGGGTAGAACGGCGCCTTCTGCCCCGGCGCCATCTTGGGATCGAAAAAGGTCTCCATCCGCACGTATTTCGCGGAGGCCAGCGGCTTGAGGTAATCCACCAGCGCCTTCATCGAGAAACCCGACCACGGAATGGTCATCGACCACGCCTCGACACAGCGGAAGCGGTACAATCGCTCCTCGCGCGGCATGGCGGCGATGAGATCGTCGATGCCGATCTCGCGGGGGGTCTCGACCATGCCATCGATCCTGAGTACCCAGGGCCGCACCTGAAGCTGCTGCGCCGCCTTGGCGATCTCCTTGGTGGTGCCGTATTCGTAGAAATTATTGTAGTTGGCCGCAGTGGCCTCGGGCGTCAGTTCGCGCTCGATCGTATAGGCGGAGTTGCGCGCGTAGGGGTGGAGCGCATCGGTCTCGCTTTGCGTCGCCGCCAGCCCCGGCCGCACGCCGGCAGCCAGAACAGCCCCGGCCCCGAGCGCCATGGCACCACGGCGAGACATCACCAGATGCTCCGGCGTGGCGACACTCTCCGGCAGTTCCCAGCCCTTGCGGCGATGATAGATCATGGCGCTCTCCCTCACGTTGGCGAGGAAGTTAGCGCGCGGTGCCCTCGCGACAAAATCACGAGGGCGTGCGCAAAACGTCAGGCGTTTGGTTCGCGCAGCATCCGGCGCAATACCTTGCCGACATTGGTTTTCGGCAGGGCATCGCGGAAATGGATCACCTTGGGGATCTTGTAGGCCGTCAGCGTCGTCCGGCAATGCGCGCGGATGGTCTCGGCGTCGAGATCGGGATCCTTCTTGACGATATAGGCCGCCACCGCCTCGGAAGTCTGGGGATCGGGGACGCCAACCACCGCCACTTCGAGCACACCCGGATGCTGGGCGATCACTTCCTCGACCTCGTTCGGGTAGACGTTGAACCCGGAGACCAGGATCATGTCCTTCAACCGGTCGACGATCTTGAAGGTGCCGTCCGCGAACTGGACGCCGATATCCCCGGTGCGGAAGAAGCCATCCGTCGTCATCACCTTGGCGGTTTCATCCGGGCGCTGCCAGTAGCCGGGCATGATCTGCGGGCCACGCGCGCAGATCTCCCCGGTTTCGCCGAGGGGCACCGGATTGCCAGCCTCGTTGCGCAACTCGATTTCCGTGGACGGCATCGGGAAGCCGATCGTGCCGGAGAATTCTTCGAGGTCCGGCCGGTTGATCGTCAGGATCGGCGAGGTTTCGGACAGCCCGTAGCCTTCGACGATCGAGCAGCCGGAAACGGATTTCCAGTTCTTGGCGACGGCGCTCTGGGTCGCCATGCCGCCCGCGACGCAGAATTTCAGATTGGAGAAATCGACGCTGCGGATATCCGGGTGGTTCGCCAGCGCGTTATAGAGCGTGTTGACGCCGGACATCAGCGTGAACCGGCTCTTCTTCAAAATGCCGATGAAGCCGGGAATATCCCGGGGGTTGGCGATCAGCAGGCACGCCGCGCCGATCTTCATCATGAACAGGCAGCAGCAGGTCAGCGCGAAAATATGATAGAGCGGCAGTGCCGTGACCATGACGTTATCCGGGATCGGGCGGATCGCCCAGCCGAGCCAGGCATCGGCCTGCGCCACATTGGCCGACACATTGCGATGCGTCAGCGCCGCGCCTTTCGAAACCCCCGTCGTCCCGCCGGTGTATTGCAGAAACGCCAGATCATCGAGCCCGATCTCGACCGGACGCATGCCCGCGGCCCCGCCGGCCTTCAGTATCTCCATGAACCGCAGAGCCTTTGGCAGCGAATACGGCGGCACGACCTTCTTGATGTATTTGGCCACGAAAGACACGATCATGCCCTTGAGCCCGAGCAGATCGCCGGCCGAAGCGACCACCACCTTGCGCAGATTGGTGTGGGGCTGCGCCTCGGCCACGACATTGGCGAAATTTTCCAGAACGAAAATCGCCTCGGCGCCGGAATCGTTGATCTGATGCGTCAACTCCCGCACCGTATACAGCGGGTTGACATTGACGACGGTAAAGCCGCCGAGAATGCAGCCGAACATTACCGCCGGATAGGCCATCACATTGGGCATCATGATCGCGATGCGATCGCCCTTCTTGAACCCCTGCGCCTGCAGCCAGCCGGCAACCGCACGCGCGGCAGTGCCAATCTCGCGATAGGTCAGCGCCTTGCCAAAGCTTTCAAACGCGGTGCGATCGGCGAATTCCTGGGTTGAATTGGCGATCAGCTCCGCCAAAGGCGGCAGCCGGGCAACATCGATCTCGGTCGGAACCGAGTTCGGGTAGTGGGCAAGCCATGGGCGCGACAGTGACTTGGCATTTGGCATGAATTTTCTCTCCCCTGGCCGCATCATTTGCTGCGGATGTGTCTTTTTTTGTTTCCGGCATCGAAACGCACGGGTAGTTCACACATATACCAACAATCGATACCCTTGGAAATTAGCAATCCCCTTGGAAGTTAGATTGTCCAGCCGTTCTGGCAAGGGTGATTCATGAGGGGTGATTCATGCTGGCCTGTTTTATGCGAGGACAGCTCTCGAAAGAACCTTCGCGGCCAACAGGGTGCCAAACCGCCCTGCCATACGGCCAAGGGCGTTGGTCCGCGCTCAGGCCGCCCGAGTGCCCATCCCCAGGCGCGCGATCACGCGCCCGTCGATGACCAGCAGGCCAAGGGCGATGACGAGAAATCCGGCGCCCTCGCGCATACCGAGGCTTTCCCCGAGAAACACGCTGCCAAACAGGATCGCGGAACAGGGGATCAGCAGCGTCACCAGCGAGACATTGGTCGCTCCGGCACGGGAGAGAATGCGGAAGAACAGCGTGTAGGCCGCCGCCGTTGACACCAGCGCCAGCATGACCAGCGCCAGGATGGCGTCATTCCCCGGCCAGGGCGCGGAAAACGGCCGGTCGAAATACAGCGCCAGCGGCAGCATGATGACCGCGGCGAACGTCAGTTGTCCGGTCGCCATCGCGAAAGGATGCGCGTCCCTGGCGAAGTACGTTCGTCCGTAGACATTCGACAGCCCGTAGGAGAGCGAGGCGGCGATGCAGGCGAGCAGCCCGATCCATTCCCCCGAGCCGGTCATGGCCTTGTCGGAAAACAACACGAAAACCCCGAAAAAGCCGAGCAGAACGCCGCCGATCCTGCGCGCGTCGAGCCGCTCGCCGGCAAGCAGGAAATGCGCCAGCAGCATCGTGAAGATCGGCGTTGTCGCGTTGAGGATCGAGGCCAGCCCGCTCGGGATCAGCGTTTGCCCGTAGACGATCAGGCAAAAGGGAACGGCGCCATTGAGGATCGCCATCCCGAAATAACCCCGGAGCGATCGGGCATCGACGGGAAAGGGAATTCCGGACAGCCTCAGCAGCAGATGCAGCGCCAGGGCACCCAGGATAACCCGGAAGGCGACGATCGAAAAAACCGGCACTTCCCGAAGCGCGATGCCGTTGAACAGGAACGAGCCGCCCCAGAACACCGAAAGCAGGCCAAGCATACCCCATTCGGCAGGTGTCATCCCCCGCGAAGCCGGGTTCACCGCCCGGGGCGGTTCAGGTGTGTTGGTCATGGCTACCGGTTCGGAAAATCGGGGAAAAGAAAGCGCGGGAATCGCGGCGGTTGAGTCACCCTCGCATGCCATCCGGAGGATGGCCACCCGATTTCAGGAACGGATCCGGGCCCGAAAATGTCGCGCGAGCGCTGCACTCACCGTTGCGCGAAACGGAAGCGCCGGCCGCATTGGTACCAGTTCCTGGGCTCGCCGATATCGATATGCACGGATTTGGTGTGACAATAGGTGCCGACGCCGCCAGCACCATCCTGCCCACGCAAGTGCTTGGCCAACCGGGCGCGCTCGATGCCCGGGATGAAGAAATCCGCCGCCATGCATTGGCGGTGAAAGCTGCCGCGGCGCCCACGATCGCGCTGGCCCGAAGTAATGACCGGGGTGGCGCCAAAAAACTCGCCGGCGCTGCGGACGATGGTCATGACCTCCGGCTTGATGCAGGCGATATCGACGGCGTCGGTCTGTTTCTCGACCAGAGTTGGCTCCGGCGCCCGCGCCTCCTCGGCCTCGATCTCCTCGGTGGTCGAGGGTATCGCGATCGGCGGCGCAAAGGCCACGCGCATATCCGGCTCGATCGAGAACGGCAGCTCCGGCGCGGGCGGGGGCTTTGCCGGCGCGGCCTCGATGGCGGGCGGCTCTCCTGGAACAGGGTCCGCAGGCGAGCCGGCGCGACGCGGCGGGAGAGGCGCATCCACGGGAATGCCGGCGGCGCCCGGTGGGCGTTTTTCGGCTTCGGGCTCGCGTTTCTCTGCCTCCGGTTGGACAGCCTCGCCTGCAGGTTCCGCTTCGGGCTTCGGCGAAGGGCGGCTCCAGGGCCGCATCGGCGGTATCGGGGCGATCACCAGCTGCAGCCGCTCGGCGGAGGTGGCCGCGGGGCCGGGCGAGCCTTGCACGGCCTCGGGCTCATCATCCACCACCGGGAAGCTGGGCGCAGCCATCGGGTTTTCTAGCGCCTGCGCCATCCGGACGGCGTAAACGCCCCCCGCCGCCAGGAGGAGAACCACCAGCCCCCGATGCGCCCACGCCATCCGGCCAATGGGCTTGTGCCAGAAAACCTCGCCCCCGGAAGACCTTGGGGCGAATGAGGCGCGGGAAACCCCGGTCGTTCCGTTCAAACCCGCCATGCCTCGTGTTCCGTAGCGATACCGTCAGCCGATCGCCGCGCAAAAGCGCTGGATGCGGCGGCAGGCTTCCTCGAGGCTGGCGTTCGAGGTCGCGTAGGAAACCCGGAAGTTCGGGCCAAGACCGAACGACGAACCATGCACCGTCGCGACACCCTCGGTGGCGAGGAGTTCCATCACGAAATCCTCGTCGGTCTCGATCAGCTTGCCCGAAGGCGCCTTCTTGCCGATCAGCGCCGCGCAGGACGGATAGACGTAGAACGCGCCTTCCGGCTTCGGACACTTGAGGCCGTTCGTCTGATTGAGCATCGACACCACGAGATCGCGCCGCTCCTCGAACACCTTGCGGCTCGCCGGGATGAAATCCTGCGGGCCGTTCAGCGCTTCCACCGCCGCCCACTGGGCGATCGAGCAGGCCGCCGAAGTCTGTGTGCCCTGGAGCATGTCCATCGCCTTGATCAGCTTTTCCGGGCCGGCGGCATAGCCGATCCGCCAGCCGGTCATCGCATAGGCCTTGGAAACGCCGTTCATGGTCAAGGTGCGGTCATAGAGGCCGGGCTCGACCTCGGCCGGCGTCGTGTAAACGAAATCGCCGAACACGAGATGCTCGTACATGTCGTCGGTCAGAACCCAGACATGCGGGTGGCGCATCAGCACATCCGTCAGCGCCTTGAGCTCGCTGCGCGAATAGGCCGCGCCCGAGGGGTTCGACGGCGAATTGAACATGAACCACTTGGTCTTCGGGGTAATGGCGGCATCGAGCTGCTCGGCCGTGAGCTTGAAGTTGTTCTCCATCTTCGTCGCCACATAGACCGGAACGCCGCCGAACAGCGCGATCATCTCCGGGTAGGAAACCCAGTAGGGCGCGGGAACGATCACCTCGTCGCCCGGGTTGATCGTCGCCATGAAGGCGTTGAACAGCACCTGCTTGCCGCCCGTGCCGACGATCGCCTGGCTCGGCTTGTAGTCGAGGTTGTTCTCGCGCTTGAACTTGGCGACAATCGCCTCGCGCAGCGGCTGGATGCCGGCAACCGCGGTGTATTTCGTCTCGCCGCGCCGGATGGCGGCGATGGCGGCGTCCTTGATGTTCTGCGGGGTATCGAAATCCGGCTCGCCGACCGAGAGCGAGATCACGTCCTTGCCCTTGGCTTTGAGATCACGTGCCATCTGGGTCACCGCGATGGTCGCGGATGGCTTGATACGGGACAGCGCGTCAGCAAGGAAGGCCATGATCAGAAATCTCCATTCCGGTTGAAAGCGGGCCAAAACGTTGGAAACAGGCCAGACATTGGAAACAGGCCGGACGTTGAAAGCAGGCGACAACACCCGCATCCAGCCTTGCCCGGTTGCTCTGGTCAACGGGGCCGGACCGCTTTATGTCTCTTGGCAGCCTGCATCAAGCATAAACCTGCCGCACCCGGCACAAATCTCTCTGTCGGCAACAATCCGGGCAAAAGGATGGACGCAGGCCAGCTCATTGACCCCGCCGCCGAAACGACCCAGAAATCACGCTCCGAACACCCCCTGCCCAAATGCCCATTACTGCCCAGGCACGCCACCGGAGAACATCGATGCCCAAGATCCGACTGACCTTTGACCGCCGCCATTTTCTCGCGCTCGCCGGCGGCACGATCGCGGCGCCGGCGGTTTTGCGCGCGCAGAGCGCCTTCCCGTCGAAGTCGATCACGCTGGTCGTTCCCTATCCTGCCGGCGGCCCGACGGATGTGATCGCGCGGCTGGTGGCGCAGGCGATCGAGGAGCCGTTGAAGCAGAAGGTCATCGTCGAGAACAAGGCCGGTGCCTCCGGCTCGCTCGGCACCCGCGCGGTCGCGACCGCCGAGCCCGATGGCCACACCATCATGTTCGGCAACAACCAGACCCACGGCAACAACATGTTCCTGATGAAGGAACCGGGCTATGACGCCATCAAGGATTTTGCCCCGCTCGCCGGTGCCGGCGCCTTCCCGCATGCGCTCGTCGTCAAGAACGCGCTGCCGGTCAAGAACCTGCCGGAACTGATCGCGCTGGCGAAGTCGCAACCCGGCAAGCTCAACTACGGCTCCACCGGCAATGGCTCGGGCTCGCACCTGTCGATGGAGCTGTTGATGAAGCGGACCGGCATCGAGATGCAGCATATCCCCTACAAGGGTGCCCCGCCGCTGGTGCAGGACATCATCGGCGGCACGATCGACGTCTCGCTTTCGACCCTGCCGAGCGTGCTGACGCAAATCCAGGGCGGCCAGATGCGCGGGATCGGCGTGGCCAGCGCCGCGCGGGCGCCGCAGCTGATGGAGGTGCCGACCTTCCGCGAGCAGGGGATTGCCAATGCCGATGCGGAATCCTGGGCCGCGTTCTTCGCCCCGGCCAAGGTGCCGCAGCCGGTTCTCGACCGGCTGTCGAAGGAGATTGTCGAGGCCCTCCGGTCCAAACCGGTTGCCGACAAGATCATCGCCCTCGGTTTCGCGCTTGATGTGCGGGCTCCCGCGGCCTTCAGCGCCTATCTCAAACAGGAAATCGATACCTGGGCCGACATCATCAAGGCCGCCGGGATCAAGCCAGAATGATGCCGCGCCGCATCGCCGGGCTGGCCGGAGTTCTGATCTCCGGCATGGTTGTGGCCGGGCAGGCGATCGCCGCTCCGGCGGATGAGCCGCGCGTCGAGGTTGCGGTCAAGGGCCTCGCCCATCCCTGGGGCCTCGTCTTCCTGCCCGACGGTCGCGCCCTGATTACCGAGCGTGCCGGCCGCCTGCGGATTGCCAACCTCCGGACCGGAACGCTGTCCGGCCCGATCGCCGGGCTGCCGCCGATCGCGGCGCGCAATCAGGGCGGCCTGCTCGGGATCGCGCTGCACCCGCAGTTTACCGCCAATCGCGAGGTCTTCCTGTGCTTTTCCGAGGCGCGCGACGACGGCAGCGGCAGCTCGGTGTTTCGCGCGCGGCTGCATGAGGATGGCGCGCGGCTGACCGATGGCCGCGTGATTTTCCGCCAGATGCCGGCGGTCGATTCGAACCTGCACTTCGGATGCCGGCTGGTGTTTGACCGGACCGGAAACCTGTTTGTGACGCTCGGCGACCGCTATTCGAAGCGCCAGGAGGCCCAGAACCTCGAAAACCATCTCGGCAAGATCATCCGCATCCAGCCCGATGGTTCGGCCCCCGCCGGCAATCCCTTCGTGAAAACCCCCGGGGCGAAACCGGAGATCTGGTCTTTTGGCCATCGCAATGTGCAGGGCGCGACCCTCAACCCGGAAACCGGGCAGCTGTTCACCGCCGAGCATGGCGCGCGCGGCGGCGACGAGATCAACCGCCCCGAAGCCGGCAGGAATTACGGCTGGCCGGTCATCAGTTATGGCATCGACTACTCCGGGGCGAAAATCGGCACCGGCACCAGCAAGGAAGGCATGGAGCAGCCGCTGTTCTACTGGGACCCGTCGATCGCACCCTCGGGCGCCACGTTCTATACCGGCGACAAGTTTCCCGCCTGGCGCGGCAGCCTGATCGTCGGGGCGTTGGCGGGCTCGCTGATCGCGCGGCTGGAGATCCGGAACGGCCAGGTCACCGGCGAAACGCGTTACCTTGAGGCCTACGGCAAGCGCATCCGCGATGTCGTGCAGGGGCCGGATGGCTATCTCTATCTCCTGACGGACGAGGCCAATGCGACGTTGCTGCGGCTGGTGCCCGGGCGCTAGAGCATCCGCCCGCCAAGTGGACACCGATTGGCGGAAAAAGCGGATGCGACATCAGAAAGATACGGAGCAAACGCTGATCCCCTCAGATCGGCGTTTGATCTAGAGGCTGCCCCCCGGGACGAACGATCCCTCGAGCATTTTCCGATCAAGTGGATACCGGTTCGCGTCAAGAACCGAAGGTCCGCGCAAGCGAAAATGCGACAAGCCCAGAAGATGGAGCGGCAGACCGGATTCAATCAGGTCGGATACCGCTCTAGCCGAACCTGAGCTTCATGCCGAGGATGACCAGCACCGGCACGATGGTGACGGCGTTCGCGCCGATCAGCGGCCATGACTGGATCAGCAGGCCATAGACCAGCCAGAGCGCGATCCCCACGGCCAGCATCAGATACATCACCAGCGAAATCGCTTTCGTCTCGCGGGTGTGGATCACCTTGAGCGCTTGCGGCACCCAACAGAGCGTGGTGATGGTCGCGGCAAGGCCGCCGATGAGTTCGATGGAAGCGGTCATCCCTGCCGCATACCCCGGTTTGGCGCTTCCCGACAAGCGCCGGGGCCCCGGCCGGGCGGCGACAAGGGTTTGTTCACGTTCGGAACATTCCATCGAATAATCCGCACGAAAGAGGGATTCGCCCGTTTTTCGGGCATTTTCAGGTCAATGTTCTAATTTAAGCCTTAGGACATATTTAAGGTTGATACAGGCATAGTCAGGCACCAACAAATTGAATCTAAACGACTTAAAGCGGTTTTAAAGATGCAGAAGCTGACAATACGGCAGAACCTGGGACTTCTCCTCCTGGTCCCCATTCTCTCGGCCATGCTTTCATTATGGCAAATTGCGCCGGCCGCCATCGATCAGATGTCGCGCGCCAAATTGCTCGAGCATTCCATCCGGGTTGCCGGGGCCTCCGCCGCGCTGATGCACGAGCTGCAAGCCGAGCGCGCCGCCGCGGCAGGGTTGATGTCGGCCACCGAAGGCCGCTCCACCCACCGCAACCGCTACGTCGCGGTGCAGGAGGTAACAGACAAGGCGCTCGAGGGCTTCACCAATCTGCTCGCCGAATCGCAGGGCGATAAACGGCTCGCCAAGGGCGTTGCCCGGCTGACCACGGCCCAACTCAAGGTCGTCGATACGCTCAAGATCATCCGCGAGAAGGTGTTCGGCTCGGGCACGGATATCGCCAGCATGCTGACCGCCTACGGCGAGATCGTCGAGGAGCTGATCAGCGGCACCGCGGCGCTCAGCGCCACCTCCTCCAACGAAGCCATCACCCAGGTGCAGCAGGCCCTGAGCGCCATGCTCGTCGCCAACGAGAACCTCGGGCTTGAGCGCGCGCTCGGCAGCGCCGTGATCAACGAGGATGGCTTCGACGATACCATCCGCGAACGGCTCGTTCTAGCCGGACGGATGCAGGATCGCTATTTTGCCCTGTTCGAGGCGAGCAGCGCCGTGCTGGGCGAGGGAACCATCGAGAAGCATGTGCCGCAGGCCGCCAGCGAGACCTACCTCCAGAAGCGCCGCGACCTCGTGGAGGCCGGACGGACGCAGTCCAAGCCCCCGCTCACCTCCGAGGAATGGTGGAAGCTGACGGGGGGACGAACCGAGGCGTTCAATGCCCTGCTGACGCATACGCTCGGCCAGCTTCGGGTTCTTGGCGCGGCGGAAGGCCTTTCCGCCCGTAACGAGATGATCCTGATGATCGGCCTGCAGATGCTGGCGGTGCTGCTCGGGATCGGCGTCACCTTCTGGATCGGCAGGAGCCTCTCGACCCCGATCCGCGCGGCATCGGACGCGCTTGAGCGCTCGTTGCGCGGGGACCCCGATGTCGTCGCCCCGGCGCTGATGCCGGGTCGCAGCGAGATCGGGCGGATTTCCAATGCCGTCGGCCGGTTTATCGAGGCCGCGAGCGAGCGCCAGAAGATGATCGAGGAACGCGAAGCCGCCAACGGCCGCCTGGCGGAGAGCCGCCGCGAAATCCTCGGGGAGATGGAACGCGAGTTCAACGAAGCGGCCTCTGCGGCAACCGGCACCCTTCAGATGGCGGCCGCCACGCTCAACGAAAAGTCCGTGGCCATGCTGGCGACGGTCAATTCGGTGCGTGAGGCCCAGGACGGGGCCCATGTCGCCACCGAAAGCTCGCGCGAAACCGTGGAGGAAGTCACCCGACTCTCGGACGAACTCTCGCGTTCGATCTCGGAAATCGCCGAACAATCGACCCGCACCGCCCTCTTGACCCAGGAAGTGCTCGGGCGGGCCGATCAGTCCCGCGAGGCGGCCGGCAAGTTCGAGGAGGTCGCCAACGCGATCGGCTCGATCATTGACATGATCAACGCGATCGCCAGCCAGACCAATCTGCTGGCGCTCAACGCCACGATCGAGGCGGCGCGCGCGGGCGAGGCCGGCAAGGGCTTTGCCGTCGTCGCCGGCGAAGTCAAGGAGCTCGCCGCCCGGACGATGGAGGCCACCCGCACGATCGATGCCAAGGTGTCGGAACTGAAGATCATCGCCCGGCAGGCCGCCGAACAGGCGGGCGCGCTTTCCGGCGATGTCGGCACGATCCAGGGCCTGAATTCGGCGATCGCGGCCGCCGTTCAGGAACAGCACATGACCAGCGAAGGCTTCGGCCAGTCGATCCATGCCCTGGCCGATGCCGTTCGCGCCGTCAGCGAGCAGGTCAACACCATCGCCAAGCTGGGTTCGGAGGCGCATGTCTCTGCGGCCTCGGTGCAGGGCGTGGCCGACGAAATGGAACGCACCACCGGCACGCTGGTGGAAACGCTGCCGCGCATCATCGCCGAGACCTCGAAGCGCATCGCGGGCTGAGATCAATCCTGACATTTTCTGACAGGAGCCTCGGCCCTTAAACCGTCTTGTGGGCCGAGGCACCTTGTCACCCGCGCGGGGAGACGCCATGTTCGCGGCATGGTCAAACCCCCGAATTCCTCGCGCACCCGCGACCCGGCAAGCAAAGCGGCGAAGCCGGCGTTGCAGCCGCTGGATGCACATCTCGCGCAATTGCTGAACCCCGGCTTGCCGCAGGCGAGCGGCAACGCCGCGCGGCGCCAGGGATTTTCCGAATCGCCGCAGGCCGCGTTCGACGCCGGCCCGGTGACCGGCGTCGCCCCCGCGCTGGCCAAAGCGCTCGGCCTGCCACAGGAAGATGCCCCGGTTTCCCGTCGTCGCTCGAGCGCCAGCGAGCCGACGACCTACGCCGAAATCACCTCGGCCAAACCGCGCCGGGTGATGCAGGGCAACGTCGTTCAGGCCAACGGTGCGCCGGCGTTCTCCGACGAGATCAGGATGGGCGGCGGGCTCGACGGTCTCTCGGAGGCCGACACCCAGACGTCCTCGATGGGCGTGGAAGCCACCGCGCAGGCGTTGAAAGCCCTGCTCGAAAGCGGCAATCCGCTGTTCAAGGACGAGAAGCTCTGGGTGCCGCACCGGCCCGAGCGCCCGGTCAAATCCGAAGGCGGCATCCACTTTCGCATGCAGGCGCCGTTCGAGCCCGCGGGCGACCAGCCGGAGGCGATCCGCCAGCTGGTCGAGCAGGTGAACGCGCAGGAGCGCGATCAGGTGCTGCTCGGCGTCACCGGCTCGGGCAAGACCTTCACCATGGCGCAGGTGATCGAGAAGACCCAGCGCCCGGCGTTGATCCTCGCACCCAACAAGACACTGGCGGCGCAGCTTTATTCGGAATTCAAAAGCTTCTTCCCGGACAACGCGGTCGAGTATTTTGTCTCGTACTACGACTACTACCAGCCGGAAGCCTATGTGCCGCGCACCGACACCTATATCGCCAAGGAATCGACGATCAACGAGGAAATCGACCGGATGCGGCACGCCGCGACCCGCTCGCTGCTCGAACGCGATGACGTGATCATCGTCGCCTCCGTCTCCTGCATTTACGGCATCGGCTCGGTCGAGACCTATACCGCGATGAGTTTTCCGGTCGAGGTCGGCGAGCGCATCGAGCAGCGCCAGCTGATCGCGGATCTCGTGGCGCTCCAGTATCGCCGCACCAACATGGATTTCTCGCGGGGCACCTTCCGGGTGCGCGGCGATGTCATCGAGCTGTTTCCGGCGCATCTCGAAGACATGGCCTGGCGGATCAACCTCTTCGGCGACGAGGTCGAGAGCATCGCCGAATTCGATCCGCTCACGGGCCATAAATCCGCGGACCTGAAGTTCGTGAAGGTTTATGCCAACAGCCACTACGTGACCCCGCGCCCGACGCTCGACCAGGCGGTCAAGGGCATCAAGGAAGAGCTGAAGATCCGGCTGAAGGAACTCAACGAGCAAAATCGCTTCATCGAGGCGCAGCGGCTCGAACAGCGCACGCAGTTCGACCTTGAGATGTTGCAGGCGACCGGCGTCTGTCAGGGCATCGAGAATTATTCGCGCTATCTCACCGGCCGCAAGCCGGGCGAGCCGCCGCCGACGCTGTTCGAATACCTGCCCGACAATGCCCTCGTCTTCACCGACGAAAGCCATGTCACGGTGCCGCAGATCGGCGCGATGTACAAAGGCGACTTCCGCCGCAAGGCCACCCTCGCCGAATATGGCTTCCGCCTGCCCTCCTGCCTCGACAATCGCCCCCTGCGCTTCGAGGAATGGGAGGCGATGCGCCCGCAGACCGTGCATGTCTCCGCCACCCCCGGCAGCTGGGAGATGGAACGCACCGGCGGCGTCTTCGTCGAGCAGGTGATCCGCCCGACCGGGCTGATCGACCCGGAGGTGCTGATCCGCCCGGCGCGCAGCCAGGTCGATGATCTCCTCGGCGAAGTCCGCGAGGTGGCGAAAGCCGGTTACCGGACGCTGGTGACGGTGCTGACCAAGCGCATGGCGGAAGACCTGACCGAATATCTGCACGAGAACGGCATCCGCGTGCGCTACATGCATTCCGACGTCGATACGCTCGAACGCATCGAGATCATCCGCGATCTCCGCCTCGGCACCTTCGATGTGCTGGTGGGTATCAACTTGTTGCGCGAGGGCCTCGATATCCCCGAATGCGGGCTGGTCGCGATCCTCGATGCCGACAAGGAAGGGTTTCTGCGCTCGGAAACCAGCCTCGTGCAGACCATCGGCCGTGCGGCGCGCAACGTCGATGGCCGCGTCATCCTCTATGCCGACAAGATCACGGGGTCGATGGAGCGCGCGATGGCGGAGACCAACCGCCGCCGCGACAAGCAGGAGCGTTACAACCGCGCGCACGGCATTACGCCGCAAAGCGTCAAGCGCAACATCGAAGACATCATGAACTCGCCCTACGAGCGCGACCGCGTCACCATCGACAAGGGCGTCGCGGATCAGGCGATCTCGATCGGCCATAATTTCGAGGCGGTGATCGCCGATCTCGAAAAACGGATGCGGGCGGCCGCCGCCGATCTCGAGTTCGAGACCGCCGGGCGGCTGCGCGACGAGATCAAGCGCCTCAAGGCCACGGAACTGGCAGTATTCGACGAACCCTCGGGCCGGCAGAGCCGCGTGACCGCCAAGGCTGGCAAGGCGGCGGCGTCGCAATACGGCGCGGCGGCCAATCTACCCCCGACCCGCGCAAGCAAACCATCGCTGGATGCGATGGGGCCGGGCACCGACCGCGAAGTGCCACTATCCGGCGCGCCACGCCCCAAAGGTGGCGGCAGCCCCTCGAAACGGCGGCGCTAGGGCATTTTCCGCGCCTGTGGACGCCGGGTGGTCGAAAGAAAATGCGCTAGAGTTCTTCCGATAGCTGGCGGATGCGCAGCTGGAGCTTCTGGCGCTCGATTTCCAGCACCCGAACCCGGTCCTCGGCCCGCGCCGAACGGAAGGGCACCTCGCCCTTGGACAGGAATTCGATGCCGATCTCCTCGTCCTTGCGCCAGACCGCGCGGGCATTGACGCGCAAATCCCGGTGGCGGATCTCGAGTTCGAAGTTTTCCGGCAGCCATGCCGCGCCCGTCATCACCAGCCGGGCGCCAGAGGTGGAGATATCGCGCACGACACAGCTATGGGTCGCGGGTTGCGTCCGGTAGCGGAGGGTTCCGCCCATCAGGGCACGGCGGCGAAAGCTGGTGCGGCGCTCGGAATTCCCGGGAACGGTCATTGCAATCTCCTCACTCGAAAAGCTCTTAATACTCTGGTCATCAAGATAAACAGTCCCTTAATTCACACAATGCGAACCTGATTTCATGGTTGACACCGAACTCAAAAATACAACCCTAGATTTTATTTTTTGTTTCCGCTTTTGTGGTTTGATGATCGCCTGCACATAGGGAAGCCGCGCGTGAGCACCCAAGACTATCGCCTTTTGCTGGTTCATGGACACGCGAGTCCGATGTCGGATATCCGCCATGCACTTGCGCAACGCTATCGCTTCCAGGAGTGCAGCCTGGCGGAGCTCAGAAACATCAAGCCCAACCAGATGCTTGAGATCATCATCGATGCGCCGCTCGACGACGAGGCCGATATCGCTGCGGTCCAGCAGGTGACCGCGAGGCTGTCCAAATCCAGCCAAGGCCTGGCTTTCGTGATCGACCGCCTGACCCGCTCGCTGATGGTTCGGGCGCATGCCCTCGGTGCCGAGGGGGTGATCCCGCGCCCGATCGGCGATGTCACCCTGTTCAAGGTCGTCGACGAATTGCTCGACCGGGCGCGCAGGCGCGAATGGGCGACCCAGTTTGGCCCAGAGGCCGCCGGCCTTTCGGCCGGGACCGACGTTCTCGAACAGTTGTTCCAGTTCGCCTCGACAGGATCGCACCTCACGCAACACGAACTCTACGACCGTGGCGACGTGGTCATCGATACCCTCGCGGAGACCGGGCTTGGCCGCTGGGTCGAGGCCGTCAAGGCCCACCACAGCCAGACCTTCCGCCATTCGCTGCTGGTGACCGGGATTGCGGTGGGCTTCGGCCAGCACCTCGCCATGCGGCAGGACGACCTGAGGCGGCTCGCGCTGGGCGGCCTCATCCACGACATCGGCAAGGCGGCGATCCCGGCGAGCCTGCTGGAAAAATCGACCGCGCTGACCGCCGAGGAAACCCTGATCGTCCGGGAGCACGCCAACCTTGGACGGGGCATCCTGACGCGCCAGGGCGGGTTTTCACCCGAATTGATCGATGTGGTCGGCCATCACCACGAGATGCTCGATGGAACGGGCTATCCGGACAAGCTCTCCGGCGGGCAGATCAAGGATCTCGTTCGCATCATTACGATTTCGGATATTTTCGCGGCGCTGATCGAGCGCCGGTCCTACAAGCTGCCGATGCCGAACGAAGATGCCTATGCGGTACTGGGCACGATGCACGACAAGCTCGACATGAAGCTGGTCGAAGCCTTCAAGCCGATTGCGTTCGAGACGAGACTGGCGGCCTGACGGGGCGAAGCCTCTGGCGGGTTTCAGAAGCCCGCGCCGCGCACGATCTCGGCCGTCACCGGGTGGATGATCAGGTCGAAGGTTTTTCCGGCGGCGTTGCGCACCCTGACGGCGTAGCATTTGTCATCCGCCATGCGCAGGCGAACCAGTTGCAGGCCTTGCGCCTTCAATTGCAACTCCACTTCTTCGGCCGAGAGCCAGTCCATACGCGGCAGGCTGTTACAGAACGGGGTCGGCAGAACACCCGCCGCACCGCCGGATGTCATGGACAACAGGCCAAGCAGCAAGGCGACACAGCAAAGGGGACGGCCGGGTATTGGAGACATGGAAGGACCTGCGCGGCGCCAAGTAATTTGCAATCTTAAGTTGTATCTTCTAATGAACTCTTAATCCTTCCTCCCCGCCCCGGGTGACCGAATCCGGCACCATAGGCACCGCCGGTTGACAGCATCGGGCGCCGGGATCATGCTGCCTTTTGTTCTTGTGTGTATTGGTTGGGAAATGCCCCGATGCCGATATCCAGACATTTCCAGCGCATTCCGGTCGTTCGCGAACGCCGCCAGAGGCCCTTTGCAGGGGACGAACCGTCGTGCCATGCCCCGGACGTCACGTTGCGGCACATCACGTTGCGGCACGTCACGTTGCGGCTTGACGAAAGCAGCCCGGCCTTGCGAGGCCGCGCCCGGCCCGCAGCCTTGCTGCTGGCGATGACGATCGGGCTCGTGCCTTCGGCCCTGCGTGCGCATGACCAGATGCGACTGCACCTGCCGCTGTCTTTTGCCGATCCGGCTGCGGCGCTTCACGCCCAGAACCACCCGGAGTGCACCTGTCGTGCGATGGGCCAATCCTTCCAGCTCGGCACACAAATCTGCCTTCGCGGCGCGGTGGTTCGCTGCGCAATGGATCTCAACGTCACATCATGGCAATCGACATCGGTGACCTGCCCTGAGAGTTGAGGCGGCACCGATATGTTGGCGCATAGGCCGGAGTCTCATGCCAGGGCCAATGCAAAAACGCCCAATGCAAAACGCTCAATGAAAGGTACGCTCAAGCCGAGTAGCGGCGGACAGCAGGCCATGAATACCAGGGAAACGCCCGCCCCACTGCGAAAAGCAGCCCATCGCAAAAAACGGGGCCTGATACAACAGCTGGGGCACCGATCAAAGCTGGCACCCGCGCGACGCGCGGCTACCCGGCAAACTCAAACCAACCCGAACACGATCGCGGCGAGCAAGCCAAATGCGGCGGCGAACACCAGAAAATCCAGTTTAAGGGCAGCGGTCATGATCAACCTCCATTTGAGGGACGATACTGAGCTTACCTTTCATTAAGCAGTTGGCAATGATTTTTCGTGGCGGTGTTACGTAAAGGTTAACCGGCCATTTCCGGGACTGTTTCATTTGTAGACATTTTTTCAACCAATCCATCAGGTTGCGGCCAGATTACAATCAGGCACTTCAGGGCGCCGCCAGCGCGGCTTCGACAAAGGCGGCGGCTGCCAGCGCCCGGTAATCATCGCCGAACCGCCCGACAACCTGCACGCCAACCGGGATGCCCTCGCCGGAGCGCCAGCCTGGAACATTGACCGCCGGCAACCCGAGCAGCGTCACCAGCTTGTTGAAGCGCGCATCACCGGTGGTCTCGACGCCGGGTGCCATGCCGGGTGCCGAATAGGTCAGAATGGCATCGATGGGGGCAAAAAGCTCATGCGTGGCCTTGCGGGCGCGGTTGGCTTTCGAGCGTGCCGAATCATAATCCCCGACCGGCGTTGCCCGCCCGTCATCCAGCGCCGCGAGCAGGATCGGCGAGAGCGCCTCCCGACACCGGCGGTGCTCATAGGCGAGGGAAATCGCGCCCTCGACGTTGTTGATGACCCGGTGCGCGGCATGGGCCTCGGCAAACCCGGCCGGCAGCACGAGTTCCACCACCGTCGCGCCGGCCTTTTCGATCGCGCGGATGGCGGCGGCCAGCGCAGCCTCGGCCTCGGGCTCGGCCTCGCCGGCAAAGGCAAGCCGGGTCACGCCGAAGGTCGGCGTGCCGAAATCATGCCCGTCGACCCGAAGCTCGCGTCCGGTGATCGCCGCGAGCCCGAACGCGACGTCGACCACCCGCGCGCCGAACAGCCCCAGCGTATCGAGCAGCGGCGCGAATGGCTTCACCCCGGTCATCGGGAGCAGCCGATAGGATGGCTTGATGGCCGCGACCCCGCAAAAGCTCGCGGGACGGATCACCGAGCCGCCGGTCTGGGTGCCGAAGGCCAGCGGCATCAGCCCGGCCGCAACCCCCGCCGCCGAGCCCGAGGAAGAGCCGCCCGGCGTGCGCCTGGGGTCGTGCGGATTGAGCGTCACCGGCGGTTTGAGGTAAGCAAATTCGGTGGTCACGGTCTTGCCAAGCACAATGCCGGCGGCGTCTTCGGTCATCACCACGATCGGCGCATCGGCTTTCGGCTGGTGCCCGGCGTAGAGCGCGGAGCCATACTGCGTCGGCATCGTCGCGGTATCGATCAGATCCTTGAAGCCGATCGGCAACCCGAACAGCCCGTCATCGGCCGTGATGCGCGCGGCTTTGGTGCGCGCGGCGTCAAGATCGAGATGCGCAAAGGCTCGAAGCACCGCCTCCTGCCCGGCGATCGCTTCAGCCACCAGCTCCATGATGCCGGCAGGCGTGATATCGCCGTTTTCCACCGCCTCGGCGAGATCGAGCGCCCGCATCATGATTTTTTACCGTCCAGCATGGCGATGATCGCCATGGTGCCGCGCCGGGCGATCGGCGAGGCGATCAGCGCGGCGAGATAGGCCAGCGGCCAGGCGACGACAAAGGCCTTCAGCCAGCGCGCGATGAAATCCGGCGGCGCGCCGATGTTCAGCCAGGTGATCACCGCCGTCATCAGGAAGGCCATGACCCCCGAGAGCAAGGCGGGAAAAATATAGCGGGCTTTGCCTTCCATGGTCGTCACCTCGATCCTGCGTTTCGCGTTGGTCGCACTTTAACGCCTTCGTAACCGTTTCGCTTAACGGAAGGTTACCGGAGTCGCGTCATTTTTAGCGGATGTTGCGTTTCGATCATGCGTCCCCCCCGCTGCGGCGCGCCTCGCGCTTCCTGCTCGCGACCGCCGGCATCGGCGTCCTGCTCAGCGGGTGCGGCTTCGTGCGGCCCGAACCGCGCGAGCCCTGGCGCGCCGAAGCCGAATCCGCCTGCATGCGCTCCGGTATCATCAAGCAGAGCAGCTTCATCCGCCAGACCAAACCGATCGACGGCCCCGGCCCTTGCGGCGCGGATCTGCCGTTGAAGGTTTCCGGGTTTCCGAACGACCAGCAGGCGGTGGCCCTCGCCTTTGCCTCGACCGGCGCGCCGCAACCGGGGTTTGCGGCGGGCCTCGTCGAGATGACGATCCTGAAGCCGGAGGCGACGCTCGGCTGCCCGATGGTCGCCTGGACCGACGACTGGATCGCGACCGGCGTTCAGCCCGCCGCCATCGCCTGGTTCGGGCAGGGCGTGAAGGAAATCCGCACCGCCGGTTCCTATGCCTGCCGCCGCCGCAACCATCAGGCCAACGCCCGGCTGTCCGAGCACGCCTTCGGCAATGCGATCGATGTGATGAGTTTTGTGCTGAATGACGGCAATGTCGTCACGGTCAAGGGCGGCTGGCGCGGCACGGAACAGGAGCAGGGCTTTCTGCGCGATGTGTTCCACGGCGCCTGCCAGCGCTTCAAGACCGTGCTCGGGCCGGGATCGGATGCGTTGCATTACGACCATTTCCACCTCGATCTCGCCCATCACGATGCCCGCGGCCAGCGCCGCTACTGCAAGCCGCAGGTCGCCGCGCCGCAGCGCCCCGCCCCCGGTTCCTTCAGCCCCGGACCAAACCCCTGGGGCGGCCCGCAAAACCCTTATGCCTACCGGCAGGCCGCGCCGCCGTTCCCGCAGCAACTCGCCAATGGCACGCTCTATAACCGCCCGCCGCAGCCGCTGAATGCCCGCCCGCCCTATGGCTTGCCACTGCCCCCCGCCAATACCGGCATGCTGCCGGCGCAGACGCGCGGCCAGGAGCCCCCGGAAGGCGAACCCCGGCAGGACTACGAGGTCGAGCCGGATTTCGACCCCCGGCAGTTCGATCTTTCAACCGGCTCGATCCCCGATCTGCCGCGCCCGCGCGGTACGCTTTCGGTCGCGCCCCCCGTTCAGGGCGAGGAGGTGGCGACGGAATACGTCCCCGCCCCCGCCGTGGAACCGAAGCCCGCGCCGCGACGCGCGGCGTCCCCACCCGCGCGCTCGCGCCAGCCGGACAGCCCCAAGGGGAACTGATCTCCTCCAGCGGCGCCTCGTCAAAACAACGCGCCCATCGAACGGCGCATCCGGGACCGGGGCTCAAAAAGGCTTGAACCGGGACGCGGCGCGCGCCATCCTTCCTTCCAACCGAGGAAGGATCTGCCATGGATTATGTTCGCTTTGGAAACACCGGCATGAAGGTGTCGCGGCTCGCGCTTGGCTGCATGACCTATGGCGACCCCAAATGGCGCGAATGGGTTTTGCCCGAGGAGCCCTCGATGCCGTTCTTCCGCCGGGCGATCGAGGCGGGGATCAATTTCTTCGATACCGCCGATATGTATTCATTCGGCGAGAGCGAGCGCATCACCGGCAAGGCGCTCCGGGAATATGCCCGGCGCGACGAGGTGGTGATCGCCACCAAGGTGTTGAACGCCATGGGGCCGAAGCCCAATCAGAGCGGGCTGTCGCGCAAGCATATCCGTGATGCGGTCGATGGCTCGCTCAAGCGCCTCGGGACCGATTACATCGATCTCCTGATCATCCACCGCTTCGACCACGAGACCTCGATCGAGGAAACGACCGAGGCGCTGAACGACCTCGTGCGCGCCGGCAAGGTGCTCTATCTCGGGGCATCCTCGATGTACGCCTGGCAGATGATGAAGATGCTCGGCCACCAGCGCGCCAGGGGCTACGCCGAATTCGTCTCGATGCAGAATTTCTACAATCTCGTCTATCGCGAGGAAGAGCGCGAGATGATCCCGCTGCTGCAAAGCGAGGGCCTCGCCATGACCCCGTGGTCGCCGCTCGCGCGCGGTTATCTCGCCGGTTCCGGGCTTTCGAAGCCGGTCACGAACGAGACCACACTGCGTGGCCGGACCGACCAGCACGTCGCCAAGCTCGGCATCGGCAACCCGCAGGACGAGACGATCCGCAAGCAGCTGATCAGGGAAGCGGAAAAGCTCGGGGTGTCCCCGGCCGTGCTGGCCACCGCCTGGGTGCTGTCAAAACCCTTTGTCACCGGCTCGATCCTCGGCGCCTCGAAAATGAGCCATATCGACGATGCGCTGGCGGCGCTCAAACTGAAGGTCGATCCGCGCATTTTCGCCCGGCTGGAGGCACCCTACAAGCCGCGCGCGGTGGTCGGGCACGAGTAATCGCAGGCGCCGGGGCGGAACCGGCGCGTCCTCCGGCACGGCGACGGCAGGGAGGACATGCATCAAGGGGGACATGCATCAAGGAGGACATGCATCAAGGAGGACATGCACACCGCGTTGAACACATACTGCGGGGAATGCGCCACAACACCCGGCGATTTCCGGTTTTGGCGCAGCTTGCGCTTGACCCGATGGCCAAGGGCGGCGAAACCTTTTTCCGGTATTCCGCCCATTTGGGAGAAGACGATGCGCACGACATCCGCAGTTGCCCTCGCTCTGGCCGCCGGCCTTCTCGCGAGCCTCGCCGTGCCCACCCTGGCACGCGAGCAGATCCCGGCGGAGACCCGGGAATTCGGCTATTCCGCCCAGCTCGCGGCCTGCGATGCGCCCGGCGTTCTCGCCCGGATCCAGTCGCGCTTTGCCGCGACCGAACGGCGGTTCTGGAACTCCGATGCGGAAATCGCCGCGATTCACCACATCCAGCAGGCCGCCTTTCGCCCGCACGGGCTGGATCTGATCCCGCGCCGCTATTGCAAGGCAGTCGCGACGATGTTGAACAACCGCAAGCTCAACCTGCGCTGCGCGATCATCGAGGATGCCGGGATCATCGGCATGTCCGATGGCATCCAGTTCTGCCTTGAGGGCTATGACCGCAACCATACCGCGATGGCGGGCTGCAACCGGCTTGACCGCTAGAGATGAAGCCTGATTTGCGCATTTTTCTTGGCGCACTCCTTGGCGCGATCTGCGTAGCGGTAGCGCCCGCCGTCGCGGAGCCGCGCGAGGATCGCGGGGCGCGGATGGGCAGCTTCGATTTCTACGTGCTGTCGCTGTCGTGGTCGGCAACCTTCTGCGATCTCACCGGCAAGAAACGCAACACCCCGCAATGCGAGACCGGGCGCAATCCCGGCTTCGTCGTGCATGGCCTCTGGCCGCAATACGAGCGCGGCTATCCGGCGTATTGCACGCCGGACGGGCGCCACCCGCCGCAGGGCGCGCTGGATATCGCCCAGCGGGTCCTGCCCGATATCGGCCTTGCCCGGCATCAATGGCGCAAGCACGGCACCTGTTCGGGAGAAAGCCCGGGCGGCTATTTTACCGCGACCGGCGCGGCGCGTGCCCGGATCAGCGTGCCCAAACCGCTGGCGGCACCGGAACGGGACACCCGGATGACCATCGTCGAGATCGAGCGCGCCTTCGCGCTGGCCAACCCCGGGCTGCGGCCGGACATGATGGCCGTGACCTGCAAGCGCGGCATGCTGGAGGAAGTGCGGATCTGCTTCACCCGCGATCTCCGGGGGTTTCGCCCGTGTGAAGAAGTCAGCCGCGATTCCTGCCGGGTCCGGGACGTCGTCGTTCCTGCTGCCCGGTGATCGGACCGCTTTCGGGCGGCGGGCTTGCGGTTCGCCTCGCAGAATTCAACCGGCACACCGCCCCAGACAAAGAGACGCCGCGTGAACTACCGCCATTCGTTCCATGCCGGCAACTTCGCGGATGTGATCAAGCACGTCGTGCTGCTGCGCATCCTCGCGCATCTTAGCCGCAAGCAAACCCCGTTCCGCGTGATCGACACCCACGCCGGCGCCGGGATGTATGACCTTGCCGGCAACGAAGCCGCCCGCACCGGCGAATGGATCGAGGGGATCGGGCGCCTACGCGAGCAAACCCTCGACCCGGAAGCCGAAGCGGTGCTGGCGCCCTATCGGGCGGCACTGAGCCAGCTCGCGCCCGAGGCCACGCGTTACCCGGGATCGCCGGCGCTGATCTGGCAGGCGCTGCGGGCGGATGATCGGGCGTCCTTCAACGAACTCCACCCCGAGACCTGCCATGCCCTGCGCCGCGCCCTGCCGCGGGACAACCGGATCGTCATCAACGAGATCGACGGCTACACCGCCTGGAAAGCGCAGATCCCGCCGCGCGAGCGGCGTGGGCTCGTGCTGGTCGATCCGCCGTTCGAAAAGACCGATGAATTCGACCGGATGGCCGAAGGCATCGCGGCCATGGCTGGCAAATGGCCGACGGGAACCGCAATGCTGTGGTATCCGATCAAGCATCGCGACGCGGTCCTGCGGTTTGAAACGGCACTGCAGACATGCGGCTTCGGCAAGGTTCTGGTGATCGAACTGCACGTCGATACCCCCGAGGCGATCGGTCCGCTGGCGGCCTGCGGGTTGGCGATCGTCAACCCGCCCTGGACCCTGGCGGAGGAGATGACCGCGCTGCTACCCGGGCTTTGCGCCCTGCTCGCACGCCGCGACCACGCGCGCTGGCGGTGCGAGTGGCTGGTGGGGCCCTAACCCCCTTGCCGATGCTTCATTCTGCCGCTTGCGCTTGGCGCATGGCCGCGCGATCCTGCGGCCATTCTTGCCGGATCACCCGGCTCATTGATGCGATCAGGATCCCCAGATGCTCAAACTCCGCTCGTCGCCCGCCTCGCCCTTCGGCCGCAAGGTCAAGGTCGCCGCCCATTTCACCGGCCACACCAAGGCGATCGACATTCTCGCTGCCGATACGATGAACCCGGACGACCCGCTGCGCAAAGACAACCCGCTCGGCAAGATCCCCTGCCTCGTGATGGCAGACGGCTCGACGCTCTATGATTCGCGCGTCATCGTCGAATTTCTCGATCACGATGCCGGTGGCGGCAAGGTTCTGCCGACGGACTGGACCGCCCGCCTCGCCGCGCTGAAGCTGCAGGCGCTGGCGGATGGCATCGTCGATGCCGCGATCCTTCAGCTTTACGAAGGTCGCTTCCGCACGCCGGACAAGCACGAACCAGCCTGGATCGCGCACCAGGCGGGCAAGGTCGAACGTGGCCTCGCGGTTCTCGAAGCCAATCCGCCGGTCGCCAGCGCCACGCCGGATATCGGCGTGATCAGCGTCGCCTGCATGCTCGAATGGTATGAATTCCGGTTTGCCGCGACCTGGGCGGGCAAGTACCCGAAGTTGACCGCCTTCCTGAAGGCCTTCAACCAGATCAACCCGTTTTTTGCTCAAACCAAACCGGCGTAAGGCACAAAAAAAGGGCCCGGGAAACCCGGACCCTTTTCGCCCCCCAACAACGGTTATCCCGTTGTCAAACCCGCCATATCAGAACTTGTAGTTGACGCCCGCGCGGACGATCCCGGACTCGAGGCCCACCTTGCGGGTGCCACCGAGAACCGACTTCTCGCTCAGGTCGACGTAGAGGCCTTCGACCTTCGCGGTCCAGTTGTTGGTGAAGGCGTATTCGACGCCGCCGCCAACGGCATAGCCGTGATGCATGGTCTTGGTCGTGCCAACGCCGGCAACCGTCAGATTGGTGCCGCCGTAGGCATAACCGGCGGTCACGTAGGGCATGAAGCGATCCATGGCGATACCGAGGCGGGCACGGACGGTACCGAAATAGGGAACCTTGGCCTTCGAACCGGCAACCCCATCCTTGGAGTTCATGTCGGAATACTGCAGATCGGTTTCAACACCGAGCACCATCTGGTTGATCTGGTAGTTGTAGCCGAGCTGGCCGCCACCGACGAAGCCCGACGGATCCTTGAAGATGCCGGCGCCACGGCCGGTTGTGCTGCCAAAGCCATAGCCCGCGTTCACACCGGCATAGAACCCGGTCCAGCTGAAAATCGGGGCGCGGCTGAAGGCTGGCGCGACCGGAGCGGATTTGCGCGGAAGATCCGCAGCGAGGACACTGGTCGCCATTAACGCGGCGCCAAGGCCCGCAACGATCGAAAACTTCTTCATCTTTCTACTCCTGATATCGATGGATCCGCCTGCACGCCTTGCGCAGCAAACGGACGGCCTGCTCTCGCATTGGCCGACATGGGAATTCCGAAGCCCGAACAGGCTCCCGCACTCCCTAGGCTCGTCTCACTTCCACTCCCGATGAGTTGTTTTTAAGGCAACATCACCCATTTTTCTGCCACATTTTTGGCGCGTCTTGTTGTATTTATGTAACTAACATAGCTTTGTTCTTCAAAATCGATAATTCAATCCAATCCTGATCTCATTTGTTATGATATTGGTATTTCTTATTCCGAGAGGAACACTGTAATTTTCTGCACCAAATCGATAATGAAGAAGCTGTATATTTGATGATATCTTGTCCGTTATCATCATTTCACCGCCAACGCCGACAACGAAGCCAAGGTGCCCATTGGTCGCACTGCCGCCGCCCGCTTTCATCGTCGCGGAGGAATAGGCAACACCGGCGGTCACAAACGGCAGGAATCGCTCAAAGGCGTAGCCAAGCCGGACGCGGCCGGAACCGAGCCACTTCTGACGGAACGTTTCCGTGAACGAGCGGAAATCAACCCCGGCATAATTCAGATCCAGCTCGCCGCCGACAACAACGCGATCGATCTGAAAATTCACACCGCCGTGAATGCCGGCGATAAAGCCATCGATATCGGCCGAACGTGCGCGACCGGTTCCGTATCCAAGGTGCAGCCCGCCGTAAACCCCGGCCCAGTTGGTAGTAAACGCAGGCGTGTAATTCTGGGTTTTTCCAGGAAGATCGGCAGAATTAGCCTGATTGACGCAGGAAATACCACTCAATCCCGCGACGAGAAATAGCATTGCCTTTGGATTGTACCGCATTTGATCCTCCAGAGGACTACGCTTCTGCAGATCCTCGGCCATTCAGTGTTCGCAAGGCTTAACACGTGCCGTCGTTAAGCTAAACAAAAGCCTCCAAGGACAGACAACATTTTGTTAATCAGGTCGATCTACTGTTAATACTAACAAATCCTGAATCCCGCGAAGCCCTTGGTGGAGAACGCCTTGTCAGCTCCGGCGGGGCGTGCGAAGCGGAAGCTGGCGCATGGATCATCGCGGACAGGACGACGTTTGGCCGGATTACCCCTCTCGATCTTCGTGATTACCCGCAACGAGGCTGACCGGTTGCCGCGCACGCTGGAGGCTGTCCGCGCGCTGAGCGACGATATCGTGGTGGTTGATTCAGGTTCGACCGACGATACCGTGGCGATCGCCGAGCGCCTGGGCGCCCGGGTGATCCACCGCGACTGGGAAGGCTATGGCCCGCAAAAGCGCTTCGCCGAGGCGCAATGCCGGCACCCCTGGCTCCTCAATCTCGATGCGGATGAATGGGTTCCGCCCCATCTTGGCGACGAAATCCGGGCGCTGTTCGCCACGGGGGCCCCGACCGCCGATGCCTACAAGATCCGGATCGCGGAAGTTTTCCCCGGCGAGGCCGCGCCCCATCCTTTTGCCTATGCCCTGCCGCCGGTGCGGCTCTACCGCAGGGACATCGGGCAGTATTCCGCCTCGCCGGTGCATGACCGGGTCGATCTTGCGCCGGGCGCGCGGGTTGGCCAGCTCAAGGGCGTCGTCCATCATTTCTCGGTCCGTTCGATCGGCGACCAGATCGACAAGCTCAACGCCTATGCCGACCAGCAGGTGGCCGATCTCGCGCTGCGCGGCAAATCGATCCCGGTCTGGCGGGTGTTTTTCGAGTTTCCGGCGGCGTTCTTCAAAGCCTATGTGCTGCGTCGGCATTTCATCCGCGGCACCTACGGCTTTATCACCGCGATGAATTTCGCGTTTTTCCGCTGGCTCCGCGTTGCCAAGGATTACGAGCGCCGCACGCTCGAACGCCAGAACCACAGGCCGAAGCCATGAGTATGGGGGTCGCATGAGCGCGGGGGTCGCCCTCGTGACTGGCGGGGCGAAACGCATCGGCGCGGCGATTTGCCGCGATCTCGCAAAGGCCGGTTACACCATTCTCATCCACTGCCATCAATCACACCGCGAAGCCGGCCTGCTCGCTCACGAGATCAAGGACAGCGGCGGAAAAGCGGAGGTCGTACGCGGCGATCTCGCCGCTCTGACGGGGATCGCCACCTTCTACTCCTCGGCCACGGCGCTGTTCGGCCCGCCGGATCTCCTGGTGAACAACGCCTCGATCTTCCTCGACGACAGCATCGAAACGTTGGAACCGGCGCGCTTTGCCGCCAATCTGGCGACCAACCTGCAAGCCCCGCTGCTGCTCGCGCGCGCTTTTGCCGAGGCGCTGCCGCCGGAACAATCCGGCGCCATCATCCACATCATCGATCAGCGCGTTCTGAGGCCCAACCCGCGGTTCTTCAGCTATACCTTGGCAAAATCCGCGCTTTTCACCGCCACCAAGACGCTGGCGCAGAGCCTTGCGCCACGCATCCGCGTCAATGCGGTCGGGCCGGGGCCGACGCTGCCCAATGCCCAAGATGGCCCCGAGGGCCTACGCCGGGAGGCCGAAGGCACCTTGCTGGGGAACATCGTAAGCCCCGAGGAAATCGCGCGCGCGGTGCGGTTTCTCGCGGAGGCGCCGCATATCACCGGACAGATGATCGCGGTCGATTCCGGCCAGCACCTGGGCTGGCGAACGCCGGATATCCTGGGCTAGAGCGGTTTCCAAAAAAGCGCGCGAAAGGCACCTCACAGCCGGATCGCGGCGATCAGCCGGCCGTAATCGGGCTCGTTGCGATGGGTTTTCCGCCGGTAGGAGTAGAAGCGCGCCTCATCGGCATAGGTGCAGAGCGCGAGGGTGTCGATCCTCCCGACCGCTGCCCGCTCGAGCCGGCTGACGACATAGCCCGGGAGATCGAAATGCGGATGCCCGGCGCGCGGGCCGGGGCGGAAAAACCGGGCATTTTCCGGGCTTTCACCCAGGAACGCCGCCTCGAATTCCGGTCCGACCTCGTAATGCGCCTGGCTGAGCATCGGCCCCACCGCGACGATCATGCGGGAGCGCCGGGCACCCGCGCTTTCCATGCGCTCGATCGTCGATTCGAGCACGCCGCCGATCGCGCCTTTCCAGCCCGAATGCGCCGCCCCCACGACCTTCGCGATCGGGTCCGCGAACAGGACCGGCCCGCAATCCGCCGCCCCGACCCCGAGCGCCAGGCCCGGCGCGGTGGTGACCATCGCATCGGCCTGCGGACGGTTGTCGCGTGTCCAGGCCTGCTCGACATGCAGCGCGGTCGGCGAATGAACCTGATAGAGCGACAGCAGGTTCTCCGGCGCAACCCCGAGATATCCGGCCATGCGGGCGCGGTTTTCGGCGACATGCTCGGGCTTGTCGGCCGAGCCAAGCCCGCCATTGAGCCCGGCATAGACCCCTTCGGAAACCCCACCCTCGCGGGTGAAAAACGCATGCCGGATGCCGGCGGCCTGCAGCGCAGGGGAAAGAACGGGGTTCAGCATCGTCTTCGTTCTCATCGGTTGGCAAAAACAGGCACTATCGTCACGAGCGACGCCGCAGTTCAGGCGGCAAGCAGCGGGTCCGCCATATCAAATCCCGGCGGTGGGCCGAGATCGGAGCTGGTGATCGCCAGCGCCTTGAACAGGAGGCCCATTGATTGCCCCCCCGTCCCGGCGAGGCGCTCGACGGCGGCATCGACCTCGGCCGGGTTCTCGGCGTTGCGCTTGAGGATCTCCGCGCGATGGCGAATGCCGAGCCGGTCGAGCAGGGTCGCCTGCGTCAACACCGGATGCGCCAGCGCGCCAGCGCGTTTTGCCGCGATCGCAAGACTGGAAAAATCGACGTGTGCGGTGATATCCGCTTCGCCCGGGTTACCCAGAACCGGCGCGAACCGGTGCCGCCGCACGGCCTGAAGCGTCTCGCCGAACGAAAATTTCGCATGGCCGTAATCCACCGCCAGCAGCATCCCGCCCTGCCGCGAAAGCCGATCGGCGATCTTGCGCATGATGTCGATGGAAATCGGCGAGGTCTCGAAGACCGCGCCCTCGGGCCCTTCGAGCGTCAGCCCGGGCGCCGGATTGCGATCGAGCCCGAGCGCCAGGGCGCCATCCGCCCCGATCCCCACCAGCCGCTCGCGCCATTCGGGTCCCAGCCGCTGGAACTGCCGGATCGGCAGGGCATCGAAGAATTCGTTGGCGAGCAGGATCAACGGCCGATCCTCCGGCAGCGTATCGATCGAGGCATGCCAGACCGGCTGCTTGCCGCTATCCCGGAGGGTTTCCGCCTGCGCCTTCTGCAGCACCGGGCTCATCTCGACGAGATGCACATCAAGGCAGGCCGTGAACCCCGGCAGCGCCCGGGCGGCGCGCAGGGCATCGGCCATCAGCGTGCCGCGCCCCGGCCCCAGTTCCACCAGCGCCAGCTCGGTCGGCTCACCCAGCGCTTGCCAGGTCATCGCCGCCAGCAGCCCGAGCAACTCGCCGAAAATCTGGCTGATCTCGGGCGCGGTGACAAAATCCCCGGCCAGCCCGAACGGATCGCGGGTCATATAGTAGCCATGGCGCGGGTGACCGAGCGCCAGCGCCATGAAGCGGTCGATCCCGCTC
>CAZNAT010000016.1:48475-53048 GCA_964571245.1 uncultured Methylobacterium sp.
GGCGATGATTTCGTCCTGCAGCGCCGTCATCGCCCCGCCTCCGGCGCTGCCAGACGTGACGCCCGGCGCAGGGCACGCCTCACCAGCCACAAACCGGCGAGAAACATCGGCACCGACAGCGCCATGCCCATGGTCAACCAGCCGCCCGCCAGAAAACCGAGGTAGCGGTCCGGCTCCCGGAAGAACTCGACGAAAAACCGGGCGCTGGCGTAGCCCATGCCGAAAATTCCGGCGAGTAGCCCGGGTCGCGAAAATCCGAACCGCCGCACCAGAACCGCGAGCAGCACCAGCAACACCAGCCCTTCAAACCCGGCCTCGTAAAGCTGGCTCGGGTGGCGCGGCTCCGGCCCGGCATCGGGGAAGATGATCGCCCAGGGCACGTCGGCCGGCCGGCCCCACAACTCGCCCTTGACGAAATTCGCCACCCGCCCGAGCAGCAGCCCGATCGGCGCGACCACGGCGGCGACATCCGCGAGGGCAAACGGTTCAAGCCCGCGCTTCCGGGCGTAAAGGAACACCGCGGCAGCGGCGCCAAACAGCCCGCCATGGAACGACATGCCGCCCTTCCAGGTCTGCAGGATTTCCAGCGGGTTCGAAAAATAGAACTCGGGCCGGTAGAACAGCACAAACCCGAGCCGCCCGCCAACCACCACCCCCAGCGCGGCATAGACCAGGAGATCATCGATCTCGGCCGGGTTCGGCGCGCGCAAAGCCCCCCACAGCCGCGCCTCGGCCGCCAGACGCCGCGCGTAGAACCAGCCGATCAGCAGCCCGCCGATATAGGCAAGCGCATACCAGCGGATGACCAGCGGGCCGATGTGCAGCGCAACCGGGTCAATATCGGGCAACAGCATTCGCAAGGCCTTTCCTGCACGCCCGGACGACAGCAAGCCCGCGCCCGCCATCACTCTGGTTCGAACTTCTCTAACCAATGCGGCGGCGGCATGCTAGAAGCCCGAGTGAATTGTGTGCCCGAATGAACGGTGTTCATGTGGCGCGACTATGGCTATGCGATGCCCACGGATGTATGACTAAACCCCGCCTGCCCTGGTATGGAGCCTCCAATGCGCGAACACCCGACCCGCCTGCTCGATGAACTCTCCCGCGTGATGACCGGCGCCGTCGGGGTTGCACAAGGCGTTCAGAAAGAGGCGAATTCCTTCGCCCGCAGCCAGATCGAGCGCATCCTGCGCGATTCCGACTTTGTCACCCGCGAGGAGTTCGAGGCCGTCCGGACCATGGCGATCGCGGCACGCGACGAGAACGACCGCCTTGCGACCCGACTCGTCGAGATCGAGGCGTTGCTGGCAAAAAGGGCCGACACAACCCAAAAATAGGCCCGGCAAAGAAAATTGCGCCCGGCCCTGTGGACATCGCGCCACGCTGTGGATCATCAGCCCGGCGCGATTGTCGCCCCCGCGCGAATCCCGGATGGTCATCACCGACGATGACTTTCCAACCCGCCGGATGACTCCGGCGCGTTTCCCTCCTGAATGCGGCTGATCTCTCCTGAGTTCGGATGACAACGCCCGAAAAAAGCGGGCGACAGCGCGAATCTGGCCATGCTAGTTTCGCTCAGGGTGATTCGCGCCATGGATTTTATCCCCGGGGTGACGAAAGTCCGCGTTGGCGGAGAGGCTTGTCAGGGTATGGCGGGCTCCTTGCCGGGTAAGCGTGGCGTTCCCTAGTTCCGCGTTGAGAATTGATCGGAAAACCGTGCCGGATCGGGCGCGCGGGTACATTTGCGCCTGCTTGCCGGATCTTGCGACCAGATATCGCCGATGACCAAGATAGGCCCTGTTTGATGACTTTTGTCCAACGCGACACCGAGCATGCCATTAACCCGGTTGATGTGATCGAGCAGATCGCCCTGAGCAACAACTGGTCGTTCGAGCGCGACGACGCCGACGAGATCTCGATCTCGGTCGCCGGGCGCTGGTGCGACTACCAGCTGAGCTTTACCTGGCTGTCCGAAATGGAAGCGCTGCACCTCGGCTGTGCCTTCGATCTCAAGGTGCCCGATCGCCGGCGCAATGAGGTCGTCCAGCTGATCGCCAAGCTCAACGAGCAGATGTGGGTCGGCCATTTCGATTTCTGGACCAGCGGCAACGCCATCATGTTCCGCCACTCGATCCTGCTCGCCGGTGGGGTCTATCCCTCGTCGGATCAATGCGAAACCGCGATGAAAATCGCCGTCGAAGCCTGCGAACGCTACTATCAGGCCTTCCAGTTCGTCGTCTGGGCCGGTAAAACCGCAGCCGAAGCGCTGGATACGGCGATGTTCGAGACCGCCGGCGAGGCCTGATCGACCCGAACACCGCCCCGGCAAAACGATATACGGGCGAGAATACGACGGGGTTCCCGATGACCGATTTTGTTCCCCTGCTGATTTTTGGTGCCGGGAAAATGGGCGGCGCGATGCTGGGCGGCGCGCTCCGCGCCGGCTGGCCGCCCCGGATGATCACGGTCATCGACCCCAACCCCTCCGATGCCCTGCGCGCACGCGCCGCCGCCGAAGGCTTCGCGCTCAACCCGGGCCAGGTTTCCGGCGCGGCGCGCCTCGTTCTGCTGGCAATCAAGCCGCAGATGCTCGATTCGGCCGCGACAACGCTGGTTCATCACGTTTCCGGCGATACCGTGCTGGTTTCCGTTCTGGCGGGCAAAAGCATCGCGGATCTGAAGGCGCGGCTGCCTGTCCTCACCAAGCTGGTGCGGGCGATGCCCAACACTCCGGCGGCGATCGGGCGCGGCATCACCGGCGCTTACGCCGCCGGCAACCTGACCGACGCGGAACGGGCGCTGGTGCTGGCGCTCCTGAAAACCACCGGCCGGCTCGAATGGGTGGAGGCCGAGGCCCTGATTGATTCCGTCACCGCCGTCTCCGGCTCCGGCCCGGCCTATGTGTTCCATCTCGTCGAGACCCTGGCGAAGGCCGGCGAGGCGGTCGGCCTGCCGCCCGATCTTTCGATGCGCCTCGCCCGAGCCACCATCGAGGGCGCCGGTGAGTTGCTGTTTCAGGAGGCGGAGACCTCGCCTGCGACCCTCCGGCAGAATGTCACCTCCCCCGGCGGCACGACCGCGGCGGCCCTCGAAGTCCTGATGGCCGCGGACGGGTTGCAACCGCTGATGACCAGGGCGGTCAAGGCCGCGCGGGCTCGGGCAAGAGCACTTTCGGGCTGAGCATTTTCGCAGGCTGAGCCCCGCACGGCACCCGCCCGAGGCCGGTTCCCGGTGAACTTGCTGCGGGCCGGCGATATCCTTGCAGCGGCGTCCTTGCGACAATGTCCTTGTTCCGCCGTGTTTGCGCGATACATTTCCGATACTGGTTTTCCCCTATCGGATTTTTCGGGCTTGGAGGCTCTCATGGCGCGCAAGGATTCCTCGGCATCCCCCTCTTCCTCGGCAACACCCTCGACACCCAAATCTGCCAAGGCGGCATCACCCAAAGCCGCTGCAGCCGGAAGCACCTCCGATGCACGCGGCCGGGCGATCGACGCGCTGATGGCGCTCGCCGCCGAACACCGCTGGGCGGAGATCACGCTGGATGACATCGCCTCGCGCGCCGGGATCAGCCTCGCCGATCTGCGCGATTTCTTCCCCTCGAAAGGCGCGATGCTCGGCGGGTTCATCCGCCGGATCGACCGGATCGTCCTCGAAGGCCGCGCCGATGACCTTGCCGACGAGCCGACGCGAGACCGGGTCCTCGACCTGATGATCCGCCGTTTTGACGCCCTGTTGCCCTATCGTGCCGGGCTGAAATCCATCCATGCGGCGTTTTCCGGCGATCCTCTCGGCCTTCTCGCCCTCAACGGCCAGGCGCTCAATTCCTGGCGCTATCTGCTGGCTTCGGCCGGCGTGGACACCGAAGGCCCGCTGGGTCTCGTCAAGCTGCAGGGCGCGATCCTGGTGTTCGCCCGCGTTTTCCCGGTCTTCCTTCGGGACGAGGACGAGGGGCTGCCCAAGACCATGGCCGCGCTCGATCGTGAACTCTCCCGCGGGGAATGGGTACTGCGGCGCGCCGAGGGAATCGACCGCCTGATGGCGCCGTTTCGCGGGTTCTGCCGCGCGACGCGCGAAGCCAGACATCACCGCCGCCGCGACAAGACGGCGGATGCCGACGCCGCCTGATCGACGGATTTCATCGCCATGCATGACAATACCCTCCCGCCGGCCGCGCGGATCGAGTTTGCCGCGTTTTCAGCGGTGGATATTCGCGTCGGGACGATCGTATCGGTCGAGGCCTTCCCGGAGGCCCGCAAGCCGGCCTTCAAGCTGACGATCGACTTCGGCCCGCTCGGGCTCCGGCGATCCTCGGCGCAGATCACCAAGCACTATACCCCGGAGACGCTGATCGGGCAGCAGGTGGCGGCGGTTGTCAATTTCGCGCCGCGCCAGATCGGCAAGTTTATGTCCGAGGTGCTGACGCTCGGGTTTCCTGATGCCGAGGGCGAGGTCGTGCTGGTGATGCCGGAACGGGCGGTGCCGAACGGCGGGCGGCTGTTCTAGGGTTGAATGCCCTGCCGCGCAAAACCGGTGCCCACTTTTGCTGCAAAGGCGACGCGATTTCTTCAAC
>CAZNAT010000016.1:53148-56665 GCA_964571245.1 uncultured Methylobacterium sp.
CCCACTTTTGCTGCAAAGGCGACGCGATTTCTTCAACGCCTTTGCCGCGCAAAACCGGTACCCACTTTTGCTGCAAAGGCGACTGTTAGGCCGGGACCTTCACCCGCGCCCGAAGCCCACCCAACGGAGATTCTTCCAGCACGATATCCCCGCCATGCCCGCGCGCGATGTCGCGCGCGATCGCCAGCCCGAGCCCGGTCCCGGCGTGGTCCTGATTGCGGGCGGCATCGAGCCGGAGGAAGGGCTTGAACACCTCCTCGCGCATGTCTTCCGGGATCCCCGGCCCGTCATCATCGACCGTGACCGTGAGGTAGCGCTCGTCGTGCACCGCGCGGATTTCGATCCGGTCGCCGTAACGCGAGGCATTGGCCACGAGATTGCCAAGCAGTCGGCGAAACGCCTGCGGGCGAACGCTGGCAACCGGATCCCCCACCACCTCCACCACCGCATAATGCCCGGTACGCTCGGCGTCGTTGCGGAAATCCTCCAGCAGCGCGCGGATATCGGTCGACGACGCGCTTTCCTCCGCCTCCCCCCGCGCGAAAGCGAGATAGGCCTCGAGCATCCGGTTCATCTCGTCGACATCGCGCTTCATGTCCTCGATCTCAGGCCCGTCGGGCTGGAGCGCCAGCGACAGCCGGAACCGGGTCAAAATGGTTCTCAGATCATGGCTGACGCCGTTGAGCATGGTCGTGCGCTGCTCGATCGCCCGTTCAATCCGGTTCTTCATCTCGAGAAAGGCGAGCCCCGCCCGCCGCACTTCGCGCGCGCCACGCGGCCGGAACTGCACGTCCCGCCCCTTGCCGAAATCCTCGGCGGCATCCGCCAGCCGCAGGATCGGCCGGATCTGGTTGCGCAGCAGGATGATCGCCACACCGATCAGCACCAGCGACGAGCCCGCCATCCACGCCAGAAAAATATGCGAATTCGAGGCATAGGCTTGGCTGCGTCGCGCCGTCACCCGCATCATCGAGCGATCCAGCAAGATCCGGATTTCCAGGATCGAGGACGAGCCGACCGTATCCAGCCAGAACGGATACTTGATGCGCGTGCGGATTTCGGTCGACAGCGCCTGATCGAGAATATCGAAGAACGGCTTCTGCAACGGCGGCGGCAGCGGCTCCAGCGGCAGGAAATCGACATCGAGCCCGAGGCGCTGTTCGGCGATCTGGGCGAGAACCTTGCCTTCCGCATCCTGCGGGAACCGCTGGTAGATATCGATCAACGCGGCAATATCCTGTGTCAGCGCAGCCGAAAGCCGCGAAGTCACGTTCTGCCAGTGCCGCTCCATGAAAATATACGCGACAACGGCCTGAAGCAGCACCATCGGCACGATGATGATCATCAGCGCGCGGGTATAAAGCCGCTTGGGCAGGATCCGGTTGAGCATGCGCCCAATCCGCACCTCGGCCCGCCTGATCGGCGCCAGCAGCCTTGCCACGGCGGGTTGCGCGGCAATCGCCCGGATGATCCGGGCCAAAAACCGGAACAGCAGCGCCAGCCCGGCATGGAGATAGCCCGAAAGCACGACAAGCGCACGAAAGGCGACCCCAGCACCACGCCCCAACCCGAGCAATCCGCGCCGGATCGCCCTCATCGATCGATGACCAGCTTGTAGCCGATGCCGCGCACGGTCTGGAGATAGAGCGGATTACCCGGATCGGTCTCGATCTTGCGGCGCAGCCGGTTGATCTGCACGTCGATGGTGCGCTCGTTGGAGGCGGAACCGTGCTCGGCCAGGGCATCGCGCGGCAGGGTCTCGCCCATGCCGGACGCCAGAACCCGCAGCATCTCGCGCTCGCGTTCGGTGATCCGGACATGCTCGTCGTCCTGGCGCAGTTCGCCGCGCTGGAGATGAAACAGGAACGGGCCGAAGCGCACGCTTTCCGGCTCCTGCTCGCTCGGCCCGGTCGGCGGCAGCGCGGCCCGGCGCAGGATCGAGCTGATCCGCAGCAGCAACTCGCGCGGATCGAACGGCTTGGTGAGATAGTCATCCGCCCCGGTCTGCAACCCGGCGATCCGGTCGTCGATCTCGGCACGGGCCGTCAGCATCAGGATCGGCACGGAGGAGGTCAGCCGGATGGATTTCGCCAGTTCGAGGCCGCTTTCGCCGGGCATCATCACGTCGAGCACGATCAGATCGAACACAAGACCTTCAAGCCGCGCCCGCGCCTCGCGCGCGTTATCCGCCGTCGTGACGCGGTAGCCGTTCTCCGATAAGAACCGGTACAGCAACGTGCGAATGCGATCGTCGTCATCGACAATCAGAATATGCGGTGCTTCGTCGGTCACGGGCCCTTTACGCATCGGCTGTGCTCTCCTGTCGCCGGCCGCTCCGGAACAATCCGACCGCGCCTATACGGCCGGATCAGCAGCCTTCTGGCCTGTTCCACGCTCCTTGTCGATCAGTTCGGTGAGAAAACGGGCGATGATGGGGCGATTTTGCGCCCCCGCCGCCGCCAGCGCCCGTGCGATCCGCTCGGCCTGCATCCTCGCCAGCGCATCGGCCAGTTCCTTGCCGTGCGGCGTCAGGAACAGCAGGCGCTGGCGGCGATCCTCGGCGCCCGCCTTCTGCTGGACGAGGCCGTCGCGAAGCAGATCCTTCAGAACCCGAGCCAGGCTCTGTTTGGTGATTTCGAGAATATCGAGCAACTCCGCAACGTTGAGCCCCTGATGCCGGTTGACGAAATGCAGCACGCGGTGATGCGCGCGGCCGAACCCATGGCGTTCCAGCAAGCGATCGGGCTCGCCGACGAAATCGCGATAGGCAAAGAACAGGAGTTCGATCAGTTCGAAGTCGGTCGACGGGGGCTTGCCGCTCTCCGGCACAGCGCCGGGAACACCCGGCTTTCGCGGAAGAAGTTGGGGGTTGGCTGGCATTTTCAAGGCGGCCGTTTTCCTGTTCGTGACATCCGCCCAAAAAAAGCGGATAAAATTAAGTCAACGTTATTGACATATTTCAGATGTATTGTTACCCGTCAAGCCAATCGGCGCGCAATGAAAGTTCGCTGACGGGTGTTTTGAAGCCGATCCGGAGCCTGATAGCAAGCCGGCCATTGGCAGCACAGGCATTCGGCGGTGAACATCTTTCGACGCCAAAGCCGGCGCGCCTCAAAACGACCGGCCCTGGAGCATGGTGCGCAAAAGTGGAAACCGGTTTTGCGTAACACCATGCGACACAACAAAGAGAAAGCATGGTGCGCAAAAGTGGGATCCGGTTTTGCGTAACACCATGCGACACAACCAGAGAGAGGGCACGGTTTTGCGTCCATCAAGCCGTGTTCCAACGCCAAGGCACCTGTGATCTCAAGGAGGAGACACCATGTCGACCGCCCCTGCCCCGACCATCATCCCGTTCGACAAACGCGACGGGCATATCTGGATGAACGGCGAATTGATCGCCTGGGGCGACGCGCGCGTCCATGTCCTGACCCATGGCCTGCACTACGGCTCCTCGATTTTCGAAGGTGAACGCGCCTACAAGGGCAAGATCTACAAGAGCCGCGAACATACCGAG
>CAZNAT010000017.1:0-3740 GCA_964571245.1 uncultured Methylobacterium sp.
GTGAACATCGCCGAGGTCGGAAACCCCGGCAGCACGACCACCGGCTTGCCATCGCAGACCGCGAGGCACAGTGGTTTTCCCGGCTTCAGCGCCACGCCATGCGCGACAATGCCGGGCGCGCCAAGCCGGTTAACAAGGCGGCTGGTGAGATCCCCCGCGCCCTTGGAGGTTCCGCCGGAAAGGATGATCGCATCGGCCGCCGCGAACGCCTGCCGCATCGCGGCTTCCAGTACGGCTTCATCGTCGCGGATCCCGCCGAGGCGGATCGCGATGCAGCCGTTTTCTTCGAGCGCCGCGGCGATGATCGGCCCGTTGGAATCGTAGATCCCGGCCACCGGCAGCGGCTGGCCCGGCTGGACCAGCTCGTCGCCGGTCGAGAGCACCGCCACGCGAGGCTTCCGCCAGACCGGGGCGGAGGCCAGCCCCACCGCCGCCAGCATCGCGATTTCGCGCGAGCCGATCAGCGTTCCGCGCGGCAACAGGGTTTGCCCCCGGGCGATATCAGACCCGGCAAAGGCGATATTCTGGCCGGGAGACACAGCCCGTGACACCAGAAGACCGGTTTCGCCTTCCGGCTCGGTGTGTTCGATCATGACCACCGCATCGGCCCCGCGCGGGACCGGCCCACCGGTGGCGACGGGGGTTGCGGTGCCGGCTTCCAGGGTGATGCGCGGCGGTGCGCCGCAGGCAATCGTCTCCGGGTTGAGCACCAGCCGCGCCGGCGCGCTGCCGGAAACATCCGCAAGATCGGCCGAACGCACGGCGAAGCCATCGACGACCGAACGATCGAACGGCGGCGTATCGACGGGCGCGGCCACACTCACCGCCAGAACGCGGCCCACGAGGTGCTCGAGCTCGACCTCCTCGATGCCAAGGGGATGCGGATCGAGCGCCGCCCGAAACGCCGCGATGGCGGCCTCGCGCGACAGCACGGTCAGGAACTGCTCCTGATCGATGCCAGGACGGTGGGAGGGTGGACGAGAAGGGGGCGGAGAACGGGTCATGCGCGGGAAAAACCGAAAAGCGAGAGCGGAATGGCAGACACGATCGTTCCCTCCGTCGCGCCCTCGCTTTCCGGGCCGATCAATGTGGCGGCATCGGCGATGGCCAGGGCCTCCAGGGTGATTTCTCCGGTCTGGAGGGGGCGGTAACCCCCGGCCACGGATGTGAGCAGGACAATCTCGCTCACCCCGACCGATGAGGCAATCTTGCGGATAATAGGCTGTGCGGTGCGATCGAGCTGACGCCCCGTCACATGCTCGATCACCGGCAGGGCGAGCGCCACGAGGGCGGCGAGCATCCCATCGAAACGATCCGGGAGGCGGATCAGAACCCGACCATCCGCACCGACCTCCAGCGAGGCGGTCTCGCCCGGAGCCAGCGCGAGGACTGGCTCATCCTGCTCGGCAGGCAAGAACGCAAGATCCGCTGGCTCTCCCGCAGCAACCACGCCGCAGCCGAGACCGGACATGACCGCCGCGAGCCATGCGCCGTTGGCCGCCGAAAACCCCTCCAGCGCGACCCGCGGACGCGCGACCACCACGCTTTCCACCCCGGCGAGCTGCAACACCCAGATCACCCCCGGCGAAAGCCGCGTTCCCCTTCGCGCCAGCAAAGCCCCGGTCGCCAGATCATGCCCGGCACGCCGCACACCCTCGCCCGGGGCCACCGTTTCGGTGATTTCAATCACCGCGCCATCGGCACGAAGCCTGTCGGGTGGCAGCACGGCGTCGCAGCCATCGGGAAGCGCCATCCCCGGCCAAACGCGCGTCGGCATCGGCATCACCATAACCGGGGAATGCGGGGAGGCCCCGACAAGTTCGAGCGAGGCGACCGCAAACCCTGCCCTGAGCGCGATCGGGCCCGGCGGCAGCGCCTGCGGCGCGATGACATCCGCCGCGAGGGCCGAGCCGGCCGCTTCGGCGAGCGGAACCAGGACCGGGTCACGCGGGCGGATGCGCCGCAGAGCCGGCTCCAGCGCCTCGCTCACGGAGATCCGCCGCATTATCGCTCCTTCAGCGCGTTGAGGATAAAGGTCGAGCGCGTCGCCGCCACCCCCGGGACATGCTGGACGTAGTTGAGCATCGTCGCGGAAAAATCTGCCATATCCCGCGCGGCAATTTCGATCATGATATCGGAATCACCCGAGACGATCCAGCAACCGACGATGCCCGGCACGGCTTCGAGCGCCCGCGCCACGTCGATCGCCGGCACATGCGCCTGCCGCTGCACCGCGGCGAAGGCACGGACGCTTTCCCCCATCGCCATCGGATCGAGCTGCGCGCGGTAGCCGCGGATGATCCCGGCCGCCTCCAGCCTGCGGACGCGGCGCGAGATCGCCGAATGCGACAAGGGCACGATCCGCGCCAGATCGAGGTTGCTCAGCCGTGCGTTGGCGCGCAAGGCCTCGAGAATCCCTCTGTCAAATTCGTCAATTTCCGCCATCCTGTGCAAACTCTGTGCAGCGTGCGGTGCTATCAACGAGCGCCGATCAAACTGTTCGTGACAAATCATATCATGACGCTAATTATTCGATATTTTCGATATATCAAGCGAAGTTCTTGCGTAATTTTGTAATTCTCGCGATCCTCGTGCCTCATCAATTCAGCCAGGGGGGAAACAACATGGCCGGCAAGGAATTCCGCGATACGCACCTTGGGAAACACAAGCTGCACCCGGAGACACTGATGCTCGGGTACGGCTACGACCCGGCCCTTTCGGAAGGCTCGGTGAAGCCGCCGGTGTTCCTGACCTCGACTTTCTGCTTCCCCAGCGCCGATGCCGGACGCCAGTTCTTCGACATCGCCTCGGGCCGCACCACCGGCAAGAACGACATCGACGGTGGGCTGGTCTATTCGCGCTTCAACCATCCGAACGCGCAGATCGTCGAGGAACGCCTCGCCCTGTTCGAAGGCGCGGATGCCGGCGCGGTGTTTTCGAGCGGCATGGCGGCGATCGCCACCATCCTGTTCGCGCATTGCCGTCCGGGCGACATCATCCTGCATTCGAACCCGCTCTACGGCGGCACCGATGCGATCCTCAACAAGATCCTACCGAACTTCGGCATCCGCGCGCTCCCGATCGCCGATCCCAATGACGCCAAGGCCCTCGGTGCCCGCATCCGCGAGGCGGAAGCGATGGGCCGGGTGGCGATGATCTATCTGGAAACGCCGTCGAACCCGCTGGCGACGCTGGCCGATATCGGCCTCGCCTCGAAGATGGCGGACGAATGCGCCGCCCGGCAGAAGTTTCGCCCGCTGGTTGTCGTTGACAACACGCTGCTCGGGCCGATCTTCCAGAACGCCATCGCGGCAGGTGCCGATCTGTCGCTGTACTCGCTGACCAAGTACGTCGGCGGCCACTCCGATCTGATCGCCGGCGGCGTGCTTGGCCAGCGCCAGGCAATGACCCCGGTGCGGGCGCTGCGCGGCTTGCTCGGCGGCAACCTTGATCCGCATTCCTGCTGGATGCTGTCGCGCTCGCTGGAAACCGTGACGCTGCGCATGCAGCGCGCGGCCGACAACGCCACCCGGATCGCGACCTGGCTCACCACGCACAAGGCCGTGCAGGCCGTGCATTTCCCCTCGCTGGCGAAGGAAGGCAGCGTCCAGCATGCCATTTACACAAAGCAGTGCACCGGGCCGGGCTCGCTGATGTCGTTCGATGTCGGCACCCGCGAACGGGCGTTCAAGGTTCTCGACCGCCTCAAGATCGTCAAGCTGGCCGTCAGCCTTGGCGGC
>CAZNAT010000017.1:3750-17853 GCA_964571245.1 uncultured Methylobacterium sp.
ACGGAATCGCTGGTTTGCCATCCCTCGACCACCGTGACCTCCGGCGTCGCCCCGGAAATCCGCGAGGCCATGGGCGTGACCGAAGGTCTGATCCGGCTTTCGGTCGGCATCGAGCACGTCGATGACCTCCTCGCCGATCTCGAGCAGTCCCTGGCGGATTGAGATTAACCCCGCACGCCAGAGACTGGGGTGCGGATCAACCTCCCGCAGGCGGAAAACGCCCGCGTGGGGTTGAAGCTCGAAGACGTCGTTCGTAAAAATACGCCGTACTGAAAAGCATGCCTCGCTGAAAAACGCGCCATGCCAAAGAACCACGCCATGCCAAAGAACCACGCCAAGCAAGGAACCCGAGTGATGGATCACACGATCGCCCTTCTGTCCGAGGTCGAGCGCCGCGTGCTCTGGCTTGCCGCCTGGACAATCCACAACGCCAACCACATTCGCGAGGCTGGCGAGGTCAAGGTCGGTGGCCACCAGGCGTCGTCGGCCTCGATGGCAGCGATCATGACCGCGCTGTATTTTTCGGCGCTGAAGCCGGAAGACCGCGTCGCGGTCAAGCCGCATGCCTCGCCGATCTTTCACGCCATCCAGTATCTTGCCGGCCACCAGACCCGCGAGAAACTCGAAGCCTTCCGCTCCTACAAGGGTGCGCAGAGCTACCCCTCGCGCACCAAGGATATCGATGACGTCGATTTCTCCACGGGCTCGGTTGGGCTTGGCGTCGCGCAGACGCTGTTCTCCAGCCTCGTGCAGGACTACGTGACATCGCACGGCTGGATGCAGGACAAGCCGGAAGGCCGGATGGTCGCCCTCGTCGGCGATGCCGAGATGGATGAAGGCAACATCTACGAAGCCCTGATCGAGGGCTGGAAGCACGGGCTGCGCAACACCTGGTGGGTGGTCGACTACAACCGCCAGAGCCTCGATGCCGTTGTGCGCGAAGGCCTCTGGGAGAAATTCGAGTCGATGTTCCGCAATTTTGGCTGGGATGTCGTCATCGTCAAGAACGGCAAGCTCCAGCTCGAAGCCTTCGCCGAACCGGGTGGCGATGCGCTTCGTCGCTGGATCGACACCTGCCCGAACCAGCTTTATTCGGCGCTGACCTTTCAGGGCGGCGCCGCCTGGCGCAAGCGCTTGCTGGATGACATCGGCGATCAGGGTCCGGTGACCCGCCTGATCGAGAAGCGCTCGGATACCGAACTCGCGGCACTGATGGGCAATCTTGGCGGGCACGATCTGCCGAGCCTCGTCGAGGCCTTCGAGGCGGCAAAAACCCACGACCGGCCGGTTCTGTTCATCTGCTACACGATCAAGGGTTTTGGCCTGCCGCTCGCCGGCCACAAGGACAACCACGCCGGACTGATGACGCCGACCCAGATGGAGGCCTTCCGCAAGGCCTGCCGTGTGCGCGAGGGCGCCGAATGGGAGAAGTGGGAAGGCGCGGGGCTCCCTGCCGCCGATCTCCAGCGCTTTGTCGATGACGCGCCGTTCTTCGCGAAAGGCCGGCGGCGCTATTCCGCACCCAAGATCGCGGTGCCGGAGGCCCTGACGGTCCCCGCGCCGGGGGGCAAGCCGATCTCAACCCAGATGGGGTTCGGCCAGATCCTCAACGAAATCGCGCGCGGGGACAGCGCGCTGGCGAGCCGCATCGTCACCACCGCGCCGGATGTCACGGTTTCGACCAACCTCGGGCCCTGGGTGAACCGGCGCGGCCTGTTCGCGCGCGAGACCATGGCGGATACCTTCAAGGCCGAGCGCATCCCCTCCACCTACACCTGGGAATTCTCGCCCAAGGGGCAGCATCTCGAACTCGGGATCGCCGAGTCCAACCTCTTCATCGCGCTCGGCGCGTTCGGGCTCAGCCATACGATCAACGGCGAGCGGCTGCTCCCCATCGGCACGGTCTATGATCCCTTTATCCTGCGGGCGGCGGACCAGCTCAATTACGCCTGCTATCAGGATGCGCGCTTCATGCTGGTGGCGACGCCCTCGGGGGTGACACTGGCGCCGGAAGGCGGTGCGCATCAATCGATCGCGACGCCACTGGTCGGCATGGCGCAGGACGGGCTATGTGCGTTTGAACCCGCCTATCTCGACGAACTCGCGGTGATGATGCGGTTCGGCTTCGACTACATGCAGCGGGATGGCGAGCAGACCGCAGGCGAAAACGAGCCCAACGAGAGGACCTGGCTGCGCGATGAAACCGGCGGCTCGATCTATCTCCGGCTGTCGACGCGGCCGCTGGAGCAGCCGACCCGGACCATGACGGCCGAGCTTGCCCGCGATATCGTCGATGGCGGCTACTGGATGAGAAAGCCCGGGCCAAACGCGCAAGTGGTCGTGGCCTACACCGGAACGCTCGCGCCCGAAGCCATCGAGGCTGTCGGTCTGATGGGCGAGGACCGGCGGGATGTCGGGCTGCTCGCCATCACCTCCGCGGATCGGCTCAACGCTGGCTGGACGGCGGCGCAACGCGCCCGCGAGCGCGGATTGACGCATGCCCAGAGCCATATCGAACGCCTAATGGCCGGTCTGCCCCCGCATTGTGCCCTGATCACCCTGATCGACGGCCATCCGGCGACACTCGCCTGGCTTGGCTCGGTGCATGGCCATCGCACCCGCTCGCTCGGGGTCGAACATTTCGGGCAAACCGGGACGATCGCGGATCTCTACCGGCATTTCGGCATCGATGCCGCCGGCATTCTGCGCGCGGCGGAGGCCATGGCCGGTGGCCGACCGATCCGGCACCTCAAGGCGGTCTGATCCTTGCGGGAAAGAACACGCTAGAGCGGATGATCTGACTGAATCAGATCATCCGCTCTATCTTATTGTTTTTTCGCATTTTCTTACAATGAACCGGTGCCCGGTTCATCGTAAAAATGCGCTAGCGCCGGATGCTCGCTTCCACGATATTTCCAGCCCCAAGATAGGTCAGCGTGCTGAAAACCATCTGCCGTGCCATGGCAATCCCGCGCCCGTTCGGGGCAAAGTGCGGCGAAAAATCAGGCCCGAAGGCCGCAAAATCAAACCCCCGGCCCTGATCGGCGATCCGCACCCGGATCGATCGCCGGAACTGTCGAAACTGCACCCGGACAACCCGGTCCCGGAACGGGGCCATGCCACCGCGCCGCTTGAGTTCGGCGTGATAGGTGCCCGCGAGCAGCAGCGCCGATTTCATCGCAAAATCGATTTCGAAACTGCCATGCTCCACGGCATTGGCGAGCAGCTCCCAAAAGCCGATCGCAGCCTGCTCCGGATCCGGGCAGTGCGAACCCAGCATGGTCGCCAGCTTTTCAGCCTCCGACATGGTGCGGATCTCGAAGTCACCGCGCAGAAGCCGCCCGATCGCCGGCCGGTTTGCCGAGACATAGGCGTGGATGGCACGCCTGCGCCCGGCCGAAGCCGGTGCATTGGGGCCGCCCGGCCGGTTAGTCTCCCCTGTCACCGCCCCGCGAGGGGCATGCGTCGAAAACGAAGCGTGTGTCATGATGCCTCGCGGTGATGAATGGCCACCATGGTCAGGTCATCGTCGGGAATATGCGGTTGAAGGGCATTGCGGATGCGTTCGACCATGGCGCGCGCGCCCAGTCCGGGATTTTGGGTTCCGAGAAAATCGGCGAGGGACTCGCTGTCAAACACCGTGTTTGGCGGCAGCGGCGTATCGATGAGGCCATCGGAGTAGAACAACACCATGCTGCCTGGCAAAAATGCGTACCGTACCACCGCATATTCGGTGCCGGCGCGAATCCCCAGCGGCAAGCCGGCGGAGGGCAAGGGTCTGAATGCGCGATCACCCGCGGCTCTCAGGAGCGGCGGAGGGCCTGCCGCCGAAGCCAGATCGAGCGTGCCCGCGCAAAAATCGATCCGCGCCGCCAGCAACGTTGCAAACTGGCCGATGGGCAGGACCTCGGCCAGATACAGGTTCATGCGCCCCACCGCCTCGGCCAACGGTCGCGACTCCAGCCGTTCGCCGCGCAGAAACGACTGAAACCGGAAGGTGTTGAGCGCCGCGGCGACACCGTGGCCGGCAAAATCCGCGATGTAGACGTTGAGAATTCCGGGTTCCGGTATGCTCACGCCCCAGAGATCGCCGCCGAGCCCAAGCGAGGCCTTGTAGTAGCTGCCGATCTCGACCGGAAGCGCCGCTTCATGGCCGGCAATCTCCCGGTCGCCGGGCAACAGCGCTTCCTGCATCTCGCGCGCAAGCTCGATATCGCGCTGCATGATGATGCGGTAGTTCGAAAGTTGCTGCGTCATCCAGCTTTGTTCGAGATGGACGCGGACGCGGCCATAGACCTCGCGCAGGTTGAGCGGCTTTGATACGAGATCGGTCGCGCCTTCCGCGAAGACATCCGCCCGTTCCTCCTGCGAGGCGGTTCCGGTCTGGACGAGGATCGGCACGTCCTTCCAGCGCCGGTCGGCGCGCAGACGCCGGCACAGCCCGAGCCCGTCGAGGCGCGGCATCAGAAGATCCGTAATCACCAGATCGGGTGAGACATGCTCCATGCGCTCGAGGGCGTCGAGCCCGTCGACGGCTTCGATGATATGCGTGAAACCGCTTCGCTGGAGAAACCGCGAAAGGGTAACCCGGATCGTCGCGCTGTCATCGACGACGAAAATGCGGGCCTCGCGTAGCGCCTCCAGCAAGGGCAGACCATCGCCCGGAGCCTTCGTCAGGCCCGCTGTCGCACTACCCGGGCCCAAGACTTCAGTACCCAGGACTTCAGTGCCCAGGACTCCGGTGCCCAGGACTTCGGGAAAAAGATAGCCGTTCATGCCGCGCCTACTGACTGATCGTCAGAATTTTGTCGAAGCAGGTCAGCTCGAGCAACTTGCGCACCTGCGGTTGCGGCGACCGGATCGCCAGCTCCCAGCCGTCCTTTGTGGCCGCCTCATGGGCGATCATCAGCATGCCAAGGGCCGCTGAATCGACGGAGACAAGGTCCGAAAGATCAAAAATACACCGCTTGGGCGCGGCATCCGCGATGCTGGCAAGTACAGCTCGAAAAACCGCGTGATCCCCGAAGGAAAATCGATCGCGCAGCCTTATGGTCATGGCGTCGTCGTCGGTTCTGGTTTCGGTCCGCATGCTGGCTCCTTCAGAACAGCTCGATATCGTTGTCATTGTGCGATCCGGCGGTCGGCTCCGGAGCCGCGGATTGGCCTTCGATCCGGGCGAGAACACGCCGCTTCATGTCTCCCAGCGTCACCACCCGGCCAAGCCGGTCGACCATCGCCGAGGAATTCAGCCCGGGGTTGGTGCGGGCCTGCGGGATGGACTGGGCAACAACCTCCAGAATGGAACGGATGTTTTGAATCTCCTGGGTCGCGCGATCCTGGAACTGCAGCTTGACGACGGCGGTATTGACCTCCTCAGTGAGCCGGCCGGTCAGCGCCGAGGCATCGCCGAGCGCGGTCGAAAACCGGCCATGCTGCGCCACAAGCCCCTGAACGATCATCTTGATCCGTTCGCTGGTCTGGACGTTTTCCTCAGACAGATCGATCGTCGAGATCTCCTTGATCAGCTCGAAACTATCGGTAAGGCCGGTCCTTACCTTGGTGATCCGCGCACGCAACTCCGTGGAGATGATATTGGTGTGGGTCGCGAGTTCCCGGACCTCGTTGGCGACAATCGAAAAGCCGCGCCCGGCAGCCCCGGCATGGGCCGCCTCGATCTTGGCATTGAGCGCCAGAAGATTGGTCCGACTGTTGATTTTGTCGATTTGTGCCACACTTTCCGAGACGCTGCCCATCTCGCCAAGGATATCCTCGAGGGCATAGACCATCCGCATGCCACGCGAGGACAGGAAGATGATCTTGCCGATCAGGCCACTCAGCGAGTCCTGGAGCCCCGATGCGATATCCGTCAGCGGCACGGCATCGCCATTGACCTCGACCGTCGCCGTGGAAACGATCAGGTCTTGCATGGCCTCGGTCTGTTGTGTCGTGTTCTCGGCAATACCCTGAAACTGGGCGGTAACGCCGGTCGTATTGTCCTCGATCATTTTCGAGAGCCGCGTCAGCTCTTCCATCACCGCGCTCAGCGCCCTCGACTGAATGTCCGGCAGCAGGGCATCCAGCGCGGAGCCCCCGGGCATTCCGGCAATTTCATCCGCCATCAAGGGATCCAAGGTCGCCAACAGAAGGCACTCCACTATCCACTGCATATCAACTGTGAGTTACAGTGATATAAAATAATTAACCTATGGTTGTGTTTTAGGCATTGCGATGCGATAGTCCGACCGGGGGTCGGCCGCCGGCTTCCGCCGCCGCAACAATGGCGTCGGGGATGCGGTCAAGCGTGAGCTGGGATTCCACGGCGCCAAGCTCCGCTGCCGCGCGCGGCATGCCGTAGACCAGCGAGGTACTCTGGTCCTGCCCGATGGTTCTGGCCCCAGCCTGACGCATTTCCAGCAGCCCTTGTGCGCCGTCCTGCCCCATCCCGGTCAGGATCACGCCGATGGCATGCTGCCCCGCCAGATTGGCGACCGACCGGAACAGGACATCCACCGATGGCGCGTGCCCGGAAACCGGATCGCCCTCGAAAACCTTGCAGAAATACCCACTGCCCTTCCGCCCGGCCTCAAGCTGAAACCCGCCGGGCGCGATCACCGCCTGCCCGGAGACAACCTCCATCCCGTCTTCGGCCTCCCGTATGCCCAAGGCACAGACCCCGTCGAGGCGCTGCGCGAAGCTGCTGGTGAATCGCGGCGGCATGTGCTGGACGATCATGATCGGCGGCAGGCCGAGCGGCAGCTCCTGAAGCAGATAGGTCAGGGCCTCGACGCCCCCCGTCGAGGCGCCAATCGCCAGAATGCCGCTCGACCCGGGTTGAACCCGCATCTTCCGGGGAGAGCCGGCGCTTGCCGCCGGCGTCATCGACCGCAGCCGGGCCGAAGCAACCAGATGGATCTTCTCGAGCAGGGCATGGCGAAACGGCGCCATCGCGCCATCGCTGGCATCGACCGGTTTTTCAAGGCAATCGACCGCGCCAAGCTGAAGCGCGCGCAAGGTCTCGTCGGCGTTGCGCTTGGTCAGCGAGGAAATCATCAGCACCCGCGTCGGCCGCAGGGTCATCAGGCGGCGCAGGAACTCGATGCCGTCCATCCGCGGCATCTCGATATCGAGCGTTACGACATCGGGATTGAACGCCTTGATCTTTTCGCGGGCGATCAGCGGATCCGCCGCGGTGCCGACAACCTCGATCCCCGGGTCGCCCGCCAGGATCGTCGAGATGAGCTGGCGCATCAACGCGGAATCGTCGACGACCAGAACCTTGGTTTTCGCGTGCGTCATCGTGCCTCTCAGTCGAACAGATCAATATCCCCGCCAATGCTGGCGTGCTTCAGCTTGTCCTTGTAATGCGCTTCGTCCGAGAGCAAGGCCGCGCCTTCCCGATCCCGCAGGATCAACCGCTGCACTCGCCCATTGGACGGACAATAATGGATGCGGCGACCGTGCAACCCGCCGAGGTCTACGGCAGCAATCGGAATGCCCTCCGCTTGCAGATAATGCGTGGCGAACGCCGCATTCTGCTGGCCCACCCCACGGAAGGCGCCATTCATTGCAGCGCCGCCGAAAAGCTTGACTTCCAGCTCGTGGCGCATGCAGCCCGATTTCAGGACCGCGTTGATCAGCGCTTCCATGGCAAAATTGCCGTAGCGGTTGGCGGCGCTGACGCCGTTCCATTCTTCCTTTTCGCTTTCGGGCAGCATGAAGTGGTTAAGCCCGCCAAACCCCGTTCTTGGATTACGGATGCAGGCCGCCACACAGGACCCGAGGATCGTGACAAGCGTGAGATCCACCCCTGAACCGACGTAGAAATCGCCCGGCAGCACCCGGATTGCCCGCCCGGTTTCGGCGGCGCTGGCACGCGAAACCGCCAAACCTCTCCGGCTCATGCCACCCTCCGGTAGATGGTGCGCCCGACAAGCTTCAGATGGGCCTGATGGTCCAGCAGCGTTTCGGAATGCCCGATCAACAGCCAGCCACCGGGTTTGAGCAGTTCCGTGAAGCGCTCGATCAGCCGCGCCTTGGTCGGCCCGTCAAAATAGATCATCACGTTCCGGCAAAAAATGGCGTCGAACGGCCCGGTGATCGGCCAAGCCTGCAGCAGGTTGAGCGGCTTGAAGGTAATCAGCCGGCGAAGCGCCTCAACAGCCTGCATCTTGTCCGGCTGGTCGTTCACGGCCTCGAAATGACCGGAACGCAGAGAGGCCGGCAGTTCATCGACGGCTTCCTTGGGGTAAATGCCGGCAGTGGCGCGCGCCACCATGCTGGTATCGAGATCCGTTGCCAGGATGCGGGCATCCCACTGGCGGATCGCAGGCAACGCCTTGTGCAGCGTGATCGCGATCGAATACGGCTCTTCGCCGGACGAGCAGCCCGCCGACCACACCCTCAACCGCTTGGTGCCGCGCTGGCCGGCCTCCGCGACCGCCGCCGGAACGATGCTCGACGCCAGAAAATCAAAGTGATGATCCTCGCGAAAAAACCGCGTCAGGTTGGTCGTCATCGCGTTGATCAGCGCCCCGATCTCGCCCTCCCCGGTCGCCCCCTGCACATACGCGCAATACGCGGGGAACGAGGGGAGGTTGAGCTCGCGCACACGACGGACCAGACGGGTGTACATCATGTTCTTCTTGTGCCGGCCGAGCACGATCCCGCTCTTCTCGTAGACAAGCGCGGAAAAGAAATCGAAGTCCCTGTCGGTGAATGTCGCTTCGAGATCGGGCTCGACACCAAGGCGACCAGGCTCATGACGACCAGGTTCCGGCGTGCGTGCGGTTGACGGCGTCATGATCGCTCACTTCATCAAAAAACAGATCGAGGGGTGGGCGCCAGAGCGGAATCCGGTCTGATCCAATCAGATAGCCCGTTCCATCTCTTTGCCTCGGCGAACTTTCTTTCGACCGACCGGTACGCGCGAGAGCGAAAAAATTTGCAGGCGCCCGGCTGCGGCATTGGTTGAGCGTGGCCGCAGCCGGTTTCTCAGAACTCCTTCCAGTCCTTGTCGTCGGCGAAGGCGGTGCGCAGATCGGCCTGCAAGCTCGCGGCGCCACGCCCCCCGCCCGCGACCTTGCGCATCGGCATCCGCTGCGGTTCAGGCTTTGCCGCCGGCTTGCGCGCCGCCGGGCGGTGTGTGCCGATCGTCGCGGTCGTTGCCGCATCGAGCTTGAACAGCGCCATCCGCGCTGTCAGGTCCTCGGCCTGTTCCTGCAGGAGGCGGCAGGCTGCGGCGTTTTCCTCAACCAACGCCGAGTTCTGCTGCGTCATTTCGTCCATCTGGCCGACGGCCTTGTTGATCTCCTCGACCCCGACCGACTGTTCGCGGCTGGCGGAGGCGATCTCGGCAACGATATCGGTGACGCGCTTGACCGAGGTAACGATTTCACCGAGCGCACTACCCGCATCATTGACGAGCTTCACACCATCCTTGACCTGAATGCCGCTCTGGATGATCAGCCCCTTGATGTCCTTTGCCGCCTCGCTCGAACGCTGGGCAAGGCTGCGGACCTCGGAGGCGACCACCGCGAAACCGCGCCCGGCATCGCCAGCCCGGGCCGCTTCCACCGCCGCGTTGAGCGCGAGCAAATTGGTCTGGAAGGCGATTTCGTCGATAACCCCGATGATATCGCTGACCTTGCCGGAGGACTCCTCGATCTTCGACATCGCGGTGACCGCCCGGGTCACGATGTCGCCGCCATCGGTGGCCACGGTCCGCGCATCCAGGGCGAGCTTGCTCGCCTGCTGGGCATTTTCGCTGTTCTGGCGAATGGTCGAGGCGATTTCCTCCATGGAGGCCGAGGTTTCCTGCAGGCTCGACGCCTGGTTCTCGGTCCGGCGGGAAAGATCATCGGTTCCGGAGGTGATCTCCGCCACGGCGGTCGAGATGGTGCTCGCGGTTTCAGAGGCCGTCGCGATGATCGTCGCCATGGTATCGATCAGGCCATTGACGCCCGAACACAGCGCCTCGATATCGCCGGTCTTGCCTTCGAGCGGAATGCGGCGGGTGAGATCGTTTTCCTTGGCTGCCGTGACAACGGTCTTGGTCTGCTCGACAGCCTGCTGAAGCATGAGGCTGGCATTGACCTTGGCCGTCACGTCGGTGGCCAGTTTCACGATCTTGAACACGCGGCCGGTCTCATCCTTCACCGGCGCGTAGATGGCCTGGAGCCAGACCTCCGCCCCCTGTTTGGTGACGCGCCGGAATTCCTGGTTGACGGACTTGCCGGCATTCAAATCCGCCCAGAACTGCTGATAGGTTGATGAATTGGCCGTCGCCGGATCGACGAACATGCGGTGGTGCTTGCCGGTGACTTCGGCCAGCTGATAGCCCATCAGCCCGAGGAACACCGTGTTCGCGTTCAGAATATTGCCGGCGATATCAAACTCGATAAAGGCGAAGGAGCCGTTGATCGCCTCGAGAAGACCCCGCATGTTCTGCCGCTCGATTTCCATTTCGGTGATATCGTAGCGAACGCCGAGGTAGCGTTTGGGTTTGCCGTTGTCGCCCATCATCGGCGCGATCACCGCGTCGACGTAATAGGGGGTGCCATCCTTGGCGCGGTTCTTGATCACGCCGCGGAACATCTTGCCGCGACCGATGGTGCTCCAGAGTTCCTTGAAGACTTCCTTGGGCATATCCGGGTGCCGCGTCGTATTGTGCGGTCGACCGATCAATTCCTCGCGGGAGTACTTCGAGACCTCGGTGAACTTCTCGTTGATCGAGAGGATATCGCCTTTCGTATCCGCGTAGGAGACGATGCTGGTCATATCCATGATGTCGGAACGGGTTTTGAGCTCCACCGCATCGGCAATCGCCTTGTGGACGATCGCGGTGATATCGGCGCCGACGAAAACCACGGCCTGCGCCTTGCCATCGGCATCCAGCACCGGCGTAAAGGCCGCCTGGAGCCAGATTTCACGACCATCCTTGCCGGCAAGCCGATACTGGCCGGCCTCGTGCTCACCGCGCCCGAGCTTGTTCCACAGCGCGCGATCGTCGTGCTCGTCCTTGTGGTTGGGCGGCGTGAAAAACGACGCACGCTGGTCGCGGATCTCGTCCATCGTATAGCCGGTCAGCGTGCAGAAATGCTCGTTGGCATCCGTAATCCGGCCCTCCAGCGAATATTCGACCATCGCCTGGGCCCGGCGGATCGCCTCGATCTGGTGACGGAAACCGTTCCGGCCGCCCGGGCTGGTGTTCGCGGAACTGCTCCCGCCAAGATTAAACCACGACATCAGAGTATCCTTTATCTTCGGTCTGGATCGAGGCGTCTTGCCTCGCGGTTGCGGGAATTCAGGCGGCCAGGGCCGGCAGGCTGGACATCGAGGCCTTGTCGAACAGGGCCTCGAGCGAGAGAAGCACGACCATCTCGTCGTTGACGGGGATGATCCCGGAGAGGAATTGCGGCCCCGCGCCGACGCGGTCCATATCCGGGATCGGCCGGATATCGGCGCTCTGGATGGTGAGAATATCGGAGACCGCATCGACCAGGAGGCCGATCGTCCGCTCGAGAACCGACACGATGATCACGACATGCATGCGCGTCGCGGTGGTCAGCCCCATGCCAAACCGGCATCGAAGATCGAAAATCGGAACGATCGTGCCGCGCAGGTTGAGAATGCCGAGCAGGTATTCGGGCTGGTTCGGCAAGGTGGTGGTTTCGGTCCAGCCCTTGATCTCGCGCACCGCCATGATGTCGATCGCGAATTCCTCTTCCGCCACGCGGAACGAAATGAATTGCCGCACGCCGCCAGAACCAGCCTGCGCCAGTTGGGCGTTCTGGATGTTGAGGCCCAGGACCTCGAGAGGCTTGTTCATGGATACTCCTGATCTACGCGTTACGCCGCGGCGTCGATGGCACTGGGTTCAAGACAAAGCGAGGAAAAGCCGGCATTGCCCGACTGGATCATCCGGGAAATCTGTTCGATATCGAGAATGAGCGCGACGCGGCCATTGCCGAGGATGGTCGCGCCGGAGATGCCTTGCACGGGGTCGAAATTGTCGAGCAGGCTCTTGATCACGACCTGCTGCTGGCCGATCAACTCATCGACCACGATGCCGATCTTGGCGCCCTGAGCGGTCTCGACCAGCACCACCAGCCCTTCCGCCGGGTTGGAAACGGCGCCGGGCACCCCGAACAACCGGTGGAGATAGACCAGCCGGGTGTATTCACCCCGGATCGACGCCACCTGGACCCCGCCGGTGACGGTGCGGATGTGGCGTGGATCTGGCCGGTAACTCTCGATGATGCTGGTGAGCGGCAGGATATAGCGCTCCTTGCCGATGGCCACGACCATGCCATCGAGGACGGCCAGGGTGAGCGGAATGATCAGCGTGAACCGCGTGCCGCGGCCCGGCGCCGACTGAACCTGAATGCGTCCGCCCAGATTGATGATGTTGCGGCGGACGACGTCCATCCCGACCCCGCGCCCAGAGACATCGGTGATTTTTTCCGCCGTCGAGAACCCCGGTGCGAACAGGAGTTCATGGACCTCATCCTCGGTCAGGCTGGAACCGGGCGGAATGATCCCCTTGTCGATCGCCTTGGCGATCAGGCGATCGCGGTCGACCCCGCCGCCATCGTCGGAAACATGGATGAGGATGTTGCTGCCGGCGTGCATCGCGGTCAGCACGATGGTGCCTTCGGCCGGCTTGCCCGCCGCGAGGCGGACTTCCGGCGCCTCGATACCATGGTCAATCGCATTGCGGATCATATGCGTCAGCGGATCGGCGAGTTCCTCGATCACGGTCTTGTCGACCTCGGTCTGCTCCCCCGACATCACAAGCTGGACCGTTTTGCCGAGCTTGGCGGAAACCTCGCGCACCAGGCGCGGCATGCGCGCGAAAACCGATTTGACCGGCTGCATGCGGATCGCCATCACGCATTCCTGCAACTCGCGCGTCAGAAGCGCGAGATCCTCCTGGCCGCGGATCGCCGGCGCGCCGTTCCCCAACGCCAGGTCGGAGATCTGCTGGGCCAGCATCGACTGGGTGATGACGAGCTCCCCGACCATGTTGACCAGCCGGTCGATGCGCGAGAGATCGACCCGGATCGAGGCCGTCGACTGGCTCCTGGCCTTGTCGGTCTCTTCCTTGACGCGGCGCTGCTCGGAAGCGCTGACGATATCCGAGCCCGGCACGGCTGCGGTCTCCGCGTGCTCCGGCGCTGGGTCATGGGCGCGCGCGGCCTCGGCGGTGTGGGCTTCCGGCGTGATCGAAAGCTCGCATTCGCCCTCGACGAATTCGAACACCTCGGCGAGGCGGGTCTCGGAATGGCTGGTGACGATGCGGATCGTCCAGCCGAGGTAGGAGCCTTCCGGGTCGATCGCCCCGAAGGCCGGCAGGCCGCTGGTATCGCAGTCGATCGCCACCGTCCCGAGCTGCTTGAGCTCACGGAAGAGCAGCAGCGGCTCGTTGGCATGGCGGAACATTTCCCGGTGCGGCTTGAACGCAATGCCGTAGGCCCGGCTTTCAGACTGCTCCGGCTTGGCGGGCGCGCTTCCGGAGGCGACGCCACCCCGCGCCCCACCCGCTTTGCCGGATTGCTGGACAACAAGCAGTTCATCGAGATCAATCGTGACGTCCTGACCGAAGTCGGTGGCCAGAACGCGGTTGGACTGGGCGGCTTCGATCAGCGTCGCCAGCACATCGCCGGCCCGGATCAAGATCGGCGAGACACGATCGGTATGCTCGATCCGCCCGTCGCGCAGGCCATCGAGCACCGCCTCGAAGTTATGGGTGAACTCGACCAGCCTGGCATAGCCGAACGCCCCGGCTCCGGCCTTGATCGAATGGACCGCGCGAAAAATCGCATTGAGCGGCTCACGATCGCCCTGATCGACATGGAGATTGGCAAAACGAACCTCAAGCTCGGAGAGGATTTCGGCGCATTCCTCGAAGAATGTCCGGCGGAACTGCTCGTATTCGTTCGCTTCACCCTGCTGATCGGTCATGATGCACTCCCCCGGTCACGCCGGACAAACCTTGTTGACGACGGACAGGAGCTTCTCGGGCGCGAAGGGCTTGACGATCCAGCCGGTCGCTCCGGCGGCGCGCCCTTCCGCTTTCTTGTCCTCGCCGCCCTCGGTCGTCAG
>CAZNAT010000017.1:17863-52869 GCA_964571245.1 uncultured Methylobacterium sp.
CGAACGGAATGCTCCCAGGCCGCGCAATCGGGTGACGAGGGTGATGCCGTCCATGTTGGGCATGTTGATATCGGTGATGACGAGATCGACGGGGGACTTCTCCAGCATCGACAATGCCCGCAACCCGTCTTCGGCTTCGAGCACCTCGAACCCCGCCTTGCGAAGCGTGAACCCGACCATATCCCGCATGGTCTTGGAATCATCAACCGTCAGGATGCGCTTAACCATTGCGCGTCGTGCTCCATTGGGCCGGCTCGGCCGCAAGCCCCAGATCGGCAAAGGCCTCCAGGAAGGCCGGCGAGGCGGTGTCGAGCTCGAACTGTCCCTGCCGGGCTTCCAGGGATCGGGCCATCGCCAGCAACATCTGGATGGCCGGGGTGTTGATGCGCCGGACGTTTCCCGCTTTCACGCGAACGGTGGTCGCGATGGCGGCATGCGTCAGTTGGGCGTCATGAAATTCGGCCGTCCATTGCGTGCTGCAATCATCGGGAAGATCGATCAAATGCACTATCTCGGTCATCGGTATCTCGACGGGTCGTGTGGGGGGAACATTTTTCCACCCGATTCCTAAAGATATGACCGCATTGGTTGTATTAAGGTTAAAATACAACTCTAGGTGGGATTATATTCACCCGGCGCGCCGGCCCGCCCGAATCCGCGACTGAACGTCGTCAAACAACGTATCAAGTCGGGTCACGCCGTCACGAAGCTGATCCAGGTCTGCCGTCATGGCCTCGCCTTCCAGCTTGAGAGCGACGGCGTGCAGGGCATCCAGGCCCAGTTCGGCCGAGGAACCCTTGATCGAATGGACCAGCCGCCGGAAGGCCGGCCGGTCATTTCCGGCCAGCACCTGCCTGAGTTCGGCGAGCTGTTCGACGCATTCCTCGACAAAGATATCGACGATCTCCTGCGCGCCGGCCTCGCCGATATCGCGGCAGAGATCAGGGTTGATCCGGAAGGCGGCGACCGCTGGTGCGCCTTGTGCTTCAACCGAAAGAGGCGGCGAGGGCAGGGAACCGACGGAAGAACCCGGCGGGGGGCCGGGCGCGCGGTTGGCGGCCCGCATCATCGCCAGCTCGACCTTGAGCACCTCGGTCAACTGGGTGCGCGTGACCGGCTTGGCAAGAAACCCGTTCATGCCGGCCTGGCGGCACGCTTCCTTGTCCTCGGCGGATGAATTGGCGGTGAGGGCAATGATTCGGGTCTCGCTCAGGGGGCCGGCGAGCCGGCGAATGGCCTTCGTGGCCTCCAGCCCGTCCATAACCGGCATCATCATGTCCATCAGGATCAGATCGTAGCGCTTGGTCGCCAGCGCTTCGAGCGCACCCTGCCCGTCGTTCACCATGTCGACCCGCTGGCCTAGAAGCTGGAGCTGCTGCGAAATCACGAACCGGTTGGTCCGGTTGTCCTCGGCCAGCAGGATATCGAGCCCGCCACCGACATCGACCGCGCGGGGATCCGGCGTGGCCTCGGGCTGCGGCAGCTTCGCCACATCCCCTCCGTCCAGCAGGATCCTCACCTCGAACCGGGTGCCAATGCCCACGATCGAGAACACCTCGATGCGGCCACCCATGGCATTGGCAAGCCGTTTCGAGATGGCGAGGCCAAGCCCGGTGCCGCCAAACCGGCGCGAAATGCTCGAATCCACCTGGGAGAATTCCTGAAACAATTTGCCGATCGCGTCTTCGGGGATGCCGCAACCGGTGTCGGCGATGGTGAATTTCAGCGCATGGCGATGAAGTCCCGGCGAGGGTTCGGCCGTGATCGTCAGGCTGACGAAGCCCTTGTCGGTAAACTTGATGCCGTTGCCGATGAGGTTGAACAGGATTTGCCGGACGCGGGTGGGATCTCCCCGATACGCCGGCAGAACCTCGGGCGCGATCTCAAGCGTAAGCTCGATGCCCTTGTCCCGGGCGCCGGGCCTGAGAAGATCAATGACCTCCTGCGCCAGCAGCTGGATCGAAAAGTCGACATGCTCGATGTCGGATTTCTTCGCTTCGAGCCGCGAGAGGTCGAGAATATCGTTCAGAAGGCCGAGAAGCTGGTTGGCGGACGTCTTCAGCGACTGCACGAGCCCGGATTGCTGTTTGTCGAGGCGGGTGCTCGAGAGAAGATCAGCAAGACCGATCACGCCATTGAGCGGCGTGCGGATTTCATGGCTCATCGTCGCCAGAAACTCCGACTTGGCCCGGGCGCCCTCCTCGGCCTTGTCGCGCGCTTGCGCGAGGGAGCGTTGATTGCGCAGCATCAGCCAGGACAGGGCGAGGAGCCAGAGCGTCGCGATGGCCGCTGCCATCCGATCCCAGACCGCATCGGCTTCCGTCGCGTGGAACACTTCTTGCGTGGACTGCCCAACGACCAGCCGCATCGTCGTGCCGCGGATACGGCGGGAGAGAAAAATCCGCTCGATGTTGTCGATGGATGACACCTGCCGATAGACGCTGTCTCCTTCTGGAAGCGCCCCGCGGGCGGCCCAGTCCCTGGTTTTCGAGAGGTCGCGGCCCAGTCCCTCCTCCATGAGCGGGCTGCGGACGCGAACCACGCCGTCGTCGCCGATCACCGAAATCGTGCCCTGCTTGCCAATGATGACCGAGGAATGGAACGCCGCGATCACGCCTGGGTCAAAAGAGCCGACAATGACCCCCGCGAGCGAGCCATCCGGAAACTCCATTCGCCGGGTGAGCTGGATGGCCCATTTCTTCGACACCCGCCCCAGCACCGGCTTGCTGATGAACAGCGTATCGGCCTTCCCGTCGAGATGGACCCGGATATGCTCGCGGTCCGAGACATCGACCGGTTTTCCGTCACCGATATTGCTGGAAATGACGATCCCCTTGGCGTCGGTCATCGAGACCAGGAAGGCGGACTGCGTGAGGAAACGACCGCCCTGCTGCCAATCCTCGATCCTGAAGTGCCGGGGATCCCGGATATACCCGTCCCGGATGTACTGGAGGGTCTGATCAACCGCCCCGACCGCGCGCAGGAACTCCTCCTCAAGCGCCCGGGCCAGGGTGGCGGCATGCGTCAGCGCCGCCCGTTCCGCCAACTCGCGGTTTGAGGCATGATGGCTGAACATCGGCACCCAGATCAACACGATCGCCGAGATCATGACGATAATCGGGGAATACGCCGGCAGGAGGCTCCCCAGACGCAACAGGCGCTGTTTCATCGCAAGGTTCCTTGTGCCGTCAGAAGAAGCGAATGGCTGGCGCGTGACGCATGGGGCTGGCTCCGGCCAAGTGCGGCAAGAAAAGACACCGGCAGGGGCCACAACGGGCGATTGCCTCCGGGGGACATCATTTCGCAGGCCATGTCGGTGGGTGCTCAGCTGAATTATGGTCGAGAAAAGCTCATGGTAAGGGCGGATGACCGCGAAGGGCCATGAGCAATTAAACAACTCTTGGTAGAAAATATTGATTAATATCCCATTGCCTTTGCCAGATATCTGACGATCCTTGCCAAAAGATCCTGATTACTCGAGAAAATACCGCATATTGCCGCATCCCGCCGCATTGCGCGCGCCAGGCACGGCCAGCGGGAAAATGCGGGACCCTGTCCCGCTCTGCCTTGTTTACCGAGCGTTTACGGTGAATTCGGGCGCTGCCCCATCAGCAAGAAAGCGGAAAGTTTTCAGGCGCTTCCTCACTCCAATCCTGAGGTGGTGCCATGCTCGACGTCTTCGCGGTTTCCCGTTTGCCCGCATCCTTGCTGCGGACCGTTTTTCTGCCGGTCCTGATCGCCGGCGGGCTCTTGGCGGCCTTGCCTTCGGCGCGCGCGCGCGAGCTGGTCTCGATGCCCTCCGCCTATGAAGCCGGCGCGGTCGTTGTCTTCACGCGTCAGCGAGCGCTCTATTTCGTGCAGGGCGACGGCACCGCCATCCGCTACCGCGTCGCGGTCGGCATGCCCGGCAAGCAGTGGTTCGGCACCCGGCTGATCGACGGCAAGCATATCCGCCCGGCCTGGTCACCGCCGGCGGAAGTCAAGCGCGCCAGACCGTCGCTGCCGGATGTCATCGCCGGCGGCGCGCCCAACAACCCGATGGGTGCGGGCGCCTTGACGATCTCGCCCGGCGAATACGCGATCCACGGCACCTCGGCCTCGATGCGCGCCTCGATCGGGACCTACGCGTCCTTCGGCTGCATCCGCATGCTTGACGAGGATATCCTCGATCTCATGCCGCGCGTGCGGGTGGGGGCCCGCATTCACGTGATGCCGTAGGGCTCGATCACAATTTGGGCTTCGGGTCAAAAATCGCTCGCGATGCCCTTCACTTCCCAATCCTCGTAGCGCACCGGGTCTTTGCCGCCCCGCCCCCGGATCTCGCGCTGGGCTGCGAGTTCGGCCTCACGGGCTTCCAGCGCGGCCCGGCGTTCTCCGGCTTCGGCCAGCGCCCGCGCCGCCGCAGGCGACAGCGCTTTTGCCGTTTTCGGCGTTTCCGTTTTGTCTGACATGGGCTAGGACCTCGCTTCCCCCAAAATAGCGTGCACCGGTGCCGCTTGCCAGAGGCCGGATTTTCCAGAGGCCAATTTCCAGAGAGAAAGCCGGGACCATCGACCATGCGCCTCACCCCTGACGATATCCTCGCGCGCATCCTCCACCGCGATGCCGAGATGCTGGTGCTGGACAAGCCGGCCGGCATTGCCGTGCACAAGGGGCCGAAGGGCGGCGTGACGCTCGATGAATTCCTTCCCGGTCTCGCGTTCGAGGCCCCGGAAATCCCGCAGCTCGCGCATCGGCTTGACCGCGAAACCACCGGCTGCCTGGTTCTCGGACGCAACAAGCCGGCACTGAAGCGACTCGGCGGCCTGTTCGCCAGCGGGCGCATCGCCAAGACCTATGTCGCGATCTGCTGCGGCCAGCCGAAGGAGGATGCCGGCCGCATCGACCTGCCGCTCGCCCGCCGCAGCCACGACAAGCGCTCGTGGTGGATGAAGGTTGATCCGGCCGGGGACCCGTCCTCTACCCGTTACCGCGTGCTCGCGCGCGCCGATGGCATCGCCTTTGTCGCGCTCCAGCCCGAAACCGGGCGCACGCACCAGCTCCGCGTGCATTGCTCGGCGATGGGCTGGCCGATCGCCGGCGACAAGGTCTATGGTGGCGACCGGGCGATGGCCGCTTCGCGCGCGCTGCAGCTCCATGCGATCCGGATCGTGATCCCAGCCCGGCACGGACACGAGCCTATCCGCGTGACGGCGCCGCTTCCATCCGCTATGAGCGATTTCCTTTATGGGCTTGGTTTATCCGACGCGCCTCTCGAATCCCTGCCCGATTCACTCTGAAGCGCCCGCGAACATGCAGGAAGCACCGTTGCCCCCGAAGTCTTCGCACCCGCCCAGCCCCGAAAGGGCCGAAAGGCCCAAGCCGAACAAACGCGCCGTGAACAGGAACAGCCCGGGCAAAAACCACGCCGATGTTCCCGGCATGACCGCGCGGAAGGTGGCGGCGGAGGCCGTGCGCCGGGCAATCCGCGAGCGCCGCTCGCTCGACGAGGCCCTCACCCTCAGCAGTGGCGGCGGCCAGAAGCTGAATGACGCCGATTTCGGCCTGGCACGGGCGATCGCGACCGTCACCTTCCGCCGGATGGGAACGATCCGCGCGGCGATTTCCGCCCGGCTGAAAGACGGCAAATGGCCCGATGCCGGTAATTTCGCGGATGCGATGATGATCGGCGTCGCGCAGATCCTGTTCATGGATGTGCCCGATCATCCGGCGGTCGATCTTGCGGTCGAGCTGATCAAGACCGATCGGCTGGCGATGCATTACGCGCCGCTCGCGAATGCAGTTCTCAGGCGGATCGCCCGGGAAAAAGCCGATATCCTGGACGCGGCGCAAACCCCCGCCGGGGGCGATCACGGCTCGATCGATACGCCGGAATGGCTACGGGAACGCTGGGCTGCGGCCTATGGCGCGGAGAACGCCGCCGCGATTTCCGCCAGGTTAGGCACCCCGCCGCATATCGATCTCACGCCGATGGGTGACGCTGCCGCGCTGGCGGCGAGTGTTGGCGGCATCCTCCTGCCGACCGGTTCGGTGCGACTGACGACCGACCAGCCCGTGACCACCCTCCCGGGCTTTGCCGAGGGGGCGTTCCAGGTTCAGGATGCGGCGAGCGCCCTGCCGGCGCGGCTGCTCGACGCCAGGCCCGGCATGCGCATCCTCGATCTCTGTGCCGCGCCCGGCGGCAAAACCGCGCAGCTTGCCCGCACCGGCGCCAAGGTCACCGCGGTGGAACGCAGCGCCGAACGCGCAACCCGCCTTTCCGAAAACCTCGCGCGGCTCGGGCTTTCCGCCACCCTGGTGATCGCCGATGCCGGTGACTTCACCGATGCACCTTTCGATGCGGTGCTGCTCGATGCGCCCTGCTCGGCCACCGGAACGATCCGCCGGCATCCGGAAATCGCCTGGACCAAGCGGCTGGAGGATATTCTCGCGCTGGCCCGCCAGCAGCAGCGCCTGCTCGCCCATGCCGCCACCCTGGTAAAACCGGGCGGCATCCTCGTCTATTCGACCTGCTCGCTCGAGCCGGAAGAAGGCGAACGACAGATCACGCGGTTTCTCGCGGCGACCTCGGGGTTTTCCGTTCTGCCGGTCACACCGGCCGAACTCGGGATCGAGGCGGCGTCGGTCACGCCCGAGGGGTACCTGCGCGTGCTTCCCTCGCATTTTTCTGCCTTCGGGGGCATGGACGGGTTCTTTGCCGCCAGGCTAAACCGCACGTCCGCATGAAACGAAACGCGTTGAGGGAGACGATCTGAGGGTGGCAGTACCGCGCGACTCCCTTCGGGCTCACCACGGAGCAGGCCTGATCTTCCGCCTGCGTCAGTGGCTGCTGGGCTTACGGCTCGCGCTGGCGCGGACGCGGCTGGGGCGGATGCGGTATCACGCCTCGCGTTTTCGCTTTGTTCCGCCCCACCTCCATCTCGCCGACCCCAGCGTCGCCGGCGATTTTCTATCGGGGCAGATCGCGCTCGCGGGCCGAAGCCTGCTGGCGGGTGGACGGGACGTGCTCGATCTTGCCCCGCCCAGCATCGATTTTTCCGTCGCCCTGCACGGCTTTGACTGGTTGCGCCATTTCGATGCCAGCGGCGATCCTTTCCTCCGCGCCGGCGCGCGACGGATCCTCGCCCAATGGCTCGATCGGCGCGAAGCCGGCACTCTCCCCGAGGCAAACCTGCCTGGCGGCATCCCGCGGCGGGTGATCGCCTGGGTCACCCATTCCGGCCTGATTGCCGAAAAGGCCGATCTGACGACCTATCGCCGGCTGCTTGCCCATCTCGCCCGGGATGCCTCGATGCTTCAGATCCTGGCGCAACGCCGGGATATCGGTATCCTCGGGCTGGAATGCGCGATCGCTTTGCTGGTTCATGCCCTGTCGCTGGATCTGCCGCTTGGCGCGATCCGCAGGGCAGAGACCATTCTCCTGACGGCCCTGGCCGAGGGCATCGAGACCGATGGCGGCCCGAAAAACCGCGATGCCGGTTCTGCCGTCGTCCTGGCGGCCGACCTGATCCCGTTGCTGGCGCTCTATCGGGCCCGGCAGCTTCCCGCGCCGGAAGCGATCAGCTCGACCCTGCTCGGCATGATCGGCTTCATCCGCATGATGCAGCACCCCGACGGCGGGCTTGCCCAGTTCAGCGGTGCCGGGCTGGTGACGCGCGATCTCGTCGCGCAGGTGACGCGATTTGGCGCGGGCCGGGTCGCACGGCTCGACTCGGCACCCGAAACCGGCTTCGAGAGGCTGGAGGATGACAACGGAATCATCATCGCCGACACCGGGCATATCCCGCCCCCCGCCTTTGGCAACCAGGCCGGGGCCAGTGCGCTGGCTTTCGAATTTTCGACCAAATTCGATCGAATCATCGTCAATTGCGGCATGCCGCCTTCTGCCGACGCCGAAACAGCCCGAAGTTTCCGTACCGGGCCCGCGCATTCCACCGTGCTGATCGACGATCACGCGCTGGCCTCGATCGAGCCGGTTGAAACTATTCTCGGTTCACTGGAATACCATGTGACATCCGAGGACGCGGGGACGTATCCCGATCGCCGCCAGATCAACGGCCAGGACTACCTGACGATCGGGCATGCCGGCCTCCGGCGCGCGACCGGCTATGTGGTCGAGCGCCGGCTGTCGCTGTTGCCGGGGGGCAATGGGCTGGTCGGCGTCGACCGAATGATCGACATCGACCAGCGCAGCGAAAACCGCCGGATCACGCTGGCGTTTCACCTCCATCCCCGCGCGCTGGCGGTGCCGTTGTCGCGGCAGGATGCGGTGGTTCTGCGGTTGCCGCACCAGAGTCCCGGTCGGGATATGTGGATCTTCGAAGCGCCGGGGATCGGGCTGCACCTCGAGGAAAGCCGCTGCTTCGAACAGAGCATCTCCCTGCCGAAAACCGAAGCCATCGTCCTCGACGTTGCCATTTCCGGGACGACCGAGATCTCCTGGCGGCTTATCCCCTATCGCGGCTAAAGCATTTTCTTCGATCAACCGGCTGTCGTTTGATCGTAAAATGCTCCGGAACACCCCAAAAGCTTTTTGCCGGCATCCGTTTTTGTGCGATGCGGCATGGCGGGGCGCCGTCGTCTGTGCTATCGCCCGCGCGAAATCCTATTTGTCTGGAGTGCCCGATGCCTTCAAATACCCGCCCGATCTCGCGCGCGCTGCTGTCGGTTTTCGACAAGACCGGACTGGTCGAGCTGGCGTCGGCGCTCCATGCGCGCGGCGTCGTGCTGATCTCGACCGGAGGCTCGCGCCTGGCGCTCGAAAAGGCCGGCATCCCCGTGCTCGATATTTCCGAAATCACCGGTTTTCCCGAGATGATGGATGGCCGCGTCAAAACGCTGCACCCGAAGGTTCACGGCGGCCTGCTCGCCATGCGCGGCAATCCCGAGCACGAGGCCGCGCTCCTGGCCCATGGCATCGGGCCGATCGACCTTCTGGTCGGCAACCTCTACCCGTTCCGCGAGACCCTGGCCCGCGGTGCGGCATTCGATGAAATCATCGAGAATATCGATATCGGCGGCCCCGCGATGATCCGCTCCTCCGCCAAGAACCACGACGGCGTTTGCGTCGTGGTCGATCCGCGCGACTATGCCGCACTGCTGGCCGAGCTTGACGCCAACAACGGCGAGACGACCAGGGCCTTCCGGCGCGCGCTGGCCGCGAAGGCTTTCGGACATACCGCCGCCTATGATCGCGCGATTTCGGAATGGTTTTCCGGCGTCACCAGGGACGGCCCGAGCCTGGCGAAAGAGGACCACGCCAACACCGCGACCGAACTGCGCTACGGCGAAAACCCGCATCAATCGGCCTGGCTGGTGCTCAAACCGCAGCAGGCCCGCCCCGGCGTCGCCACAGCGCGGCAGGTGCAGGGCAAGGCGCTCTCCTACAACAACCTCAACGATGCTGACGCCGCCTTCGAATGCATCGCCGAATTCGACCCGAAGCGCACCTGCGCCATCGCCATCATCAAGCACGCCAATCCCTGCGGCGTTGCGGAAGGCGCGGATCTTGTCGAGGCCTACCAGCGGGCGCTGGCCTGCGATCCGGTTTCGGCCTTCGGCGGCATTGTCGCGGCGAACACCCGGCTCGACGCCGAGGCCGCCAAGGCGATTACCGGGATCTTCACCGAGGTGATCATCGCGCCCGATGCCAGCGAAGAGGCGATCGCCATCATCGGTGCCAAGAAGAACCTCCGCCTGCTGCTGACCGGCGGCCTGCCCGACCCTCGCGCGAAGGACATGGTTCTGCGCTCCATCGCCGGGGGGCGCCTCGTCCAGACGCGCGACAACGCCGTGGTGGACGACATGGAACTCAAGGTCGTCACCAAGCGGACACCGGATGAGGCCGAGCTCTCGGACATGCGGTTTGCCTATCGCGTCGTCAAGCACGTCAAGTCGAACGCCATCGTCTATGTCAGGAACGGCGCGACCGTCGGCATCGGCGCAGGCCAGATGAGCCGGGTGGATTCGGCGCGGATCGCCGCCTGGAAAGCGGCGGAAGCCGCCAGGGCCATCGGCTCGGAAAAGCCGCTGACCTTCGGTTCGGTCGCGGCCTCCGACGCCTTCTTCCCGTTCGCGGATGGGCTTGAAGCGCTGGTCGCGGCCGGGGCGAGAGCGGTGATCCAGCCCGGCGGATCGATGCGCGATCAGGAGGTGATCGACGCCGCCGATGCCGCCGGCATCGCGATGGTCTTCACGGGGACGCGGCATTTCCGCCACTAGAGCGGAATTCGATCTGACTGAATCAGATTGTCCGCTCTATCTCTATGTTTTGACGCATTTTCTTACGATCAACCGGTATCCACTTGATCGGAAAATGCTCTAGAGCGGTTTCCGACCTGACTGAACAAGATCGACCGATCTATCCTATTGTTTTTTCGCATTTTCTTTCGATGAACCGGTGCCAGCTTGGCCGGAATAAATGCTCTGGATCAAACGCCGATCTGAAAGGATCCGCGTTTGCTCCATATCTTTCTGATGTCGCATCCGCTTTTTCCGCCAACCGGTATCCACTTGGCGGGCGGATGCTCTAGCCCGATATTACTCGCGCGCGAGATCGCCGAGCACGCCGCCAAGCACCGTGAGCTTGGCCTGGTTGAGCTGGCCCGAGACCAGTTCGCGCATGATCTTCATCGTGCGTTCGAGGTTCTCGCCCTTGGCCGCGATCCAGTCGGTGACGCCCTTGTCGCCGGTGCCGTGTTTGGCGACGACATCGGTGGCGATCTTGCGCATCGCCTCATCGGTTGCCGCGAGCGCCCGGTCGAGCGCGAGCCGCTCGTAGGGATCGGTGGCCTGGATCGCCGCCGCGGCCACCCAGATGCCCTGGAGATCGAACCGTTCGCCGAGGGCAAAGATCGTGCGGGCGGCGGCCACGACATCGATCCTGGCCCGTTCGGCGATCAGGGTCGCATCGAGCGCGGAGGCGGCAATCGGCATGTCGACAATGCGCGCGGCGAGCGCAGCCGGCACCTTGTCCGCGCTCAGCGCCGCGATCGCCGCTTCGCGATGCGCCTTGGCGTCCGGCGAGAGCAGCTGCTCGCGCTTCCGCTCGATTTCGAGCACACCGGCCCGGAAACGCTTCACCAGCCCTTCGAGCCCGGGGGCGAAATCGACATTGCGCAGGAACCACAGCATCCGCTCGGAGCTGTGTTCTTGCGCCGCCGCGTAGAGCGACAGCTGGGTCGCGCCGCCGATTTTGGTGTCGAGGGCATCGATCGCGAGGTTGATATCGAGAATACCGAAGACATCCCGCGCCAGCGCATAGGCGCGCGCGACATCGGCGACGCTCCGCCCGGTGCGCGCGGCAAGCCGGGTGACGATGCCGGGGCCGCCGCGATTGATCACGGCGTTCGACAGCTGCGTCGCGACGATCTCGCGCCGGAGGCGATGGCTTTCGATGGCGTCGGGGTATTTTTCCTGCACCGCCTTGGGGAAGTACCGGCGCAATTCCTCGACGAGATAGGCATCATCCGGCACGTTCGAAGCCAGAAGATGGTCATAGAGCGAGAGCTTGGCATAGGCGAGCAGCACCGCGACCTCGGGCCGGGTGAGCACCTCGCCGCGCGCCGTCCTGGCCGCGATCTCGGCATCCGACGGCAGGTTCTCGACCTTGCGATCGAGCCGGCCCTCAGCCTCCAGCGCCCGCATCAGCTCCTGCAGCTCGGCGTTGGCGGCGGGGCCGATGCGTTCGGTGAGAGAAAGCGCCAGGGATTGCAGGTAATTGTTGCGCAGAACGAGCTTGGCGACCTCATCGGTCATCGACGCCAGCAGAGCGTTGCGCTTCTCGCGCGTCAGGCGGCCATCGCTTTCGGGCTTGGCCAGCGCGATCTTGAGGTTGACCTCGACGTCCGAGGAATTGACGCCGGCGGAGTTGTCGATGGCATCGGTATTGAGTTTCACCCCGCGCCGCGCCGCCTCGATCCGGGCGAACTGGGTCATGCCGAGGTTGGCGCCTTCGCCGATCACCTTGGCCCGCAGATCGAGCGCGGTGATCCGAAGCGCGTCATTGGCGCGGTCCCCCGCATCGGCATCACTTTCGAAGCTCGCCCGAAGATAGGTGCCAATGCCACCGAACCAGAGAAGATCGACCTTCGCCTTGAGAATCGCCGTCATCACCGCCTGCGGCGTCGCATCCGGCCCTTCGAGCCCGAGCAAAGCCTGGACTTCCGAGGACAGCGGAATTTTCTTCAAGGACCGCGAGAAAACGCCGCCACCTTGCGAAATCAGCTTGGGATCATAGTCCTGCCAGCTTGATCGCGGCTTCTCGAACAGGCGCTGGCGCTCCTTGAACGCGGCGGCGGCATCGGGCTTCGGGTCGAGGAAGATATCGCGGTGATCGAAGGCGGCGACAAGGCGGATCTCCGGGGAGAGCAGCATGCCATTGCCGAACACATCCCCGGACATATCCCCCACCCCCGCCACCGTGAACGGCATGGTCTGGATGTCGATGTCCATCTCACGGAAATGCCGCTTGACCGCCTCCCAGCCGCCGCGCGCGGTAATACCCATTTTCTTGTGGTCATAGCCGGCCGAGCCGCCGGAGGCGAAGGCATCCGAAAGCCAGTGGCCGCGCGCATCCGAGATCGCGTTGGCGGTATCGGAAAAGGTCGCCGTGCCCTTGTCGGCGGCCACCACGAGGTAGGGGTCGTCCTCGTCATAGCGCAGGGTGCGGGCGGGCGGGACGATCTTCTCGCCGATAATCGTATCGGTCAGGTCGAGCAGCGCCGAGACGAAGGTCTTGTAGGAGGCGGTGCCCTCGGCAAACCAGGCATCCCGATCCGAGGCCGGCGGCAGGTTCTTCGGCACGAAGCCGCCCTTGGCGCCAACCGGGACGATCACCGCGTTCTTGACCTGCTGCGCCTTGACGAGCCCCAGGATTTCGGTGCGGAAGTCCATCGGCCGGTCCGACCAGCGCAACCCGCCACGCGCCACCTTGCCGAAGCGCAGGTGAAGCCCCTCGACTTGCGGCGAGGCGACGAAAATCTCGTACAGCGGTTTGGGAAGCGGCAGGCTATCGACCATGCCACAGGCGAACTTGAACGCGATCGTCGGGCGCAACCCGCCATCGGGGGCGCGCTGATAGACGTTGGTGCGCTGGGTCGCGAGAATGAGGTTCAGCATGCGCCGGAAAATGCGATCGTCATCGAGACTGGTGATCTTGTCGATTTCGGCCAGCAGCGCCGCCTGCATAGCCTCGCACAACCGGGCACGATCGCCGGCTTTTTCCTTGAGATCCGGATCGAACCGCAGGGTGAACAGCCGCGCGAGGCATTGCGAGGCCGCCGGGTAGCGCGCCAGCGCATCCGCCAGATACAACTGGCCATAGGGCACCCCGATCTGGCGGAGGTAACGCGCGTACCCCCGGAGAATATCGGCCTCGCGCGGGCTGAGCGCGGCCTCGGTCACCAGAACGTTGAACCGGTCCGATTCGAGGTTGCCGGAAAAGACGCCGTCAAGCGTCGCTTCCAGCGCCGGTTCGAGCGTTGCGATATCGATCGAGCCGCCCTTGGCCCGCTCAAGGGTCATGTCATGCAGCCAGTAGGTCGCTGCGCCCTCGGCGTCCGAGACGATGCGGTAGGTCCGCTCGTTGATGACCGTGAAGCCAAGATTTTCCAGCACCGGCACCCGCCGCGACAGCGGAACTGGCGAGCCGTAGGCGAAGACCTTGAGGCTGGCGCGGCTCTGCTCATCCCCGGCCTTGCGGTAGAAATTGAACGCGTAGGGCGCCTTCGCCTCGAGCCGTTTCAGCGTCGTGATATCGCCGATGGCCTCGGAGGCCGAGAACGCCTCGCGATAGGCCGCATTGAAGGCATTCGCCCAGGTGCGGCTCCAGGCCGCGATCCGGTCCTTCGGCGCCTGCGCGATCAGCGCGTCGCGGAAATCGTCGGCCCAGGTGCGGACGATGGCGGCAATCCCGGCTTCGAGCGTCGTCCGGGCGATGACCGGCGTGTTTCCTTCGGTGCGGCCGATGATGTAATGCGTCCGCGCGAGCGGGCCCTCGGGATAGGCCGGGTAAGCCGCCGAAATCCGCCCCTCGTAGATCCGCGCCAGGTATTCGCCGATCCGCAGCCGGACCTGCGTGTCGTAGCGGTCCTTGGGGACATAGACCATGACGGAAACGAAACGGTCGAAGCGATCAGCGCGGGCGAGGGCACGAAGCCGGGGGCGTTCGGAGAGCGCGAGAACCCCCATCGCGAACTCGAACAAGGTGTCGAGATCGACCTGGAATAATTCGTCCCGCGGATAGTTCTCGAGCACATTCATCAGCGCCTTGCCCGAATGGCTGGCCGGATCAAACCCGGCGCGCTCGAACACCCGGGCGACCTTGTGCCGGAGGTAGGGCACGGCCCGCGTCGAGCCGGTATAGGCGGTGGAGGTGAACAACCCGACGACGCGCAATTCGCCTTCGAGCTCGCCCTGCGCATTGAGCATCTTCACGCCGACGTAATCGAGATAGACGCGGCGGTGGATCTTCGATTTCACGTTCGCCTTGGCGACGAACAATGGCGTCGGCTCCTTCAGGAAGGCACGGATCTCCGGGGTCATCACCACGAGTTCCTTGCCCCGACGCAAGACCTTCACCTCGGGATCCCGCAGAATGCCCGAGCCTTCGGAAGGAATGGGGTCCGACAGCATATCCGGCTCGGCGAAGCGGTATTCGCGCATGCCGAGGAAGGTGAAATTATCGGCCAGAAGCCAATCGAGAAACTGCACCGCTTCGGCGATCTCGTCCGCCGGCAGCAGCGGCGGCGTCGCGCGGTAGCGGGTGGCGACCTCGGCGAGCCGGGTCCGCATCGGCAGCCAGTCCGATACCGCAGCACGGATATCGGCGTAGATCGCCACCAGCGCCGCCTCAAGGCTTACCTGCTCCGCGGCGTCGATGGGCCCGGCGATATGAATGTGAAGCAGGCTCTCGCGCTGCACCGGCGGCACCTCGCGCGCAGTTGAAACCCCCAGCAGCCGCATCAGGGCCCCGGCGGGCTCGCGCTCGACCGCGAGAATGGGGTGCGCCACCAGCGCGACCGGGTAGCTGCGCTCGCTCAATTCGGCCAGCGTGGAATCGAGCAGGAACGGCATATCGTCGTTGATGATCTCGATCAGGGTTCCCGATTGCCCGGCGCCGACCAAAGGCTCGATCCGGATCTTGGCTTTGCCGGGTTTGCGCTGGGCGAGATTTTTCAGCGTCGCCGCGCCCAGAACAGCCTGCGCTTCCGCCCCGACCAGCGCGACATCCTCCGCGTCCACCCGGCTGAACAAAATCTGTGCGATCATATCGGCAGTGGGGACCGATCCCGCCGCCGTTTTGTTCGGCCGAGGCGCGTCATTTGGCATGGAGTTTGGCTCCGCTGGGAGAGGGAGGTGTCAAAGAGCCGGATATCGGCTTGCGGGCAGGCTCGCGGACAGTCATGCTTGGAAAGAACGATCTTGAGCGTGATGTGCTGGGGCGTGATTTCGACGCAATGGAGGCTACTTCCTTCGTTTAATGCGCCCTGCACATTTTGGAGGCAAGCATGGAAAAGCACAAACCCAGCGAAAATGAATCGAAACTTTGCATCGACCCGGCCGAAGTGACCGAACTTTCGCTTAAAGCCGCGCCGCTTTCGCCGGAGATGGCGGCCTATTTCAAAAAATGCGTCGAAAAGATCGGCTACGTCCCGAACGTGCTCGTGGCCTATTCGCACGCCATGCCCAAGCTGGAAACTTTCGCGGCGTTCTACAACGAGCTGATGCTCGCGCCCTCCGGGCTTTCGAAGCTGGAACGCGAGATGATTGCCGTCGTCGTTTCCGCGCAGAACCGCTGCTGGTATTGTCTGGTCGCGCATGGGGCGGCGGTTCGGGCGCTGTCAGGCAAGCCCGAACTTGGCGAGGCGCTGGCGTTCAACTACCGCGTCGCCCCGATCGAGCCGAGGCAGCGCGCGATGCTGGATTTTGCGGTCAAGATGGCCGGGGCCTCCGCGGAAATCATCGAGGCCGATCGCGAGGCGCTACGCACGGCCGGGTTCAGCGATGCCGATATCTGGGATATCGCCGCCGTCGCCTCGTTCTACGCGATGTCCAACCGCATGGCTTCCGCCACCGGCATGAAGCCCAATCCCGAATACCACGCGCAGAGCCGTTGAGACCACAGCCGAAGGGCTTCCGCGGCTGGCCGATGCTAAAGCAGGAAAACGGGGCTTAAAAAAGAAAAGGCGGCTCGCGCGGGGGGCGCAAGCCGCCATGCCAGTTGTGGCGGATCCCCGAGGGGATCGCGGTGAAGGAGCGAGGGGGCTGGGGGGCGTAGGGTCCCGCTCGATCACCATGCCTTGGCATTCCCCGGATAATTGAAGCGAGTTCGGGCGTCGAAATGGTCGAAATCGGGCCAAATTGTGAATCTGCATCGCCGGGGTAGAAAAATTCATTTTCCCGGATACCGTTATCCTGTCCTGCCTGATTCTCAATCGGGGAAACTTGGCCGGGGTGGCCGAGCTGACCCTTCGGAGGGTTTTTGAGCAAAGACGCCCCTGCGAAGGCAGGGGAACACCCGGTTGATCGGAGAAAATGCATTGAATCATCAGACGCTGGAGCGAGCGGAGACGGAGACCTGAATGAGCTATTCCGATCCGAATGCCGCTGTCCCGATGCCAACGGTCGTTCCGTTCACGCGCCCCGCCGCCCCGGAACTGGTCCGCTTCCATCGGCGTGAGCTTTCGATCATTCTTCGGGTCTACGGCCGCTATGTCGCCGCCGGCGAATGGCGGGACTATGCGATCGATTTCGGCCGCGAGCGCGCGGTGTTCGTCATCCTCCGGCGGACCGGTGAAGCGCCGCTCTACCGGATCGAGAAAGACCCGAAGCGGAGCGAGAAGCAGGGCGCCTATGCCGTCATCGCCCAAGACGGGCGGGTGCTCAAGCGCGGGGCGGATCTTGACCGGGTCGTCCGGGTGCTGGAGAAGCCGACCAAGGTCGTCGGCTAAAGCGAAATTCGACCCGATTGAATGAGGTCGCTTGCTCTGGCTTCTAATCCTTTAGAGCGGTTTCCGATCTGCCTCGATCAGATCGACCGCTCTATCCTCTTGCTTTGTCACATTTTCTTTCGATCAACCGGCAGCCGCAGAAGCGGAAAACGCTCTGGAGCGTTTTCGCAAACAACCCACCCCGAACAAAAAAAGCCCCGGTTTCCCGGGGCTTTCGTTTTTTCGTGTCACCGGTGAGGTTATTCGCTGTTGCGAACGCCCATCAGGCTGAGCAGCATCTGGAACATGTTGATGAAGTTCAGGTACAGGGTCAGGGCGCCCATGAGCGACCACTTCTGCATCAGGACTTCGTCGCCCGCGACCACGTCGTATTCTTCCTTGAGGCGCTGCGTATCCCAGGCCGTGAGGCCGGCGAACACCAGCACGCCGATCACATTGATCGCGAACTGGAGCGCAGACGACTGCATGAAGATGTTGACGATGCCCGCGATGATCAGCCCGAACAGGCCCATCATCATGAACTTGCCCATGGCGCTGAGGTCCTTCTTCGTGGTGTAGCCGAAGAGGGAAAGCGCGCCGAAGGCGGCGGCGGTCACGAAGAACACCTGCGCGATCGAGCCGAGTTTGTAGATCACGAAGGCGGACGAGAGCGACAGCCCCATGACGGCGGCGAAAGCGTAGAAGACGCCAAGCAGCGCCACATAGCTCATTTTCTCCCAGCGGAAGGAGAGAACCAGCACGAAGGCGAGCGGCGCCAGCATCACAACCCACTTGAGCGGGCTGAACCAGATCGCCTTGCCAAGCGGCGTGATCAGCTGGCCGGCAAAGCGCGCGACAGCAGCCGACTGGTCGGTCGTGGTGCCGAGCATGAAGATGCCGATGGCGACAAGACCGGAAATCGCCAGCGCGATCGACATGTGATTGTAGATGCCAAGCATATAGGAGCGCAGGCCCTGGTCATACTGGGCAGCGCTCATGGTACGGCCTATGCCCGCGGCATAAGGGGCGTAAGCGTTGCGATCGTAATCGGCCATCGAACCCTCTTTGAGCGATACCGGCAGGGAAGGCCTACCGGATGAAACCATGCCCCGCGACATGCGAAGCTACCCCAATATGGCAAGCTTTCCCGGATTTCTCAAGGGGGTAAAGTCTTGGAGGTGCTCTTTCGGTATTTTCCAGCCGTTGAACATCAGATCTCAAGAAGTTTGGCAGAATAACGGCAGAGTTAACCTGCGACGTTATTCAAGCATGGCGCAAGTATGGGGCAGGTTTTTGACCCAGAAGATGCCACGTTCCTATCAGGCCCAGAATAATCGTGATCAGGAAGGCAGCAACCGCGATGGAGATGATTGTGGGCCATGGCACCATGAAATCCAGATTCATGATCTGGGTCACCACGAAGCCGGCGCCGATTGCTCCGCAGATCAGGCCGAAAACCACCGCGATACCGCCGAGCGCCGCGTATTCGACCAGCATCGCCTTGAGCAGCGTCCGACGGGTTGCGCCCAGGGTTTTCAGGATGACGCTTTCGTGCTGGCGGGTCCTGGCGGTGGCCGCGAGCGCGCCAGCAAACACCAGAATGCTCGCGACCAGCGCGATGGCGCTCGAGGCCCGGATCGCCAGTGCAAGCTGGGAGACGATCTGATCGATCGCCGTCAAGGCATCGCGCACCCGGACGGAGGAGATCGCCGGGAAACTCGCCGCGACCTTGCGGGCGAGCGCGATCTCGTCTTCTCCGGTCGCTTCCTTGGGCAGGGCCAGCGTCGCCAGGAAGGTATAGGGCGCGCCGGCGAAGGTGTTGGGCGAGAAGACCATCACGAAATTGATCCCGAGTCGCTGCCAGCGCACCTCGCGCAGGTTGGCGACGGTCGCGGTGATGCGGCGACCGAGAACATTGACGACGATCTGGTCGCCGACTTTCAGCCCAAGGCCATCCGCGACATCCCGCGCGAAGGAAACCAGCGGGGCGCCGCGATAATTCTCCGGCCACCACTCGCCCGCAGCGATGGTCGAGCCCTCGGGCGGCATCGCGGCGTAGGTAATACCGCGGTCGCCTTCCAGCACCCAGGAGACGCGCTCGGCGGCCTCAACCCTGGCTGAGGGAACGCCCTTCAGCTCGATGATCCGCCCGCGCAACTGCGGCACCTGCTCGATGCTCGCGCCGGGAGCGGCCTCGTTCAGATAGGCGGCAAAGCGCGGCATCTCGCGCGCCGGGATATCGATGAAGAAAAAGCTCGGAGCCATTCCGGGCAGGGCCGAACGGAACTGCCGCGCCAGATTGAGATCGATCAAGGTCAGCGCCACCAGCAGGGTCAACCCGAGGCCAAGCGAGAGAATGACCGAGGGCGTCAAGCTGCCGGGCCGGTGGAGATTGGCGAGCGCCATCCGGAGAATCGGGTTCCCCGGGCGCGGAAGTGCCCGTGCGAGCCGCATCACCAGCCAGGCCACCACCCGGAGCATCCCGATCGCGACGGCCGCCGCCGCGAGATAGATCAGCGCGATCCGCCGGTCCGAGGCAAACACCACCGCCAGCGCCACGAAGGCGCCGAGCGAAGCGGCCAGCAACGCCAGATCCCCCGGCGAGGGCCGGAAGCGCGTCGCTCCGAAGGCATCGCGGAACAGGGTTGAGGCCGCCACCGCCTTGCCGCGCGCCAAGGGGAGGATCGAGAACGTCAGCGAGGCGACAAGCCCATAGGCAAGCCCGAGGCCGAGTTCCCCGGCAAAAAGCCCCGGCACGAGCGGATAGGGCATGAGGTGGCCAAACCCGAGGATCGCCAGCCACGGCAGCCCGGCGCCGAGAATCAGGCCGATCAATGTGCCGATCAGCGCGAAAGCCATCACCTGCGCCAGCGACGACAGAAAGACAAAGCCGCGCGTCGCCCCGAGACTTTTCAGCGTCGCGATCCGCATCACCTGCCGTTCCGCGAAAGCCCGGGCGGCATTGGCGACGCCGACACCGCCGATCAACAGCGCGGTGAGGCCCACGAGCGTCAGAAACTGGGTGAAACGATCGACCTGCCGCTGCAGCTGCGGCGAGGCCCGCAGCCGCGTCGTTGTCTGCCAGCCGGCATCCGGCACGTCCCTGCCGATGGCGGCCAGCGCGGCGCCAAGTTCCGCTTCCGTCGCCGTTGGCCCGAGATCGAGCCGGTACACGAAGCGTGTCAGCGACCCCGGCTGGACGAGCCCGGTCTGATCCAGCGCGCCTTGCGTCATGAGGACACGGGGGCCGAAGCCGAGCCCGCCCGAAAGCTTGTCGGGTTCGCCGGTCAGCAGCGCGACGATGCGCAGCCGGGCCTCGCCGATGCGCAGGGTATCGCCGATGCCGAGCCCGAGCCGGCCGGTGAGCAGGGGGTCCACGATGATCCCGGGAACGCCCTGCGCGTCGGGCCGGAGGAGATCGGCCAGCGGCGTCATTTCCGGGCCGTTTCGCCCGGAAAGCCCGAGCTTGCCGGCGACCGGATAGGCTCCATCGATCGCCTTGATCTCGACCAGCGCGCTTTCCTCGGCGCTTTGTTGCGTGTTGGTGCCTTGTGCCTTGTCGCTGCGTGCCATGCCGCGCGACAGCACCAGCCGCGAAAGCGCTCCGTGCCGACCGAGCACGGCGAGCTCGGCCGCACTAGCCTCGCGTTGAACCAGCGTGAACGCGGCATCGGCGCCGAGAATCACCCGACCTTCGCGGCCAAGGCCTTCATTGAGCGAACGCGACAGCGAGACCACCGCGACAATCGCGCCAACGCCGAGCGCGATACAGGCGACGAGAACGCCGAAATGACGGAAGGAATGCGGGATCTCGCGCAACACCAGCCGCAGGATCAGCCGCAGCGGCGCGAGCGACGACACCGGCGGCGCCCCGGTTTGGGCATCCGACATCGCCATTACGATGCCGCGCCGGGGGCGCGCTCCTCGATAATCCGCCCAGCGCGCAGCCTGAGGATGCGATCGCATTTTTCGGCGAGGCCAAGGTCATGCGTCACCAGGATCAGCGTCGTTCCCCGGTCGCGCTTGAGCGCGAACAGCAGGTCGATGATTTCGCTGCCCGTCGCCTCGTCGAGATTGCCGGTGGGTTCGTCCGCCACCAGGATCGCCGGGCGCGGCGCCAGCGCCCGCGCGAGCGCCACCCGCTGCTGTTCCCCGCCCGAGAGCTGGCCGGGGTAATGATCAAGCCGCGCGCCAAGCCCGACCGAGCGCAATTCCGCCGCGGCAATCCCGAAGGCATCGGCCTCGCCGGCCAGTTCAAGCGGCACCGCGACATTTTCAAGCGCGGTCATGGTCGGGATGAGATGAAAGGCCTGGAACACAATCCCGATCTTGCGGCCGCGAAACTGCGCCAGCCGGTCCTCCGACAACCCTGTGATCTCCTCGCCCGCGATCATGACCGAACCCGAATCCGGCCGCTCTAGCCCGGCCGCCGTCATCAGCAGCGTCGATTTGCCCGAACCGGACGGGCCGACAAGACCGATCGCCTCGCCGCGCCCGATGCTGAGCGAGACCCCGCGCAGGATATGCACCCGCGAAGGACCGTCCCCGAGGCTGAGATCGACATCGCGCATGGTGATCGCCGGCGGACCGGCAAGCCCGGGCCGCTGCGCCGGCACCTTTTGATCCGGCACGGCGTTGTTTTCGGCCATGGACTTGTCGGCGGGCGTCGCAAGCAGCATCTTCATTCCATTCCAGGTTCTTTGGTGACCCCTTAGAGCATGTTGCGCAAAAGTGGAAACCGGTTTTGCGTAACAACATGCGACAAAACAAAGGGATAGAGTGCGGCTTTGTTTCCATCAAAACCAAGCGTTCAATAGATGGGGCGAAAAGTGGCTTTTGTCAGGAGAGATACGTCGTGAAGGTGGTTTTCGGTTTTCTTTCTCTGGCAAAGCGATCGCGGATCGCGGTTCTGGCCGCGGTTTTGCTCACCCCGATCGTGCTCGCCCCGCTTGCCGCGCAGGCCCGGACCCTGCGCATCGTCGCGTTCGGTGACAGCCTCAGCGCCGGCTATCAGCTCGGCCCGGCCGATGCGTTCCCTGTGGTGCTCGAAGCGGCGCTGAAGGCTGGAGGCCATGACGTCCTCGTCGAGAATGCCGGCGTTTCCGGGGATACCGCCAGATCCGGGCTCGAACGGCTCGACTGGAGCGTGGCGGAGGGCACCGATCTCGTCATCCTCGAACTTGGCGCCAACGACGCCTTGCGCGGGCTCGATCCGAATATCACGCGGGCGGCGCTGGATGAGATGATCAGGCGCCTGAAAGCGCGAAACATCGCCGTCCTTCTCGCGGGCATGCTGGCGCCGCGCAACAATGGCGAGGCCTATGCGAAGGCCTTCGATGCGATTTATCCCGAGCTGGCCGCGAAGCACGGCGTGCCGCTGTATCCGTTTTTTCTCGACGGCGTGCAGGGCCAGGCCGGGCTCAATCTCGCCGATGGCATTCATCCCAACCCCAGGGGGGTCCGGGTGATCGTCGAGCGCATTCTTCCCAGCGTTGATGCCGCCCTTGCCAGCCTGAAGCCGCGCTGAAGCAGCACCGGCGACCCTGATTTACCGGCGGGGACTTGCGCACCAGTGACTTGCACACGTGTGACTTGCGGAGGCCGGCGGTTTTCGTCCATCTTGCCGAAAAATACGGGCGGAAAGGTGAGGTCAAGAATGAAGAAACTGGATTTGTGGCGCGACCCCTGGCCGCTCGATGAAGCGCAATGTCCCTGCGATGTGCACCTGACGAGATGGCTGCGCGAACAGGGCCTCAGCGGCCAGCGGATTTTTCATTTCGGCACTGGCGACCACCACCATGTCGGGCTTCAGGCCCCCGGATCCGGTCATTCCGTGCTCGGCATTACCGCGACGGAAGCCGAATACTCGAGCTACATCCGGCTTGTGGTCGAAAACCCCGACCTCGGACGACAGTACAAGGTGATGTTCGGTGATATCTACCAGACCAATCTCGCGCTCCTGCCCGAGTTCGATCTGGTGACCCTGTTTCATCTCGGCGAATTCTGGTCGGCGAACAACGCGCCGTTCGCCGCGCTCGATGACCGCGGGCTGATGGAGGGCATGGCAAAAAAAATCGTCCCCGGCGGAAGAATGGCATTCTTCACGGGATCGTTCGCCTATGATGTCGCCGAGCGGCTGATCCCCGCCGTTCTCCCGCCGCTCGGGTTCACCGAAGAGGCCGGAAGCCGGTCCCTGCGCCTTTTCAGACGCGCGGAAGGATGACCTATCCAGTCTGGTTTCGCCTTGGCCTGCTGCGAATTCCGCATTCGTTTCGCAACCGTTAAGACCCCCGAAATTTTCGTGCAACAATTCAGCGCGATGTTAGCCTGATCACGTCAGGTGATTCGGGGGGATCCATCATGCCTCGCCTCTTTGTCGGACTTGAGTTGCCGGAAAATGTCGCAACCCTGCTCTCCGGCCTGCGCTGGGGGCTTCCCGGGGCGCGATGGGCGGACCCCTCGGACTATCACCTCACCCTTCGGTTCATCGGCGACATCAGCCGGCGGCAAGCCCGGGAGATCGAGGACGAACTGTCGGAAATCGGGCGGCAGACGGTGCCGGTCTCGGTGGTCGGGCTCGGGGTTTTCGGCGGCGACAAACCCCATACCATCTATGCGAGCATCGCACCGAACAAGGCTTTGATCGAGCTGCAGGCCGAAAGCGAGCGCTGCCTGCGGCGCCTCGGCTTCAAGCCGGAGGGGCGGAAATTCACCCCGCATGTAACGCTGGCGCGGCTGCGGTCCGCCTCGGTGCTCGATGTCGCGGATTACCTTTCCGCCAACGCGCCGTTCCCGCAATGCCATTTCACTGCCGATCGCTTCGCCCTGTTTTCCGCCCGTGAAACCTTCGGCGGCGGGCCCTATATCGTCGAAGCCGCCTATCCGCTGCAATAAAGCCTTTTTACGGTTCAGCCGGTGCCGACAGACCGGAAATCGCTCAAACGGAGCCGGCGGCAGGAGGCAGGAGGCAGGCATGATAAAGCCACTCGATGTCGCGGCGCGCGAGGCAGCCCTCGCGACACTGCCAGGGTGGGCGTTCGACCCCGCGCGCGGGGCAATCACCAAGCGTTTTTCTTTTCGCACATTCCGGGCAGCGTTCGGCTTCATGACCGAAATCGCCATGGCCGCGGAGAAAATGGACCATCACCCGGAATGGTCGAATGTCCATTCGCGCGTCGATATCACCCTGACGACGCATGAGGCCGGCGGCTTGACCGAGCGGGATATCGCGCTCGCCCGCACGATCGAGGCTCTGTTGCCGCGGGGCTGAGCGCAGGATTATTTCGGTGCCAGCCGGATGGTACCATCGAGGCGGATGGTGGTGCCGTTGAGGTAGTCGTTCCGCACGATCGTCTCGACCAGGCTGGCGTATTCCCGGGGGTCGCCGAGCCGCTGCGGGAACGGCACCTGCATCGCCAGCGACTTGCGGTATTCCTCTGAAATCTGATCGAACATCGGCGTGTGGAAAATCCCGGGCATGATCGACATTACCCGGATGCCATAGCTCGCGAGATCGCGCGCGACCGGCAGGGTCAGCCCCACCACGCCGCCCTTCGAGGCGGCATAGGCCGCCTGTCCGATCTGCCCGTCTTCCGCCGCCACCGATGCCGTGTTGACGATCACACCACGGCCACCATCGGCGGTAACCGGCGCAAGTCCGGCCATCGCAACCGCCGAATTGGCGATCATCCGGTACGAGCCGATCAGGTTGATCCCGATCACCCTGGTGAAACTGCCGAGATCATGCGCGAGCAACGCCCCGGTTTCCCGGTCTTTCGAGACCGTGCGCTTGCCGGCGACGATGCCGGCGCAATTGACGAGAATGCGCTCGACGCCGTGCTGGCCCCGAACACTCGCCAGGGCTGCCGCCACCGACGCGTCGTCGGTGACATCGCAGCGCGCGAACACCCCGCCGATCTCGCTGGCCACGCGCTGGCCGCGCTCCTCGTTGAGATCGAGGACGCCGACACGAACGCCAAAACCCGCAAGATGCCGCGCGCTGGCTTCGCCGAGCCCGGAGGCAGCGCCGGTGACAATGGCGGCGACGGTACTGTCGAGTTGCATGGGTTCTCTCCCCGGGGAATAACGAATTCGCTCTGGTTAAGCGCTCGACGCGGCCACGACAAGCCAGCCTTTCGGGCAAGCCGGCCTTTCCTCGCAACCTGGCCTGCCGAACGCGGTTTTCAGCCGCGGCATCCGATGTCGCCGCTTTCCATCATGGCGCCACAATCGCAGGCAATTCGATAGCAGCATCCGGCCCCGCAGAAGAGGCCATCTGGAATTCCAATGAGGCGCGCATGGACGAGATCTGGCGTCACCCCTACTCCAAGGCCGAAATGGAGGCTGCGCGGCGCGCGGCGCGAGACGAGGCGGGGCTTCTGGCGGAAACACTCGCCCTTGTGCGCAAGCTCGCCCGCGCCCTGCCTTTCGCGGAGGATATTCTGGCGGCCTACCACTGCGTTCGCGATCCCGCGACCCCCAGCCGGGTGAAGTTCATCCTTCTGGCGGCACTGGCCTATTTCGTCATGCCGGTCGATGCGATCCCCGATATCCTGCCCGTTCTCGGGTTTTCGGACGATGCGGCCGTGGTCGCCGCAGCCATCGCCTCGGTCCGCGGGGCCATTCTCCCCGAGCATCAGGCCAAGGCTCGCGCCATGCTCGACGAGGAAGGTTCCGCCAACGAGCAAGAGAACGGGTAACAATCCGATTCACGCAGGAAGGGAGCCCGTCAATCCGGGCCGGAAACGCCGCCCGCCTGCAGCGATCGCCGGAGCCGGATGAAGGCAAGCCGCAACCGGGACTTGACCGTCCCCAGCGGGGTACCGGTCCGCTCCGCGATCTGGGAATGCGACAGCCCCTGATAGAACGCCAGCTGCACAAGCGCGCGCTGCTCAACCGGCAAGGCGGCAATCAGGGCGCGGACGACATCGTTGCGCTCCCGATCGTCGATTTCGGTTTCGAACTGCCGGACCTCGGCAATGTCCAGGATGATCGGGGACTGGGGATCGACATAATCGGTACGGTTGCGGCGGGCGAGATCGATCCGCCGGTTGCGGGCGATACGGTAGAGCCAGGTCGTCAGCGAGGATTTTCCGGCGTCGAACAGTTCCGCCTTGCGCCAGAGCGTCAGCATCACATCCTGCGCGATATCCTCGGCGACGCCGGAATCAAGGCCAAGCCGCTGCAGGTAGGCTTCAAGGCGCGGCGTGAAATGATCGAAGATTTCCGTGAACGCTGCCCGCTCGCGCCGCTCGACAACCGCGCGCATCAGCAAGGCCCAGTGATCGGCGGGCGGCACGCGCAAAACTCCGGTCCCGGTGGGCAAGGTTACGAAAAAAGCCACCCGGCGGGCGGGAACAGACCGCACCGGCGGGGATTTCTAACACGCCCTGTTGCGGGCGATCGAGAAATTTTTCTGCGTTCCCGGTCACAAACGCTTTAAGGACGATTTGGCGGAAGCCTCGCCATGCGGTATGCAGAGCGCCCGCTTGATCAAAAACAGGTCAATTCATGCCCTATTCAGGCCGCATCCGGCTTGCATGTAGGGGGTGGGTGGGTTCACGAAAGCAGGGCGAGTTCGCGGTTGTGAGCTTGCCTGTGCGGATTAACCGGTTGGGGATTTGCCTGGACATGCGTCTCGCTCTTATCCGCATCCGTCAGGACAAGGAATCGTTGCGTTGAACTGGATCGCCGTAAACTGGATCACCATGAAATCTCCTTCAGCCCCGATTCGCGGTCTTCTTGGCGGTTTTGCGGCCTTGCTGGTACTGGGGCTGGCCCCCGGCCACGCGCAACAAAAGCAGCCGGAAGCCAAGCCCCCCCCAAAAACAACGCCCGCCAAAACAACGCCGGCGAAAACAGCGCCCGCCAAGGAAACTACCGCCCCCGGCGGCGGGCAGGCGTTTCTGATCGGCACCTTCGGCGACTGGAAAGCGCTGATGACCGGCAAGGACAAGCAGAAGGTCTGTTACGCGCTCAGCCAGCCAAAGGAACGGCTGCCGGCCAAACTCACCCGCGACCCCGGCTACCTCTTCATTTCCAACCGCCTCGCGGACGGGGCGCGCAACGAGGTCGCCTTCAAGCTCGGGTTTGCCGCCAAGACCGGACAGGACGGCTCGCTGGCCATTGGCACCGGGAATTTCCCGCTGGTCGCCAGCGGCGATAGCGCTTTTCTGAAGAACCCGGCGCAGGAAGCGCAGCTGATCGATCTGATGAAGCGTTCTTCGGCCATCTCGATCAAGATGTCCTCGGCGCGCGGCAACGAGACGACCGACAAGTATTCGCTCAACGGATTTGGCAAGGCGCTTGAGGCGGTTGCCAAGGAATGCCCGTAACGCCCCAAGACCACCCCACAAACGGCCCGTTACCGGGCTTGCCCTAGATGCCGCCGAGGCCCGAGATTTTGACCGCTATCCTGAACCCTGATCTGGCAAACCCAATCTTGCCGCCGGTTTCCGCCCTGCCCGCGCAGGGCCGGGCGCCGTTCGTTCCGGCGAAGCCAAGCCTTTGCGGCTTGCCGCGGGCTGCCCTCGCGGAGTTCCTGGCCGGGATCGGCGTTCCCGACAAGGAAATCCGGATGCGCGTGAGCCAGCTCTGGCACTGGATCTATGTGCGCGGCGCCACCGAATTCTCCGAAATGACCAATGTCGCGCGCGCCCTGCACGCGACGCTCGATGCCCATGCCAGCCTGGCGCGGCCGGAAATCACCCGCGAGCAGATCTCGAAGGACGGCACCCGCAAATGGGTGCTCAAGATGCCATCAAAGGGCCCGCATGATCGCGGCGCGGAAGTCGAATGCGTCTATATTCCCGAGAAGGACCGCGGCACGCTCTGCGTTTCCTCTCAGGTCGGCTGCACCCTCAACTGTTCGTTCTGCCACACCGGAACGCAGAAACTCGTGCGCAATCTCGAAGCCTGGGAGATTGTGGCGCAGGTGATGGTCGCGCGCGACCGGCTCGGCGACTACCCCGGCCGCAACGCGCCGGAAGACGCGTTTGTTCCCGATGATGGCGGCCGCTTCGTTTCTAACATCGTCTTCATGGGGATGGGCGAACCGCTCTACAACTACGAGAACGTCCGGGATGCGATCGGCGTTCTCACCGATCCGGACGGCATCCAGCTTTCGAAGCGCAAGGTCACGGTCTCGACCTCCGGGATCGTGCCGGAAATCGCCCGGCTGGGCGCCGAGGCCGGCACCTCGCTGGCGATCTCGCTCCATGCCACCAACGATGCCTTGCGCGATGTTCTCGTCCCCATCAACAAGAAATACCCGATCGCGGAACTCATCCAGGCCTGCCGGGATTATCCCGGCGCCTCGAACGCGCGTCGCATCACTTTCGAATACGTGATGCTCAAGGGCGTCAACGACAGCCTGGCCGAGGCCAAAGCGCTGGTGAAGCTGCTGCGCGGCGTGCACGCCAAGATCAACCTCATTCCGTTCAACCCCTGGCCCGGCTCGACCTATGAATGCTCCGACTGGGCGCAGATCGAGCGGTTTTCCGACGTGATCTTCGATGCCGGCTACGCCTCGCCGATCCGCACCCCGCGCGGACGCGACATTCTGGCGGCCTGTGGCCAGCTCAAAAGCGATACCGAAAAGATGCGGGCCCGCACCCGGCTGATGCTCGAGGCGGATATGGCACTCGAGGCGCAACTCGTCCTCGGCACGGACTGACGCACAGCCCAACAACGGGTCGATAGCGCTGCCCTCGGAGAACATGCACCAAAACAGGACACCGAGGCGGCCAGCGTCGTGGCCGCCCGCGATCTCGTTCAGAAACCTGTAAAGTTAATTTCAATTCAGGGTAGTGTGCGGCCCGGCACCGCCCCCGCAAAAGCAATTTTGTAAAGACCACGAGGCTACTTTCACATCCCAAAAGACGGATTGGGGAAAGCAAGATGAACCTCGTGGGACGCTATATCGCCCGGTTCCTGGAAAAGCCGATCGCAGGCTACAAACCCGCGACGACCCCGGATTTCACCGTGTTGCGCGCCGTGCTCAGGCCTGCGGATGTGATCCTTGTCGAGGGCCACAACCGCGTTTCCTCGGTGATCAAGTACCTGACGCAATCGACCTGGTCGCATTCGGCGATCTATGTCGGCGATATCCTCGGCCGCTGCGAGCCGGACGGCGAGCCGCATGTACTGATCGAAGCCGAAATGACCGAGGGCGTGGTGACCTCGCCGTTGTCGAAATACCGGGAGTCGCACATCCGCATCTGCCGGCCCGCCGCGCTCAAGCCGGATGACCAGGCGCGGGTGGTGGCGTTCCTGAAAGCGCGGATCGGCTATGAATACGATATCAAGAACGTGCTCGACCTCGCGCGGTTCCTGATCCCGCTACCGATTCCGGCCCGCTATCGCCGCCGGATGCTCTCGCTCGGTTCGGGCGATCCCTCGCGCGCGATCTGCTCGACCCTGATCGCCGAAGCGTTCCAGTCCGTGCATTACCCGATCCTGACCCGGGTCGAGAATGTCACCGAGCGTAAGAAGGTCAAATCCCGCTATGCCCGCCGGGAAATCCTGCACATCCGGCATCATTCGCTGTATGCGCCGCGCGATTTCGATATTTCACCCTATTTCTCGGTGGTCAAACCGACGATCGAGGCGGGATTCGACTACAAGGCCCTGCGCTGGTCCGGCACATTCGCCGTCTCACCCGCAAAAGCCGTCGCGGCGCCCGAGGGCTGGGGTACCCAACACCTGCCGGAGTTCGTCACGGCCAACGCGTCGACCGATTAGAGCCAAGACCCGTCCATATCGACCGGCAGAGGTTGATTTGGCCGAAGGAAGGCCCTGGACGATCAGCGGCTCTGGGTGCGCAGAACCTGCACCGCGAAAAAGCCGAACACCCCGGCAAAGGCAAAATCGACCCCGCGCATCAGTTTTGGATTGCGCTTGAGCAGGTCGATGAAGCGCTCGGCGACCAGAATGAGCGCGACCGCAAACGGTGTCATGAAGACCACCGCGTAAACCCCCAGAAAAAACAGTTTTTCAGCGGCATGCGGATCTCCGGCGGCGATGAACTGCGGCAGGAAGGTCAGAAAAAACAACACGACCTTCGGGTTGGTCAGGTTGATGCCCACGCCCATCACGAAGGTTTTCCGCAGCGAGGGCGGCTCGGCTTCGGCACCCGCCAAACTCAGCGCGGAGCCATGGCGAATGGCGTCATACGCCATCCACAGGAGGTAGAGCGCACCGATGATCTTCACCGCCGTGAAGGCGGTGGTTGACGCCGCGATCAGCGCCGAAAGCCCGAAAGCCGCCGCCAGCGAATGAACGAGATTGCCGGCGCATGCGCCGCCCATCGCGGCGATGCCGGCGCGGCGACCGCCTTGCACGGTTTTCGCCAGAAAAAAGCTCATATCCGGCCCTGGCGTGATGAAAAGAACAAAACAGGCCAGGGAATAGGCGATCATTGTCGAGGAATCCGGCAGAAAATTCATCGCATAGCGCTCCCCGGGCAGGCTCCGCCCGAGCCACCGTTAACGCCGCCCGCGCCCCGGTTCAAGGCGTGGCTTCGAAAAAACGGCTCGGCCAGCAGCGCCCGGTCCGCATCCGGGAGGGTTTCCGTCGGCGCGCATTCTGCACTACGCTGCGCAGGCCAGCTTTGAGGGGATGACCACCATGGTTTCACGCGCTAGATTTTCATGTGCCAGGGTTTCCTGTGCCATGCTTGCTTCCACGCTGATGGTTGTCGGTCTGGCGTCCGGCTTTCCCCATAGCGCCCTCGCGCAAAGCACGATGCCGGCGCCTGGCCAGCCGATCCTCTCGGCGCAGGCACGACTCTTGCCGGTTCTGGCCCAGAAGGGCATGGTCTCCAGTCAGGAGCGCCGGGCGAGCGAGGTCGGCGTCGAGATCCTGAAGCGCGGCGGCAACGCCGTCGATGCCGCCGTGGCAACCGGCTTTGCGCTGGCGGTGACGCTGCCGCGCGCCGGAAATCTCGGCGGAGGCGGGTTCATGCTCGTCCATCTCGCCCGGACGAATGAAACCATCGCGATCGATTACCGTGAAACCGCCCCGGCGGCAGCAACCCGCGACATGTTCCTCGACGCCTCCGGTCAGCCGGACCCGGTAAAATCACGCGATTCCGGGCTTTCGGTCGGCGTTCCCGGCACCGTGCGCGGGTTGGCAATGGCGCATCAGAAATACGGTTCCGGCAAATTCAGCCTCGCCCAGCTCATCGAACCGGCGGCGCGGCTCGCGCGTGATGGCATCCCTGTCGAGGAGGATCTCGCCGATTCGCTCCCCGGAGCGGCCTCCAAGTTCGCGCGGTTTCCGGCCTCGGCGGCGATTTTCCTCAGGGACGGCAAAGCCCTGCCGCGCGGCGACACGCTTCGCCAGACCGATCTTGCAACAACGCTCGACGCCATCCGCCAACAGGGGCCGGATGCGTTCTATTCGGGCCGCATCGCCGCCGCGATCGCGGCAAGCGTCCGGGAAGCCGGCGGGGTGATGACCGAGGCAGACCTCGCCGCCTACACCCCGGTACTCCGGCCCGTGGTGCGCGGCAGCTATCGCGGCTACGAGATCGCCTCGATGCCGCCGCCGTCCTCCGGCGGGGTGCATCTCGTCCAGATCCTCAACATTCTCGAAGGCTTCGATCTCAAGACCCTCGGGCCGGGCAGCGCCACCACCCTGCATCTCCTCGCGGAGGCGATGAAGCCCGCCTACGCGGATCGCGCGACCTTTCTTGGCGACCCCGACCGCGTGAAGATCCCGGTCAAGGGTCTGACCTCGAAAAAATACGCCGAAGCCCTGCGCAGCGCGATCGACACATCCCGCGCGCGCAAGGCCGACGACATCAAATCCGGCGATCCCCTGCCGTTCGAGAGCGACCAGACCACGCATTTTTCGGTGGTGGATGCCGAGGGCAACGCGGTTTCGAACACCTATACGCTCAACTTCTCCTACGGCATGGGCATGGTCGCCGCGGGAACCGGCGTGATCCTCAACAACGAGATGGACGATTTCTCAGCCAAGGCCGGCGCACAAAACGCCTATGGCCTTGTTGGCGGGGACACCAACTCGGTCCACCCGGGCGCGCGGCCGCTGTCCTCGATGACGCCGACGTTCCTGTTCCGGGATGGCAAGCTCGTGATGGTCACCGGCTCGCCCGGCGGCAGCCGCATCATCACCACGGTCCTGCAGGTCATCGTCAATGTCGTCGATTTTGGCATGAATATCGCCGAGGCGGTCGCCGCCCCCCGCATGCATCACCAATGGAAGCCGGATGCGATCGCGCTCGAATACGGGTTCTCGCCGGATACGCTGGCCTTGCTGGCGGCAAGGGGGCAGACCTTGCGGCCGGGAACGACGAGCGGTTCGGCCAATTCGATCCTGATCACCAGCGAGGGCATCACCGGCGCATCCGACCCCCGCCAGCGCGGGACGGCCGCCATGGGGTTCTAGAGCGAGAACAGCCGGAGTTTCGGCCGCGCCATCACACTTTGATGCCGGCGGCATCGACACAGGCCGCGGCCACCACCGCTCCCGGGGTTTCAAGCCCGCCCAGTTGCACGAGCAGCGCGAAACCATCGGCCTTGTCGACGGCCACACCCTGGTGGGTGATCCGGAAGGATTGACCGGCCCGCTCGACCGGGCCGAGATCGATGATATCCCGGATGACATTGGTGTAGGTCACGGTGCGGCCCGAGTTCTCGCCGCGGCCGATCTGCACGGTGCGTTGCGAGGCAAAGGGCAGCAGCAGCATTCTGGCCCCTGCGGGCGCGGGCAGCGCCGAAAGCTGGGCGTTCCAACCACCCCCCTCCGCCACCAGCGAAATCCGCATCGCCGGCGACACTGCGGTCGAACTCTTGAGCTTGGCGATCGCGGCCAAATCCGAGCCGACGCAATGGCCGCGGCCGTTGATGATCGCCTGCGGGGTGTAGACCCGCTTTCCCGCCACCATCGCGGCGTAGGCCCGTTGGCGCCGGGTGAAAATCGGCTTGGCGAGCGAATCCTTCCAGCCAAGATAATCCCAGATCTCGACGGGATAGGTGAGCGGGAGCACGCCCGGTTCCTTGGCCAGATCACCCATCAGCGCATCGGCTGGCGGGCAGGACGAGCAGCCCTGACTGGTGAAAAGCTCGACGACGGCCAGCCCGGTGCCCGCGGCGGATTGCGCGCGAACACCCGCCGGCGCGAGCAACGCACCGAGTGAAGCAGCCGAGAAGAAGCGACGCGTGATCGACATGGGTTGGTTCTACCAGAAACTAATTTCGAATTTCATCCAAAACCTGTTTCCGGTTCAATGACCAATCACAAGCCGGTGTTCGAAATGCAAACGCCGCGGAGAGAGCCCCGCGGCGCTGTGTTCCGCACTTGACGGACTTGGGGTCAGGCCGCGAGCTGGCGCAGCACGTAGTGCAGGATGCCGCCGTGCTTGTAATACTCGATCTCGTCGAGCGTATCGATGCGGCACAGCAGCGGTACGTCGAACGAGGAGCCATCGGCGCGGGTGATCGTCGCCTTCATCTTCGAGCGCGGCGCGACCGAGGTCAGCCCCTCGATCGCCACGGTTTCATCACCCTTGAGGCCCAGCGTCTGCCAGGAAGTGCCCTCTTCGAAGGTGAAGGGAACAATGCCCATGCCGACGAGGTTCGAACGATGGATGCGCTCGAAGCTCTGCGCGATCACGGCTTTGACCCCCAGCAGCATGGTGCCCTTGGCCGCCCAGTCGCGGCTGGAGCCGTTGCCATATTCCACGCCGGCGAAAACGACGAGCGGCACCTGCTCGGCTTCGTACCGCATGGCCGCGTCGTAGATGAACATCTTCTCGCCCGAGGGCTGGTGGATGGCATAACCGCCTTCCGGGGTGTTGCCCTCGGCATCCTTCACCGCGAAATTCTTGATGCGGATATTGGCGAAGGTGCCGCGCATCATCACTTCATGGTTGCCGCGCCGGGTGCCATACTGGTTAAAATCCGCCGGCCGCACCTGCCGCTCGATGAGATAGGCCCCCGCCGGCGAGGCCGCCTTGATCGAACCGGCCGGGGAGATGTGGTCGGTCGTGATCTTGTCACCGAAGAGTGCGAGAATCCGCGCGCCCTTGAGGTTGGTGATCGGCTTCGGCGTTTTGGTGATGGTGGTGAAATAGGGCGGGTTCTGGACGTAGGTCGAGCCCGAATTCCAGGCATAGGTCTGGCCGGTCGAGGTCTTGACGCCCTGCCAGCGCGCATCACCCTTGAAGACATCCGCGTATTTCGACGCAAACAGCTCACGCGTGACGTTCTTGCGGATGTATTCCTGGATCTCCTTCGAGGAGGGCCAGATATCCTTCAGGTATACCGGCTTGCCGTCCGAGCCCATGCCCAGCGGCTCCGTCGTGATGTCCCGGGTCACGGAGCCCGCGAGCGCATAGGCCACGACCAGCGGCGGCGAGGCCAGATAGTTCGCCTGTACGTCCGGGGAGACGCGGCCTTCGAAGTTGCGGTTGCCCGAGAGCACGGCCGCGGCGATAAGGCCGTTATCGTTGATCGCCTTGGAGATTTCCGGGTTCAACGGGCCGGAGTTGCCGATACAGGTGGTGCAGCCGAAGCCGACGAGGTTGAAGCCGAGCGCATCAAGCTCCTTCTGCAACCCGGCCTTTTCGAGATACTCGGCCACCACCTGTGATCCCGGCGCAAGCGAGGTCTTCACCCAGGGCTTCGACTTCAGCCCCCTGGCATTGGCGTTGCGGGCGAGCAGGCCGGCCGCGATCAGTACCGAGGGGTTCGAGGTGTTGGTGCAGGAGGTGATCGCGGCAATCGCGACATCGCCGTGGCGCAGTTCGAAATCGCGGCCCTCGACGGTAGCCTTGCGGGCCTCATCGCCGGCCTTCTTGAATTCGCTGGCAAGCGCGGTGGCAAACCCGGCGGCGATATCGGTCAGCGCGACGCGGCCCTCGGGGCGCTTCGGACCGGCCATCGACGGCAGAACCGTTGCAAGATCAAGGCTGAGCGTATCGGTGAACACCGGGTTGGCAGCACCCCGCTCGCGGAACAGGCCCTGCGCCTTGCAGTAGGCTTCGGTCAGCGCCACGCGGTCGGCCGCACGGCCGGTGTCATGGAGATACTTCACGGTCTCGGCGTCGCA
>CAZNAT010000018.1:0-10935 GCA_964571245.1 uncultured Methylobacterium sp.
ACGCGGCGGGCAGTCCCGCCGCTATGGCTCCCTCCCGGATGCGAGGCTTTTTCATCGGGCGAACGCGGCGGGCAGTCCCGCCGCTATGGCTTCCTCCCGGAAGCGGGGCTTTTTCATCGGGCGAACGCGGCGGGCTCTGCCCGGCAGCTCTGGAAATAAGCCTAAAACTCATGCTTTTTGCTTGCACTTGGCGCGAATACAGCAAAAACGAATGCCAAGAAACTTGATCAAAGACTAAGAGACTTGATCGAAGGCCCGGCGCACGGGCCAAAAGAACCGACCAGAAAATCAGATGCCGGGAGCGGCAGGCGTGATCGATCGCCGCCGCACCGCCAAGGACGTGAAAATGAGCCTGACAGACCCACCCCTCGCCGCCGTATCCGCCTCCGCGCCGAAGAACGCTGGCGGAGCCGCTGCCGCAGAGGGTGAATTCAGCCGTCGCCGGACTTTTGCCGTCATTTCGCATCCGGACGCCGGCAAGACCACGCTGACCGAGAAGCTGCTGCTGTTCGGGGGCGCGATCAACCTCGCCGGCGAGGTCAAGGCCCGCAAGAACGGGATCCAGACCCGCTCGGACTGGATGAGCATTGAGCGCGAGCGCGGCATCTCGGTCGTCACCTCGGTGATGACCTTCGAATATGGCGGCTGCGTTTTCAACCTGCTGGATACGCCGGGCCATGAGGACTTCTCGGAAGACACCTACCGGACGCTGACGGCGGTGGATGCCGCCGTCATGGTCATCGATGCCGCCAAGGGCATCGAGGCGCGGACGCGTAAACTCTTCGAAGTGTGCCGCCTCCGCGATATCCCGATCGTCACCTTCATCAACAAGCTCGACCGCGATGGTCGTGACCCCTTTGATCTGCTCGATGAAATCGAAAAGATGCTCGCGCTCGATACCGCCCCGGTCACCTGGCCGATCGGCAGCGGGAAAAGCTTTGCCGGCACCTATTCTCTCGCCACCAAAACCGTTCGTCGGCTCGACAATGATGCCGAACTGATCAGCGTTTCAGGCCCCGATGACCCGCTGTTCGCCAGCCTCCTGCCCGCGAGCGAACTGGAGCCCTGGCGGGAAAGCGTGATGCTGGCGGAAGAGGGGTGCAAGCCCTTCGATCTCGCTGCCTTCCGCGAAGGCCATCTCACGCCGGTTTTCTTCGGCAGCGCGCTGAGAAACTTCGGCGTGCGCGATCTGATCGACGCGATGGCCGCCTATGCGCCCTCGCCGCGCGGGCAGGAAACCGACAAGCGCGTGGTGGAGGCGAGCGAACCGCGCATGACCGGCTTCGTCTTCAAGATCCAGGCGAACATGGATCCCAACCACCGCGACCGCATCGCCTTCATGCGGGTGTGTTCGGGGCGGCTGTCGCGCGGCATGAAGGCCAAGCTCGTGCGCACCGGCAAGCCGATCAGCCTCAATACGCCGCAGTTCTTCTTCGCTCAGGACCGTTCGATTGCCGATGAGGCCTGGGCGGGCGATGTCGTCGGCCTGCCGAACCACGGCACCTTGCGCATCGGCGATACGATCACCGAGGGCGAGGATATCCGTTTTCGCGGCGTGCCGAGTTTTGCGCCGGAGATTCTGCGCCGGATCACACTGCAGGACGCGATGAAAGCGAAGAAACTCCGCGAAGCCCTCCAGCAGCTCGCGGAGGAAGGCGTTGTCCAGCTCTTCGTTCCGAATGACGGCTCCGGGGCGATCGTCGGCGTGGTCGGCGCGCTCCAGCTCGATGTGCTGGCCGCGCGTCTCAAGGCGGAATACGGCCTGCCGGTCGGCTACGATACCTCGCGCTTCACGCTCTGTCGCTGGATTACCGCCCGTGATCCGAAAAAACTCGAGGCCTTCATCGAGCGCCATGCCTCGGCGATCGCCACCGATCTCGACGGTGCGCCGGTCTTCCTCGCCCCGAGCCCGTTTTCGCTGCAATACGACGCGGAACGCTTCCCCGACATCACATTTTCCGACGTGAAGGACTACCAGAAAGCCCCTGCGGCGTAACCGGCAAACGCTCGGCAGGCCAACCTTTCCAGCATAGCACACGCCCCGCCGCGCCCGGGGAACCACGCAAGACACCCCGAAAAGCCACACCCGGGCAGCACAGCATGCACCGCGAGCATCCGGCCGGCATTCTCGCGGAAAACGTCGGCTCTCCCCGCGGAGCGGACGCATGAACCACTGACATCCTTGCGAAATTTCTCGGCGTTTTCACACGACGCCACGATGGGATGTAAACCATTTTATACAATTTGAGTGGACTTGGCGCTCGCCACACGACACGGTTTCGCTGAGAAGGTACCGATGTCGCAAAGCCTTCTGACGAAGATTTATTCCGTTCTTCGCCGCTCGACACGGCGTTTTGCGGGGAATTCCTCGGTCACTGCACGAGAATGATGGGACAAAAACGCAATGCTGGACGTTCTGAGCGCAAAAATTCTGGCCAAGCTGTCGGGTGAAAACCTGATCGTGGCGTTGGGCTTGCTGCTGACGGCGCTCGGTTCGGCGCTCTATATCTACTGGCGCACGGTCGAGAAGAAATCCTTCAAGGAATTCTTTGAGTTCCTCATGCCGCACGAGATCCTGTTCCATCGCTCCGCCAAGGCCGACCTTTTGTTCTGGATCACCAAGCGGTTCATCACGCCGTTCCTGATGTTTCCGGCCGGTGTGACCTTCGTGGTGGCCGTTGGCTATGCGACCAACCAGGTGTTTGGCACGTTGTTCGGCATCAGCGCGCCCGTTCTTGGCCCGCCCGGACCGATCATGGTGGTGGTTTTCACCTTCACCATGCTGCTGGCCTATGACATCTCATACTACCTCTACCACTGGGCCCAGCACCGGTTTCCATTCCTGTGGGAGCTGCACAAGGTGCATCATTCGGCCGAGGTCATGGTCGGGATCACCAAGGATCGCGTCCACCCGCTGGATGAGCTGATGAACCGCGCCTGGGATGGCGTCATCGTCGGGTTCTGCTTCGGGCTCTGGACTCTGGTGGCGTTCAATCCGGTGGAAATCACGCTCTTTGGCGTCAATGTCTACGTCATGCGCAACATCCTGATGATGGATTTCGTTCGCCATACCCATCTCAAGATTTCGTTCGGCAAGCTCAATGCCATCGTGCTGTGCCCGCATTGGCACCAGCTGCACCACAGCGCTGACCCGAAGCACTACGACAAGAATTTCGGCTTGCTGTTCTCGTTCTGGGATCGGCTCTTCGGCACGCTTTGCGTTCCCGAACCCGACGAGAGCTTCAAGTTCGGCCTGATGGAACGCGAGGGCCGCGAGTATCAGTCGCTGTTCGGGCTCTACATCCTGCCGCTCAAAAAGATGTGGGGCCACATCGCCCGGGCGTTCCATCGCCCGGCTTCGCCGCCAGCTCCGACGCCTGAAAGCCCAAAGCCGTGACCGAGAAAACCGCGCAGCTGGGCGCGAAGGAAACCCGGTTTGAAATCGTCCGGGATGCCCAGCGTCTTGCCGAAATCGGACCTGCCTGGGGGGCGCTCTGGACACAGTCTGGCGCGCTGGTTTTCCAGCATCACGGCTGGGTCAGCGCCTGGTGGAACCACACCCCCGACCAGGGCAAGCGCCGGTTAATGATCGTCCTCGCCTGGCGTGGTGACGCGCTCGAAGCCGTTCTGCCGCTGGCCACCTGCAAAAGGCGCGGCGTGCGCCTGCTCGAATGGGCCGCGAAGGACTATGCGGACTATTGCGACGCGATCGTTCTGCCCGGCGCTTCGCGCGCCACGCTGCCCGGCATGTGGAGCTACGTTTCGGCCGCAGGCGGCTTCGATGTCGTCCATCTCAACCGCCTCCTGCCGGACGCCGCGGCCCGCACTCTGATCGGGGCGGCCGCCGGCGGTGTTGCCCTTGGCCCCAATCACCGCGTCGAGCATAGCCTGCGCGTCTCCGGGGCCTGGCCAAGCGGCGAGGCTTGGTTCGAGGAATTGTCGAAAAAACCGCGTCAGAACTATCGCCGCGGCATCAAGGTCATGAGCGAGGATGCCGATCTTCAGTTCCGGCTGCTACCTCCCGGGCAACCCTTGGAGCCGGTTTTGCACCGCCTTGGCACCCTCAAGCGGCGCTGGCTCGCGGAGCACGGGTTCGAGGCGCCGCTGTTTGATGAGGGCTCGCCGATGCTGACGGCCTTTGTCGCGGTTCTCGCCCAGACCGGACAGCTTCGCGCCTTTGTGCTTGAGCGCAAGGGTGAAATCGTCGCCATTTCGGTCAACTTCGTCCAGGGCAAGACCATGATGGCCTTTCTGACGACCTATGATCCGGCGGTCGAACGGGGCTCGCCGGGCATGGTTCTGATGGTGGATTACATCAAATGGTCGTTCGATCATGGCCTGACCTGCATTGATTTTCTTTGCGGTGCGGAGGATTTCAAGAACCGTTTCGCGACCACAACCACCACGCTCGAGAGTTTTGCCGGGTCGCGCGGCATGCAGGGTCTGGCGATGCTGATGGCTGACAAGGCCCGGCAGTGGCTGAAATCAAGACAAAGCCCGCCCGCGGCGGTTGGCGTGCCCGACTACGCCTGACCGGGCTGCGGCGCAAGATCCGGATTGATCCGAGATCCCGGTTGATCTTCGCCCAAAATGCGCCTTCTATCGTGATGGACAAACCACGAAGAACCGGATCTGGACGAACAGGCCACGCCCCCTAATTCATTCTTTTCACCTGATTTGAGTACCTCCCGGGACCGCTTTGCTATCACGGATGCTTGCGCTCCCAGCAAACCCAAATCAGGGGCACGATTTCGTCGACTCCCATCGATCTTTGAGCTTTTGCCATCAGGAGCATTCCGTGCGCTACCCCGTTTCCCCTTCTCCCGCCCCAGCGTGCCCGATTGCCGCCGCCGTTCTGGCGGGGGTGGCATTCCTGGCCGCTTGCTCCGCCCCCGTTCTGGCACAGGGCGGCCCGCCGCCGCCGGTGACGGTGGCCTCGCCGCTGACCCAGAAAATCACCCTGTGGGATGAATACACCGGGCGCTTCGAAGCCCGTGAACAGGTGGAGGTGCGTGCGCGCGTCTCCGGGTTCATCGATCAGATCCACTTCAGGGACGGCCAGATCATCGCCAAGGGCGATCTGTTGTTCTCGATCGACCCGCGCCCGTTCCAACTGGCGGTCGAAGGGTCGCGGGCGGATGTCGAACGCGCCAAAGCGCAGGTGGCGCTCGCCGAAAACGAGGTAGAGCGCGCCGAAGGCCTGACCCAGAACCGCACGATCACCGCCCGCGATGTCGATACCCGCAAGGCCAATCTTTCCGCCGCGCGGGCGACGCAGGCGGCGGCGGAATCCGTCCTCAAGAACGCCGAACTCAATCTCGAATGGACGCAGGTCCGGGCACCGATCGGTGGCCGGATTTCGGACCGGCGCGTCGATTCCGGCAACCTCATCACCGGCGGGAACGGCGCGACGCTCCTGACCAATATTCTCTCGATCGATCCGATCTCGTTTGTTTTCGAGGCCTCCGAAGCGGATTATCTGCGGTACTCGCGGCTGACCCAGGCGCATAGCCGCCCATCCGGGCGCGACAACCCGAACCCGGTCCGCGTCCGGCTGGCGGACGAAACCGAGTGGAAACGCGAAGGCCGGATGGATTTTGTCGATAACCAGCTCAATGCCCGCTCCGGCACAATCCGCGGCCGGGCGATTTTCGACAACCAGGACCAGTTCCTGACGCCGGGCACCTTCGGCCGGATGCGGCTGTTCGGCGGCGAGGCCGAGGCGATGCTGGTGCCCGACGCCGCGATCGTCTCCGATCAGACCAACAAGATCGTCCTGACGGTCGGCGAGGGTAACAAGGTGATCCCGAAGCCGGTGAAACTGGGGCCGATCGTGGACGGGTTGCGCGTCATCAGTTCCGGGTTGGTGGCGACAGACAAGGTCATCATCTCCGGGATCGCCAACCCGATGGTGCGACCGGGCGGCATGGTGACGCCGCAACCGGGTGACATCAAAAGCTTCGCCAGATAGCAAGAACGCCGACTTCAAGAACGTTACTTACAGAACCCGGTTTCCGGAACTCCAGTTTTCAGGGCGCAGCCATGTTCCGCTTTTCGCATTTCTTCATCGACAGGCCGATTTTCGCGACCGTGCTTTCGGTCCTGCTGACGATCGGCGGGTTGATCGCGCAACGCGCCCTGCCGATCTCGGAATACCCGGAGATTGCCCCGCCGACCGTCAGCATCACCGCCTCCTACCCCGGCGCTTCGGCGGAAGTCGTCGCCGCGACGGTCGCGACCCCGATCGAGCAGGAGGTGAACGGCGTCGACAACATGCTCTATATCTCGTCGCAATCGACGGGCGACGGGCGGGTGGCGATCAACGTCGTCTTCAAACCCGGCACCAATGTCGACCAGGCGCAGGTGCTGGTGCAGAACCGCGTGGCCGCCGCCGAACCGCGCCTGCCCGAAGACGTCCGCCGCCTCGGCGTCCAGGTCCGCAAGGCCTCGCCGGACATGATGATGGTGATCCACATCACCTCGCCGGATGGCACACGCGACCAGCAGTATATCTCCAACTACACCACGCTCTACGTGAAGGACGCGCTGACGCGGGTCGACGGTGTCGGCAATGTCCAGGTGTTCGGCGCGCGCGATTATTCGATGCGGATCTGGCTCGACCCGGCGCGCGTTGCCGCCCGCAACCTGACGGCGGGCGAGGTGATCGCGGCGCTGCGCGCGGCCAATCTGCAGGTCGCGGCGGGTTCGATCAACCAGCCCCCGGCCAGCTCGCCGGGCGCGTTCCAGCTCGCGGTGCAGACACTGGGCCGCCTGAGCGATGTCGGCGAGTTCTCCAACATCATCGTGCGCGCCGATGCCAATGGCGTCGTACGGGTGCGGGATATCGCGCGGGTGGAACTCGGCAGCCAAGACTACACGATCAACGCCTATCTCAACAACAAGAACGCGGTGGCGATCGGTGTCTTCCAGCGGCCGGGCTCGAATGCGCTCGCCACCGCCGATGCCCTGAAGGCCGAGATGAAGCGGCTGTCCGAGATCTTCCCCTCGGGGGTCAGCTATTCCGTGGTCTATAACCCGACCGAGTTTATCCAGGAATCGGTCAACGAGGTCCTCAAGACACTGCTTGAAGCCATTCTTCTCGTGGTGATCGTGGTGATCGTGTTCCTGCAGACCTGGCGGGCGGCGATCATCCCGATCCTCGCGATCCCGGTTTCGCTGGTCGGCACGTTTCTGGTGATGGCGATGGTGGGGATTTCGTTCAACACGCTGTCGCTGTTCGGGCTGGTGCTGGCGATCGGCATCGTCGTCGATGATGCGATCGTCGTGGTGGAGAACGTCGAACGCTATCTGCGCGAGGGGATGTCGCCCAGCGAGGCCGCGCACAAGACCATGGACGAGGTCGGCGGCGCATTGATCGCCATCGCGCTGGTGCTCTGCGCGGTGTTCATCCCGACGGCGTTCATTCAGGGGCTCCAGGGCTCGTTCTACCGCCAGTTCGCGATCACCATCGCGGCCTCGACCGCGATTTCCGCGTTTGTCTCGCTGACGCTCTCGCCGGCGCTGGCGGCGATCCTGCTCAAGCCGCATCAGCCCGGCCACCTCCAGCACGGCCTCCTGCACACCCTGGGCACGCCGCTGCGCTGGTTCTTCCGCGGCTTCAACGCGATGTTCGACGCGCTCTCGCGCTTCTATGGGGCAGCAACCGCCCGGATGATCCGGGTGGCGATGCTGGTGCTGGTGGTCTACGGCGGGCTGATCGGCGTCACCGGCTGGCAGCTCGACAAAGTGCCGACGGGGCTCATTCCGCAGCTCGACCGCGGCTATTTCATCGTCGCGTTGCAACTGCCGCCGGGGGCCTCGCTGGAACGGACCGATGCGGTGATCCGCCGGGCCTCGGATATCCTGCAATCCCGTCCCGGCATCAAGGATTCGATCGCCTTCGTCGGCCTCGACGGCGCGACCTTCACCAATGCGCCGAACGCCGGTGTGATCTTTGTCCGCCTGACCGACTTCAAGGAGCGCACCGACAAGGGCCTGACAACGGGCGGTATTCTCGGCGACCTGCGCCGGCAGATGTTCGGCCTCGGCGAAGCCTTCGCGTTGGTGATCGAACCGCCGGCTGTGCCAGGGATCGGCACTGGCGGGGGGTTGAAGGGCTATGTTCAGGACAAGAGCGGACGCGGCCTGCCGGTGCTCGAAGGCTCGACCTGGGCGGTTGCCGGCGCGGCTGGCCAGACGCCGGGCATCCTGCAGGCGTTCACACTGTTCTCGACCCGAACGCCGCAGATCTTCGCCGATATCGATCGGACCAAATCCGAAATGCTCGGCGTACCGATCGGTCGGGTCTTCGAGACGCTCTCGGTCTACATGGGATCGTCCTTCGTTAATGATTTCAATATTCTGGGCCGGACGTACCGTGTCACCGCGCAAGCCGACAACCCCTATCGCCTCGACCTTCGCGATGTCGCCAGCCTCAGAACCCGCAATGTATCCGGCGAAATGGTGCCGATCGGCTCGGTGGCGTCGTTCTCGGATATCACCGGCGCCTACCGCGTGCCGCGTTACAATCTCTACCCGGCGGCAGAGGTGCAGGTGGCGCTCGCGCCGGGCTTCTCCTCAGGGCAGGGCATCGCCGCCATCGAGAAGATCGCGCGCGAACGCCTGCCCGCCGGCATGGGGTTCGAATGGACCGAAATCGCATTGCAGGAAAAGCTCGCCGGCAATACCGCGGCCCTCGCGTTCGGGCTCGCCGTGGTCTTCGTCTACCTCCTGCTGGCTGCGCTCTACGAGAGCTGGGTTCTGCCGCTGGCGGTCATTCTCATTGTGCCGATGTGTATCCTGGCGGCGATGATCGGCGTGCGGCTGGCGGGGCTCGATCGCAATATTCTGGTGGATATCGGGCTGGTGGTGCTCGTCGGGCTGGCGGCGAAAAACGCGATCCTGATCGTGGAATTCGCCAAGCAGGCCGAAGACGACGGCAAGAGCCGTATCGAGGCCGCGATCGAAGCCGCAAAAACCCGGTTGCGGCCGATCCTGATGACCTCGCTCGCCTTCATTCTCGGGGTGGTCCCGCTGGTGGTGGCGGAGGGCGCGGGCGCCGAGATGCGGCAATCGCTCGGCATCGCGGTATTCGCCGGCATGATCGGCGTGACGATCTTCGGCCTAATGTTCACGCCGACCTTCTACGTCGTCTGCCGATGGTTTTCCGCCAAAATGGCGGCCAGAAAACCGGGGCCTGAAAACCAGGAAAGCGCTCCAGCCACCATGGCCGCGCCGGCCACACCGCAGGAAGGTTGAACCGGGAGGGGCCGGCACCGAGGGGTCGGTATCGTTGCCGGTTCCCGCCATCCCTCCGCAGGATCTGCCGGAGGCTAGAGCGGTTTCCGATCTGCCTCGATCAGATCGACCGCTCTCTCTTCTTGTTTTGTCGCATTTTCTTTCGATGAACCGGTGTCCACTTCATCGTAAAAATGCTCTATCCTGCTTGCTGTGCGGCAGGCGTCGGCCTGCCCGGAATAGCCTTATTGCGCGACGAGGGCCTGCTCCACGCTGGCCCCCACGCCGAACAGCCGGCGATCCGTCATCGGCGCCCCCACCAGCATCAGGCCAACCGGCAAACCATGGACCGGTAGCGGCAGCGACAGCGCCGGGCAATCGAAAAAATTGAACGCACTGGTGTTGCGCAAGCTCAGAAGATTGGTGGCGAAAAACAGCGCGTCATCCGCTTCGAGCGCCGCGATCGACGGTGCCGGGATCGGCACGGTTGGCAAGGCCAGCACATCCTGCCCGGCAATCCGCGCGGCAAAAGCCAGTTTCAGGGCTTCGCGGCGCTGAAGCGCGCGGATATAGGCGGATGCCAGGGTGGCGCTTCCGGTCAGGATACGCGCCAGCACGCGCCGATCAAAATCACCCGCGCGGGTGACCAGCGCTTCGGCGTGGATCTCGGCCGCTTCGCAAGCGGCAATCGGCGCACCGGAAAGCGTCGAGCGCATCTCGGTGATGAGATCATCGATGGCGATATCGACGATCAAAGCCCCGTGACGCGCCAGCGTGGCAAGCCCGGCCTCGAAGGCCGCGGCGACGCTCGCTTCGGTATCCTCGAACAACAGCCCGCGCGGCACGCCGACGCGCAACCCCCGGAGCGAGACCGGAGCCAGCGCCGTCGGGTCCTCCCCGGCCATGATGGCATCGCACGCCGCGCAATCGGCAACGTTACGCCCGAGCGGACCGATGCTGTCGAGCGTGTAGGAGAGCGGAAAAGCCCCGGCTTTCGAAACCCGGCAACTGGTTGGCTTGAAGCCGATGATCCCGTTGAACGCTGCGGGAACCCGGGTCGATCCGCCGGTATCCGTGCCGAGGGTCAGCTCCGCGATCCCGAGACCGACCGAGACCGCGCCGCCGGAAGTCGAGCCTCCCGGTGCGCGATCCGGCGCGGCGGCATTGCCCGGCGTTCCCCAATGCGGATTGAGGCCAATGCCGGAAAACGCGAATTCGCTCATGTTGGTTCGCCCGATCAGCACCGCCCCCGCGCGACGCATGCGGGCGACAACCGGCGCATCGCTGGTCGCCGGCGCGGCATCTTTCCGGATCTTTGAGCCGGCGGTCGTCACCGCACCCGCGATATCGAACAGATCCTTGACCGAGACGACCTTGCCGTCGAGCGGGCCGAGTGAAATTCCGGCCCGCTTGCGGGCATCGGCGGCATCGGCCTCGGCACGGGCGCTTTCCGGCATCAGGGCGGTAAACACATGCCGCGCGGCGGGCTCGGCGGCCAGCGCCAGCGCGCGCTCAACGGAATCACGGGCAGATTTCGGGCTCATTGGATTGCACACCTGGGGGAAAACGAACCTGGGGAAAAAACGAAAATCGCGCCGCATCCTAGGGGGGACGACGCGATCTGCATAGCCCGGTCGCAGGCTCCAACCCCATGGCCGAACTCCCAAGGAGGCCCCCCGGTAGCCCCCCCTTTGCAAG
>CAZNAT010000018.1:10945-43484 GCA_964571245.1 uncultured Methylobacterium sp.
TTGCGCCGCTTTGAGCGCCTCGAAAATCGCGCGCTTCGTGAAATGGGCCCCTGGCCATGCGCTCCGGCATTCCAGAACGATAACCAATAGAACGAAAGCGATTGCGAAATCGTCGGAGAAAATCCTTCTCCCGAGCGCAAGAAGTTTGAAAGCTGGCGCTACTTACCCCGAATTGAGAGAGAACGGCGCTTATAGTATCCATTTTGTTCGGAATAACGAACGAAATGAGCCCGCCACGATGTCCCGCAAACCCCCATCACAGACCTTCGATGTCGCCATTATCGGCGCGGGCCCCACCGGCCTGTTCGCGGTGTTCGAACTCGGCTTGCTGGGCCTGAACGCCATCGTCCTTGATGCGCTCGACAAGCCCGGCGGGCAATGCGCTGAACTCTACCCGGAGAAGCCGATCTACGACATTCCGTCCTGGCCGGTGATTTCCGGGCAGGCGCTGACCGACAAGCTCCTCGAACAGATCGCGCCCTTCGCGCCGGAATGGCGGCTTGGACAGCTCGTGACACGCTTTGGGCGGCGGGCCGACGGTCGTTTCACCCTCGAAACCAGCGCCGGTGAGGCGATCGATGCCGGCGCGGTGTTCATCGCGGCCGGAGCCGGCTCCTTCGCGCCGCGCAAGCCGAAGCTCGACGGGTTGGCGGCCTATGAAAACACTTCCGTCTTCTACGCCGTGCGCAACCGGGCAGCCTTTCGGGGGGATGATCTGCTCGTGATCGGTGGCGGGGATTCCGCGCTCGATTGGGCGATCGACCTCGTCGGAACCGCCAAAACCGTCACGCTGATGCACCGCTCCGATCGGTTCCGTGCCGCGCCGGCCTCGGTTGCCAAAATGCGTGCCCTTGAGGCGGAAGGAGGACTGCGCTTCATCGAAGGCGAGCTGCAGGCGCTCTCGGGCGAAAACGGCGACCTAAAGCAGGTGGCCATCAAGACCGCCGGCGGCATCAAGACGCTGTCCGCCAGCAAGCTCCTGGCATTCTTCGGCCTCAATATCGAACTCGGGCCGATCGGCGATTGGGGGTTCGATCTCGCCGATGGCAAGCAGATCCGCGTCGATACCGAAAAATTCCAGACCACGACCGAAGGCGTCTTCGCCATCGGCGATATCAACCACTACCCCGGCAAACTGAAGCTCATCCTCTCCGGGTTTCACGAGGCCGCGCTGGCGAGCCATGCCGCGTTCAAGGTCGTCCGGCCCGAGGAAAAACTGCGCTTCCAGTACACGACCTCATCCAGTCAGTTGCAGCAGCGGCTCAATGTCGGCGGCGCTTCGCCCGACAGCGCCTCCCGGGCCGCGTGAGGCCGCCATGGCATTCCTCCATGTCACCGATCGGAACGGCAAGCGCCACCTTGTGGAAGGTGCGGATGGCTGGCGCGTGATGGAAATCCTGCGCGATACCGGCCTTGGGGTCGACGGGGTTTGTGGCGGCGCCTGCGATTGCGCGACCTGCCATGTGGTCATCGCCCCCGAATGGGCGGATCGGTTGCAGCCGCCGGGCGCGGATGAGCGGTTCAAGCTCGACGAATTGCCCGAGATCGAGCCGACCTCGCGGCTTTCCTGCCAGATCCTCTGGGCGGAAAACCTCGATGGTCTCACGCTCACATTGGCGGAGGCCTCCTGATGTCCGGCATCAAGCTGCCGGCGATCCTGCTGGCGAACGATCTTCTGGACGGCGATGTCGTGTTCCGCACGGGAACCGGATGGTCGCGCGACCCCACCGACGCGGTGATCGCGCAAGAGGCCGAGGCTGCTGCGGCGCTCGCGGCGGAAGCCAGGGCGGCGATGGCGAGAAACGAGGTCGTCGATGCCTACCTCGTCGATGTCACCATCGGCAGTAGCGGCATTCCGGTGCCCAACCATTTCCGCGAGCGCTTCAAGACACTGGGGCCGAGCACCCGCCCGGACCTTGGCAAGCAAGCCGAACTGACCCATCTTCTGGAGCGCCGTCATGATTGAGACCAAGGGTTTGGCCATGCCCCCCGAGGACGATCACATCGCCCGCATCTCGATGCCGCTGGCGCGCTGGCTGTCCCGGGGTATCGCCGCGAGTTTTGTCGTGTTCATCACGATCTGGGCCTGGCGTTCGGCCAGCGTGGATACCTTCGATTCCACAGCCTTCCTCAGCGCGCTGGCGATCGGCATCGTCGCGCAACTCGTCGATGGCGCCCTCGGCATGGCCTATGGCGTCACCTCGAATTCGCTACTGCTCGCGAGCGGGGTTGCACCGGCGGCGGCAACCGCGACGGTGCATGTCGCCGAAGCCTTCACCAGCGCCGCCTCGGGGCTATCGCACTGGCGGCTGGGCAATATCGACAAGCGCATCTTCGGCCGCATTGTCATACCCGGGATTATCGGCGGCATCATCGGCGTGCTCGTCGTCACCTCGATCGACGGCAAGGTCCTGCGCCCCTGGATCGCCGCGTATCTGATGCTGATGGGGCTCTACATCATCACCCGCGCGTTCCGCCTCATCGCCTTCACCCGCGTGGTCGACAACCGGCTGGTGCCGGTGGCCTTCGTCGGCGGTTTCGCCGATTCGGTCGGCGGTGGTGGCTGGGGACCGGTGGTGACCACGACGCTGATCGGATCGGGGCACGAGCCGAAAACGACGATCGGCTCGGTCAATGCCGCCGAATTCTTCGTCACCCTCGCCAGCGGCTTTTCCTTCGCGCTGCTGATCGGCATCCAGCACTGGGAGAGCGTGGCCGGGCTCGTCCTCGGCGGGCTCCTTGTCGCGCCTTTCGCCGCCAGGCTGACCCGGCACATCAACCGGCGGCTGCTGATGGTGCTCGTCGGCACGCTGATCGTCTGCCTTTCCCTCTGGACCATCGTCCGCGCGCTCAGCGCCTGACGCGAGGAAGCCCCATGTACCGCTACGATGAATTCGACGCGCGCTTCGTGCGCGAGAGGGTCGCCCAGTTCCGCGATCAGGTCGGCCGCCGGCTGAGCGGTGCGATCACCGAGGATGAGTTCAAGCCCTTGCGGCTCAAGAACGGCGTCTATCTCCAGCTCCACGCCTATATGCTCAGGATCGCGATCCCCTACGGCACGTTGTCCTCGCGCCAGTTGCGCCAGCTGGCGCTGATCGGCGAGAAGTTCGACCGGGGCTACGGGCATTTCACCACACGGCAGAACCTCCAGTTCAACTGGCCGAAGCTGCGCGATATCCCCGAGATTCTCGAGCTTCTCGCCGATGTCGAGATGCACGCGATCCAGACTTCCGGCAATTGCATCCGCAACGTCACCGCGGACCCGTTCGCGGGCGTCGCGTCTGATGAAATCGAAGACCCGCGCCCGGTGGCTGAACTGATCCGGCAATGGTCGAGCGCGCATCCGGAATTTTCCTATCTGCCGCGCAAGTTCAAGATCGCCGTCACCGGTGCCGAGCACGATCGGGCCGCGGTGAAGGTGCACGACATCGGGCTGCGCATTGTCCAGAACGCAACGGGCGAGATCGGTTACGAAGTCATCGTCGGCGGCGGGCTTGGCCGCACGCCGATGATCGGCAAGATCTTGCGCGAATTTCTGCCCAAGGCGGAGATTCTCGCCTATCTCGAAGCCCTGATGCGCGTCTATAACGCCGAGGGGCGGCGCGACAACAAGTACCAGGCGCGGGTGAAAATTCTGGTCCACGAGATCGGAATCGAGGCCTTCCGCGCCCGCGTCGAGGCGGAATTTGCCGCCCTAGACCGCGCCGCGATCAACGCGGACCCCGAGGAAGCCGCCCGGATCGCCACCTACTTCGCCCCGCCAACCTATCAGGCCTTGCCTGAGGCAAGCGCCGCCTTCCAAACGGCGATGGCGGCCAATCCCGCCTTCGCCGAATGGGCCGATGTCAACGTCTTCCCGCACAAGGTTCCCGGCTATGCGGCGCTGACGATCTCCCTCAAGGGGATCGGCGAGGCTCCCGGGGATATCACCTCCGCCCAGATGCGCGCGGTTGCGGAGCTTGCCGAACGTTATTGCTTCAGCGAAATCCGCGTCACGCACGCGCAGAACCTCGTGCTGCCGAACCTGCGCCGGCAAGATCTGTTCGCGCTCTGGAAAGCGCTGGTCGAGGCCGGGTTAGCCACCGCCAATACCGGCCTGATCACCGATATCATCGCCTGCCCCGGCCTTGACTACTGCGCGCTAGCGACGGCGCGGTCGATCCCGATCGCCCAGGCGATCTCGCGCCGCTTCGCCAACCCCGCCCGCCAACGCGAGATCGGACCGCTCGGGATCAAGATTTCCGGCTGCATCAACGCCTGTGGCCATCACCATATCGGCCATATCGGCATTCTCGGGCTCGAGAAGCGCGGCGAGGAATCCTACCAGATCACCCTTGGCGGCGATGCCACCGAGAACGCCGCGATTGGCGAAATCCTCGGGCCCGGCGTTAGCGCAGAAGAGGTTCCCAATGCGATCGACCGCCTTGTCGAGGTTTACCTAAGCCGGCGAATGATCGGGGAGAATTTTATCGATAGCGTTCGCCGCCTCGGCCTCGCGCCGTTCAAGGCCGCCTTTCTGGAGGAGCGTGATCATGCCGCTGCTTGACGCGCATGGCCGGTTCGTTCCCGACGCCTTTTCCCGCCTCCCCGCCCGGGCGTTGGCCAGCGCTTCCCATGTGCTGGTTCCACTCGCCGATCTGCCGGACGCCAGCCTTCCCGAACGGCTGGTGACCGCCCCGCCGAAACAGGAAATCGGGATCGAAATCGCCAATACCACGCCCATCGAAACGCTGTTGCCACATCTTGGCGCGCTCGCGCTGATTGCCATCGCCTTTCCGGCCTATTCCGACGGGCGCGGCTTCACGCTGGCAAAACGGCTGCGGCGAGCGGGTTTTTCCCGTGCCTTGCGCGCCGTCGGCCCCCTGATCGCCGATCAGTTCGCCTATGCGCTGGCCTGCGGCTTCGACGAGCTGGAGCTGCCGGAGGAAAGCGCATCCCGCCAGCCGGCCGACCATTGGATCAAGGCCGCCGCCGCCTTTTCCGCGACCTACCAGCGCGGATATGCGCGCGGGGAAAACATCCTTGACCAGCGTCGCGCAGCCCGGAAGGAGGCCTCCAATGGCTGAAGCCCCACAACCCGAAATCTTTCCCAATATCACCGATAAGCCGGCTATTCTTATTCAAGAGCTACTTCCCCTCGATCCGCTTGCGCGCCTGCGGCACCTGCGGAAAACCGTGTCGGGGCGGATCGTCCTGACCAGCAGCCTTGGCCTTGAAGATCAGGTTCTGACCCATCTCATCTTCACGCATGCCATCGACATCGAGGTGGCAACGCTCGATACCGGGCGGCTGTTTCCCGAGACCTATGCGCTCTGGGCCGCGACCGAGATGCACTACGGCCGGCGCATCCGCGGGATTTTTCCCGAACACGCGGCGATCGAGGCCCTGCTGGCCGATCAGGGCATCAACGGCTTCCTGCTCTCGGCGGAGGCCCGGAAGGCTTGCTGCGATATCCGCAAAACGGAGCCGCTTCGCCGTGTTTTGGCCGGGGCCTCCGCCTGGGTGACGGGCCTGCGCGCCGACCAGTCCGCGAACCGCAGCGCGATGCGCGTCGCGGCGTTCGATCCCGCGCTCGGCCTGTTCAAGGTCAACCCGCTGATCGATTGGTCGCGTGAGCAAGCCGCCGGTTTTGCGGAGCAGCATGGCATCCCCGTCAACCCGCTGCATGCGGAAGGTTTTCTTTCGATTGGCTGCCAGCCCTGCACCCGCGCGGTGAAGCCGGGCGAGAATGAGCGTTCCGGGCGCTGGTGGTGGGAAGAGGACGACAGACGCGAATGCGGCCTGCACATCCGGCACGATGCCCCGCGCGCAGGCATGACAGAGGCGAGAACAGCAAACGCCGAGGCAGAAACATGAAGCCCCTCACCCATCTGCAAGCGCTGGAAGCGGAATCGATCTTTATCCTGCGCGAAGTCGCCGCCACCGCCGAAAAGCCGGTGCTGCTCTATTCGATCGGCAAGGATTCGGCGGTGCTGCTGCATCTCGCCCTCAAGGCCTTCGCCCCTGGCAAGTTGCCCTTCCCGTTGCTTCACGTCGATACTGGTTGGAAATTCCGGGAGATGATCGAATTCCGCGACGCCACCGCCCAGCGGCTGGGGCTCGATCTGATCGTCCACACCAACCCTGACGGGGTGAAGGCGGGCATCGGCCCGCTCAGCCATGGCTCGGCGGTGCATACCGACGTGATGAAGACGCAAGCGCTGAAACAGGCGCTCGACATGCACGGGTTCGATGCGGCCTTCGGCGGGGCGCGGCGCGACGAGGAAAAGAGCCGGGCCAAGGAGCGAGTGTTCTCGCTGCGCACCCCCGATCATCGCTGGGACCCGAAGGCGCAGCGCCCGGAGCCCTGGGCGCTGTTCAACACCCGGAAGCGCAAGGGCGAGAGCTTTCGCGTGTTCCCGCTGTCCAACTGGACGGAAAACGATGTCTGGGAATATATCGCGCAGGAAGCCATTCCGGTCGTGCCGCTGTATTTCGCCCGGCCGCGCCCGGTTCTGCGCCGTAACGGCGCGCTGATCATGCGCGATGACGCCCGCCTGAGCCTGTTGCCCGGCGAGACCATCGAGATCAAGACCGTCCGCTTCCGCACCCTCGGCTGCTACCCGCTGACCGGCGCGGTGGAAAGCGAGGCCGAAACCCTCCCCGACATTCTCGCCGAGATGCGCGCGAGTCGCGTTTCCGAACGACAGGGCCGCGTCATCGATCACGATGGCGCGAGTTCCATGGAAAAGAAGAAGCAGGAAGGCTATTTCTGATGCGCCCCGCGCTGGCATTCGAACCCGAGCCTCTTCTTGAAGGCGCCGAGACGGAGCGCTCCCCCGCGCCAGATCCGGCATCAAAATCCCTGCTGCGCTTCATCACCTGCGGCTCGGTGGATGACGGAAAATCCTCGCTGCTTGGCCGGCTTTTGTGGGAAACGAACTCGGTTTTCGAGGATCAGGCGGAAGCGCTGATCCGCGATTCCGCCCGCTTTGGCACCACCGGCAAAACCCCCGATCTGGCGCTGCTGGTGGATGGCCTCGCCGCCGAACGCGAACAGGGCATCACCATCGATGTCGCCTATCGTTATTTCTCGACGCCGCGTCGCGCCTTCATCGCCGCCGACACCCCCGGCCACGAGCAATATACCCGCAACATGGCAACGGGTGCCTCGACCGCCGATTGCGCGATCATCCTGGTTGATGCCCGCAAGGGGCTGCTGCCGCAAACCCGGCGGCATTCCTATATCGTTTCGATGCTCGGGGTGCGCGATGTCATCATCGCCATCAACAAGATGGACCTCGTTGAGTATTCCGAAGCCGTCTTCCGCGCCATCGAGCGGGATTACCTTGCGCTGGCGCCTAGGCTCGGGTTCACCCGCGTCCATATCCTGCCGCTCTCGGCGCGCGAGGGCGACAATGTCACCCGCCCCTCGTCGAGGACGCCTTGGTACGCGGGGCCGAGCCTGCTCGGCTTGCTCGAAACCATGGACACCCGGACCGGCGGGGACGCGAATTTTCGCTTTCCCGTGCAATGGGTCAACCGCCCAGACGCGGATTTTCGCGGGTTTTCCGGCACGATTGCCAGCGGCAGGCTTCACCTTGGCGACGGCGTGACGATTCTGCCGCGCGGAGGCCAGAGCCGCATTACCCGCATCCTCACGCCCTCCGGCGAGCGGAAGGCTGCCCAGCAGGGCGAGGCAATAACCCTGGCACTGGCGGATGAGATCGATGTCAGTCGCGGCGATGTCATCGTCGCAACCGGTTCGGTCATGCCGGCCTCGCGGCGTGTTACAGCCCGATTGCTGGCGCTCGCTGAAGCCGGGATTGAGCCGGGCAGGACCTATCTCGTCAAGCTCGGCACCAGCCTGACCAGAGCCCGGATTCCCGCGCTGCATCACGCGATCGATGTCCACGACTACCGGGCGCAGCCGGTGCAGGTCCTGCCGATGAACGCGATCGGACTGACGACCATCGAGTTCGAAGCGCCGGTGTATGCGACCCGCTATGCCGAATGCCGTCCCCTCGGAAGCCTGCTGCTGATCGATACCATCACCAACGATGCGCTCGCGCTCGGCGTGATCGAGGATATCGAGCCGGCTCACCCACCATCGGCGCAACCGCTTTCGTCTCCGTACAAGCCAAGACTTGCCGGCATTCTCGTTCGCCTTGGCGTGGTTCCGGCGGGTGCGTCCCGTCTGGATCTGGCGCGGCTTGCGAGCTGGCGGCTGTCCTGCGCGCTGCTGCTCGGCACGGTGCTGTTCATGCTCTCCGCTTCGCCGGGGATGGCCCTCGGCGTGGCGTTGGTCGATCTTCTGCTCCGCCCGATCTGGCGCGGCATGCATGAACGCGTCTGGTTGAGATGGACGCGGCGCCAGGCGCGGGAACCGCTCGGCATCGACGGGGGCGGGATATGAGCGGCCATTGCCTTTCATCGCTGATCGATTGGACGTTTCGCCTGATCATCATCGCCCTGGCCCTGCTGTGGTTCGCTTTTCCGCCGCAAGGCGCGGTACAAAAACCACCGCTGGCGATCGAGCGCGCGCCATGAGTCGCGCATCGCGCCAACCCGGCCGCGTCGAGCCCGAGCGGATTGCGCCGCTGGCGACCCTGCCGCTGTTTCACAAGCTCTCCGGCCGCAAGGTCGTGCTGGTCGGTTCGAGCGAGGGGGCGCGCTGGAAGGCCGAGCTTCTGGCGGCGGCCGGCGCCGAAGTTCATGCCTTCCTGGAGCAAGCCTCCCCGGAGCAGGCCTTTGAGGAGAGCGACAACGGGGCGGAGATGGCTTCCGCTCTGGCTGCCCGCCCGCGAGCCTGGTGCCCGGACGACCTGAAGGATGCGGCCCTCGCCATCGCGGATCTCGCCGACCCCGATGAGATCCGGCGTTTTGTCGCGGCGGCGCGCGCGGCGGGGGCGCCGGTCAATATCATCGACAACCCCGACTTCTGCGATTTCTCCTTCGGAACCATCGTCAACCGTTCGCCGCTCGTCGTCTCGATTTCGACCGATGGCGCCGCGCCGGTTTTCGCGCAGGCGGTTCGCGCCAAGATCGAGGCGCTGCTGCCGCGTGGGCTGGCCGCCTGGGCTGCCGCCGCCCGAGACTGGCGGCCTCTGGTGCAGGCGGATAAGCCGGAATATGCGCTCCGGCGCCGGTTCTGGGAACGCTTCACCACGCGCGCCATGACCCACCCGGATACGCCGCCCGGCGAGGCCGATCGGCGCGAACTGCTGGCAACCCTCGCAGAGGATGGTCTCGCCCAGCCAGCCGGGCGCGTGACGCTGGTCGGGGCCGGGCCGGGCGATCCGGATCTGCTGACGCTCAAGGCGCTGCGCGCGTTGCAGGCCGCCGACATCATCCTCTATGACGATCTGGTTTCGACCGAAGTTCTTGAGCTCGCGCGCCGCGAAGCGCAGCGCATGATGGTGGGCAAGGCCGGCCACGGCCCTTCCTGCAAGCAGGCCGACATCAACGATCTCCTGGTCAAGCTTGCGCGGCAGGGCAAGCGCGTCGTTCGCCTCAAGGGCGGCGATCCGCTGATCTTTGGCCGCGCCAGCGAGGAAATCGCCGCTTGCCGGGAAGCGGGGATCGCGGTCGAGATCGTGCCGGGCATTACCGCCGCGCAGGGGGCCGCTGCTGCCCTCGGATTATCGCTGACCGAGCGCCGGCACGCGCGCCGGGTTCAGTTCCTCACCGGGCACGGCGAGGACGGCCAGCTTCCTGCCGATATCCATTGGCCCGCCCTTACCGATCCCCAGGCAACCACCGTGATCTACATGCCGCGCGGGACGCTCGCCCTGCTGGTGGTGCGCGCGATCGCCGCCGGGCTCTCGCCGGAGACACCCGCCATGGCCGTCATCAACGCGACACGGCCCGGCCAGCGGGAGATTTTGGCGTCGATCCGCGCCCTGCCGCAGGCCATCGCCGAAGCCACCATCGATGGGCCGGTCCTCGTGTTGATCGGGACCGTCCTGCGCGAAAAAGCGGCGGCCCATCTCGCACAGACAAACATCAAGCAGTATAGATTTTCCTGACAAGACTGCCGATTTAAGGAAAATCATCCCTTTTTCTGGCTTTATTCAGGCGTGCAATAGAAAAATATTCGCTTATTTTGATGGTCTTGTTTTGAAGGAACTGGGTGCCCCATGGATGCGATCGACCGCAAAATCCTCAATGCGCTGCAGGAGGATTGCACCATTAGTCTTGCCGATCTCTCCAACCGCGTCGGGCTCTCGCAAACGCCATGCTGGAAGCGGGTTCAGCGGCTTGAAGCGCAAGGCGTGATCACCAAGCGGGTAGCGCTCGTCGCGCCGGAGAAAATTGGTCTTGGCCTCAGCGTTTTCGTGCAGATCGAAACCGGCGAGCATTCCGGCCCATGGCTGACGAATTTTGCCCGCACAATCTCGGTGCTGCCCGAAGTGATGGAAATCTACCGCATGGCCGGGGATGTCGACTACATGCTGCGCGTGGTGGTGGCGGATATGGCCGCCTACGATACGTTCTACAAGCGGTTGATCGAGGCGATCCCGCTCAAGAACGTCACCTCACGCTTCGCGATGGAGCGCATCAAATCGACCACCGCCTACAAGGTGCCGGCACCAGCCGAACCCGCAACCTGACCGGAGACTACTCCGGCAGGATGCGCACCGCGCCCTTGTCGGCGCTCGACGCCATCATGCCGTAGGCCTTGAGCGCGGTGGTCACGTTGCGCTTGCGCGGTTTGGCCGGCTTCCAGCCCAGCGCATCCTGCTCCTTGCGGCGCTGCGCGAGCTCGGCATCGGAAACCTTGAGGTGGATGCTGCGCTTGGGGATATCGATCTCGATCACGTCGCCATCCCGCACCAGACCGATGGTGCCGCCCGAAGCCGCTTCCGGCGAGACATGACCGATCGAAAGCCCGGACGAGCCGCCAGAGAACCGCCCGTCGGTGACCAACGCGCAGACCTTGCCGAGCTTTTTTGATTTGATGTAGCTCGTGGGATAGAGCATTTCCTGCATCCCCGGCCCGCCCTTCGGCCCCTCATAGCGGATCAACACGACGTCGCCCGGCACGACCTTGCCGTTAAGAATGCCGTCGATCGCGGCATCCTGGCTTTCGAAAATGCAGGCCTTGCCGGTGAAGGTCAGCGATTCCGCCTCGACACCGGCGGTCTTGACGATGCAGCCATCGACCGCGAGGTTGCCGTAGAGCACCGCGAGGCCGCCATCCGTCGAGAAGGCGTGCGGGATATCGCGGATCACGCCGGTTTCACGGTTGGTGTCGAGTTCCTTCCAGCGCGATTCCTGGCTGAAGGCGGTCTGGCTCGGCACACCCCCCGGCGCGGCCTTGAAGAAGGTATGCACCATCTCGGAATTGGACGCTTTCACATCCCAGCGTGCAAGCGCACTCGCCAGGCTTTCGGCATGAACCATGGTGCACTCCGGATGGAGCAGCCCGCCACGATTGAGTTCGCCGAGAATACCCATGATGCCGCCGGCACGATGCACATCCTCGACATGGACCTCGGCAACGGCGGGGGCGACCTTGCACAAGACCGGCACCTTGCGCGAGAGCCGATCGATATCCTTCATCGTGAAATCGACCCCGCCCTCATGCGCGGCGGCGAGCAGATGGAGCACGGTGTTGGTGGAGCCGCCCATCGTGATATCGAGCGTCATCGCGTTCTCGAAGGCTTTGAAATTCGCGATGTTGCGCGGCAGGATGCTCTCGTCGTTCTGCTCGTAGTAGCGCTTGGCGAGATCGACGATGAGGTGCCCGGCCTCGACAAAAAGCCGACGGCGATCCGCATGCGTCGCGAGCACGGTACCGTTGCCCGGCAAGGCAAGACCCAACGCTTCGGTGAGGCAGTTCATCGAATTGGCGGTGAACATGCCCGAGCACGAGCCACAGGTGGGGCAGGCCCCCTTCTCCATCTCGCTGACTTCTTCGTCCGAATAGCTGTCGTCGGCGGCATAGACCATCGCATCGATCAGATCGATCGCCTTGGTCTTGCCCTTGAGGGTGACCTTGCCGGCCTCCATAGGCCCGCCGGAAACGAACACCACGGGAATATTGAGCCGCAGCGCCGCCATCAGCATGCCCGGCGTGATCTTGTCGCAATTGGAGATGCAGACCATTGCATCCGCGCAATGGGCGCTGACCATATATTCGATCGAATCCGCGATGATCTCGCGGCTGGGCAGCGAATAGAGCATGCCATCATGCCCCATCGCGATGCCATCATCGACCGCGATGGTGTTGAACTCCTTGGCGACACCGCCGGCGCGTTCGATCTCGCGCGCCACCAGCTGGCCGAGTGGGTGCAGATGCACATGCCCCGGCACGAACTGGGTAAAAGAGTTGGCGACCGCGATGATCGGCTTGCCGAAATCGCCATCCTTCATCCCCGTCGCGCGCCAGAGGCCGCGGGCGCCGGCCATGTTACGGCCATGGGTGGTGGTGCGGGAGCGATAGGCAGGCATCAGGGAAACCTTTTTCGGGGCCGGACAGCGCATGGACCGGCAGCGTGGCAGAACAACTCAGTTCCTACTATAGTCGCCGAGGAAGCGACGGAAAGCCCTGTGAAAGCAATTGCGGGCGAAAATCGACGCCGCGCAGGGTTCGAGCCATTTGCGAACGGCCTGGCCGATGCTCAACTGGCGTGAATATCCCCGCGCAAAAAGCGCTTTTCCTGGAGAAACCGATGCCCCTGCCCAGCCTTCTCCGCAACGCCGACCGGCCACATGGGACAAGATCCGCCGCAATCCTTCCTGCCATGACCCTCGCCTTGCTGTGCACCCTCCCGGCGGGATCGGGCACAGCCTTGGCGGCCAACCCCACCGGGGCGCATCGCTTCGTTTTCACCTACCGGACCTCGGCAGGCACGCCTGTCGATATCGATATCCTCGCGGTTGCCGGCAAGAATTGCGCGACGAGGCCCTGCACGCTCGTGGTCGCGATGCATGGCCTGAACCGGAACGCGATCGCGACGCGCGACGCCTGGCTTGAACTCGCCGATCGCCACGATCTTCTCGTCGCCGCCCCGCATCTCGACGCCAAGCGCTTCCCCACCCGGCTTTACCAGCAGGGTGGCGTTGTCGGCGAGCCGGACCGGACAAAATGGCTCTACACCACCATCGAACGCCTCTACGACCGGTTGATCGAACAGCAGCGCGCGAAAACCGGCGGCTACCTCCTCGCCGGGCATTCGGCCGGCGCGCAATTCGCGCACCGCATGGCGGTCTTCATGCCGCAAGGCCGGATGCTGGATATCGTCGTGGCCAATGCCGGCTACTATACGCTCCCGACCGGCAGCGCCGAAGCCGGCGGCCATCCCTATCCCTATTCGCTCGAAGACACGCCCGCGACCGAAGCCGACCGCAAGGCGGTGCTGGCGCGCAAGCTCCACCTGCTGCTGGGCGATCAGGACAATGACCCCGACCATCCCCAGCTCAACACCTCCGCCGGGGCCAAGGCGCAGGGGCCGCATCGTCTCGCACGCGGAAAATTCTTCTTCGCGGCGGCAAAGGCGGAAGCCGCCCGGCTCGGGACCCCGTTCAACTGGACGATGACCATCGTGCCCGGCGTCGGCCATAACAGCCAGCGGATGATCGAAGCCGCTGCGGAGCGCCTGTTCAGGGACCGCCCGAAAAACTGAAACCCGATCCAGCCGGGGACAGCTCCGCCTCATGCCACCTTCGGCTGGGCATACCCGAGCTTGCGGTTGAGCCCGTCGAGCAGTTTTTCCGCCGCATCCGCGATCACAGTGCCCGGCGGAAAAATCGCCGCCGCGCCTGCCTCGATCAGCGCCTCGAAATCCTGCGGCGGGATGACCCCACCGACCACGATCATGATATCCGGCCGGCCTTCCTTCGCCAGCGCGGCCTTGAGCGCCGGCACGAGGGTCAGATGGCTCGCGGCAAGGCTGGAAACGCCGATGATATGCGCCTTGCCGGCCACGGCCTGCGCGGCGGCCTCCTCGGGCGTGGCGAACAGCGGGCCGATTTCCACATCAAAACCGAGATCGGCGAAGGCGGAGGCGATCACCTTCTGGCCGCGATCGTGCCCATCCTGCCCCATTTTGGCGACGAGGATTTTCGGCAAACGGCCGTCATTCTCGGCAAAGGCGCGCGTCATGCCGCTGACCCGTTGCACGGCGGGGTTATTCTCGCCGACAGCGTCGCGATACACCCCGGAAATCGCCTTGATCTCGGCGGTATGGCGCGAAAACGCCCGCTCCAGCGCGAGGCTGATCTCGCCGACGGTCGCCTTGGCCCGGGCCGCCTCCACCCCCAGGGCGAGCAGATTGCCGGTTCTGGTGCGGGCGGCGTGTTCGAGCGCGCGCAGCGAGGCCTCGACCGCCGCGTCGTTGCGCTCAGCCTTCAGCCGCGCCAGCTTGGCGATCTGCATCGCCCGGACAGCGGCATTGTCGACCTTAAGCACATCGAACGGTTTTTCGTTGATCAGCAGATACTTGTTGACGCCGACGATCGTCTGCTCGCCGCTGTCGATCCGCCCTTGCGTACGGGCGGCGGCCTCCTCGATCCGAAGCTTGGGTATGCCGGCCTCGATGGCCTTGGCCATGCCGCCCAGCTTTTCCACCTCCTGGATATGCCCCCAGGCGCGCGCCGCGAGATCCGCCGTCAGCTTCTCGAGCATGTGCGAGCCACCCCAGGGATCGATGATCCGGTTGGTGCCGGCCTCCTGCTGGATGAGGAGCTGGGTGTTGCGGGCGATACGGGCCGAAAAATCGGTCGGGAGGGCGAGCGCCTCGTCGAGCGCGTTGGTGTGCAGCGACTGGGTATGGCCTTGCGTCGCCGCCATCGCCTCGATGCAGGTGCGGATCGCGTTGTTGTAGACATCCTGCGCGGTCAGCGACCAGCCCGAGGTCTGGCAATGCGTCCTGAGCGGCAGCGATTTCAGGCTTTTGGGATTGAACCCCTTGACCAGCCGCGCCCAGAGCAGCCGCGCCGCGCGCATCTTGGCGATTTCCATGAAGAAATTCATGCCGATCGCCCAGAAGAACGACAGCCGCGGCGCGAATTGGTCGACATCCATCCCCGCCGCGATGCCGGCCTTGAGATATTCGACGCCATCGGCGAGCGTATAGGCGAGTTCAAGGTCCTGCGTCGCCCCGGCTTCCTGCATATGGTAGCCGGAAATCGAGATCGAGTTGAATTTCGGCATGTTCTGCGCCGTGTAGGCAAAGATATCCGAGATGATCCGCATCGAACCCTCAGGCGGGTAGATATAGGTGTTGCGGACCATGAACTCCTTCAGGATATCGTTCTGGATCGTGCCGGAAAGCTGCTCCGGCTTCACCCCCTGCTCCTCCGCCGCGACGATATAGAGCGCGAGGATCGGCAGCACCGCGCCGTTCATCGTCATCGATACCGACATCTGGTCGAGCGGAATGCCGTCGAACAACGTGCGCATGTCGTAAATGGAATCGATGGCGACGCCCGCCATGCCGACATCACCGGCAACGCGCGGATGGTCCGAATCATAGCCCCGGTGGGTGGCGAGATCGAAGGCGACCGAAAGCCCCTTCTGCCCGGCGGCCAGATTGCGGCGGTAGAAGGCGTTGGAATCCTCGGCGGTGGAAAAGCCGGCGTATTGCCGGATCGTCCAGGGCTGGTTGACATACATCGTCGGGTAGGGCCCACGCACGAACGGCGCGAGGCCCGGGAATCCATCGAGAAAATCGATGCCCTTGAGGTCCGCCTCACCCGTCAGTGGCGCGATCGTGATGCCTTCCGGCGTGGCCCAGGGCGCGGCATCGCTGGTCACCTCAGCTCCTGCCACGCGCCGGAATGGAATGGTCGAAAAATCCGGAATGGTGCCCATCGTCGGTGCCGCCCCCATCACGCTTGACCTTCCAGTGACGCTTCGGCGGCGCCGAGCAGATTTTCAAGCAATACCAGAACATTGCACCCGACATAGGCGAATTTGGCAATGCCCGCTTCCCGCAGCCGCGCTTCGTGCTTTCCGGGCCGCCCGGCCAGCAGGATCTCCGCCGCGCCGGCGCGGTGCAGCCGCCGCGCGATTTCCTCGACCAGCGTGTCTTCGGGATGCAGCGCTTCCTGCGCGGTTGCGAAATAATCGGCATCCGCGCCGGTCAGGCAGACAAACCCGGTATTTGCCGCCTTGTAGGCCGCGATCAGCGCCGCAAGATCGGTCGCGCCCGCCGCATCGGCAAAACCGCTGTTCGAGACGACCTCGAAGCCACCCGCTTCAAACAGGTTCTTGGCGAACATCGCGCGGGCGGTGAAATCCGCGACCCGACCGAGATTGGCAAGAAAAACCACCGGCCTTCCCCCGTCGCGCGCCAGAAGGGCATCGGCCCGATCACGCAAGCCTTCAAAGGGTTCCGCGAGCCGCCTCGGTGCCAGCGGGTTGTCCGTCGGCTTCAGCGGCGAGGGCGCGAGAACCGGAGGCCGGACCTCCGTGATATCCGGGAATTCGCTGACGCCGGTGATCGGCAGGCGCCGGGTTGCAATCGCCTTGAGGCGGCCATCGCGGGTATCGCGGACCATCTCGGCGACAAAACCATTGCCGAGGGCCGCCGCCATGCCCGCCTCACCCTCGTGCTGCTGCGCCTCGATCAGCTGGAACAAGCCCCAGGCCTTCTCGGCCAGCGCATCGGTGAGGGCTTCAAAGCCCCCAGAGCCGGAAGCCGGGTCGATGGTGCGGTGCACATGCGATTCTTCCATCAGGATCAGGCTGGTGTTGCGCGAAAAACGCCGGGCGTCACCATCGCCAAGGCCAAGCGCGGCGGTGAAGGGCTGCACCAGGATCGAATCCGCGCCACCAATCCCCGCCGAGAATGCCGCGATGGTGTTGCGCAGCACGTTCACATGAACATCGTGCCGCGTGAGCATGCGCCAGGCGGTTTCGCCATGCACCCGGATGGGACGGGGCGCGATCCCGCAGGCCTCCTCGATCCGCGCCCAGAGCAGGCGCAGCGCACGAAACTTCGCAATGGTCAGGAATTGATCGTCGTCGGCGCTCAGCGTGAAGGAGAGCATCGCAGACATCGCCTCGGGGGCGATGCCGTGCCCGGCCAGCGCGCGCAGATACGCGGTGCCCTGGGCGATGACGCAGGCGAGTTCCTGCGCTTCGCTGGCCCCGGCATCATGGAACGGCCGCCCGTCGCAGCGCAAGTACGGCCCCTTAAAACCCTGTTCCTGCAAATGGCTGATAATATCCCGGACATTGTTCATGGCCGCGGCAAACCCGAGCGGCATCCGCCCGCTGCTGGCAAAATCCGCCAGGGGCTGGAGCCCGAAATCGACATCCAGCGCCGCCCCGGGCAGGCGGTGGCGCCGCGCGTAGGTCGCAAACCCATCCGCGATCGCCCGGCCGCCAAAGGGCGCGGTCTCAAGGCGGATCGCGACGAGATCGCAATGGACCCCGGCCAGCGCGCTATCGAGCGCGGCGGGCGTCGCATCGCGCAAGCCGAATCCACGCGCGGAAGGCGCGCCCGAAAACGCCAGCGCGAGGCAATCGACCCCGCCGAGGAGGTCATCGTGGATCAGAGCATTGCCGCGCTCGGGATCGGGGTCGTCAAGCCGCGCCGCGATCTTCCAGCGCCCCGCCCCGCGCGCCCCGGCCACCGGTGTCGCCCTGGGCTGGCGCGGGTGCAGCGGCATGATCGCGATGCCATCCGCGGTATGGCCCACCAGGGTCTTTTCGAAATCCGCGCCTTTGAGCACGCGGTCAACCGCCGCGCGCCATTCGGTTTCGGTCGCTCTGGGGAAGAGGGATGCAAAATCCATCAGACGAATTCCATGATCAACGCATCGACCGCGAGGCTGTCGCCCGCCTTGGCCTTGAGCTTCCTGACCGTAACATCCCGCTCGGCCCGGAGCACGTTCTCCATTTTCATCGCCTCGACAACGGCCAGCGTCTCGCCAGCCTTGACCTCCTGGCCCTCGATCACCGCGATGGATTTGACCAGCCCCGGCATCGGGCAGAGCAGCGTCTTCGAGGTATCCGCGCCCTTTTTCTCGGGCATCAGCGCCGCGAATTCGGCTTCGCGCGGGGTATAGACCCGGGCGTCCGCCGCAGCTCCGCCCTGGCTCAGCCGCACACCATTGGGAATGGCGGTCACCTGCACCGCGATCTCCGCCCCCGAAATCCGCCCTTCCCAGACAAGGTCGCCCGGCTTCCAGGGCGAGGACAGCACCAGCCGATCCTCGCCAAACCGGACGATGGTGTCGCCCTTCCAGCCCTCGACCAGCACCGGAAACGACTGCGCCTTGGCATTGAGCCCGAGCACGACGATGCGCTCCTCGACGAAGCTCACCGGGCGGGAGGTCGGCATCTGCCCGGAAATCTTCCGTTTCCGGGCGTTGAGCACGTGGTCGATCATCGCGGCCACCGCCGCAAGCCGCATCGCCTGCTCGCCTTGCGGCATCGGCACGAAAAACCCTTCCGGGAATTCCTCGGCGATAAAACCGGTCGAGAGCCGCGCTTCCTTCCAGCGCGGATGCGCCATCAGCGTCGCCAGAAACTGGATATTGTGGCGGATGCCATCGATCGCGAAGGCATCGAGGGCCTGCGCCTGACGCTCGATCGCCTCTGCCCGCGTCGGCGCATGCGTGACGAGCTTGGCGATCATCGGATCGTAGTACATCGAGATCTGCCCGCCCTCTTCGACGCCGGTATCGTTGCGCACCGTGACATCGCCGAACTGGCCTTCACCCGGCGGGCGATACCGCGTCAGGCGGCCGATCGAGGGCAGGAAATTCCGGGTGGGGTCCTCGGCATAGATGCGGCTTTCGACCGCCCAGCCGTTGAGCTTGATATCCTCCTGACGGTAGCGGAGCTTCTCGCCGTACGCGACGCGGATCATCTCTTCCACGAGATCGAGCCCGGTGATCATCTCGGTCACCGGATGCTCGACCTGAAGCCGGGTGTTCATTTCGAGGAAGTAGAAGCTCTTGTCCTGCCCGGCGACGAATTCCACCGTGCCGGCGGTATCATAATTCACGGCCTTCGCCAGCGCGACCGCTTGCGCGCCCATTTTTGCGCGCGTTTCCTCATCAAGGAGCGGCGATGGCGCTTCCTCCACGACCTTCTGGTTGCGGCGCTGCACCGAGCATTCGCGCTCGCCGAGGTGGATGACATTGCCGTGCTTGTCACCCAGCACCTGAATCTCGATGTGGCGCGGATTGACGATAAACTTTTCCACGAACATCCGGTCATCGCCGAACGAGGATTTGGCTTCCGATTTCGAGCGGTCGAAGCCTTCCTGCACTTCGCCCGCGTTCCAGGCGATGCGCATGCCCTTGCCGCCGCCCCCCGCCGAAGCCTTGATCATCACGGGATAGCCGATCTCGCCGGCGATCCTGGCCGCATGCGCGGCATCCGCGATCTCGCCGAGATAGCCCGGGACGGTGGAGACCCCCGCCGCCGCCGCCGCTTTCTTGGATTCGATCTTGTCGCCCATCGCCGCGATGGCATGGGCGTTCGGGCCGATGAAGGTGATCCCCGCCGCCTTCAGTGCATGGGCAAAGGCCTCGCGCTCGGAGAGAAAACCGTAGCCGGGGTGGACCGCCTCGGCGCCGGTCTTCTTGCAGGCCTCGATGATCTTCTCGATCACGAGATAGCTCTCGGATGCCGCGGCTGCGCCGATGTGCACGGCCTCATCGGCCATGGCGACGTGCATCGCGTCCTTGTCGGCATCCGAATAGACGGCGACGGTTTCAATCCCCATTTTCTGCGCGGTCTTGATGACCCGGCAGGCGATTTCACCGCGATTGGCGATCAGGATTTTTGTGAACATGTTTTCTCTCCGTAACCGCATTCGCCTGCCAGAGTCTTTGTTTCGCTCGCATTTTCTTCACGCGAACCGGTTCCCACTTCGCTTGAAAATACTCACAAAGGCATGTTGTCGTGCTTGCGCCAGGGCTGCTCGACCTTCTTGGTGCGGAGCATGGCGAGCGCGCGCGAGATGCGGGCGCGGGTCGAGTGCGGCATGATGACCTCGTCGATATAGCCGCGTTCAGCCGCCACAAACGGCGACAGGAAGCGCTGTTCGTATTCCTTGGTGCGCTGTTCGATTTCCTCCGGCGTGCCGCCACGGAAGATGATCTCCACCGCGCCTTTCGCGCCCATCACGGCGATCTGCGCCGTCGGCCAGGCGTAATTGACATCGCCGCCGATATGCTTGGAGGCCATCACGTCATAGGCCCCGCCGAACGCCTTGCGGGTGATGCAGGTGACGAGCGGCACCGTGGCTTGGCTATAGGCGAACAAGAGCTTCGCGCCGTGCTTGATCAGCCCGCCGTATTCCTGCGCCGTGCCCGGCAGAAAACCCGGGACATCGACGAAGGTGACGATCGGAATTTCGAAGGCATCGCAGAAGCGCACGAAGCGCGCCGCCTTGCGGCTGGCATCGCTGTCGAGCACGCCCGCCAGCACCATCGGCTGGTTGGCGACAAACCCAACCGTGCGCCCCTCGACGCGGCCAAAGCCGGTGATGATATTGCCGGCGTGGCGGGCGCCGATCTCGTAGAAATCGCCTTCATCGACAACCTTCCCGATCAGCTCCTTCATATCGTAGGGCTGGTTGGCATTGTCGGGGATCAGCGTATCCAGGCTCGCGTCGCGGCGTAAGGGATCGTCGGCGGACGGCCATTCCGGCACGCCCTCGAGGTTGTTCGCCGGGAGGAAATCGATGAGGCGGCGGATTTGCAGCAGCGCCTCGACATCGTTGTCGAAGGCGCCATCGGCGATCGAGGATTTCGTGGTGTGGATCGAGGCGCCGCCGAGTTCCTCGTGGGTGACGATCTCGTTGGTGACGGTTTTCACCACATCCGGGCCGGTGACATACATGTAGGAGGTGTCACGCACCATGAAGATGAAATCGGTCATCGCCGGCGAGTAGACGTCGCCACCCGCGCAAGGCCCCATGATCACCGAAATCTGCGGGATGACGCCGGAGGCGGTGACGTTGCGCTTGAAGATATCGGCATAGCCCGCGAGCGACGCCACGCCCTCCTGAATGCGCGCGCCGCCGCTGTCATAGAGCCCGATGATCGGCGCCCGCATGCGGAGCGCCATTTCCTGGATCTTGCCGACCTTCTGCGCATGCGTTTCGGAGAGCGAACCGCCAAGCACGGTAAAATCTTTCGCGAAGACGAAGACCTTGCGCCCGTTGACCGTGCCCCAGCCGGTGACGACACCATCGCCGGGGATTTTCTCCCCCTTGTCCATGCCGAAATCGACGCAGCGATGCTGCACGAACATGTCAAACTCTTCGAAAGAGCCGTGATCGAGCAGCAATTCGATGCGCTCGCGCGCGGTCAGCTTGCCCTTGGCGTGCTGCGCCTCGATCCGCTTCGCACCGCCGCCGAGCCTCGCTTGCGCCCGGCGATCTTCGAGTCGATCGAGAATATCCCGCATCACAGCCTCTCCCTTTTACGCATCGCCCGGATGCCCGGCCTGGCAAGCCCGGCAGTGTGTCACGATTTTGAATTCGCTTGTTTTTCTTTCAACCAAAGCATTTAAATGACAAGTATGTAAATTGCTGATATGCAAATATTAGCACATATTCTTTTTGATATTTTGGTGAAGCATGCGCGACCGCAAGCTCTTCGTTGGCGCCGGAATGCGCCGCCTGCGCGACAGCCGCCGGATGACGCAGGCCGATCTCGCGCGCCAACTCCGGATCTCGACCGCCTATCTCAGCCAGATGGAAACCAACCAGCGCCCGGTTTCCGCCTCGGTGCTCTATGGTCTCAGCCAGCTTTTTGGCGGCGATGCCGCCAATCTCATCTCTGAAGACCCCGACCGGCTGGCGGCCGATCTGCGCGAGGCGCTGTCCGATCCGATCTTCAGCCAGGCCGAAACCACCCATGTCGACATCCGGGCGCTGGCGCTTTCCGCGCCCTGGCTGGCGCATCGTTTCATCGAACTGCATGGCGCGTTCCGGCGAACCATCGATCCCACCACGCCGCCGGAAATGCCCGGCACGGGCCGCATCGACGAGCCCCCGCGCGGCGTCAACGTGCATCCCTTCGAAGCCGTCCGCGATTTTTTCCACTACATGGACAATTACATCGACGACCTCGATCAGGCCGCGGAGCGCCTCGCCGGCCGGGCCTTCGACAAGCGTGGCCGCGACCCCGGCGAACTCGTCCGTTTCCTGCAGGAGAAGCACGGCGTTCGCGTCCGGGATATGCAGGAGGACGACGCGCGCTTGCGTTCCTTCGATCCGAAAAGCCGGGTGCTGAGCCTGAGCCCGGCGATCGACCCCACCACCCGCGCTTTCCAGCTCGCGTGCCAGATCGCCCGGCTGGAGGAAGGCGCGCGGATTGACGCCCGGGCGGATGACGCGGCCCTGCGCACCCCTGACGCGCGGACGATCGCGCAGGCCGCCCTGACGAATTACTTCGCCGCCGCACTGCTGATGCCTTATGCCGCCTTCGCCGGGGAAGCCAAGCGTACCCGGCACGATCTCGCCCGGCTGGGCCATCTCTTTGGCGTCAGCATCGAGCAGGTCTGCCATCGGCTTTCAACCCTGCAGCGCACCGGCGCCAAGGGGGTGCCGATCTATTTCGTCAAGCTCGATCGCGCCGGGAACATCGTCAAGCGCCATTCCTCGACCCCGTTCCAGTTCGCGCGCTTTGGCGGCGCCTGCCCGCTGTGGAATGTCCATGAGGCTTTTGAAGCCCCCGATCGCATTCTGGTCCAGCAAGCCGAACTGCCCGATGGCACCCGCTACCTGTGCCTCGCCAAAAGCATCGTCAAGCCGCCGCATTTCCATGGCGGGCCGAGCCAGCGTTTCGCGATCGGACTGGGTTGCGCCATCTCGGACGCGCATCACTTCGTCTATGCCGATGAAATCGATCTGCGCGGACGATCCGGCGTCGCCAAAATCGGCGTCAGCTGCCGGCTGTGCTCGCGCGAGGATTGCGCGCAACGCTCCGCGCCGCCGCTCTCCCGCCGCGTCGTGCTTGATCAGGACGAACGGAATACGTTGCCGTATGCCATCGTTTGAAATGCAGGCTCAGGGTGCCCTGCCCGGCGTGCCGTTGAGAAACGTGACGATCGCCGAAAAATCGAGCCCGCCATGGCCCTGCGCCGCGAACAGCTCGAAAAGCTGCGCTGCGGCCGCGCCCATCGGGGTCGCCGCGCCGCTGGCCCGGGAGGCTTCCTGGCTCAGGCGCAGATCCTTGAGCATGAGATCCACCGCGAAGCCCGGCGCGTAATCGCGGTTCGCCGGCGAGGTCGGCACTGGCCCCGGCACCGGGCAATAGGTGTTGAGCGACCAGCACTGGCCCGAAGAGGTCGAGGCAACATCGAACAACGCCTCATTGGAAAGCCCGAGCTTTTTGGCGAGCACGAAGGCTTCGCTGACCCCGATCATCGAGACGCCCAGGATCATGTTGTTGCAGATCTTGGCGGCCTGTCCCGTGCCGGCGCCGCCGCAATGCACGATCTTTTTCCCCATCTGCTCAAGGATGGGTTTGGCCTTGGCGAAAGCACCGTCCTCGCCGCCGACCATGAAGGTGAGCGTGGCGCCTGCCGCCCCGCCGACACCGCCCGACACCGGCGCATCGACCGAGAGCATGCCCGCCGCTAAAGCCGCCGCGCTGGCCGCACGCGCCGAGGCGATATCGACCGTCGAGCAATCGATGAAGAGCGCGCCCTTGCTGGCGACGCCCAGCAAGTTCATCGACCCGCTGTAGGCATCGAGCACGTGCTTGCCCGCCGGCAGCATGGTGATCACGACATCCGCGCCGGCCACCGCAGCCTGCGCGCTGGCGGCGACCGCGAGCCCGGCATCGGCGCTCGCCGTGCAGGCGGCCGGGGAAAGATCAAAGCCGCGCACCACATGCCCGGCCTTGACGAGGTTGAGCGCCATCGGGCGCCCCATATTGCCCAGACCGAGAAAACCGATCGTGCTCATGGTGATAGTCCCTTTCCTGATGAACGCGCGGCGTGACGCCCGCCGCCATGATTTAACTGCGCGCGGCGATCAGTCCGCGGGCGACGATGAGCCGCATGATTTCGTTGGTGCCCTCGAGAATCTGGTGCACGCGCAGATCGCGGACGATTTTCTCGATGCCGTATTCCGTTAGATAGCCATAGCCGCCGAGAATTTGCAGCGCGCCATTGGCGACCTCGAACCCGGTATCGGTGACAAACCGCTTGGCCATCGCGATCCGCACGGTCTTGTCGGGGTCATTGCGATCATAGCTCGCCGCCGCCGCGTAAAGAAACAATCGCGCCGCCTCAAGCTCGATCGCAAGATCAGCGAGCCGGAACTGCAGCGCCTGAAATTCATTGAGCTTCTTGCCAAACGCCATGCGCTCGCCGCTATAGGCCAGCGCCTTGTCCAGCGCCGCCTGCGCGCCGCCGACCGAGCACGCCGCGATATTAAGCCGACCGCCATCAAGCCCGGACATCGCGATCTTGAACCCGTCGCCCTCCGCACCGATGCGGTTTTCAACGGGGATGCGGCAGTCCTCGAAGATCACGGCCCGCGTCGGCTGGGCGTTCCAGCCCATCTTGCGCTCGTTCGCGCCAAACGACAGCCCGGGGGTGCCGCCCTCGACCACGAAGGTCGAGATGCCTTTCGGCCCGGCGCCGCCCGTGCGGGCCATCACCACATAGAAATCATCGGGATTGCCGGCCCCGGAGATGAACTGCTTCTGCCCGGTGAGCACGTAGCTGTCGCCGTCCCGGATCGCGCGGGTGGAGAGCGCCGCCGCATCCGACCCAGCACCCGGCTCGGTGAGGCAGTAGCTCGCGAGTTTGTCCATCGACACCAGCGCCGGCAGCCATTGGTGCCGCTGGGCGTCGTTGCCATAGGTATCGATCATCCAGGCGCACATGTTGTGGATGGAGATATAGGCCGCCACCGCCGGGCACCCCTGTGACAGGGCCTCGAAAATCACCGCCGCATCGAGCCGCGTCAAGCCGGAGCCGCCGACGTCCTCGCGGATGTAAATGCCGCCCATGCCGAGTGTCGCGGCATCGCGCATCGCGTCAACCGGGAAGTGCTTCGCCTCGTCCCATTCGATCGCGAAGGGCGCGAGCTTCTCCGCGGCAAAATCGCGGACCATCTCCCTAATCGCGATCGCCTCTTCGCTCAGATGAAACATCACGACCCCCCGGTTCGGCCTTTGCCTGCCGAAAGGGTGTACTAATGGCGATTGACGAATAAAAGAGGCAATATTTTCGAGCCCGTTCTGCAAAAATCGCACGAGCTGTCCGGCGAGCCCTTCTGAACAACCGGACAAGCTGTCGGACGGGCCCTTCTGAACAATGAAGCATGCCGTCAGGCGGCATCGCCAGGCGCGCACGGTTCAACGCCGCTGGCGCTGGCGAAGCCTTCATCCGCCCAGCCGGTCATCCCGCCGATCATCACCTTCACCGGGCGTCCGAGTTCGGCGAGCCGCAACGCCGCCTTGTCGGTGCCGTTGCAATGCGGGCCGGCGCAATAGACGACAAACAGGGTGTCCTCGGGCCATTCCGCCAGCTTGCGCGCGGTCATCTTGCCACGCGGCAGGTTGATCGCGCCGGGCACATGCGCCTTGAGATACAACGTCGGACCCCGGACATCGAGCAGGACGAAGCCGGGATCGGGCCTGGAGAGGGCGTCATGGACATCCCAGCAATCGGTTTCGAACGCGAGACGCTTCGAATAATGCGCGATGACATCGGATGTGGTGGCGGCAGGGGTTCCGGTAACGGCGTTCATGTGAGAAATCTCCCGAGGACGAAGGTATCCCATCCTGACAGGTCGGGCGGGTTGACGCGATTGGCACGAATGACAGGGAGCGATGATATTCGGCCAATTCTGGTTTTCCTTGCCGGGGACTGTTTGGGAACCCATCGTTTGCAAGAACCCATCGTTTGCGAGATCAGAGTATTCTTGATCCAACGGATACCATCCGGTCGGATCTTACTCGCGCTGCCCCACCCCCGGAGATCGCCATGAAAATCCCCCCGCTTCCCTTCACGCTCATCGACTGGCAGGGCGTCGAGGCCGTCGAGCACCCGGGCGTGACCGGCAAGGCGCTCTGGCGGGTGTTCCAGGTCGGTGATCTCCGGATCCGCCACGTCGAATACACCCCCGGCTATCTCGCCGATCACTGGTGCGATCGCGGGCACGTGCTCTATGTTCTCGAAGGGGAACTCGAAACCGAGTTGAAGGATGGCCGCCGCTTCGCGATGCGGCCGGGCATGAGCTATCAGGTTTCCGACTTCGGCGACGCGGCCCATCGCTCCTCGACCAAGACCGGCGCAAAGCTGTTCATCGTCGATTGACCCCACCCGTCAACCGGTGGACACGGCCTGCGACGGCGTTGTTTTGGCAAACCGCGCCCGATAGGCGCTCGGCGAGGTCGAGAGCCGCGCCCGGAAATGATGCCGGAAGGTCGCGAGCGAACCAAACCCGCTCGCCAGCGCGATGTCATCGAGGCGTGCCGGCCCCGGCCTTTCGAGCAGCTCCTGCGCCCGCGCGACCCGCTCCCGCACCAGCCAGGTGCCGGGCGGCATGCCGGTGGTTTCCTCGAAGCGGCGCTGAAAAGTGCGGATGCTCATGCCCGCCCGCGCCGCCAGCGCCGCGATCGGCTGATCCTGATCGAGATGGCCCCGCATCCAGTCGATGAGCGAGGACAGCCGCAGGCCTTCGCGCGGCTCGGGCACGGGGCGCTCGATGTATTGCGCCTGCCCGCCATCGCGGTGCGGCGGCACGACGAGGCGACGGGCGACGCTGTTCGCGGCATCCGGCCCGAAATCCTTGCGGATAATATGCAGGCAAAGATCGATCGCCGCCGCGCTGCCTGCCGCCGTCAGGATCGAGCCCTCATCGACATAGAGCACATCCGGCGCGATGGTCAGCGCCGGATAGGCCGCTTTCAGCGCATCGAGATAGCGCCAATGCGTCGTCGCGCGCCGGCCGTCGAGCAGCCCGGCGGCGGCCAGAACGAACACGCCCGAGCACAGCGAAACGATCCGGGCGCCGCGCCGATGCGCCCGGCGCAGGGCCTCGCAGAGCGATTCCGGGACCGGAGCGCGGATGCCGCGCCAACCCGGCACGATGACCAGATCGGCCTCATCGAGAAGATCAAGGCCGCGCGCGCCCAAGACGACCATGCCGCCCCCCGCCTGCAACGGCCCCGGCTCGACCGCGCAGGGCAGATAGCGATACCAGCCCGGCCCCATTTCCGGCCGGTTCAGCCCGAAGACCTCGTAGGCCACGGCGAATTCGAAAGTGCAGAGCCCGTTGTAGGCGAGAACCGCAACCAGTGGTCCGGTTGCCGGAGCAGATGCGAGCGGTGGCAGGGCGAGATCAGGAGCGTTCATCGGGGATCAGCAACCTTCCTTCGGGGCGGCAATGTCGGTTTTTGGCACAATATTAAAGCAATGCGCAATTCCTGCCAGAAAGGAAAACCGCCGGCTGGTTTTCTGCTCCCTCACGCCTTGTTGCCTTCATGGCTTGCCGCCACGCACCGGCCATGCCAGCTTGCGCACTTCCTGAAACCCCAGACATCACGTGGCCAGCATGTTCCAGAACGACGCGATTCTCGCCCATATCCGCCGTTGGGTCGAGATCGAGAGCCCGACCGAGCGCCCCGACCAGATCAACCGCCTGATCACGCTGATCATGGCCGACCACGCCGGTTTACCGGTTGATCTCGAGCGCGTTGCCGGAACCGATGGCCACGGCGACCATCTGATCGTCCGTTCGACATGGGGACAGGACAAACCTGGAATCCTGATTCTCAGCCATCTCGATACCGTCCACCCGATGGGCTTCATCGAGACCCGGCTGCCGTTCAAGGTCGAAGGCGACCTCGCCTTTGGCCCCGGCATCTACGACATGAAAGCGGGAGCCTGCATCGCCCACCATGCGCTCAGGGCCGTTGCCGAGGCGGGGGCGGGCAAGCTGGGGGTGACCCACCTCTACGTTTCCGACGAGGAGATCGGCAGCCCGACCTCGCGCGCGCTCATCGAAAAACTCGGGCGGCAGGCGAAATACGTTCTCGTCACCGAGCCGGCGCGCGATGGCGGCAAGATCGTCACGGCCCGCAAAGGCGTCGGCCGGTTCGATGTGCAAATCAGGGGCGTCGCCGCGCATGCCGGTGCCCGGCCGGAGGACGGCCGCAGCGCTGTGCGCGAACTCGGCCATGTCATTCTGGCGCTGGAAGGGCTGTGCGACGAGGCGCGCGGGGTGACGGTGACCGTCGGCACCGTCTCGGGCGGCACCAAGGCGAACGTCATTCCGGAGGCAGCGCATGCCGCGATCGATCTGCGCGTGCCCAGCACGGCGCTCGCGGAGGAGCTGACCGCGACCATCCTCGGTCTTCAGCCGAAAACCGCGGGGGTCGCGATCACGGTGACCGGCGGGATGAACCGCCCGCCGTTCGAGCAGACCCCGGCGGCCAGAAAGCTGTTCGAGCACGCCCACAAACTCGCGGCCGGCATCGGTTTCGAGTTGATCGGGACCAAGACCGGCGGCGGCTCCGACGGCAATTTTACCGCCGCACATACCGCGACGCTCGATGGCCTCGGGGTCGATGGCAAGGGCGCGCATACCGACCACGAGCAGATCAGGATCTCGAGCATCGCGCCCCGCGCCGAGCTGATGCGGCAACTGCTGGCGACGCTGGCGTAATCCGGTCTCGACGGGCGGGCGTCAGGTCGGTCGGCGGATCCGTTCGCGGGCATCCTCGATGCTGGCGGCATAGAAAACCGCCGGCTCCCGCAAGCCGGCGTTCAGCAGGGTTCGCCGCACCGACGGCCGCGCGGCAACGATGAAGAAGGCGGTTCCGCTATGCGCAAGCTTGTGCGCGAACCGTTCGAGGCCTTTCGCGGCCGTCGTATCCGCCAGCGGCACGGCGGAGAAATCGAAGACGAAGGCTTTCGGCATCTGCCCCATCCGGTCCAGCGTCGAAATGACGGTCGAGGTCGCACCAAAAAAGAACGCGCCCCGAATCCGGTAGACCACCACATCGTCATCCTGCCGGGTTGCCAGCGCGAACGGCGTGCGATCTGCGGGCGCGTTATCCGCGACATCCTCGGTGATCAACGGGTCGCCGCCATCGATCTCCACCGCCTCCGCCATCCGGTGCAGGAACAGGAACGCGCCCAGCGTGACGCCAACCGCAATGGCCAGCGTCAGATCCTCGAAGATCGTCAGGAAAAACGTCGCCAGCAACACCAGCGCATCACCCGGCGAGGCCCGGATCAGAGCGGCAAACTCGTGTTTTTCCGCCATGTTCCAGGAAACAACAACCAGCACCGCCCCGAGGGCTGCCAAGGGAATGAACTCCGCGAGCGGCGTCGCCACCAGCATGAACAGCAGAATATAGATCGCGTGCAGCATGCCCGAAACCGGCCCGCGCGCGCCGGCGCGGACATTGGTCGCGGTGCGGGCGATGGTGCCGGTCACCGGCATGCCGCCGAACATCACCGCGGCAATATTCGCGCCTCCTTGCGCGACGAGCTCGCAGTTCGAGCGATGCCGCCGTCCGCTCATGCCATCGGCGACGACAGCGGAAAGCAGCGATTCAATCGCCCCGAGCAGGGCGATCGCCAGCGCATCGGGCAGAACCGCCCGAATCTTCGCAAACGAGACAGCGGGGAACTCCGGCGTCGGAAGGCTGCTCGGCATGCCACCGAACCGCGAACCAACCGTCGCGACATCGATACCGGCTTTCGCCATGGCGGCTGAAGCCAGCGCCGAAACCACCACGGCAATCAGGAACCCCGGCCAGGTCGGGCGGAGCTTGCGCAGCACCAGAATGATACCGATCGCCAAGGCCGCGATCAGAATCGTCGCCGGCTTGAAGCTCGGCAGCGCCGCCGAGATCACCATCAGTTTCGGCAGCAGCGCCGCCGGCTCCTTGACGATATCGAGCCCCAGCACTTCCTTGATCTGGCTCGTAAAAATAATGACGGCGATCCCGGCGGTGAACCCGACGGTCACCGGAAACGGGATGTATTTGATGTAGGTGCCAAGTCGCAGAAACCCGACCGCCATCATGATGGCGCCCGCCATCATCGTCGCGAGCACCAGCCCGTCGTAGCCATGGCGCTCGACGATCACCGCGATCAGCACGATGAACGCCCCGGCAGGGCCGCCGATCTGGAACCGGCTGCCGCCAAAAGCCGAGATGATGAAGCCGCCGACAATCGCAGTGTAGAGCCCGCGATCCGGCGAGAGCCCGCAGGCAATCGCGATCGCCATCGAGAGCGGCAGCGCGACGATCGCCACCGTCAACCCGGCGAGGGCATCGGCTCGAAGGGCGGAAAGGTCGTAGCCTTCCCGGAGTACCGTCACCAGCTTGGGCGTGAACATTTCGGAAAAGCTCGGGCGTGGCGGTCGGGCCTCGCGCGGGGCAGGATCGGGCATCGTCTGCGGCTCCCGGGTGAGAGCGGCAATCGTCGGCGGAATGTCGGCGGTCACCGGATGGCGGATAGACCCAATGGCTAACAGGGCGGCGGAACGAATGCCAGCCATGGACATGCTTTTGGTGCGCCTAAATTCGCGCACCGGCAAGCCCCGCCCGCCGTGCTTTCAGACGGGCCGGTCAAACTCGCGCTGGCAGTGGATCCGCAAAGGCCTATACTCGCGCGTCTTCACCAGCCTTCGGTTAGCATGCCTCACTCCGTTCCCTCCGCGCTCTCCCTCCTTAACACGCCGGACCTGTGGCGGCACACGCTTCCGTTGCGCCGCGCCGAGGATCACAAATACACGCGCGGCGCCTGCTTCGTCTGGAGCGGGCCGGAACTCGCAACCGGCGCTTCGCGCCTGGCCGCACGCGCGGCCCTGCGCAGCGGTGCAGGGCTGGTGACCCTCGTCGGCACGCGCGAGGCGCTGCTCGTGCAGGCCGCGCATGTCACCGCCATCATGGTGCGCGCCGTTTCGAGCCGCGCGGACTGGTCGCGACTGCTGGCCGACCCGCGCCTGCGGAGCGTCGCGCTCGGCCCCGGAGCGGGTTCGGGCGAACCAACACGACATGCCGTGCTGGCGGCTCTGGCCGCAGGACCGGCGGTCGTGCTCGATGCCGATGCCCTGACCTCGTTTTCCGGCCACATGGCCGAGCTGAGCGAAGCCATTCAGGGGTCGGACCGCGCGGTTGTCCTGACGCCGCACGAGGGCGAATTCGCCCGGCTGTTCGGAGGACTTTCTGCATTGCCACGCGAGGCCCGGGCGCGGGAGGCCGCGCGGCTCTCGGGCGCGATTGTCGTTCTCAAGGGCAGCCAGACGCTCATCGCCAGCCCGGACGGGCGTCTCGTCGTCAACGACAATGCCCCGCCGACCCTGGCGACAGCCGGTTCCGGCGATGTTCTGACCGGGATCGTCGCGGGGTTGCTGGCGCAGGGCATGCCCGGATTCGAGGCCGCCTGCTGCGCCACATGGCTGCACGGCGAGGCTGCCCGGCTTTGCGGCGCGCGGCCGATCGCGGAGGATCTCGTCGAAGCCCTCCGCGATATCGCGCCTCTCGACAAGCTATAGAACCCAACCCCCGCCGGGAAAATTCGGGATCGCAGGTCGGAACTTTGCCGCCCCGGGAGGGGCTTCGGTTCGGGAAGACCGTGGTGCATCGCGCGACAGACGCGCAACAGGGCACCTATACGACAGTTGACCCTCGTTTTTCGCTCTGATATAAAAACTGCAAATGCAAATCATTTGCAATAAGGCGTGATCAACGATGCTGGATCAGGGTTCTCGGGATATCGGGTGGCACCGCGCGCGCGGCAATGCCTCCTTGTTGGAGGTTTTCCGTTCGATCAAGGTCCCCCCGGACGCTAGGCCCTGGCGCAAGTTTCTGGCGTTTCTGGGCCCCGGATATCTGGTCGCCGTCGGCTATATGGACCCCGGAAACTGGGCGACTTCGCTCGCCGGCGGCGCGCAGTTTGGCTACACGCTGCTGGTGGTGGCGCTCGTTTCCAACATCATGGCGATCGTGCTTCAGGCGCTCTGCGCACGGCTTGCGATCGGCACCGGCCGAGATCTCGCGCAGGCCTGCCGGGATGCCTTTCCGCGCTGGGTATCCTGGCCGCTGTGGCTGTTCGCCGAGCTCGCCATCTGCGCGACCGACCTCGCGGAGGTTATCGGCACGGCCATTGCGTTGAACCTCCTGTTCAAGATCCCGCTCGAAATCGGGGTGCTGATTACCGCGCTCGATGTATTTCTGATCCTCTGGCTCCAGAACAAGGGCTTTCGCTGGATCGAGGCGATCATCATTGCCCTGCTCGGCGTGATCGCGGTGTGCTTTGCCATCCAGATCGCGCTGGCCGACCCGAACTGGGGGCAGGTGATCCGCGGTTTTGCCCCGACGACGGATGTCATCACCAACCCCAACATGCTCTATCTCGCACTCGGGATCATCGGCGCGACGGTGATGCCGCATAATCTCTACCTGCATTCCGGCATCGTCCAGACCCGCGCCTTCGGGCCGAGCCTACCGGAAAAGCGCGAAGCGCTGAAATTAAAACCGGTGATGTATGGATAAGATTAAAATATATTGCGATATGCGTAAATGCACGGGTTGTCGGACGTGCGAGCTCGCCTGCGCGGTCGCCCACTCCGACAGCGGGACGCTCGAGCGCGCG
>CAZNAT010000018.1:43494-52784 GCA_964571245.1 uncultured Methylobacterium sp.
TACCGGAAAAGCGCGAAGCGCTGAAATACGCCACCCTCGATTCGACGGTAGCGCTGATGTTCGCGCTGACGATCAACGCCTCAATCCTCATTCTCGCGGCGGCAACCTTCCACAAGACCGGCCAGACGGAGGTTTCCGAACTCGCCCGTGCGCACGAGTTGCTGGCGCCGCTGCTGGGCGCCTCGATCGCCCCCGCGCTCTTCGCCATCGCGCTGCTGTGCTGCGGGTTGAACTCGACGGTCACCGCGACGATGGCCGGGCAGATCGTGATGGAAGGCTTCATCGATATCCGTCTTCCCGGCTGGGCCCGGCGGCTGCTGACGCGCCTTGTCGCGATCATCCCGGCGATCGCGGTGACGCTGATCTACGGCGAGGGCCAGACCGCAAAATTGCTCATCCTCAGTCAGGTCATCCTCTCGTTCCAGCTGCCGTTTGCGGTGGTGCCGCTGGTCATGTTCACCGCGTCGCGCAAAAAGATGGGCGAAATGGTCGCTCCGCTCTGGCTTTCGCTCTTTGCGGCGGTGATCGCGGCGATTATCATCGCCCTCAATGTCAAGCTGCTGGTGGATGTTGCAACCGGCGGCTAACCGCCGGAGAGTTGATGCTAGACGATTTCCCGCCGCCAACAGCCCATGATCCGCGCTTCAAGGCGCTGGTCATCGGCCACGCCAAGCTCGAACGGCTGTGGACGGGCAGCCGCTGGGCGGAAGGCCCGGCCTATTTTCCTGCCGGGCGCTACCTCGTCTGGTCCGACATTCCGAATGACCGGATGCTGCGCTTCGATGAAACCGATGGCTCGGTTTCGGTGTTTCGTCAGCCCTCGAACAACTCCAACGGCAATACCGTCGACCGGCAAGGCCGGCTCGTGACCTGCGAACACCTCACCCGGCGCGTCACCCGCACCGAGCATGATGGCACCATCACCGTGCTGGCGGACCGGTTCGAGGGCAGGCGCTTCAACTCACCGAACGACATCGTGGTGAAATCCGATGGCTCGATCTGGTTCACCGATCCGGCCTATGGCATTGACAGCGACTACGAAGGCGCCCGCGCCGAGCCCGAGCTTGAGGCCTGCTTTCTCTTCCGCCTCGACCCGGAAACGGGCGAGATCACCCGCGTGCTGGAGGATCGCGACCGGCCGAACGGGCTCGCGTTCTCGCCGGACGAAAGCCTGCTCTACGTCGCGGATACCGGCAGCGACGTCTCCCCGACAATCCACGCCTATCCCGTTGGCAAAGACGGCAAAAGCCTCGGCACGCCCAGGCTGTTCGCCACCTGTCCGGCCGGGAAATTCGATGGCTTCCGCCTCGACCGCGACGGCCATCTCTGGACCTCCGGCGGCACCTGCGTGCTGTGCTACGCGCCGGATGGCACATGGCTTGGCACGATCCCGATCGGCGAAATCGTCGCGAACCTGTGTTTTGGCGGCCCCAAACGCAACCGGCTCTATATCTGCGGCCAGACCTCGCTCTACGCGCTGTTCGTCAACACCAATGGCGCGGTCGGCGGGTAGGCGCTGGCCAGCCAGGCCGAAAACCGACCATGAAATCCAGGCCCGGCAATCCGCCTCGCGTCAGGTCAGTTTGCCACGTGCCGCGACGTCCATCTGGCCGATGATTTCCTCGCCGCGCACCAGAACCATCGCCCCGACAACATTGACCACCGGGCATACGTGATTGGGGATGACCTGCACGATATCCCCGACCTTCGGGCGATCGTTGCAGCGGGAGAGATCCAGAAATCCGTGTTCCTCGGCGAAGGTGGCCACGCGCGCCTCGGGATGCTCGAGGATGAGCCCGTAGCCATCAAGGCCGCCGGTATCGGAGGTCAGCGTCTTCGATCCGGCGTCGAGAATGCCGCGCTCGGCACCACCCCGGCTGACGACGGTGGTGTAGATCCGCAGGGCGCATTCATCGAGCCGCGCGAAACCGGCCGCCATCATCATCCGGTCGTTGAAGATCGAGGTGCCGGCACGATGCTCGGTTTGCCCGTCGATCGACCCCAACGTCAACAGGTTCGGCGTGCCGCCGCTGGAAATCACCCGGGGGACGAGCCCATGCGCGGCGAGCCCGGCGCGAGTCCTGGCCAGAAAGTCATTGGTCACCTGCGCGCCGTTCTCGGGTGGATACATCATCAGCCCGTCGAACACGAGGCCGGGCGTCGCCGCGATCTTCACCGCGAGCGCAATCGCCTCGGCGGGGGTTTCGACCCCGGCCCGCTTGCGACCGGTATCGCATTCAATCAGCACGAAAAGATCACGCCCGGCCAGCGCCGCCGCCTGCCCGAGCGCCTCGACCACCACCGGATTATCGGCGGCGACGCTCATCCGCGCCCGCCCCATCAAGGCGGCAAGCCGGGCCATCTTTTCCTCGCCCAGGAGATTGTAGGGGATGAAGATGTCGTCGAAGCCGGCATCCGCCATCACTTCCGCTTCACCAAGCTTCTGGCACGCGATGCCACTGGCACCGGCCTCGCGCTGCAGCTGGGCAAAAAACGGCATCTTGTGCGTCTTGATATGCGGCCGGTTGGCAATGCCCTTGGCGTCGCACAGGGCTTGCGTATGGGCGATGTTGCGTTCGGCGACCGCGAGGTCGACGACCATCGCCGGCGTTCCGAAATCGCGGGCGATGCGGGTTTTCAGCGGTTCCATGCGGATAAGGTCCTAAATATGCGGCGTCAGGCGCGGATGAGAAAGATGGCTTCGATTTCGACCGGCATCCGGTTTGGCAGCGATCCCATGCCCACCGCCGACCGCGCGTGCCGCCCGGCCTCGCCGAGAACCTCGACGAAAAGATCGGAGCAACCGTTGATGACCTTCGGGTGGTCACCAAAATCCGGCTCAGCATTGACCATGCCGAGCAGCTTGACCACGGCCTCGATGCGGGAAAGGTCGCCCAGCGCCAGCTTCGCCACCGCCAGCAGGTTGAGCCCGGTGCGGCGCGCGGCCTGATAGGCGTCCTCGATCGAGATATCCCGCCCGAGCCGGCCGATGGTATAGGAGCCATCCGCCTGCCTCGGCCCCTGCCCGGAAACGTAGAGGAGGTTTCCCGCAACGCGGAAGGGAACATAATTGGCGACCGGAACCGGGGCGGAGGGCAGAACGATACCAAGCAATTTGAGGCGATCTTCAGGGGTCATGACGCGCTTTCATTCGAGGGATGGCTCACTTGCGAGCCAATCGGAAAAGAGCTGTACTCTGTCCGCCAAGCGGCGACGATGCAAGAGGCGGGATGCCCCTTCCAACACAAGCGATTGAGCCAGCCCATGGAGTTCCCCGAATGAGCCTGCCCAGCCCGAAGGGCGGCGTTGCCCCGAATTCGCGGCGCGTGATGAATCTTGCGCATCTCATCCGTCACAATGCCCGGCGCTTTCCCGAGCTTGCCGGCTTCATCTGGGGCGAGAAGCACTGGAGCTGGGCCGAGATCGAGGCCGAGGTTTCCGCTTTCGCGTCAGCCCTGGCCGAACGCGGGATGGGCAAGGGCGACCGGCTGATCGTGCATTCGAAGAACACCGCCCAGATGTTCTTCTCGATGTTTGCGGCGTTCCGGCTCGGCGTGGTCTGGGTGCCGACGAATTTCCGGCTGATGGCGGATGAGGTGGTTTATCTCGCCACGTTTTCGGGTGCGAAAGGCTTTCTGTGCCACGGCGATTTCCCCGACCACGCCGCCGCCATCGCCGACCACGTGCCTTCGGTGGAATTCATCTGGCGGCTCGACGAAGCGGCCAGGCCCACCCGCTTCGGGGAAGCCGATATGGGCGACATCCTCCGGCGCCACCAGGGCGAGACCATCGCCGAAGTGGCGGTCGAGCACGACGATCCCTGCTGGTTCTTTTTCACCTCCGGGACCACCGGACGGTCGAAGGCCTCGGTGCTCACGCACGGCCAGATGGCCTTCGTGATCACCAACCATCTGTGCGATCTCCTGCCCGGCACGACCGAACGGGATGCCAGCCTCGTGGTCGCCCCGCTCAGCCACGGTGCGGGCGTGCACCAGCTCAATATCGTCGCCCGCGGCGCCCCGACCATCCTGATGCCGACGGAGAAATTCGACGTCGAGGAGGCATGGCGGCTAATCGAACACTACGGGGTGACCAATATGTTCACCGTGCCGACCATTCTGAAGCTGCTGGCCGAACACCCCGCCGTCGACAAATTCGATCATTCCTCGCTCCGCCACATCATCTACGCGGGCGCGCCGATGTATCGCGAAGACCAGAAATACGCACTCAAGAAGCTCGGCAAGGTCATCGTCCAGTATTTCGGGCTCGGCGAGGTCACCGGCAACATCACGGTGCTGCCGCCCGCGCTGCACGATCCCGAGGATCACGCGAACACCAAGGTAGGCACCTGCGGCTTCGAGCGCACGGGCATGCAGGTCGCGATCATGGATGAGGCCGGCAAGGAACGACCCCCGTTCGAGACCGGGGAAATCTGCGTGATCGGGCCTGCGGTCTTTGCCGGCTATTTCGACAACCCCGAGGCCAACGCCAAAGCGTTCCGCGACGGCTGGTTCCGCACTGGCGATCTCGGCCATATGGACGAACAAGGCTTTGTCTATATCACCGGCCGCGCCTCGGACATGTATATCTCCGGCGGCTCGAACATCTATCCGCGCGAGGTCGAGGAAAAAATCCTGACCCACCCGGCCATCGCCGAGGTGGCGGTGCTCGGGGTGCCGGACAAGCTTTGGGGCGAAGTGGGGGTCGCGGTGTGCGTCACGCGCGAAGGGGCTGAGGCCAGCGAGGCCGAGATTTCGGCGTTTCTGGCCACAAAAATCCCGCGCTACAAGATGCCGAAGCGCTTCTTTTTCTGGGAGGCTATTCCGAAATCCGGCTACGGCAAGATCCCCAAGCGGCTGGTGAAGGAGGAACTGGAAAGGCGCGGTCTGCTCGGCCCGGAGGGGTTGGCGTGAGCGAGTTCGAACACCAGGGGTTCGAGGCCCGCCACATCCGGCAGCCCGGACCAAGACAGGCACCGCGCATCGTCGCCGTCGAGGCGCGCGGGCATTCGTTCGCGTTCGAGCTGGAGCCGGGCCTGGCGCTGCTCGAAGCGGTTCGGCGGGGTTTTGCCACGCGAGGGTTCACGAGCGGCACGCTCGAACTGGGGTCGATGGCGCTCGGGCCCTTCGCCTATGTCATGCCCGCCTTGTCAAAAACCGGCGAAAATGCCGCCTTTTATAGCGAAATCCGTCGCCCTGCCGGCATCACCCGGCTTGAAGGCGGGGCGATGACCTTCGGCCTCCGCGATGGTGCGCCGTTTTTTCATTGCCATGCGCTCTGGCGGGAGGCGGATGGCACCGTTGCCGGCGGGCATATTCTACCCGAGGAAGCCATCGTGGCCGAGCCGGCGGAAGTGACCGCGCTGGCGCTGGATGGCGCCCGTTTTGAAGGCGCGCTCGACCCGGAAACCAATTTCAAGATTTTTGGGCCCGTTGCCGGCGAGCGCTCGGGCAATATGGCCGGGAGACGGGTACTCGCCGTTCGGCTGCGGCCCAATCAGGACTTTGCCGGCGCACTCGAAACCGCCTGCCGCGACCACGGCATCGCCCGCGCCCGCATCCGCGGCGGCGTTGGCTCCACCATCGGCGCGCGATTTGTAGATGGCACGGAAATCAGCAATTTTGCCACCGAAGTTTTCGTCTCCACCGGCCGGGTGATCGCGCAACCTGGCACGGGGATTTCGACCAGCATCGACATCGGGGTCATCGATTATACCGGGGCCAGCGCGCGCGGCCGGCTCGTGAACGGGGATAACCCGGTGCTGATGACCTTCGAACTCGTGCTGGAAGAGGACCTGAGCACCCCGCAACCTTAAGCCTGGAAACGATCAGGGCGGCAGAGCGGCTTGGATGACAAGGCGGCTTGACCCCGGCACCCCCGCAGCCTAAGCCCTCAGCGCGGCGACGCGCGCCCCCGCGAACGACGGGCCTGGCGGGCCTCGGCCCTGGAACCGCCCATCCCGGACTCCAGCAACCGGGTCACCAATGCCCGCGCACAGGCCGGCAGGGCCTTGATCTCGCGCACCAGCATGCTGCGCTCGCGGATAGACCATTCGTCCTCGAGTTCGACGATGCCGATCCGCATGGTCCGGGTGTGCCGCAGAGCCGCAGATTCCGGGATCACGCCAACCCCGACGCCGGCCTCGACCATGCGGCACATCGCCTCGAAGCTGCGCAGCTGAATCCGCATCGCGCGATCAAAGCCGCTTTTTTCCATCAAACCGCGCAGGAAGGCAACAAGCGTCGAGCCTTCGTGCAATCCGATATGCTCGAAATAGAGCGACTCCACGAAGGCAACCCGTTTTCTGGCCGCCAGCGGATGGCCAAGCGGCACCGCCAGCACCAGCCGGTCCGTGCTGAAATGCAGTGCCTGCAGCCCTTCCGTCGCCACCGGGCCCGCGACGATGCCGATATCGCTGGAACCATCGAGCACGCTCCGGATGATATCCTGGGTCAGGCGCTCCTGAAGATCGACGGTGACGCCGGGCCGCTCGCCGAGGAAACGGGCGAGGATCTCCGGCATGAATTCGGTGACGGCGGTGGTATTGGCAAAAATCCGGATATGGCCGCTGGCCTCCTCGCCATAAACCCCGAATTCGCTTTTGACATGCTCGACCTGCCGCAAGATCAGTCGCGCATGCCGCAACAGGGTCTCGCCGGCTTCGGTCAGCGTGACGCCGCGGTTGTCGCGAAACAACAGCTGGGTCCGCAGTTGCGTCTCCAGCGATTTCAATCGGGCACTGGCGGCGGGAGGGGAAAGAAACGCCCGCCGCGCGCCTTTGGTGAGATTGCCGGCCTCGGCAATTTCCTGGAACAGGCGGAGGTCGGCGAGGTCGAAGTGCATGGGTGCCGCTTTCTCTGAATTCTGTTGTCTTGGGCTTCTGGCAGGACTTGGGCTTCTAGAACGGTTTCCGATCTGACTCGATCAGATCGACCGCTCTATCCTCTTGCTTTGTCGCATTTTCTTTCGATGAACCGGTGTCCACTTCATCGTAAAAATGCTCTAGCAGAATCCGTCGCCATCCGGACGCTTCCGCCATCGTCGGTATGCTTGCCATTTTAACGTTCTGCGTATCCGAACACAGTCTTATAAAAATACGAATTCAACGAATGCCAGATCCATGCATAAATCGCGACATCAAAGCCATGCGGGCGTGGGCAAAGCTGGGCCGGCCTCTGGTCGAGGACAAAGCTGGCAGCGGGAGATCGGTGTGGAAACCACGCAGCTCGGACAATGGCTCGGGAAAACCGAAACCCGCGCCGAGCGTCTCTCCGCGTTTCCCTCCAATGCCCTTGCCGCGACCCTCGACCGCGCGGATCCCGCCTATGAGGACGGCTCCGCCTTGCCCCCCCTCTGGCATTGGCTCCATTTTCTGCCGATCCATCCTCGGTCCTCAACCGGGCCGGATGGCCACGCGGAAAAAGGCGGCTTCCTGCCCCCGGTGCCTCTCCCCCGCCGGATGTGGGCCGGAAGCCGCCTTCATTTCCACCAACCGCTGCGCATCGGCGATACCGCGCGACGCGTCTCGACCATCGCCAAGGTGGATCACAAGCCCGGTCGTTCGGGCGATCTGGTTTTTGTGACCGTCCGGCACGAGATTTCAGGCGCCGCCGGCCTCGCAATCGAGGAAGAGCACGATATCGTCTACCGCGAGGCCGCCCGCCCGGATGCGCCGCCACCGGCGCCGCTGCCGGCACCGGCGCGTGCGGATTGGGAACGCCCGATCCACCCCGATGCCGTGCTGCTGTTCCGCTATTCGGCGCTGACATTTAACTCGCATCGCATCCACTACGATCTTGACTATGTCACGCGGGTGGAAGGCTACCCCGGCCTGATCGTCCATGGCCCGCTGATCGCGACCCTGCTGCTGGACGGGCTTAGGCGACAAAAGCCGACGGCAGTGATCCGCCGTTTTTCGTTCCGGGCGCTGGCACCGATTTTCCATATCGACGATTTTTCGGTCTGCGGCGGGTTCTCTGCCGAGGGCACGGCGGATCTCTGGGCAAAAAAAACTTCCGACGCGCTCTGCATGGACGCGCAGGCCGAATTCGACGAACCGAAAGCACAGTCAACATGACGCCGGCTACCGACCCTTATCAGGAACTCCGCGATGCGGTCCGCGCGCTTTGCGCCACGTTTCCCGCCGAATACCACCGGACAATCGACGCGGCCCGGGGCTATCCCGCCGAATTCGTCGATGCGCTGACCAAGGCGGGCTGGATGGCGGCATTGATTCCCGAGGAATACGGCGGTTCCGGCCTCGGGCTCACGGAAGCCTCGGTGATCATGGAAGAGATCAACCGCTCGGGCGGCAATTCCGGCGCCTGCCACGGCCAGATGTACAACATGGGCACCCTGCTGCGGCACGGCTCGCAGGAGCAGAAGCAGTTTTACCTGCCGAAGATCGCGAGCGGTGAACTGCGCCTGCAATCGATGGGCGTCACCGAGCCGACCACCGGCACCGACACCACCAAGATCAAGACCACCGCCGTCAGGAAGGGCGATCGCTACGTCATCAACGGTCAGAAGGTCTGGATTTCCCGTGTCCAGCATTCGGATCTGATGATCCTGCTCGCCCGCACCACGCCGCTCGATCAGGTGAAAAAGAAATCCGAGGGGATGTCGATCTTCCTCGTCGATCTCCGCGAGGCGGTTCGCAACGGCATGACCGTCCGCCCGATCCTCAACATGGTCAACCACGAGACCAACGAGCTTTTTTTCGACAACCTCGAAATTCCCGCCGAGAACCTCATCGGCGAGGAAGGCCGGGGCTTCAAATACATCCTCGACGGGCTCAATGCCGAACGCACGCTGATCGCGGCCGAATGCATCGGCGACGGCTACTGGTTCATCGACAAGGTGACCGCCTACGCCAAGGAGCGCATCGTCTTCGGCCGACCGATCGGCCAGAACCAGGGGGTGCAATTTCCGATCGCCGAGGCGCATATCGAGATCGAGGCCGCCAACCTGATGCGGTTTGAAGCCTGCCGGCTGTTCGATGCCCATCTGCCCTGCGGGGCGCAAGCCAATATGGCGAAATATCTCGCTGCCAAGGCCAGCTGGGAAGCCGCCAATGCCTGCATCCAGTTCCACGGCGGCTTCGGCTTTGCCTGCGAATACGACGTGGAGCGCAAGTTCCGCGAGACGCGCCTGTACCAGGTGGCGCCGATCTCCACGAACCTGATCTATTCCTACGTGGCCGAGCACATCCTCGGTCTCCCGCGTTCTTTCTGAAGGCTCGCGCATGACACAGCAACGCCTGAGGCCCCTGGACGGCACCACCGTCGTCT
>CAZNAT010000019.1:0-13636 GCA_964571245.1 uncultured Methylobacterium sp.
GATCGGCGCGCATGTTGGCGCAGCGCTGCTGCATCGCTTCATCCTCAAGGACGGGGTGATGAAGCGGATGCTGCCCTGAGGGCCATTATGCCTTATAGGCCAGGATATCGGTATGCCCGGTGATGAGGCGCGAGCCTTTCTGGTCAGCCATCGCCTGACGGTAGAACAGCCAGTCATCGAGGCTGTTCTGCGCGATGAGGCCGGTTTCCCGGACCGCATTCACCAGCCCGGCCAGCAGTTCCTGCTGGAGTGCATTGTCGGATGGTTTGAGCACCCAGGGCGAATCCCCAGTCTCGACCGCGTAGCCGATCGCCCGGAATGCCGCCGCCAGCGCTGACGCGGCCTGCGGGCCGGCCGCAGGGCCAAAGCCCTTGTCGCGGCGCTGATGCAGGCTGAAGGCGCGGATGATCGCGTCATCGAAGGGATGGACCGGGTTGAATTCATCCCGGCCGTCATAGGTCAGCACGGTGTAGAAGCTGGCGCCGGCGGCGACCACGGCTTTGGCAAAGCGCGCCATCCAGGCTTCCGAGATCAGATCGAACAGCGCCGAGGCGGTGACGAGGTCGGGCTTGCCGGCGAGAACGGCCTCCAGCTCGGTGTTGAGATCGGCGATGCGGAAGGAAACACCGATGTTCTTGCCATCCTTGACCAGCACCAGCGTGTCGCCGATCGCCCTGGCCTCGTCGGCCCAGGCGGTCAGCGCCCGCGAGGCCTCCTCCAGCAGGGCGGGGTCATAGTCCACCAGCGTCCATTCCTGGTTGGCGGCCAGATGCGGCGCGGTCGCGCGCAGGTTGGAGCCGGTGCCGGAGCCGAGATCAACGATGCGGAGTGTTTCGGCGCCGCCGAACCGGCTGGCGAGCTTGGCGGCCAGCGCGGCATTGCGCGAACGATGGTCGGCGGCCTCGCGAAGCGCGAGCCAAGAGGCGGAGAAGCCACTCATCAGGAGGCCTTTCTTGAAATCGGAAATTGGCGGAGCGCACCGGCGATGATCCGCGCGGTATCGTCCCAGGTGGGGAGTTGCTGTCCGGCGAGCCAGGCGGCCTCGCCGAGCGAGGCGCGCAGGGCCGGGTCGGCCATCGCCTTGTCGAGCGCGGCCCTCAGGGCATCGGAATCCCCCGGCGGAACCTTCAGGCCTGCGCCTTCGGGCACGGTATCGCTGGCCGCGCCGCCGGTGGTGGTGACGATCGGTAGCCCGCGCTGGAGCGCTTCGCCGAGCACCATGCCATAGCCCTCGAACAGCGAGGACATGACGAAAAGATCGGCTTTTTCAAACAGTTCGTCGAGTTCCTTGTCGCGGACGGCGCCGAGAAGCTGGATACGATCCGCCAGGCCTTCGTGGCTGATCTGGGCCTGAAGCGCATTGACGACCTCGAGCGTCCGGGCGGCGCCGGCGATCCGCAGCCGCCAGGCGCGTTTCTTCAGCCCGCTCAGCGCTTCGACGAGCACCCCGTAGCCCTTGCGCGGCACGACCGAGCCGACCGCGAGCACTTCGAGCACGGCGCCGCCGGAGCCAGTCGCGCGCGGTTTGCGGGTGGTTCCGGGTTCGGCCACGGTGATCCTGGCGGCGGGAACGGCGAAATCGCCTTGCAGAATCTTGCCGGTGAGTTCGGAGGTGACGATGACGTGGCTTGCAAGGCTGAGCGCGGCGGCCTCCGAAACGTGCAAGGCTTGCGCGCGCTCGGCGGAGATGCCGTTTTCCAGCGCCAGCGGGTGATGGCACAGCGCCACCACCGGGCGGTTGAACCCGCGGATCAGATCGCCCGGCATCGCGCCATAGGCGAGCCCGTCGATCAGCAGGGTGCAATCGGCCGGCAGGCCCTGGACGATCGCGGCGCAATCGTCGAGATCCTGCCGGCTGGCATTGGGGAAAGAGCCCGGCAGGGCGACGTGCATCGCCTTGACCCCATGCGCCGGCAGCAGCCGGATGACCGAGCGGTCATAGGCATAGCCGCCCGTCGGCTGGCTGAGATCGCCGGGGATGAGGAATGCAACCTCGTTCATGATTCTGAAACTCGTGATCTTGGGATGCTGGACTGTGCTCAGGAAACCGCGCCTTCGAACCAGGCGCGGGCGAGATCGGTCTCGTGCAGGGTGACGCGGATCTTGCTCAGGCCCTTGCCGTCTTCGCCGAGCGCGCCGGATTTGGCCGCCTTCACCATCTCGTCGAAGATGTGCCTGGCGAGGAATTCGGTCGTGGTCAGGATGCCCTTGAACGCCGGGACGGTGTCGAGGTTCTGGTATTTCAGCGGCTTGAGCACGGCGGCCAGCGTGTCGAGCGCCGCGCCGATATCGACCACCACGTTCTGCCGGGTCATCGATTCGCGAAAAAACGCCACATCGACGACGAAGGTCGCGCCGTGCATGTTCTGCGCCGGGCCGAAGAACGGGTCGGGCAGGGAGTGGCCGATCATGATGCGATCGCGAACTTCTACGGCGAACATAACAATTTCCTTCTGAACTTAGCCCAAAGCGCGTTCGGGCCTATGCGAGGGGATGCGCCGCGAGGCGCAAGCAGAAAACTCAATACTTCACCAGCGTCACGAGCCCCGGCGCGTCCGACGCGAGGAGCCGGGGGATCGCCGGCGCGAGATCGCCAAAGGAAATCGTCTCGGTGATGAGTTGATCGAGCCTTTCGTCGGCCAATAAGCGCAAGGCTGCCTGAAGGCGGGATGAATAACTCCAGCCGCGTGCCGCATGGCCGGGCGAAATCGTGCCGACCTGCGAGGAAATCAGGCTGACGCGCCCGGCATGAAAGAATCCGCCGAGCGGCGCGGTGATCTGGCGGTCGCCGTACCAGGAGAGTTCGACGATTTTAGCCTCCTTGCCGGCGGCGCGAATCGCGGTCGCGAGTCCCGGCTGGCTGGCGGAGGTATGGAAGACGACGTCCGCCCCGCCGGGGGCATGCTCCGGCATGGCGAAATGCGCGCCGAGATGCCCGGCGATTTCCGCGCGCAGCGGGTTCACATCCACCAGCGTCACCTCCGTGCCCGGCATTTTCGCGGCGAGGTAGGTCACGAGCAGGCCCACGAGCCCGCCGCCGACCACCACCACCTTATCCGCGGCCGAGACCCCGGAATCCCAGATCGCGTTAAGCGCGGTTTCCATGTTGGCCGCGAGCGCCGCGCGGGGCGGGGGGAGAAAATCCGGCACGTGGTTCAGCCAGGCCAGCGTGCAGACAAAGCGGTCTTGATGCGGGTGGAGCACGAACACGCGGGCGCCGACCCAGTCTTTCGGGCCATCTTCCACCACGCCGACGGCGCAATAGCCGTATTTCACCGGGAAGGGGAATTCGCCATCCTGCAACGGGCAGCGCATCCGCTCCTCTTCGTCGAGCGGCACCAGCCCGGAGGCGATCAGCCGCTCGGTACCGCGCGAGAGTGCGGTGAATTCCGTGCGCACGAGGACTTGATCGGATTCGAGCGCGGCGAGCGGCACGGCGCGCAGTTCGGCCTGCATCGGCGCGGTGTAATACAGCGCCCAGGCGGTTTTTACGGGATTGTCTGAGGATTGCTGGGACATGAGGCGCTCAGTTTGCTTTCGTTCAGCTTTCATCCGCGATAGGGCTTGCGAACAAACTTCCTGCGAGCCTTTTCACGAGAGGCGAGGCTTCGCAAGAGGGTCATTTCCGCCTGCCGACCAATGCAAGAAGGTTTATCCCCCATGTCTTCGGACACGACCCCCGCCAATCCCCGCATCGCGCTGACGCCGACTGGAACCCAGAGCGCCGAGGTTCTGGCGTTGCGCCGCGCGATCGTCGCCGGCCTCAACATCGTGCTGTATGTCGCGCTGGCCTATTGGGCGGCAACGATCCTCGGCGCCGGCGGCTGGAGCGTGGTCGACATCCTGCTGTTCATCTGCTTCCTGCTGGGTACGCCCTGGGCGGTGCTGGGGTTCTGGAATTCGATCATTGGCCTGTGGTTGCTGCATGGCGGGCGCAACGCGATGGAAGACGTCGCCCCGTTCGCCGATCTTGCCGATCCTGCGGCGCCGATCACGCTGAAAACCGCCGTGTTCATGACCTTGCGCAACGAAGACCCGGCGCGGGCGCTGTTCCGCATGAAGCTGATCAAGGCCGAGGTCGATGCCACCGGCCAGGGCGATAAATTCGCCTATTTCCTGCTCTCGGACACCAATAACGACGAGGTTGCCGCCGAGGAAGCGGCCGGCGTCGCCCAATGGAAGGCCGAAGCGGGCGAGGATGCCCCGATCACCTATCGTCGCCGCACCGACAATACCGGCTTCAAGGCCGGCAATGTCCGGGATTTTCTGACCCGCTGGGGCCATGAGTTCGATCTCATGCTGCCGCTCGACGCCGATAGCCTGATGGATGCGAAAACCATCCTGCATCACGTCCGCATCATGCAGGCCAACCCCAAGCTCGGCATCCTGCAAAGCCTGGTCGTCGGCATGCCCTCGCGCTCGGCTTTCGCGCGGATCTTCCAGTTTGGCATGCGCCAGGGCATGCGCTCCTATACGATGGGGCAAGCATGGTGGGTCGGCGATTGCGGCCCGTTCTGGGGCCATAACGCGCTGGCGCGCATCGCGCCGTTCCGCGACGCGTGCGAATTGCCGGTGCTGCCGGGCGCGCCGCCGTTCGGCGGGCATATCCTCAGCCATGACCAGGTCGAGGCCACCTTCATGCGTCGAGCTGGCTATGAAGTGCGGGTGATGCCCGAAGAGGGTGGCTCCTGGGAGGAAAACCCGCCGACGATCCTCGAATTCATGAAGCGCAACACGCGCTGGTGCCAGGGCAACCTGCAATACGTCAAACTGCTCGGCACCAGGGGGCTCTACCCGACGTCGCGTTTCCAGCTCGTCTGGGCGATCCTGATGTTCCTCGGCATTCCCGCCTGGACCTTCATGTTGCCGCTCGCCGCGCTCAAGCCCTTCGACAGCGAGGGCCTTGCCGGTTTCCCGACCTCCTCCGCGCTGACGCTCTACATCCTGTTCACGATCATGAACCTGATGCCGAAGATTGCCGGGCTGATTGATATCGTGCTGACGCCCGGCGGCACGGCGCGCTACGGCGGCACGGGGAAATTCCTGTTCGCGGGGATCACCGAGATCGGCTTTGCCTGGATTCTCGGCGCGGCGGATACCTTCAAGACCACGGTGTTCATCGTCGGGCTGCTGTTCGGCAAGTCGATCGTCTGGGGCGGGCAGGCGCGCGACGCGCATGGCGTGCCGTGGGAGGTCGCGACCCAGCACCTCTGGCCGCAAACCGTGTTCGGGGTCGTTACCGTCGGGCTGATGCTGGCGACGAGCCTCGAATTCGCGCTGTGGTCGCTGCCGCTGACGCTCGGCTTCCTGATCGCCATTCCCTTTGCGGTGTGGTCGGCGGATCCGGCGCTCGGCGACAAACTGGTGGCGCAGGGCCTCTACGCGATCCCGGAAGAAATTGAAAAACCGGAGATCCTGGTGAAGGCGCAGGCGCAAACCACTTCGGAAGGGGCGCATTGATGAGCCTCCCGAGTGCCACAATCGCCGAACTGGCCGCGCGCTGGCCGCGCCTCGCGCGCTCCTTCGAGGTCTATTACTCCGATCAGCCGCGCGATGACGCGATGGACGCGCTCTATGCCGGCTTCGTGCCGAAAGGCGGTCTCGCCTTTGATATCGGCAGCCATGTCGGGGATCGCGTCGGCTCGTTCCGCCGCATCGGTGCCCGAGTGGTGGCGCTGGAGCCGCAGCCCGATTGCGCGGCGGCGGTGCGCGCGATCTACGCCGGCGATGGCGCCGTCAGCGTGGTCGAGGCCGCCTGCGGGCCAAAACCGGGCGTGCTGACGTTGCACGTCAATTCCGCAAACCCGACCGTGACCACCGCGAGCGTCGATTTTGTCAAGGCGGCGGATGGCGCGGCGGGCTGGGAAGGCCAGGTCTGGGACAAGGCGATCGAGGTTCCCGTGACGACGCTCGACGCGCTGATCGCGGCGCATGGCGTGCCCGATTTCGTCAAGATCGACGTCGAGGGCTTCGAGGCGGATGTGCTCGCCGGGCTCAACCGGCTGATCCCGGCGCTATCGTTCGAGTTCACCACCATCCAGCGCGATGTTGCCTGCAAGTGCCTCGCGATGATCGCGGCGATCGGGCCGTACCGGTTCAACATCGCGCTCGGCGAAAGCCAGCGGCTGGCGTTCGAGACCCCCCTTTCTGCCGGGGATATGGCAGCCCATATCCTGGCGCTGCCGCATGATGCGAATTCAGGGGATGTCTATGCCTTTCTTGGCGCGTAAGCAGATTCCGCTTCGTACTCTTTCCGCCAGCGGCCTTGCCGCGCTTTTTTTAACGGTGATGATGATGACCTGTGGCTGCGCCCAGACCCCCGCAAACGCGACCCCCGCTCCCAAAGTCGAGAGCCTGACCGTCAAGGTCGAAAACCATTCCGAGCCGGAGGTCTGCGCCGAGAAGGACAATATCGACATCCGCTTTCTCAACCCCGAGGTGCGGAAATTCCGCGTTCAGGCGATCCACCCGGCCTATATCGGCACGCTGAAGGAAGACCTCGCGCTGCCCGATTTCACCGATTGCGACATGTCCGGCGACCCCGTTTTCAACCCCGGCAAGCCGCGGCAGGTGACGCTCTATGAAACCCCGTGGCTATGGATCGTCGGTCAGGTCTATCCCGGCTTCTGGCGTCCGGCCGATGTGCCGGTGAAGGTGGGCGACAAGGTGGAGACCGGCATCCACCTGATCCAGGTCTATCAGCGCATCGGCCAGCGCATGGAAGAAATGCTGGTGGTCTACCCGCCGGATGGTTATTGGCGCGCCCGGCCGCTGCCCCCCGCGCATATGGGCTGGACCGCCTATGGCTCGTCGTTCATGATCGGCCCGGTGACGATGGAAGGCCGGCCGGTGGTGGCGTTCAAGGAGATCCGCTTCGACCCGGAGACGCTGACGTTCCACTTCCCGTTCCGCGATGGCGGTGAGGGCAGCCTCAGGCTCGACAAGCTCGACAAGGACCATATCAGCCTCGAAATCGAACTCTCCGGCCAGCTGCCGAAAGACAAGCCCTTCGCCGCCTTGCGCTCGATGTATGTCACCGAGATCAACAACGATGCCTCCCGCGTCGCCTTCCGCGAGAAGGGCAAGACGCGTTGGGGCGAGGAACATATTCTGGATTACAAGGGCGGCGAGACCACGGAATTCTGGGCCGGGCGCTACATGCCGTCGCGCCACAATATGTCCGCGCCCGACATGACCTTCTCGCGGTTCGGAAAATAGCAGGAAAATCTAATGTAATCCTCCCGTGGAAGAGAACGGCAGGTTGCGGTTTTCGCTCAACAAAAATCAATCTAGAGTTGATTTAATTAACTCAAAATCAACTCTAGATACGCAATCTCTGATTTTATTCCTGAGGAGATTGCCATGTCGCTCTCAATTCGCCGTTCGCTCCAATCGGTATTGCTGGTCCTCACATTCGCCGCTGCCGGTGCCATTGCCGCCGATTTCTTTTCCATCCGCGCCCTGAACGAGAATATCGCGGGGATGAGCAACGACCATGTCAAGCCGCTCGTTGCCCTCAAGGGCGTTTCGGATGCCTATGCGTTGACCATTGTCGGGAGCACCAACAAGGTGGCGGCGGGGACGATGACCTTCCAGGAAGGCGAGAATGCCCTGACGAAAGCCGCCGAGGCGATCCGCGCCCACTGGCAGGCGTACAAGAGCAGCCCGCTCGACAGCGAAGAACGAAAGCTGGTCGGCGAATACGAAGGCCTGATGGTGAAATCCGATGCCTTCATCGCCCGGCTTGCCGCGCTGATGCGCGCCAAGGACGCCGCCGCGCTCAAAATCGTCGCCGAGAAGGAGTTCGATGTCATCATTGATCCGTTGACCGACAAGATCGACGAACTGATCAAGATCCAGATCCGCGAGGTCGACGAGCAACTGGTCAAGGCGGAAAAAATCGGTGTGTTCGCGGTCTGGGTGCAGATCACGGCCGGCATCACGCTGGTCCTGCTGACCGGCGTCGGGTTCTATCTTGTCGCCAGCATGGTCACACGCCCGATCCTGCGGCTGCGTGATGCCATGCTCAGCCTTGCTGGCGGCAACATGGGGGTCGAGATGCCCGAGGCGCGGCTCAAGACCGAGGTAGGCGAAATGGCGCGGGCGGTGATGGTGTTTCGCGAAAACGCCAGCGAGCGGGCGCGGCTTGAAACGCAGACCCGCAGCGAGCGCAACCGGGAAATCGAGCGCCAGAAGCGGATCGAGGCTCTTATTGCGCATTTCCGGGGCCTGATCGGCAGCGTAAGCTCCTCGCTCGAGACCGAGCTTGTCACGATGCAGGCGAGTTCGGCTACCCTCAACGATATCGCGTCGAGGGCCTCGAACGGCGCGGCTGCCGCGAAGGAAGCTTCCGCCGAATCCTCGTCGAATGTCGGCCTGGTTTCGGCGGCAGCCGGCGAATTGACCTCGGCGAGCCGCGAAATCTCGACCCAGGTTCACAAGGCCAGCGCCTGTGTCACGCAGGCGATGGAAATGGCCCGTGCGACCGACCGCGATGTTTCAGGCCTCGCCGAGCTGGCCAACCGGGTTGGCGATATCGTCGGCATCATCTCGAACATCGCCGAGCAGACCAACCTCCTCGCGCTCAATGCCACGATCGAGGCGGCACGGGCCGGAGATTCCGGCAAGGGCTTCGCCGTCGTTGCCTCCGAGGTCAAGACCCTGGCCGGCCAGACCGCCAAAGCGACCGAGGAAATCTCGATGCAGATCACCGCCATCCAGGCCGCGACGCAGCAGGCGGTGCTGTCGATCCAGGCGATTACCGGCACCGTCTCCGAAATCGAGGGGCGGACGATGGCGATTGCCGCCGCGGTCGAGCAACAAGAGGCCTCAACGCTCGAGATCTCCAAATCGATCGCCCTCGCCTCGAGCGGGTCGGAGCGGGCTTCGGCCAATGTGGCGGATATCACCGGGGCGATCGACCAGACCAACACCGAATCGCAGCGCCTGCGCACGACCGCCGCCGAACTTTCCAATGTTGCCGGCGAACTCTCGCGCTCCGTGGATGCCTTCCTGACCAATGTCACCAATGACGTCAGCGAGCGGCGCGCGGCGACCCGTCATGCCACCCGTCAGGCCGCCGTCGTGCTCAGCAACGGCAAGCGCAGCCAGACGCATCTGGTGGACATCTCGGAAACCGGCGTGAAGATCGAGGCGTCCGAAGAGTTGCGCGTCCGCCAGAAGATCCAGGTCGAGCTGTCCTCGGGCCTGGTGGTCAAGGGTGCCGTCGTCTGGGTTTCCGGCGGTTTTGCCGGTATCGCCTTCGAGGCCAAGATCAGCCAGGAGTTTCTCGATCTGGCCGCCTAGAGCGGTTTCCGATCTGCCTCGATCAGATCGACCGCTCTATCTTCTTGGTTTGTCGCATTTTCGCTTGCGCGGACCTTCGGTTCTTGACGCGAACCGATGTCCACTTCATCGTAAAAATGCGCAAAGGCATCGGCCCCGGCGGGTTTGCCCGGCCCGACGCTGTCTGGGAATGCTGAAAGCTAACCTGAGATCCGCTCAGGTCAGCAGCACGGAGCGCATCGACAGCGCGCCGCTCTCGATCCCTTCGGTGAAGAAGCTCGGGGTATCCACATCCTCCGCCGCGCCGAGCGTATAGAGCAACGGCAGATAGTGCTCGATCGTCGGGTGGCAGGCGTTGAACAGCGCATCGCGCGGCTTGAGTTCCGCCAGAGCGGCAAAATCGCGGTTCATGATCGCATCGGCGACGGCGGTGTCGAATTCCCGCGCCCAGTCAAACGGCGCGGCCCCGCGCTGGGTCGCCATCAGGTTATGGACAATGTTCCCGGAGCCGACGATCAGCACCCCGCGTGCCCGCAAGGCCCGCAATTCGGTTGCGAGCGCGAGATGGTCCTTCAGCGGCCGCGAGAGGTCGAGCGAAAGCTGATAGACCGGCACATCGGCATTCGGATAGAGATGCGCCAGAACGCACCAGGCGCCGTGGTCGAGGCCCCATTCGCCATCGGCCTCGGCGTGGTGGCGATGAAGCAGTTCCAGCGTCGCGGCGGCCGCCTCGGGCGCGCCCGGCGCCGGGTACTGCATCTCGTGCAAGGCGCGCGGGAAGCCGCCGAAATCATGGATGGTGCGCGGGCGGGCGCCGATATGCACCAGGCTGGCGCCGCGTGTCATCCAATGCGCGGAAATCACGAGGATGGCTGCCGGCCTTGGCAGGCTGGCCCCCATCGCCTGCCAGGCGCGGGCGAAGACGCTGTCCTCGATCGCGTGCATGGGGCTGCCGTGCCCGATGAAGAGAACGGGCATGCGGGGTGTCTGGGGGAGTGCGGAAAGGGCGATCGGGTTCATGTACTGGATATAAATTGCGTGAGCGCAAATATCATCGCCCGATAAGCACCTTTATTGCCATTTGTTTTGGCAAATTTGCACGTGAGACGACGAGCGAATCACTCGGAACCCGCTCGACATCGGCTTTCCCGCTCAGGCGCGACAGGAAGCGCTCCAGCACGCTTTCGCTGAAATAATGCATGGGAATGACGATCTTGGGCTGCAATTGGCCGATGACCTCGATGATCCCCGCGTGATCGAGCGTCCAGGAGCCATCGACCGCCGCAAACACGATATCCACCTGGCCGATGGCCTTGAGATGCTCCGGCGTCAGCGTGTGATGCAGGTGGCCGAGATGCGCGACGCACAGCCCCGCGGCCTCGAAAATGAAGATCGAGTTGCCGGAAAACTCGGTCATGCCGCCATCGCGGATGTTGGTCGGCACGTTGCGCACGCGCATGTCGCGCTCCTGCACGTCGAAGGCGGGCGGTTTGCCCTGATGCGCCCAGCCGCGCAGCACGTGCTTGATCGCGGGGTTCGGCCGGTGCGTGAAATGCGTGGAATGCGCGTGGTTCATCGTCGCGATGTCCGGCGGCGCGTGCGGGTGGACGTAGTCGTTGTAATCCGTGGCGGCGACCACGCCGCCGGGGCTCGTGATGGTGAAGGTGGCATGGCCGATGTAGGTGATCTTCACCTCGCCGGATGACAGCGCCGCGCGCCGGATTGGCGTGCCATCCGGCGCAGCAAGGCCGGGGAGGGGGCCAAGAAAAGCGTTGAGCAAGAGGCCAAGTGAGGGCGCGCGCGCGATCGGGCCCAGGCAGGCATCGGCGAGGGCGGGCGCGGCAAACAGCAGCGCCGCCGCGAATGCCGCCGGAAACATCAAGTGAGATCGCAACAAACCAGATAACAAGAAGCGGCGCGGCAACAAACCGGATGGCAATAGGCGAGGCGGCATGGCGATCTCCTCCCGTTGAGGGCGGAGGATCGCATGCCTGTCGCCAAGGTCAATCCGTCAGAAGCTTTCGGTGTCCCGCCGTTTCATTTGACGGTCGAACTCAGGCAGTCCGGTGACAGCGTGAAGGTTCGCTTGCCAAGGGCCACCTTGTTCGGGCGGATGATCCGGCCGAGCTCGCGGTGGTAGCGTTCGTTGAGCGTGCAGGCTGCGGTGGTGCCGATTTCCTTGCGGTCAAACCCATCGGCAACCCGGAATGCGCCGACGCGCTTGCCCTCGCTATAGCCGACGATGACATGGCAGTCGCGGACGATTTCGGAACGCTCGGCGCGCAATTCGCACCGCGGCTGCCGCGATTGGGCCGCTGCCGGAACCGCGACGAGAACTGCGGCCGCCGCCGCCAGTGTAAAGCTCACCTTCATGATGCATCCTCCCTGATATCCTGGAATGATGACCGATTTTGGCGCGCGGCGAATTGATCGCGGTCAAGATGCGGCCCTCCACGCGCCGTTTCCTAAAAAGCCGCAAATCCGGATTGCTCCGGCGGGTATGCGAGCTAAGATCAGCACCAACGCATTTTTCGAGGATGACCGTGGCTCCCCAGTCTCTCCGTCTTAACCCCCGCGTGCTCGCGGTGGCATCCCCCCCTATTCCCGAAGCACAAGGCTGGAAAGCGGCCTACGACGGGCGCCATGGCCCGATGATCGATCTCAGCCAGGCGGTGCCCGGTTCACCGCCGCCGCAGGCGATGCTCGACCGGTTGGCCGCGGCGGCCGGGGAGGGCGAGGCCACCCGCTACGGCGCGATCCTTGGCGACGCCGTACTGCGTGAGGCCTATGGCGCCGAGATCTCGCAGGTTTATGGCGCGCGGATCCCCGAAGGCGCGATCGCCATCACCTCGGGCTGCAACGAGGCTTTTGTCGTCACCATGATGGCGCTGGCCGGGGCCGGCGACACCGTCCTCCTGCCGACGCCCTGGTATTTCAATCACAAGATGACGCTCGATATGCTCGGGATTTCGGCCCGAGCCCTGCCGTGCCGCGCCGAGAGCGGGTTTGTGCCCGAGGTGGAAGACGCCGAGGCGCTGATCGATGCCTCGGTCCGGGCGATCGTGCTGGTGTCGCCGAACAATCCGACGGGGGCGATCTACCCGCCGGCGGTCATCCACGCCTTTGCCGCGCTCGCGCGCCGGCACGGCATCGCGCTGGTGCTCGACGAGACCTACCGCGATTTCCTGCCCAAAACCCACGGGCGGCCGCACGAATTGTTTGCGGATGCCGACTGGGGCGCGACGCTGATCCAGCTTTATTCGTTCTCGAAGGCCTATGCGATCCCCGGCCATCGTCTCGGGGCGCTGGTCGCCGAGCCTGCGGTGATCGGGGAGATCGCCAAGATCCTCGATAGCGTCCAGATCTGCCCGGCGCGGCCGGCGCAGCGCGTCGTCGCCTGGGCGATCGACGGCATGCGCGACTGGCGCGAGGCGCAGCGTGCCGACCTGCAGCAGCGCGCGGCGGCGTGCCGGGCGGCGTTTGCCCCGCTTTCCGGCTGGCGGCTCGATTCGGTCGGGGCATATTTCGCCTATGCCGCGCATCCGTATCCGGGGGAACGGGCCGGGCTCGTCGCGCAGCGGCTGGCGAGCGAATTCGGCATTCTCGGGCTGCCGGGGCCGTATTTCGGGCCGGGGCAGGAGACGCATCTCCGGCTGGCCTTTGCCAATGTCGGGAGCGCCGTGCTGGAGGGCGTCACCACCCGGCTCGCCAGGGCCTGGGCGCCTTGAAAATTACCCGTTGCAACGAAAGTCGAACCGCGCCACCTTGATAAGCCGGCTATCTTGATTCCGATCCTGGATACCCGGACTTTGTACTTCTGGGTTCGAGGGTTATCGAAGCATGGCGGGAACGCAAATCCTCCTGCTGCTGGTTGGCAGCGTGGCGTTGCTGATCTGGGGCATCCGGATGGTGCGGACCGGCGTGACGCGCGCGCTCGGCCCGGAATTGCGGCGGCTGCTGACGTCAGCCTTGCGCAACCGCTGGAGCGCGTTCGGCAGCGGCGTGATCGCGGCGGTGATGCTGCAGTCGAGCACGGCGGTGGCGATGATCGTCGGCTCCTTCGCCGGCCGCGGGCTGATCGGGCTGTCGGCGGCGCTGGCGGTGATGTTCGGCGCCGATGTCGGCACCACGATCGCCGCGCAACTGCTTGCGTTCAAGATCGCCTCGCTCTGGCCGGTTTTCGCTGCCTTCGGGGTGGTGGTTTTCCTCTCGCGCGGCACGGATCGGGCAAAGGGCGTCGGGCGGGTTTTCATCGGGCTCGGGTTGATGCTGCTGGCGCTGCAGCAATTGACCGGCGCGGCCTCGGAAATGCGCGACTCCTGGCTAGTCCGCGATGTGCTGGCGACCCTGG
>CAZNAT010000019.1:13646-43764 GCA_964571245.1 uncultured Methylobacterium sp.
TCTTTCCGGTGGAGCGCCTGGTGAGCTTCATCTCCCGGGTCATGACGCTGCTGCTGGGGGCCAATATCGGCGGGGCGATCACGCCGATGACGGCGCTGGCGCAAGGTCCGGTCGCCGGACGAAGGATGGTGCTCGGCAATCTGTTGCTGCGCGGGCTGGGCGCCTTGGTGGCGCTGCCGTTTGCGGTGCTTGTCGCGCGCGGGCTCGGCAGCCTGATCGACGATCCGGCAAGGCTGGTGGTAACCGCGCATATGCTGTTCAACCTGGTGATCGCACTCGTCGGGCTGTTGATGCTCAAACCGCTCACGGCGCTGCTGGAGCGCTATGTCCCCGATGCGCCCACAATTTCGGAGGTCGCGCCGCGCCATCTTGATCCGACCGTGCTCGACAACCCCTCGGAGGCCATGGCCTGCGCGCTACGCGAAACCCTCGGACTTGGCGAGCGGGTGGCGGACATGCTGCGCAGCGCGCTGACGGCGCTCGAAGGCAACGATATCAACGCCATCCGCGCGGTTGAAACCATGGATGATGCGGTCGACAAGCTGCACGAGGCGATCAAGCTCTATCTCGTGCAGGCCTCCAAGGCCGAGATGTCGGATGAGGAAAGCCAGCGCTACATCGAGATCCTCACCTTCACGATGAACCTCGAGCATATCGGCGATATCGTCGACAAGAACCTGATGGAGCTGGCGGCCAAGAAAGCCAAGAACGGCTATTCCTTCTCGCGCGAGGGGCTGCTCGATATCCAGAATTTCCACGCCCGGGTGATGGATACCATGCGCCTCGCGCTCAATGTGTTCGCGACGCGGGATGTGGCGCTGGCGCGCCGGCTGTTCGAGGACAAGGTCGTGACCCGCTCGGCCGAGCGCGATGCCGCCGCCAACCACTTCGCGCGGCTGAAAGACGGCCGCCCCGAATCCATCGAAACCAGCGCCATCCACCTCGATATCATCCGCGATCTCAAGCGCATCAACGGGCATTTGACCTCGGTGGCGTACCCGATCCTCGAATCGCAAGGCGAACTCGCGGAATCGCGGCTGCGCAAACGCGCCGAGGCGCGGGAAACCGGCGTTCTCGGCCCGCTCGGGGCTTCGCCCAAATAGTCGGGCCGAAATTGTCCGGGCTCTCCGGCTCAGCCCGGCGAACGCGGTTTGCAGGGCTCGTCACCGCTGACCCGGCCGGACGTCAAGCCGGAGAGCCAGCATGGCCTCCGCCCAACCTTCCGCAAGTTTTCAGGCATAGCAGCGGATTGACGCCTTTTTGGCCACGAACTGAAATCAATGGGGCCGGACCCTAGAGCATTTTCACGATGAAGTGGACGCCGGTTCATCGAAGGAAAATTCAACAGAACAACAAGATAGAGCGGTCGATCTGATCGAGGCAGATCGGAAACCGCTCTAGATCGGGAGGGCGAACTGGCCTTCGCTCGGGTGAGGCTCGGTGCCCAGGGTCGAGAGCGTCATCCCGAGCAGGCGGATGCCCTTGTTGGTCGGGAAGGCCCTGTCGCTCGGGAACAGCGGCGCGAGCAAGGCCAGTCCGAGCCATTCGAGTTCCTTCTGGCTGGCGATGGCCACGGGGAGGGTTCTGCTCCGGGTGATCTGCTGGAAATCGGCGTATTTGACCTTCAAGGTGGCGGTGCGCCCGCGGGTTCCGGTGCGCTCGCAATGCCGCCAGACTTTTTCGATGCTCGGCAGCAATCCCTCGCGCGCGGCCTCGAAGGTGAAAATATCGACAAAAAACGTATCCTCCGCGCCAATCGATTTCCGGATCCGGTCGGGCTGCACCGGCCGCTCGTCGATGCCCCGGGAAATCCAGTAGAAGAACCGGCCGGATTTTCCGAAATGCTGTTCGAGGAGCGCGAGCGGCTGGGCGCGGAGATCGAGGCCGGTTTCGATACCGAGTGTGTTCATCCGCGCGGCGGTGGCCGGGCCGATGCCGTGAAACCGACCGATCGGCAGGGGTTCGACAAAGGCAGGGCCGGTTTTCGGTGTCACGACGAAGATGCCGTCGGGCTTGCGATGGTCGGAGGCGAGTTTCGCCAGAAACTTGTTGTAGGAGACCCCGGCGGAGGCGGTAAGCCCGGTTTCGGCGCGGATCCTGGCCCGGATGGCTTCGGCGATCTCGGTGGCGGTGGCGATGTTTTGCAGGTTTTCGGTCACATCGAGATAGGCCTCGTCGAGCGAGAGCGGTTCGATGATCGCGGTGTGTTCCGCGAAAATCGCCCGGATCTGCTGCGAGACCGCGCGGTAGGCGTCGAACCGCGGCTTGACGAAAATCAGCTCGGGGCATTTGCGCCGCGCGGTAACCGACGGCATCGCGGAGCGGACGCCGAACTTCCGGGCTTCGTAGCTTGCGGCCGCGACAACGCCGCGCTCGCCGCCGCCGCCAACCGCGACCGGCTTGCCGCGCAAATCGGGATTGTCGCGTTGCTCGACCGAGGCAAAGAACGCATCCATATCGATATGGATGATCTTGCGATGCGTTCCGGGCTCGGCGGTGCGGGTCCGGTCTGGCGTCTCCATCTCCGGCTTTCTGGCGCAGGCGGTTCGCCGGTGGCTGGCGAATCAACCGCTCCAGATTACATCAAATGGCCCCCATCAAAGGCGGACAAAGCCGATGCATTTGCCGCGCTACGCGCCCGGCTGCAGGACGGCCTCGATCTGCTGGCGATACGCGGGCGGGAAGCCGAAAGCTTCCATGCCCTTGCGCATCGGCAGAACGTAGCTTTCGAGCGGCGGCGGAAACGGGCCATCCTCGGCATTGGGGATAAAATAGGTCGTGGTTTCGTATGCCTTGCCCGCCGCATCGTAGACCGTTACCGGCATCCGCTGCCATTTTCCCAGGTGGGTGAGGGAGGCCTTGTCCATCGCGGCGGCATCCTCGTCGCTCATTTCGTAGTTGATGCCATAGAGCGTTGCGGTCGGGTCCTTTGCGAGCGTCGCGCCGCCCATGTCGCGGCCCTGGCAAAACGCGAAGGCGAGGCGATAGCCCGGCAGGGTCATGATGCCCAATGGCTTCGCGCTCGGCGCCATCGAGCGGATGCGGTCGATATCGATGAGATTGGCATAGGCAAAATATGACATGGTGCGTTCCATTTTTCGCGTGATGAGGATGTCAGAGGGTGGATGAGGGTGTCAGGCGATCCCAGGTTTCGGCATGGCGCGCCTGCTCCGAGAGCGCGGCGCGCTCGCCCGAACGGTGGCAGGCGGCGGAATGGCCGGATGAAACTTCATGGCTTGACGAGATCTCGGCCAGCGCCGGCTTGTCGCGGCGGCATTTTTCGAGCGCGAAGGGGCATCGCGGCGCGAAGGCGCAGCCGGGCTCGGGAGCGAACGGATCCGGCGGCTGGCCGGGAATGGCGATCGGTTCGCGCTTGGTGTCGAGGCGCGCCACCGCGTTCCTGAGGCCGAGCGTATAGGGATGCGCGCCGGCGGAAAGCACCGCTTCGACCGGGCCTTCCTCGACGATCTCGCCGGCATACATCACGGCGACGCGTTTACAGTGGCGCTGGACGAGCGCGATATCATGCGTGACGAGGATCATCGAGAACCCCCGTTCGGCCTGCAGGCGCCTGATCTCGCGGAAGATCTCGTCCTGCACGATGACATCCAGCGAGGTCGTCGGCTCATCGGCCAGAACAAGCTCCGGGCCGAGCGCGAGCGCCATGGCGATCAGCGCGCGCTGGCGCATCCCGCCCGAGAATTGATGCGGGTAGTCATCCATCCTGGCGGGGTTGACGCCGACACGTTCCAGCATCGCGCCGGCCCGCTCCCGCGCTTCGTTCCGGGACACGGCCTCGTGCTCGCGGATCGCCTCGATGATCTGCTCGCCGACGCGCCGCACCGGGTTGAGCGCGTTCATCGCGCTTTGCGTGATCATGGCAAGGTGTCGCCAGCGGATCTTGCGCATGGCGGGCTCGGGGAGGCCGACAAGGTCCCGTCCCCGAAACAGTATCCTGCCGCTTGAGATGCGGGCATTGCTCGCCATCACCCGGATGATCGCCTTCAGCAGCGTCGATTTGCCGCACCCGGACTCGCCCACGAGCCCGTAGATCGTATTCGCGGGGATCGCGAGGCTGACGCCCTGAACGGCATTTGCCTCGCCGCGCGCGCTCGTGAAACTGACGTCGAGGTTTTCGAGCGTCAGGAGGGGCGGGGTTTCCGCCGGGTTCGCATGCCTGCTGGTCACCATCTCAGTGGCCTCCGAGGCGCGGGTTGGCGACGCGTTCGTATTCGCGTCCGACGAGGTAGACGGCGGAGACCAGCACCATGATCGCAAATCCGGGCGGGGCCACCCACCACGGCGCGCGATACATCGCCTGCGAGGCGAAGGCATCGTAGATGATCGAGCCCCAGCTGATCACATTCGGATCGCCGAAGCCGAGAAAGCCGATGCTGGCCTCGGTGGTGATCGCCCAGGCGAGGGTGAACGCCATGTTGACCAGCGCCAGCGGTACGATGTTGGGCGCGATTTCGCGGTAGAGGATGGCGAGATCCGAGCCGCCGGTGATCCGCGCGGCGGAAACGAAGGGCATTTCCTTGAGCGAGAGCACCTGCGCGCGGATGATGCGCGCGCTCGCCCGCCACATGATCAGCGTCATCGCCAGGATCAGGCTCGGGAGCCCCTTGCCGACGACCGCAAGCATCACGATCACGAAGGGCAGGAAAGGCACGCCCATCACGATATCGGTGAAGCGCATCAGGATGTTATCGAGCCGGCCACCGAAATACCCGGCGATGAGCCCGATATTCGCGCCGATGATCGCCGAACCGAAGGCCACGATCAGCCCGACCAGGAGGGCCGGCCGCGCGCCCCAGATCATCTGGCTGAAAATGTCCCGGCCGAGCGAGGTGGTGCCGAGCCAATGTTTCCAGGTCGGGGGCGAAAGGCGCAGCAGCTTGCCGCCTTCATAGTGCTTCTGAAGCGGATCGAACGGCGCGATCCACGGTGCCAGCAACCCGGTCAGCAGGCAGAGAACGCAGATCGCGAGCGCGATCTGTCCGGCCCGGGTCGCGGTCACGGTCTGAAAGAACTGGCGGCTGGTGGCGATCACGAGACGCATGGGCTCACTCGTAGACGATGCGGGGGTCGAGGACCCCGTAGAGGAGGTCAGCGACGAAGGTGCCGAGCACGGTCAGCAGGGCGGAAAGCATGAAACAGGCCTGCACCACCGGGTAGTCGTTGCGTTCGACCGCTCCGACCATCAGCAGCCCGAGACCGGGCCAGGAGAAGACGGTCTCGATCACCACCGAGCCGGCGACCGCCCATCCCAGCAGCATCGGCAGGGTGGTCGCGAGCGGCAGCAAGGCGTTGCGCATCGCGTGGTGGAGCAGCACCTTGCGCTCGGAGAGGCCCTTCATGCGCGCCAGATCGATGAAATCCTCGCCGATCGTCGCGAGCATCGAGGTCCGCATCAAGAGCAGGGGGAAACAAAGCTGGTAGGCGAAGTTGACGAGGAACGGCAACGCCAGATGGTGCAGCACATCCGGATCGAGATAGCCCATCAGGCCGGGCGCCATCTGCCGGCCGGGCGTGACGATATGGCCGACCGGGAACAGATCGAGATGGAGCGAGAAGTAGAGGATCGCCATCATGCCGACCCAGAAGACCGGTGCGGATTGCAGGGCCGTTGCCAGGGTCACCACGATGGTATCGAGCACGCCGGCGCGGCGCCAGGCGACGAAGGCGCCGATCAGCGCGCCAACGACATAGGCCGCGATCAGCGAGGGCAGCAGCAGCAGCAGCGTGTTCGCCAGCCGCTCGCCGATCATCTCGGTGACGGGGCGTGCGGTTTCGAAGGAATAGCCGAAATCGAACCGCGCCATGTTGATGATATAGGCGAGGTATTGCTGCCAGAGCGGCTTGTCGAGCCCGAAGCGCGCTTTCAGCACCGCCTGCGCATCCGGATGCAGGGCCGGGCTGATCACCGTCGCGGTCGGATCGCCTGGCAGGAGGCGGAACAGGAAGAACATCGCGCTCGCCATGACGAACAGCGTCAGTGCCATGAAGCCAAGCCGGCGGAGGATGAAGCCGGTCATGCCCGCATCTCCAGCTCGGCACCGCCCGAGGGGCAGGCCGCGATCAGCGCGCGCGTGTACGCGTGGTGCGCGCCGTCCAGCACCGCGTCGACCAGTCCGGCCTCGACGATCTCGCCGGCGCGCATGATCGCCACACGGTGGCAGAGCGTGCGGACCGTCGCCAGATCGTGGGTGATGTAGATCAGCGCGAGGCCTTCCTCGCGCACCAGCCGTTTGAGCAGGCGAATGATATCCCATTTGATCGACACATCGAGCATCGAGATCGGCTCGTCGGCGACGAGGTAGCGCGGGTTCAGGATCATCGCCCGGGCGATGCACAGCCGCTGGCGCTGTCCGCCCGACAACCGGTGCGGATGGGCATCGATGTAGCGCGAGGCCGGGCGTAGCCCGACGCGGTCGAGCATCTCGAGCGCGCGGGCGCGGAGGGCGGTTTCGTCGCGCTCGCCCTGATAGCGCAGCGGCCGCGTGATCGTTTCGAAAACGTCGTGTTGCGGGTTGATCGAGCCGTAAGGGTCCTGAAACACCATTTGAACCCGGCGGTAGAAGGCCTTGCGATCCCGCGAGATCAGCGCGCTGGCGTGTTCTTCATCAACCGTAACCGCGCCCGAGGTCGGGGCCTCAAGGCCGACCAGCATGCGACCGAGCGTCGATTTGCCGCTGCCGCTCTGGCCGATGATCCCGAGTACCTCGCCCGGCGAGACGGAAAGGTTCGCGTTGCGGACGGCAGCCACCGGCTCCGGGCGATGCCACGGCAGGGCAAAGCCCACCCGCGCCGGATAGGTCTTGGTGAGCGAAATGGCTGCGAGCATGTCCGGGACTGAGCATGAGGAGGGGACGACGGGGCAGAGGCGAGCCCTGACGACAGGGAAACGGGCGGCATGCCTTCACGCCGCCCGGATACGCTTCAGGCAAAGCCCCGTTCAGGGTGCTGGGGCCAGCAAGGCGCCATCCGCTGCCCAGGAGAAGCCGGCGGCTTTCAGCGTCGCGCGCGCCTTTTCGATCGAGAATTCCACCGGCTTGATCTTGTCGTTGTGCCAGTAGCTGTTCGCCGGGGTGATCGCCGCCGCGGTGCGCCCGCCATCGCCATTCAGCACCTCCGTGATGATCGCCTCATACGGGATCGCCTGGGAGAGCGCCTGCCGGAACGCCTTGTTGTTGAAGGGGGCCCTGGCGACGTTGTAGCGCACGGACATGTAGCCGTTCGACTGCGTGCGGAAGAGACGCAGGCTCTTCTCTTTCTTGAACTCGTCGATCACGGTTGGCACCAGCGGCTGCAGCGAGACGTCGAGATCCCCCTTCTTCAGCGACGCCGCGAGCACCTCGGCGGACCCGAAGACGATCATCGCAAGATCCGATTTCGGCTTCGAGAAATGCTTTTCGTTGCGCTCGAAATAGGCTTCCTGGGCCTCTTTCCAGTGGCGGAGGCGATAGGCACCGCTGCCAAGCGGCGGCACGTTGCGGAAATCCTGCGCCTGCTTGAGGTTTTCGCGCGTCACGATGTCGGACCAGATATGCTTGGGCAGGATGAAGACCTGGCCCAGCGCGTTGAGCAGGAACGGGGCGTGCGGCTCGATCAGCTTGAAGCGGATACCATGGGTGCCGCTGGTCTCGATCGAGGCGATCTTCTCCAGAAACTTCTTGTAGAACACGGCTTCGTTTTTCTGGAGGAATTCGAAGGAGAAGCGTACGTCCTCGGCGGTCACCGGCTTGCCGTCGGCGAAGGTCAGGCCTTCCTTGAGCTTGACCTCGATCGTCACGGGATCGACGATCTTGACGTCTTCGGCAGCCCAGTTGCGCATCTGGCCGTCCGTGCCGACAACCAGCAGCCGGTCGTAGACCAGGCCGAGCCGCTCGATGTCTTCCAGCGTTCGGGCGGTGATCGGGTTCCAGCTCGACTGGTCGATCGTCCAGCCGAGGCGAACCAGTTTCTGCGGCCGCTTCGATTCGAGCCGGATGAGATTCCAGATCGAGCGGATGCCATCCGCGGACGGCTCGAACCCCTCGATCGCGGCTGTGTCGGTATTCATCGCCGTCGTGTTGACGACCGAGGAAATGAGGCCTTCGGGCTGCTCGTCGGCGAGAACCTCCTGCATCTTGTGGATCAGGGCGCGCCGCACCTCGGTCTCGTAGACCTTGACCTGCTGGTTCCCAAGCAGATCGATCTGCGCATGGGCGAAGCTGCCGACGTTCCAGTCGCCGGGACCGGCGCTCTTCGAGTTGAACTGGGCGTTGGTGAAGAAATCGGGCTCAAGCCGCGAAGGCGATCCCGAGAGCACCGAGAGGATGGCGTCGAACTGGTGATCCTTGAACCACATGGCCAGCATCGGGTTGGGGAAGTTCACCGGGTTGAGCTTCACCTTGACCCCGAGCTTGCGCCATTGCTCGGCGATGTAGTTCGAACTCTCGTAATAGTGCTGGTATTTGGCCGCCGGCCAGGTGACGAAATCGATCTCCGGCACGGGTTTGGGCTGCGCGAGAGCGACACCGGGAAAGCCGGCGAGCAGGCCGATGAACAGGCCCGCGGAAAGTGTTGCGTTTTTCGCAAGAAATTGATGCCTCATCGGATCTCCCTCCCATTGCAAGAGCCGGCGCCTTGAAGCCAGATCATGCATATTTTTGTTTTTCTACCCCGGTTTAGGATGTTATTCAGGGGTGTTTGAGCTTATCACAACAATCTAACGCGCTGATCTTTGTGAGGTAAAGTGCTTATCCCTCACGAAGATCATTCGAAAAAGGCAACAAGTTAAGGTGATCTTGAACCGATACCTTCCCTCGATGACCGCGCTTCTGTGCTTCGATTCGGTTGCCCGGCATGGGTCGGTCAGCCGTGCCTCCAGCGAGCTCAACGTCACCCAGAGCGCGGTTTCGCGGCAGATTTCGGGGCTGGAGCTGCTGCTGAAATGCCGCCTGTTTACCCGCGAGCGCCAGCGGCTCCATCTCACCAAACTGGGAGAGGAATACGCGCGGGACGTCGCCGATATTCTGCATCGCACGCGGCTTTCGGCGATGCGGCTGATGACCGACGGTCAGGCCGCGGGGACGCTGACCATCGGCGTGCTGCCGACCTTCGGCACGCGCTGGCTCATGCCCCGGCTCGGCGATTTCATCCGCTTCCGGCCGACGACCGAGATCAATATCGTTACCAAGATCCGACCTTTCCGCTTCGAGGAAGATACCGTCGATCTGGTTATCCATTATGGCGATGCGAATTGGCCCGATGCCCATGTCACCTACCTGATGGACGAGGAATTGAGCGTGCTCGCCTCCACGGCATTGCTGGAGCAAACGCCGATCGCCGGGCCGGCCGACCTCGCGCACCACGTCCTGCTGCAGCACACCACCCGGCCGGATGCCTGGAACCAGTGGCTGGCCCGGACCGGAACAACCGGTATCAATGGTTTCGCCGGTCCACGCTTCGAGCATTACTCGCTGATGATCGAGGCGGCGGCTTCCGGCCTTGGCATCGCCCTGTTGCCGACGTTTCTCGTCCGCCCGGAAATCGAAAAACACACGCTAATGGTCGCCTTGCCGCAACGGCTTCGCTCCGATGGCGCCTATTACATCGTCTACCCCAGGACGAAGGCCTATAATCCGGACATCATCGCCTTTCGCGACTGGATGGCCGGGGAAATCCATCGCGAACTGGCGGCGGAAACCGGCGAATCCCGGGTCATTGGCTAGAGCATTTTCGAGCGAAGCATGCCCCTGCGAAGGCAGGGGTGGGTATCGGTTCGCGTCAAGAACCGAAGGTCCGCGCAAGCGAAAATGCGACAAACCAAGAAGATAGAGCGGTCGATCTGATTGAGAGATCGGAAACCGCTCTAATGCCGGAACATCGCCTGGGCGTCGCCGCCGCTGGCTATCCCTCGCCAATCAACTGGTGGACTTTCGCGTAATCGAAGTTCGCTCCGCAGAGGACGACGACATTCACCGCACCCTCGATCTCCCCGGCCATCTTGATGAAGCCGGCGAGCGCCAGTGCCGCGGCGCCTTCCACGAGCTGGTGCTCATCGATCGCCAGGGATCGAAGCGCTCCGATGATGTCCGCCTCCGAGCACACCACGACGCGGTCGATGACCGCGCGCGCGATCGGAACCGTGATCGCGCCCGGTTCGATGCTGCCGCCGACGCCATCGGCAAGCGTCGGCAGGGACGCGACCTCCACCACCTGGCCCGCTTCGATCGAGGCGTGCAGGGCCGCGTCATGGGCCGCCGCACACCCGATGACGCGCGTGCTCGGGCTGATCGTTTTCAGAACCGAACCGATGCCGCTGATCAGGCCACCGCCGCCCATGGCGACGAAAACCGTGTCGATGCGCGGTAAATCGTCCAGCAATTCGAGGCTGATCGTGCCCTGGCCGGCAATGACATCGAGATCGTTATAGGGCGAGAGATAGGTCCAGCCTTCCGATCGGGCGAGCGCGGCGGCATGCGCCTCGGCCGACCCGGATTCGCGCCCGTGCAGGATGATCTCGGCCCCCAGTCTGCGGATGCGCTCGAGCTTGATCGGCAGGACGGTTTCGGGCAGCACGATGCGCAACCGCCGCCCGAGTGTTGTCGCGGCGATGGCGGCGGCCATGCCATGGTTGCCCGAGGAGGCGGTGATCAGCGGGCCATGGTGGCCGAGCTCGGCCAGCGCCGTCAGTTTGGCGAAGGCGCCGCGCACCTTGAACGAGCCGCTACGCTGGAAATTCTCCGCCTTGAACCGCAGATCGCAGCGGTAGCGCGCGCCGAGTTCGAGCGCGCCAAGCAGCGGCGTTCGGTGGATATGGCCCCGGATGCGACGCAGCGCGCGCAGCGAGGCCGCGGTGATGGCGGGGAGGGAGGCTTGGTCGGCGGGCATGGCGGGGGTCCTTGCTCGGGGCGGATATTCCGCGGGATAGCCATCCGGGGCGCGGCGTTCGGTAGCCATGCTATGTCTGGCCCCTGTCGGGGCTCTCCCCGCCGCCGGAGCGTTCATGCCCGGCGGGCGACGCGCGGTCGAACAGGAAGGTTGCCAGCGCGAGATCCTGAACCGCCACCCCGGTCAGATCGGCGATGGTGATGTCCGATTCCCGGCGTTCGGGGGCACCACTCTCCAGGATCGTGCCAAGCTCGACAATGGCATCCGGCGCGATGGCGCCGGCGTGAAGGGCGGCGCGGCATTCGCCGTTGCGCAACGCATTGGCGCGCTCGTCCGCGACGATCAGCGCCGCCGAGGCCAGCAGCGCCACCGGCAGTTCCTGCTTGTCGGGGCTGTCCGATCCGACGGCGGTGATATGCGCGCCGCCCCGGATCCATCCGGCCTCGAACAAGGGCGCTGTCGCGGGGGTGGTGGTGATCAGGATATCCGCGCGCCGGCACAGGTCTTCGCGATCCGCGGTCGCCTCGGCCCGCAAGCCGGCAGCCTGCGCGATGCCGGCCAATTCCAATGCCCGCGCGGGCGTGCGTCCCCAGATCAGGAAACGCGCCTCCGGCCAATCCCGGGCGTGGTCGAAGAGCTGCCATCGTGCCTGGGTGCCGGTGCCGAGGATACCGATCGTCCGGCTATCCCTGCGCGCCAGCGCCTTCGAGGCCATGGCGCCGGTCAGGGCGGTGCGGCGATCGGTGATGAAGCCATTGTCGAGCAGCAGGGCGAGCGGCGCGCCGGTCCTGGCGCAGAACAGCAGGAGCGCGCCGTTGCTGCTCGAAAGCCCATGCCGGGGGTTGTCGTAGAACCCGGTGGCGATCTTGACCACAAAACGCGAGAACCCGGTGATCGTCCCGGCTTTGACGTGGCACTCGCCGTTCTGGTCCGGGAAGGCGAGGCCGATCGGCGCGGGGCTGATCGCGCGTCCCGCCGCGAGCGCGATCAGCCCCCGGGCGATGGCCTGGCGCGCAGGCGCCGCCTCGAAGACGGCCTCCAGCGCCGGGCGTTCAAGGATCTGCATCCGGCCCCCCGGCGCCCAGATCGGCCTGTTTGAGGTAATTGTAGATCGTGGCCCGGCTGAGCCCGAGCACCCGCGCGACATGATCGGGAGCCCGCTTGACCGTGAAGGCGCCATCGGCGGCCAGAGCCGCGACGACCTCGCGGCGTTCGTCCTTGTTCAGGCGTTCGATCGTCGTATGGCGCTCCTGACACCAGGCGACGACGAATTCGTTGATGCGCTCGTCCCAGTCCTCGCGGAACAGCGGGGCGGGTCGACCCGCGTCCGGCTGCCGGGGCGCGAGAAGTTCCATCGCCCGGCGTGCCCGGTCGAAATCCGAGCAATCGAAATTGAGGCACATCACGCCGATCGGCGCATCGCCGCGATCGCGCAGGGTGATGCTGATCGAACGCAGGCGGCTGCCGTCCACCCCGGTCTTCTGGTAGGGGCCGATGATCCGGTCCGAGCGCGAGAAATCGATCTCGTGCAGCAAGGATGGCTCGCCGATCTGCCGCTGCGAGAACGGGTTGGCGATATGCGCCACCGTTTCGCCCTTCAGATCGTGGATGACGACCTCGACATAGGGGCGGAACAGCCGCGCGATGGCATCGGCGATCTCGCAATGCTGCCGGAGATCGCCGGCTGCGGGGGAAGCCGGGCCTGTCATCGGCCGACGTGGTCGCTGAGGCGGGACAAGCCATCGACCAGTTCCGCCGTGTCCATGCCGATGCCGACACGCAGGTAGCCATCAAGGCCATAAACATCGCCCGGCAACAGCAGCACCTTCCTGGCGAGGCGCAGTTCATGGACGAAATCGGTGGAATTCTGTTCGAAATGGTAGCGCATGAAGACCATGCCCGTGGCTTCCGGCCGGATATGGGAAAAATGATTGCCGTTCTGGGCGATCCAGGTCTCGAAGGCCGCGAGGTTCTGCGTCAGATGCTGGCGCGTGCGTTGCAGGATCTGCTGGCGCCGGGCGGGCTTGAGCGCGATGGTGGCGACGTATTCGCTGAGTTTGGTGGTGGTGATCGAGGTGTAGTCCTTGCGGTGCCAGGCGTCGGCGATGACATCGGCGGGGCCGAGAAGCCAGCCGATCCGCAGGCCGGGCAGGGCGATCGTCTTGGAGACGCCGGAGGTAACGAGCGTCTTCTCGTAGAGATCGGCAAAGCTGGTGGTTTCCGGCCCTTCGAACTCGCTGCCGCGATAGACCTCGTCGGCATGCAGATAAAGCCCATGCCGCCGGCAGATCTCGACCAGTTCACGCATCAGCGCGATCGGGAGCACGCGCCCGGTCGGGTTGTTGGGGTTGCAGACCGACAGCAGCCGGGTGCGCGGCGTGATCGCGGCCTCGATTTCCGCCGGGTCGGGAAGCCAGCCGAGTTCGGGGCGCAGCGAGACGGTTTTCACGCCGGCGCCGATCGCTTTCGCCCAGCCAGGCAGCGCGAGGTAGTTGGGAATGACGACGATCATCTCGTCGCCCGGGGAAAGCACGGCCATGCCCATGACGAAGATCGCCTCGGCAGAGCCATTGGTCACGACGACGTTCTCGGCCCGGGCGCCGGGGTAGAGCGCGGCGATAGTCTCCCGCAGGGCGGGTGTGCCGTTGGTCCAGCCGTAGCCGAGGTTGAGGTCGAGCAACCCTTCGAGTTCCGGCTTCGTCAGCAATTGACGCAGGCTGTAGGGGTGAACCCCGCTGTCGGACAGGTTGATCTCGACCGTGTTCTCGTAAAGCGACTGGATGCGTTCAAGCTCGAACTGGTCGATCTGCATGGGAGGCCTCTAGAATTAAAATGGAGCCGCACCTTTTCAAAAATTAGATATTTTGTCAAATTTTATAGCCGATTCTGAGATTGGTATTGAGCCTTCCGTCGAGAAAAACCGTTGATTGTCTGAGGTATCTATCAGAATCATATCGATTATTGAGGTTTTTCTAGATATTTCCATCGAGGCTGGAGGGGCGGCTCTATGGACAAATTTATAAAAGTTCATCTCGATTTCCGTGGCGCGGGCTCACGGGCACGGAGCCTCACATACAGCTTCTCGGGCGGCGTTTTTCAGGAACGCGCTGATTTCTGCGAATGGGTGTTCGGCGAGACCGTTCCGCCGACCCCTCGGCTATTCTCTGCGGCCCCAAGCGGGAGCGGGCATCGAGCCTGGGTGTCGTACGGCAATTTCGAACTGGCGCTCCGACGAGGGTTGGGTGCTCGACACCCCCGCACGACGCCTCGCCCCCGCCGCCCCCGTTAAAGGCTGATTTTCCTGTCGTGGATGACTTTTAGTGGCAGCGGCACCGACCGGAGCAAGGCCTGCGCCACATCGACGGCGTATTCCTCCACCGCGTCATCCTCGCACTCGCAAATCAACCCGGGGATGATGGCGGGTTGGCGGCGCGAGAAGCCGAGGCGCGGGAAGAAGTCGCGCACCAGGGCGTTGCGCGGGGTCGGGATATAATGGCCGACCAGCGTCGTGGCGGCGTTGTCGCGCGCCACCGCGAGCAGCTGAGCCATGACGGCCTGCTCGACGCCGCGTTCCAGAACCCGGCAGGACATGATCCAACTGTCGATGATCCATTCGCCAGCGGCGCGGTCGACGATCACCACGCTGATCATGCCGTGGTCCGCGAAGCGGTCCTTGAGCCGGATCTGCCAGGCAACGCAGGCCGGATTGGCTTCGAAGGCGGCGACCTCGGGTTCGGAATAGCGGCGGGTGGTGAGGTTGAATTGGTTCGATTTCGCGATCAACTGGGCAATCCGGGCGCGGCCGAGCGCGTCGAAAGGCGCGATGGTCAGCTCCATGTCCAGCGAATGCAGGTAATCGTCGTAGTTCGCCACCGTTGCCTTGAGCGCCTGTGCCTGGGCGCGGGCGGCGTAGGTTTCGGCGCGGCGGGCATCGTCGCCGGTCAGCAGCAGGTGTTCGAAAAAGCCGGAGGCATTGAGCGTCCGGGCAAAATCGGCGGGGTCCTCGCCGAGTTCCACGACCATCACCCCGTCCAGCCCGGACCGGACCCGTTCCCGCTCGGCCGGGTTGTCGTCGAGAAACACCAGCGACGACGGAGCAAGATCGAGCGCCTCGGCGATCCGCGCGATATTCGTGGCCTTGTCGTCGAAATTGGCGATGAACACCGCGAAATCGCCCTCACGCAGGCGCATGTCCGGGTGGTCGCGGAAGGGCTGGCGCGCGGTCGCCTCAAGGTTTTTCGAGCATACGGCCAGCACGATGCCGCGCTGGCGCAGCGCCAGGGCGTGGTTCTGGATCGCGAGGAAGGCTTCGCCGGCGGCGGAGCCCTGTCCGAGCACCAGACCTTCGACCCCGTCATCGGCGACGATGCCGCCCCAGAGCGTATTGTCGAGGTCGAGGACCAGTGCCCGACCCGAATGGCCGGCCATCGCGGCAAGGAGGGCGGCGAGCCGATCCGCGACCACCGGGCCGGCCTCCAGCGCAAAGGGGACCTTGGCCTGGAAAAAACGCGCGGGATCGTGAAAATTCATCGTGCCGATCTGCGCGGCCAGGCCCGCCAGATCGAACAGGTGGCAACGACCGTCCGCGGCGATGGCGTGAAGCGCCGCGTTCAGGGCATCGGTCCGCCGGATGCGGGCCCCGGTCAGCGCGCGATCGGTCGAAGCCATCGTTTGCTCCGGGCTGGCGCAGAGGCTTGCCGCGACGACCGGAGCCGCGAACCGGTCGCGAAGCCCGGCGATCAGGCCTTCGAACTGCCGGATCGCGTCGGCGTGCGCCGCGCGCTCCAGATCCGGCGCCAGCAACGGCACATCGGCTGCGAAATACTCGGGGTCGAGCAGCAGGAACACGGCATCGAACCGGCCTTCGGGGCGCGCGGCGGCGGGATTGAGCGCCAGTGACGCCACGGCGTCATAGCCGGTTTCGACGCATTCGATCAGGAGGCGCCGCGCAGGTCCCGCCGCTTCAAGTTCGCGCGCGAAAAAATCCAGCGTTCGATTGGACACGAGCGCGATCCGAAGATGGCGGAGGCCGGGCATGGCGGCGGCATGGGGAATGGCCGCCCGCGCCAGCCGTCCGAGCTGCAGGCGCTCGCCATCGCCAAGGCGCATGCGGCCAAGGCGGATGAGCCGGGCCGCGGCGGCTGGATCGACGGTCCCGGCCCGGAGTGCCTTGAGAAGCCCGCCGGCCTCTTCGCGCCAGCCGGGGCTGAGTGGTTCGCGCCATGCCATGAACGTTTCAAGGGCCACGCGTTGCTCCGCCAGGTTATGCCTCAGGATCGCAGGTTAGAGCATTTTTACGATGAAGTGGACACCGGTTCATCGAAAAAAATGCGACAAAACAAGAAGATGGAGTGGTCGATCTGGTTCCGTCAGATCGGAGACCGCTCCAAGTCCGGAATGGGCTGGGTTCAGGATTTTTTGGCGCGAACCAGTGCGGCGAGGTCGCCGAGGGTCTTGAGGGCGGCGATCTCGCCGGTTGTGAATTTCACGCCGAACTGTTTTTCCACCATCACCATCAGCTGGACATTGGCGAGGCTGTCCCACTGGGCGACGCGATCGGCGTTGAGCGAGGCATCCACCGGCCCTTCGTATTCATCAAAAAGATCCCGAATGATCGGTTCGATCCGACCGATGATGTCATCCAACGTCATGTGAAAAGGCTCCAGCAGGGCAAGCGCGGGTGTTAGTCATTTCTCCGGGCGAGAGCAAGAGTAAGCGCAAGCGTCAGGACGGGAGCAAGGATTGGCCCGAGGCAAAGGTCTGGACAACGGCCTGTCTGTGCGCCTAATCCGTGCCGGAAGGCACCCGGCGCAAGGCGGTCTGGGCTCTGGAAATGCGGGCGCATTTCGGAGTGTTCCTCAAGGAGAGAAGTGGTCGATGGCGATGGGTGAGATTGGCAGGCCCGGATGGCTGGACGCGGGCCGCTATCCGCATGCGGCCAGAATGATCGCCGCCGTGCTGGCGGATTGGCCCGAACACGAGCGCTTCCTGAGCGAGAGTTTCGCGCGCCGCGATGCTGCCCTGTTGCACTCGACCGATCGGGTGGCGGCGACCATTCTGGCGGTGATCGGCATGGACGAGGCCTTGCGGCGCTACGCCGGTGACTACCGCTTTCTCTGCGGCCGGATGCTGGAGGAGGAGCTGCACTTCCGGCGTTCGGGACACTATCGGCTCAGCCGTTTTGCCGATGCGCTGGCCCAGGTTTATGACGATCCTGTGTTCATGGATCGATACATGAACTTCCTTTTGCTGACGCAGGTGCTGTTGAGCAACCACGCCGAGGCCATCGCGAACTTCGAACAGAGCTACCTGCCCAGGCTGCCGGCCGGCACGCGGCATCTGGAAATCGGGCCGGGGCATGGCCTGCTGCTCCATTCCGCGGCGCAAAGCCCGCAGATCGCCACCCTGACCGGCTGGGATATCAGCGCTACCAGCATCGCGCAGACCCGCGCCTGCCTTGATGCGATGGCGGTGAAAAAGCCGGTGGCGCTGGTGTTGCAAGACCTTTTCGCGGCAAAGCCCGCGAGCAGCGCGGATGCCGGGTTCGGCTCGGTCGTTCTCGCGGAAATCCTGGAGCACCTCGAAGATCCGCACGCGGCGCTGCGCGCGGTATCCGGCCATATGGCGCCGGGCGGGTGGCTCTGGGTCCATGTGCCGATCAACAGCCCGGCCCCGGATCATCTTTATCTTCTGCGTACGCCGGAGGCGGCGGTGGACCTCGTGCGCAGCGCCGGCTTCGAGCCGGTCGAGCAGGCGTTTTTCCCGATGAGCGGGCAGACCTTGGAACGCGCCCGCAAGCGCGACCTGACGATTTCCGCCGTCATCCACGCGCGAAAGCCGGCCTGATCGCCAAAGCGAGAGGATAGAGCATTTTCGAGCGACGTGGATTCCACCTCATCGGAAAATGCTCTAGGGCGAAAATCCGGCCACCGCCTCGCGGTAGGCGCGGGCAAAGGCCGGCCATGTGCCGCGGGTGAGAACGGCGGAGCCATCGGCGATCCTGCCGAGGATGGTGCGGTAGGCTTCGAGATCGAGAAGATGCGTGCTGTCGAGGTAGCGCGACAGGTCGGCGGTGATCGCGCGATCGGTGTCGAAGGCGTGGACGCGAAGGTTGGCGATCCCGTCAAAGGCCTCGACGGCGCAGCGCCGGAGCGCGAACAGGTTCGCGAAGACCATGCCGCGCCCGGCAAAGAAATGCCCTTCCGGAAAATTCTCGGTCCAGTCCGAATAGACGCTGAGCGAATAGGGCGGAAAATAGAAATCGATCGCCACGCCGCGCGCCGCCATCCGGCGGGCCGCCGGTGCCATCGTCTCGGCCAGCGCGCTCATGCGTTCACACGGCAGCTCCGGCGCCGATGTCACCCAGGGGCGTGCCGATCGCGCGGCGCGGGTGAGTTTCGACAGGGCTTCGGCGCGCCGGGTCAGCGGGATGCCGGCCTGCAGGAAATCGGGCCATTCCGGGTCGCGCCGGCGCGTGTCCGGGCCATCGAGAACGCCGCGCGCCGCAACCCGGAAGGCGTGGGGAAGGATGTCGACGCCGAATTCCGGAACCGGGTCGTACCAGGCGGATGGACCATAAAAACGCGGCGGCAGCGACCGCCCGGTCCAGCCGATATCGCGGATCAGGGTGAAATCGATCGCCAGCAACAGCCGCTTGAGGCTCGGCGAGGTTTCGAGCCGCCCGAGCACGGTCGCGACTTCATCGGCGCGGATGGCGACAAACGACAGGTTGAACGGCTTGCGCGCCTCGGGAAACGCCGCGCGGAGCATGGCCGGCGTGAAGGCCATCGAGGTCGATCCCCCGACGACCACAAGGTCGGTGCCGTCGCGGGCGGCGATCGAGACCAGTTTGGGCACCATCTTGTCGGCATAGGGCCGGTCGGCGAGCCGGACGGGGCTGCCGCCGGCGCGTAAATCGAAGGGATCGACCATCCCCACGAACGCATAGGCCAACACGGCCATGGCGAACAAGGTGCCGAGGAGCGGCAGGAATACCCGCCGGACGCCGAGAATGGCGCTGAGCCGTGTCGTGATCGGAAGGATCCGTTGCCGGAGAGACGCGCGGATGCTCATCCGTCAAAACCCTGCATAGAGAAATGGGGTGGGCAGATTAAGGCGCATGAAGACCATGACGGCCAGTGTCGCGACAAAAATGGCCCAGCCGAGCGTCGGCCGCCAGAGCACCTGAAATATCGCCGGGGCCGTGCACGCCGTGGCAAAGGTCCGTATCGCCGGGCGATAGCGCCGCAGCAGATCGTAGCTCGAGGGCAGGAGATAGACGATGAGCGCCGCGCCGATCAGCAGGCGCCATTGCACGCCCTTGAGCGGGGCGGTGGCGGCGGCATCGGCATTCCCGACCAAGCTGGCCATCAACTGGCCGAAAACCGCCACGCTGGGGGAGCGGAACAGCGCGAAGGTCACCATCAGCAGGAGCGACGTCACCCCGACGCCAGCCAGGAAGCGCCAGCGCTCGCCCGTTCGGGCCCTGAACGCCCTGAACCATTGGCTCGACCGGATCTCGCTCTCGATGACAAACCAAAGACCATGCAGGAGGCCGAACAGCAAAAAGGTCTTCATCGCCGCGTGCCAGAGCGCAATCACCTGAAAATTGACCATCGCCGGCAGCCAGGCGGCGAGGGCGCGTCGCTTCCAGCCTTTCAGGTTGTTGTCGATCGCCATGCGGCTGCCCCAGAGCGACAGGGGCGTGAAGAGAAACAGCGTGATGACGCGGGTCAGGGTGATGTGCCAGCGCCGGTAGAAATCCGCGATCCCCACGGCGCGCAGTGGCGAATCGAAGTTTTGCGGCAATCGAATGCCGAACAGGCGGGCGATCCCCACCGCGATATCCGAATAGCCGGAAAAGTCGAAATAGAGCTGGAAAAAATAGCCGATGATCGCGAAAGCGGCCTGATGCGGGGCGACCATATGCCCGGCCTGCAAGGTCGCAAATACCGGATCGACGCCTGCCGCAATTGGGTCGGCAATGCACAGCTTCTTGAACAGGCCGATCACGACAAGGGTGATGCCGACCTGGAGGTTGATGGCGGAAAATCGCCCGAACGCCTTGGCCAGAACCTGCGGGGCGAACTCGCGCATATAGGTGATGGGGCCGATGACAAGCTGCGGAAAGAAGCCGACAAAGGCGAGGTAACGCGCAAGGTTCCGGCCCTGTTCCCTGAGGTTTGCCGCGCCGCCGATCAGGGCGGTGACATCCGGGCGCCGCGCGGCGGCATCGACCAGGAACACCGCCTGATGGAAGGTGTAGAACGAAATGCCGGCCGGTATCGCAAGACCAAGAACGGGGCCCGCGAGCGGAAACAGCGCGCCATGCAGGGCATCGAGGTATTTGAAGACCGCGAGCAGGAAAAAATTGAAAACCAGTCCCGCGACCAGCAGGGCGGTTCGCAGCCGCGGGGCGGCGACGGCGGGGGCGCTAAGGGCGGCGCCGATCGCGAAGTTGCACACCAGGCTCGTCGCCAGAATGAGGGCGGGGGCAAGGCCATAGGGCGCGTAGAAGACGATAGAGGTCGCGATCAGCACGCCAAGTGCCGCGGTTCGCCCCAGTCCGCTCCCGACGAGGTAGAACGCCGCGAGCGCCAGCGGCAGAACGCAAAAAAGAAAAAAGGGCTCGACGAAAACCACGGGGTTGTTCTTGACCTGCGCCGGAATGTTGCCGCATCCACACGAAGTTGCGCGGAGTGCTTTTGTATCGACGCATCGTCTGGCATATCACCCAGATCAGTTCAATAGACAGACCCGGATGGGAATTGCGTCTTGGCCTCGTTCAACCTGCGTGTTCTTGCCCTGCTGGGCATGGCCTTCGGCCTCGGGGCCGCAGCCGGCATCGTGCTCGCGCCACGGATCGCCAAGATGGTCAGCCGCCCCGTTCACGTGCCGGCACCGGAGCCGGTGGCATGCCCGCCGGCATCCGCCGGGCTGAAAACCATTGTCGCGTTCGGCCAGTCGAATGCCGCCAACTACGGCGGCGCCGGTCCTTCGGACGCCGATTGGGGCCAGGACCACTACCGCCCGCGCGCCGATGTCCGGGTGCTCGATTGGCGCAGCGGGCAATGCTTCCGCGCGAAGGACCCGCTGCAAGGCGCGGACGGGCGCGCCGCGTCGCTCTGGGGCCGCTTCGGCGACGAGTTGATCGCCCGCCGGCAGGGGGAGCAGATCATGATCGTCGCTTTCGGGGTCGGCGCGACGACCATCGCGGACTGGACGGATGGCAAGGTCGAGCGGCGGACCGGCGAAACCCTGGCCGAGCGGCTGCCCAAGGTCGCCGCCGCGATGAAACAGGCGGGGTATCGGGCGGATTTCGTGGCCTTCCAGCAGGGGGAAAGCGACCGCGCGACGGGGTATTCCGACTACCGGCAGCGGCTTGATCTTCTGGGTGAGCGCGTGGTGCAGCACTTCGGCCAGCCGCTGACCGCCGCGATCTCGACGCTGTGTCAGGGGCCGGCCAACCCCGAGGTTGCCCGCGCCATCCGCGAGGCGGCCGCCGCCGGGAGTACCATCCGGGTCGGCCCGGATCTCGATGTCGCGCTGGCGCATGCGCTCGACCGCATGGACCGCTGTCATCTCTCGCGCATCGGGCTCGAAAAGGCCGGCCGGCTGTGGGCGGATGCTTTCGATGCCCGCTGACCCAGCCGCCGCGCCGGCCTGGCGGATGTTCACCCCGGAAGATCAGGAAGCCTTCGCCGCGCTTTCGGGGGATCGCAACCCCATTCACATCGATCCCGTCGCCGCGCGCCGCAGCCAGGCCGGGGACGTGGTGGTGCACGGGGTTCATGCCGTGCTCTGGGCGCTTGATCATCTGGCGCGGCACCGACCCGAGATCCCGATCGGGGAGATCAATTCGATCCGCGCCCAGTTCCAGCATTTCCTGTACCTGAACCAGCCGGTCAGCATCGACATCCTCCGCCACGATCCCGCCCGGATCAAAATCGCCCTCCGCTCGCAAGCCCGCCCCTGCATCATCCTGACGCTGGGGCTTGGCCCAAAGGGGGCGATTGGCGGCGAAGGCGCCTTTTTCCCCGGCAAGGGCGCGGAAGCCGCGTGCCTTTCCGAACCTCGCGCGCCCGAGTTTGACCACCTCCCGGGGATGAGCGGCTGTGTTCTGCCGCCCGAAGCGGCGGAGGCAACGGCAGCGCGGTTGTTTCCCGGGCTCTGCGCTAAAATTCCGGCCGAGGACGTGGTCCTGGTCGCGCTGCTGTCCACGGTGGTTGGCATGTGGGTCCCGGGGCTGCATTCCCTCTTCGCCGCCTTCGACATCCGGTGGCAGGACACCGGCACGCCGGTTTCCGGCCTAGCCTTCGAGGTCCGGGAAGCGGATCCCCGGTTCCGTCTGGCCGAGAGTGCGGTGCAGTGCCGGCGGTTCTCCGGCAGGATTTCGGCCTTCATGCGGATGCCACCCGTTGAACAGCCCTCGCTTGCCCAGGTGCTACCTCAGGTCCGACCGGGCGAATTCTCCAATCGGCGGGCCCTCGTGATCGGTGGTTCGCGCGGCATCGGCGCGACGATCGCCCGAGCGATCTGCGCCGGCGGCGGGAGCGCGCGGATTACCTATGCCACCGGCCTGGCGCAGGCTGAGGCCGTGGCCGCCGATATCAATGATACGCTTTGCCGTAGCGCCTGCTCCATCAGCCGCTGGGACGTGGAAGACGAGGGCTGGCCGCTTGCCGATGCGGAGGCCGGCGTTTTCACGCATCTTTATTACTGTGCGACCGGCCGGATCTTCGGGCCGGCCGGCGAGGGGTTTGACCGACGCCGGTTCGACGCCTTCCTGTCGATCTACGTCGAGGGTCTGAACCGCGTCGTCACGGGCCTGCTGGCGCGGCGCGGGGCCGGCCAAACGCTGTCGTTGCTGTATCCCTCGTCCGTCGCGGTGGTCGAGCGCCCGAAGGGGATGACGGAATACGCGATGGCCAAGGCCGCCGGGGAAATTCTCTGCGCCGATCTGGCCCGGAACCATCCCGGGTTGACCGTGCGCTGCCCCAGGCTGCCGAGGACCCTGACGGATCAGACCGCGACGGTGCCACCGGTCGAAAGTGCTGATGCGCTTCTGGTCTGCCTGCCGCTGCTGAGGGCCGAGGTCTAGGGGCCAGCCCCATTCATTTTGGTGAAGGCGGTTGGATCAAAATGCACGAGATCGAGGAGGTGGCCTGCGGGAAGTCGCCTGACTTCCAAGGGCTTCCGACATCAAGATCGTGCTTTTTCATCCAATCCGGAGGACATGATTGTGATGGGGTTTCGTCCTAGCTTGCGGAAGCGGGCAAGCTCGTCGATGATCTCGCCAACCTGACGTAGGGTCCAGACCCAAGCGCGCCGCGCATCGGCGCATCATGGAGACATCTCTTGCCCAATCGTTCCAAGCCGTCTGTTTCGCTCGGGGTGATCGACATGCTCGAGCGGCTGATCGGATTTCCGACGGTTTCCTCGCGCTCCAATCTCGACCTCATCGATTTCGTGCGTGAGTATCTCGCAGGCCACGGTGTCGCCTCGACGCTGGTGGCCTCGGATGACGGGCAAAAGGCCAATCTCTACGCCAGCATCGGGCCGCAGGTCGCCGGTGGCGTCGTCCTCTCCGGGCATACCGACGTCGTCCCGCCCGGGCAGGAGGCCTGGACCTCCGACCCCTGGGTCCTGACCGAGCGCGGTGGCAAGCTCTACGGCCGCGGCACCTGCGACATGAAGGGGTTTGATGCGCTGGCGCTGGCCGCCGTGCCTGCGATGGTGGCGGCCGGTCTCAAGCGGCCGATCCATATCGCGCTTTCCTACGACGAGGAGGTCGGATGCCTTGGCGCGCCGCGCCTCGTCGAGCATATGGCGCGCCATATTGCCAAGCCACAGGCGGTGATCGTCGGCGAGCCGACGGAGATGAAGGTCATCCATGGCCACAAGAGCTCGCTGTCGTTTTTCACCGATGTGCACGGCCACCCCGTGCATTCGAGCCGCGTCGATCTGGGGGTCAGCGCGGTGATGATCGCCGCGCGGCTGGTGACCTGGCTCGAGGACCGGATGAACGAAAACCGCCGTCTGGCCGACCCTAACAGCCCGTTCCGCCCCAATTACACGACGTTGCATTGCGGCATGATCCAGGGCGGAACGGCGGCCAACGTGGTCGCCGGCGAATGCGGCTTCGTGACCGATATCCGCGCCGTGCCGGGCGATGATCCGCTCCGGCACCTTGCTGATTTCGAAGCCTATATCCACAGCGAGATCGAGCCGCGGATGCAGGCGATCGCGTCGGTTTCCGGGATCCAGATCCGCGAGCGCGGCGATGTGCCCGGCCTGGCGCCGGAACCGGGCGGTAGTGCCGAGGCGCTGGTGGCCGAACTCCTCGGCGATGCCAGCACCGATGTGGTCTCCTACGGTACCGAAGCCGGCATCTTTCAGCGCGCCGGCTGGTCTTCCATCGTCTGCGGCCCGGGGGATATCGCCCAGGCGCACCGGGCGGATGAATACGTCGAGGTCGCGCAGATGCAGGCCGGAGAGGCCTTCATGCACCGGTTGATCGAGCGCCTTTCACGCTGATCGGGACCGTGAAGCAGAACCCGGGCTTAAAAATCACCGGAACGGGTTGAGGAGCATCTCGAAGAACCGGTTGCGCCGGGAGGTTGGCGACAGGATAACAGCCGGGCGATGCGCGCTGATGTTTGTGGGATCGCAGCATTCGGGGAGAACCGCATGGCCGGGTTCATCGATCGTCAACGCGCGGCCAGGCTGATGACCTCGGCGGGGTGCGATGCGCTGGTTTTCATGCAGCCGAAAACCATCCGCTAGGCGAGTGGCGGCTTTCCGGGTGTCGCGAGTTTCTGGCGGCGAGCGTGAGTTTCTGGCGGCGAGTGTGACCTGCCCTTCGGGTCCAGCCCCTAGCGCATTTTCCGATCAAGTGGATACCGGTTGATCGTAAGAAAATGCGTCAAAACATAGAGCTAGAGCGGATGATCTGACTCGGTCAGATCGAATTCCGCTCTAGCGGGCAGGCTTCATCGCGAGCGGCAGGCTGCCAAAAAGCGCCGGTGCCTCGCCCGGCTCCGCGCCCTCGATCGCCAGCATGCGCAGTTTCGTTGCCGTGCCGCCATTGGCGGAAAACCCGGTCAGCCGCCCCTTGGCGCCCATCACCCGGTGGCACGGCACGACGATGGGGAACGGGTTGCGGCCAAGCGCCTGTCCCACTGCTTGCGCCCATTGCTTGTTGCCCAGCGCCGCCGCGATCTCGCCATAGGTCCGCACCTCGCCCGGCGGAATTTTCCGGGTCAGGGCATAGACCTCGGCACTGAACGGTTCGAGTGCCGTAAAATCGCAGGCGATGAAGGCAAGGTCGACGCGGCTGCCGGCCAGCAGCTCGGTTATTCCGGCGATGGCGTGCTGAATGGCTACTGGAGGCGCCTGTTCGGTCGCCCCATCGGCGCGTGCGCAGAGCCGGGCCTTCGTGGCGGGATCGCCGGCTTCCGGCAGCTGCGTCGCCAGCACCCTCTCGCCGGCCCAGGCGATCCCGCAGGAGCCGATCGCGGTGGCGAACAGCGCGAAGCCCGGTATTGCCCCGTCACGGCTCATCCGGGCCCTCCGTTTCGGCCGACGGCATCGGGATGAAGCCAGGCCGGGGCCTCACGCCTGCCGCCCCAGGGTGTCAATGGAGAGCGCCAGTGCCTGCGCGGAGGGCAGGAGGCTCGCCATCTCGATGAACTCCTCCGGCGTGTGGGCGCCCGAACCGAGCGGGCCGACGCTGCACAGCGTCGGGCAGCCAACCCCGGCGGTATACCCTGAATCGGCGCAGCCGCCGGAGAATTCGGCGCTGACCTCGATGCCGAAGCGCGCGGCGGCGCCGGAATAGATCTCCAGCAGATGCTTGCTGGCCTCGGTCTCGGTCAAGGGCAGGAACTCGCCGGCGATGCTGAGCGTGGCTTGTGTGCCCTCGACCGCCGGGGTCTCGACGATCGCGCGGATCGCCTCGATCATCGCCGCGCGCTGCGCCGGCTCGACATAGCGCAAATCGATTTCCGCCCAGGCCGAGGGCGCGATGGTGTTGACCGTCTGCCCGCCGCCGATCAGGCCGACATTGACCGTCACCCCGCGCGCAAGATCGGTGAGCGCATGGAGCGGCGCGACCTTCTGCGCGAGATCGAGAATGGCGGAGCGCCCCTGTTCATAGCGCGCGCCGGAATGGGCGGCCTTGCCGGTCACCTGCACCTTCATGAACACGCCGCCCTTGCGGGCCCGGGTGATGACCTGCGCGCGCTCGTTGCCGGATTTCACCGGGTTGGCGGGCGCACGCGAGGGTTCGGCGTTGAAGACCGCGCGCGCTTCCCGGGCGAATTGCTCGATCAGCGGCCGGGAGGAGGGCGAGGCGATTTCCTCGTCGCTGGTCGTCAGCATGGTGAGCGGCACCGCGGCGCCGCCGGCCAGGGCGAACGCGACGAGCACGAAGGCCTCGATCACCAGCCCCGCCTTCATATCGGCGACACCCGGCCCATAGCCACGGCCATCGGCGATATGAAATGGCCGGCGCTCCGGTTCGCCCTTGGGGAACACCGTATCGCGGTGACCAAGCAGCAAGATGGGCCGTTCGAGGCTGCCGTCGCGCGCCGCCAGATGCGCGCTGATGCCATCGCCGAAAACCGGATGCGGATGGGTTCGCACCGTCAGCCCATGCGATTGCCAGAACCGCTTGAGGACTTCGCCGGCGGTATCGACTCCGGCTTTGTCATAGCTGCCGGAATCGGCGTTCACGAGCTCACGGAGCAGATCGATCATCGCCTCCTGCTGCTGCGCGAGCCAATTCAGGGGGTCAACTGCGGTCGATGTCGGCATGGTGGCGTTCCTCTTCGATCGGTGTTCTCGGTGAATCGTTGTTGTTGCATCCTGTGTTGATCGCGATAATATGTTCCAGGAAAAAGAACGCAAGTTCCATTTTTCGGAACTATTTCGAGGGCTTCGGATGACCATTCTGAACAGCGCCGCGCAGGTTCTGAATTGCTACCTGGAGGATTGTACCGAGCTGACGGTAATGGATCTGGTGCGCCGCCTCGGGATGCCCAAAAGCAGCGCCTCGCGGCTGCTGCGGGCGATGCGCGACGCGGGCTTGCTTGAAAACGTCGGCGACAGCAAGCGCTACAGACCCAGCCTGATGCTGGTGAATGTCGGGCGAAGCTACCGGCGTTCCTCGACGCTGGTGAAGCGTGCCGACGCCGTGGTCGAGCGCGTGTCGCAGGCCTGCGGGCATACCGGATACGTCAGCAAGCGCGACGGCGACCGGGTTATCGCGGTCACCGATCATCCCGGTACGAATTCGTTGCGCGTCGTCAGCACCATCGGGCGATGGTTGCCGGCCTTCGCGAGCGCCACCGGGCGCAGCCTGCTGGCCCGGCTCGACAATGAGGCGGTCCTTGCGCTCTACCCGGACGGTCTGCCTAAAGCGCCTTCGCCGACTTCGCCGCAGGATATGGCGGAGCTGTTCGCCCGCCTTGATGATATCCGTGCCGGCGGCGTCTCGACCTCGCATGACGAGGCCAATCGCGGCGTGGCCGCCGTGGCGGTGGCCGTCGGGGACGGGGAGACCGGCGAGGAGGTGTCGCTGTGTATCGTCTTTCCGGCGGCGGCCTCGGACCCCGAGGAGCGTCTGGTGATCGCCGGGTCGCTTCGGGAGGGCGCGGAGGAGATCGCGGCTCTGGCGCGGGATCTCAAATTCGTGCCCGTTCCCTCGCCCGGCATCCCATCCTCGTCGCGCGAAACCTCATTCTCGCCGCGCGAAGCCTCATCCTCGTCGGGCGGCGTAGCGGCCTCGTCGCGCGGCGTGGCGGCGTGAGATGGTGAACATGTCCCCCCTCCCGCGCTGGCGGATCGGTTTTGATATCGGTGGCACGTTTACCGATTTCGTTCTTTTCGATGCCGCCAATGGCGAGGTGACGCTGCACAAGCGGCTGACCTCGGCGAAGGATCCTTCGGAGGCGGCCCTTGTTGGTCTTGAGGAGGTCGTCGCGATGCGCGGCATCGCGCTGCCGGATGTCAGCGATATCGTGCATGGCACGACGCTGGTCACCAACGCGATCATCGAACGCAAGGGCGCGCGGCTGGGGCTCATCACCACCCGCGGTTTCCGCGACGTGCTGGAGATGGGCGCGGAGCAACGCTACGATATCTACGATCTCTTCATCGGGTTTCCCGAGCCGTTTGTGCCGCGCCATCGCCGGCTGGAGGTGAACGAGCGCGTCGATGCCGCCGGCACGGTCCTGACCGCGCTCGATGCCGGCGAGGTCCGCAAGGCTGCGGCGCAGCTCGTGGCGGGCGGGTGCGAGGCGATCGCGATCGCCTTCCTGCACGCCTATGCCCATGACGCGCATGAGCGCATGGCCCGCGAGATCATCCGTGCGGCGCATCCGGGGCTGGCGGTGTCGATTTCGAGCGAGGTCGTCGCCGAGATGGGCGAGTACCAGCGCACGGTCACCACCTGTGCCAACGCCTATGTGCAGCCCTTGATGGCGCGCTATCTTGAAAAACTTGGCTCCGCCCTCAAGGCCCGCGGCTTTTCCGGGCCATTGCGGCTGATGCATTCCGCCGGCGGACTGGTTTCGCTGGAGACGGCCGCGGCCTTGCCGATCCGCCTTCTCGAGAGCGGCCCGGCGGGCGGCGGTATCGCCACGGCGCTGTTTGGCGCGCTGGCCGGCAAGCCGGACGTGATCTCGTTCGATATGGGCGGCACCACCGCCAAGGCCTGCATGATCGAGCACGGGCGCGCCGAAGTGGCGCCGTTTCTGGAGGCCGCGCGCGTCCACCGCTTCACCAAGGGCTCCGGGCTGCCGATCAAGGCACCGGTCATCGACATGATCGAGATCGGCGCGGGCGGCGGATCGATCGCGGCCATCGACGAGGTTGGGCTGCTCAAGGTCGGCCCGCATTCGGCGGCCTCCGATCCGGGCCCGGCCTGCTATGGCCTCGGGGGCACCGAGCCGACGGTCACCGACGCCAATCTCGTGCTCGGCTATTACGATCCAGGGTTTTTTCTCGGCGGGCGGATGGCGCTTGATCTGGAAGCCGCGCGCCGGGCGGTGGGGGCGCTCGGCGAAAAACTCGGTCTTGGCCCGGAAGCAACGGCGCTCGGCATCCACAAGGTCGTGGTCGAGGGCATGGCCGCTGCCGCCCGCGTGCATCTGGTTGAAAAGGGCAAGGATCCGCGCCGCTATGCGATGGTCGGGTTCGGTGGCGCGGGGCCGGCGCATGCCGCGAATGTCGCGCGTGCGCTCGGCGTCCTGGAAGTGATCGTGCCGCCGGCCTCCGGGGCGGCCTCGGCGCTCGGATTTCTCGCGGCCCCGCTCTCGTTCGATGGCGTGCGCTCCTACCCCGCGAGTTTCGGCGCGGATTTCGACGCGGAGGGCATCAATGCCGTCCTCGAGGCGCTGGAGGCCGAGGGGCGTGCGCGGCTTGTCGAGGCCGGGGTGGCGAGCGCGGATATCCTCGTCGAGCGCAGCGCCGATATGCGCCTTGTCGGGCAGATGCATGACATCGCGGTGCCGCTGCCGGAAGGCCGGCTTGCGGCCACGATGCTGGAGGACGTTCGTGCCGCGTTCGTGAAGGCCTATTCGGCCCGCTATACGGCGGTCTATGAGGGCGCGCGTTTCGAGGCGGTGAACTTTCGTGTCCGCTGCGCCGGGCCAACCCCGGAACTCGCTTTTGCCGGCGCGGCGACGGCGGGAGCCGCCACCCGCATCAAGGGCACGCGTACCGCATGGTTCGCGAGCGGGCCTGCCGAAGCAACCGTGTATGACCGCTATGCCCTGCGTCCCGGCGACGAGATCCCGGGACCGGCGATCATCGAGGAGCGTGAGGCGACAACCGTCATCGCGCCGGGGGATCACATCTGGGTGGATGCGCATTTCAACCTCCGGATCGCCGTCGCGATGCCCGAAGCCATGCCGGCGCGCATCACCGCCGATATGCCGCTCGGCGAGGCCTGCGAGCTGATCCGCGCCGATCCGATCGGGCTCGAAATCATGTGGAGCCGGCTCATCACCGTGGTCGAGGAAATGTGGCTCACGGTGTGCCGCACGGCGTTCTCGCTGGTGATTTCGGAAGCGCAGGATTTCGCCTGCGAGTTGCTCGATCCCGAGGGCGAAACGCTCGCGCATAGCCCACGCGCCATGCCGGTCTTCAACCTCACCCTGCCGCGCGCGGTGAAGGCGCTCAACGTCTTCAAGCTCGCCGGCCTGTTCACCCTCGACGCGTTCGCCGGCGGCTT
>CAZNAT010000019.1:43774-50913 GCA_964571245.1 uncultured Methylobacterium sp.
GCTGAAGCGCTATCCGGCGGAAACGCTTCAGCCCGGCGACGTGCTGGTCACCAACGACCCCTGGCTTTGCGCCGGCCATCTGTTCGATATTGCCGTCGTCACGCCGGTGTTCCGCGAGGGCAAGGTCGTCGGCCTGATGGGCACCGTCGGCCATGTCTCCGATATCGGCGGCACCAAGGATTCGCTTAAAGCCCGCGAGATCTACGAGGAGGGCTTCCAGATTCCGCCGATGAAGCTGGTCGAGGCCGGCAAGCCGAACGAGACCCTGTTCCGTCTCATCGCGCAGAATGTCCGCAACGGCGACCAGGTGGTGGGGGATGTGCATTCCTTCATCGCCGCCAATGCCATCGGCGCCGAACGGCTGACGGCCTTCATGGCCGATTACGGCATGCACGATCTGCGCGCCCTGGCGGAAGTGGTGCAGGGCCTGTCGGAAAAGGCGATGCGGGAGGCCATTCGCGCCATTCCTGACGGGATCTATCGATCGAGCATCTGCAACAATCCGCTCGGCACGATCATGACCTACCCGGTGACGCTGGCGGTCAAGGGCGATGCCATCGAGATCGATTTTGCCGGGGCACCGCCGCAGGTGGCGCAGGGCGGGCTCAATTCGACGCTGAACTACACCGCCGCGCATGCCACCTATCCGCTCAAATGCATGCTCACGCCGGGCGTGCGGGGCAATGCCGGCTGCTACCGCGCTTTCACGGTCACGGCGCCGGAAGGCTCGATCCTGAACTGTACCTATCCGGCGGCGGTGAACCTGCGCACCCGGACCGGCTGGTATATCGCGCCCAATATCTTCACGGCGCTCGCCGATGCCGTGCCGGGGCAGGTCCAGGCCTTTACCGGGCTTGCGGTGGCCGCGAATATCTACGGGCAGGATACCTCCGGCCGGTTCTATTCGGATATGCTGTTCAGCGGCGGCGGGCAGGGCGCCTCGGATCGGCGCGACGGGCATTCCGCGCTGTTGTGGCCGACATCGGCGGCGAATACCTCGATCGAGCTGATCGAAAGCCGGGTGCCGATCCTGGTGCTGGAAAAGAGCTATCTTGCCGATACCGGCGGCCCGGGCCGGCATCGCGGCGGACTCGGCCAGCGCCTGCGGTTCGCCAAACGCTTCGATGACGGCCTGCCGACGCTGGTTTCGGTCTATCCCGAGGGGGTCGATAACCCGATCATGGGGCTGTTCGGCGGCAAGCCGGGCGGCGGGGCGGCTGGCCGGGTTTGCGATGCGCAGGGCCGGGAACGCGTCAACTGCGGCACCGGGCAGCTGGTTGAACTCACCCGGACCGATGACATCGTCGAGCTGGTGCTGGCGGGGGGCTCGGGGTTCGGCGAGCCTTCCGAGCGCGCGCCGGCGGCGCTTTCCCGCGATATCGAATTGGGCTTCGTGACCCCGGAGCGGGCGGAAGCGGACTACGGCTATTGCCCGGATGGCGAGGGGCGAAGGCGCCGCGCCGCCGGTTGAGGACCGATAAAAACCGGCCGGAAGGCCATGTTCGACTGCGGAGGAGGTGACCATGACGACGTTTTCCCGGACCAATACTTCCCGGACCAAAGTTTCCCGACGTGGCCTGCTGGCGCTCGCGGGTGCCGGTCTTGCCAGCATGAGCCTGCCAGCGGGCGCCTTCGCGCAATCGGGCGGGCGCAGGGTGCTGGTGATCGCCTCGAACCAGGATATCCCGAATTTCGATCCGCATATCGCCACCGGCTATTCGGCGAGCATGCTCTTGCGCAATTGCTACGATTCGCTAGTGCGGGTGGAGGGTAACCCGCCCAAGCCCGTGCCGCATCTGGCCGCCTCCTGGACCGCTTCCGCGGACGGCCTCGACTACGTCTTCAAGCTCGATCCGGCGGCCAGGTTCCACGATGGTTCGCCGGTGACGGCGGAGGATGTCGTCTATTCCTTCCAGCGCCTGCTGCGGCTCAACAAGGGCAATGCCTGGATGATCCAGGGCGTGGTGACGCCGACCGGGGTGACGGCCCTTGATGCCGGCACGGTGAAATTTACCCTTGCCAAGCCGTTCTCCGCCTTCCTGCAGGTGCTGCCCTGGGCGTGGATCGTCTCGAAAAAGCAGGTCGAGGCCAATCTCGGCACCGACGACGGCCAGACCTATCTGCGCGGTGCGCTGGCGGCTTCGGGCGCCTACAAGGTGCGGCGCGCAGAACCGGGCACGCTCTACGAGCTGGAGCGGGTCGAGGGCGCCTGGAAGAAGGGCGGCGGCAATCTCACCGGCGCGATCTGGCGGATCACGCGGGAGACGGCGACGCAGCGGCTGATGCTCCAGCGCGGCGAGGCGCATATCGCGGTCGATCTCACCTCCGAGGACATGGATGCGCTGAAGGATCAACGCGGCGTGGTCCGGGTGATCGAGCCGGAATACCGGACGTTCTCGATCAAGATGAACACCCGGCACGGCCCGATGGCGGACCCGGAGCTGCGCAAGGCGGTGTCCTATGCCACCAACTACCAGGCGATCGCCGATGCCGCCGGTTACGCCGACCTGATGACCGGGCCGCTGCCACAGGGCATTCTGGGGCATGATCCCGCGCTTGTCGTCTACCGCACCAATCTCGACAAGGCGCGGGAGCACCTGGCGAAGTCGAAGTATCCGAATGGCGGCGTCAAGCTGACGATGGCGCATGTCTCGGGGCTCGACCAGCAGCGGCGCTGGGCGCTGGTGATGCTCGACAGCCTGAAGCAGCTCAAGATCGAGCTGGAAATCAAGCCGATGATCTGGCCCGATATGGTCGCCGCCTGCCGCTCGCCGGAAACCTTCCCCGATCTCTTCCCGGTCTATCAGACCGCGAATTACGGCGATCCCGACAATATCGCCTTTGCCGCCTATCATTCCTCGCGCAACGGCAACTGGCAGAACGCGGTTTATGCCAACCCGGAGGTGGACAAGCTGATCGAGGCGGGGCGCGCCGAGCCGAACGAGGCCAAGCGCATCGCGATCTACAAGGAGATGCAGCAGAAGATCGTCGCCGATGCGCCCGATATCTTCGGGGTTCTCGAGCGGCGAAAACTCGCGATGCGCGATCAGGTGAAGGGTTTCTCGTTTGTGCCGGTGGCCTCCAACGCCATCGAGTTGTTCCCGCTCTCGCTCGGTTGAGCGATCAGGGCCGTCGCGGCTGGCGCGACGGCTTTTCCCGGAGGATCCCGCCCCGTGCTCCGCTTCGTCCTCCGCCGCATTGCGCTCACGCTGCCGGTCCTGTTCGGGTTGACGGTGCTGATGTTCGCCATTGCGCGGCTTCTGCCGGGTGATCCGGTGGCGCTGGCCGCGGGGCCGAACGCCACGCCGGCTGAAATCGCGGCCTATGGCCGGGAATTCGGGCTCGATCGGCCGATGCTGGTGCAATACTGGTCCTATCTCACCGGATTGCTGCGCGGGGACTTCGGGGTCTCGATTTTCACGCGGCGGCCGGTGATCGAGGATTTGCGGGCCTATCTGCCGGCCACGCTGGAGCTGGTGTTCGCGGCGATGGCCTTTGCCATCCTGATCGGCGTTCCCGCCGGGCTGATGGCGGCGGTGCGCCGCGATCGCTGGCCGGATTTCGTGTTGCGGGTGCTGGCGCTGGGCGCGATCTCGATGCCGCGCTTTTTTCTCGGGCTGGTGTTGCAACTCGCCTTCGCGATGTGGCTCGGCTGGCTGCCTCTGGGCGGGCGGTTTCCGCTGACCGAGGACCCGCCCGCGCTGGTGACCGGCTTTTTGACGATCGACGCGCTGATCGCCCGCGATCTTTCGGCGTTTTCCACCGCACTCCAGCACCTCCTGATGCCGGCGCTGGCGATGTCGCTGTCGCCGCTCGCGACAATCATGCGGATGATGCGCGCCTCGACCCTCGAAGTCCTGCAGCAGGATTACGTGATGACCGAGCGGGCGCTCGGGCTCAGCGAGCGCCTGATCATCACCAAATACGTCGCGCGCAACGCGCTCTCCGCGACGTTGACGGTGATCGGCCTGTATTTCGGCTGGCTGCTTGGCGGCACGGTGCTGGTGGAAACGGTGTTCGATTGGCCCGGCCTCGGGCTTTATGCCACCAAGGCCGTCGTGACCCAGGATTTCATGCCGGTGATCGGCGTCACGCTGGTGATCGGGACGCTGTTTGTCTTTGCGAACCTGATCGTTGATCTGCTTTACGGCATCATCAATCCGAAGGTGCGCAGCGCATGAGCGTGATCGCGCCGCCCGAGGACGATGCCCGGACGCTGGCGCTGCGCCGGGCGATCTACCGGTTCCGGCAAAGCCGGCTCTCGCTGATCGGGCTCGCGCTGGTGGTTCTGCTGCTGGCGATCGCGGTGCTCGGGCCATCGGTCGTCCCGTACCCGGAGCACGCCGCCGGGGCCGTGAACACCATTGCGCGGTTTCGCCCGCCCTCCTTCGCCCATCCTTTCGGCACCAATGAACTCGGGCAGGATGTATTGTCGCTGGTGCTGGCCGGTACCCGCGTTTCGCTGCTGGCCGGGCTCGCGGTGGTGGTGATCGGGGCGCTGGTCGGAACCTTTGTCGGCGCCATCGCCGGCTATGCGGGCGGCTGGCTCGATGACGTGCTGATGCGGATTTCCGACCTGAAACTGACCGTTCCCGGGCTGATTTTCGCCATGGCGATCGCGGCGGCGCTCGGGCCGGGCATGGTCAACATGGTGCTCGCCATCGCCGCCGGGTGGTGGCCCGGCTATGCCCGCCTGGTGCGCGGCGAGGTGATGGCCAAGAAAGAAGAGATGTTCGTCACCGCCGCGCGGGCGATCGGCGCCGGGCCGGGGCGGATCGTCTTCCGGCATATCCTGCCGAATGTGATGTCGCCGATCATCGTCAAGATGTCGCTCGACATGGGGTTTGCGATCCTCACCGTCGCCTCGCTGGGGTTTATCGGCATCGGCGTGAAGCCGCCGACGCCCGAATGGGGCGCGCTGCTTTCGGTGGCGCGCAACTATCTGCCGGATATGTGGTGGACGGCGATTTTTCCCGGGTTGGCGATCTTTGTCGCGGTGTTCGGCTTCAACCTGCTCGGCGACGGTCTGCGCGACGTTTTCGATCCGAGGGCGCGCCGATGAGCCTTGATCCGCCGCTGCTCGCGATCCGTGACCTGCATCTGTCGATGTCGAGCTTCGATGGCGCCGCGCATGTGCTCAACGGCATCACCCTTACCGTCCGGCGCAACGAGATCTGGGGGCTGGTCGGGGAGACCGGCTGCGGGAAATCGCTGACCGGGCTTTCGGTCTCGCGGCTGGTTCCGAGCCCGCCGGCGCGCTATCTGGCGGGGGAAATCCTGTTCGAGGGCGTCGACCTCATCGCGCTTTCCGAGCCCGCGATGCGGCCCTACCGCGGGCGGCGGATCGGCATGATCTTCCAGGACCCGACCACCAATCTCAACCCGTCCTTCCGCATCGGCACCCAGCTGGTCGATGTCGCGCTGGCAGCGGCCGAGCACAGCCCCGAGGTTCTGGGCGGGGCCACCTCGCGCAGCGCACGGCATGCGGCCGCGCACGCCCTCGCCATCGAGATGCTGGGCCGGGTCGGCATTCCCGATCCGGCGGAGCGGATCGGGGCCTATCCGCATGAGTTTTCCGGTGGCATGCGCCAGCGCGTGCTGATCGCCATGGCGCTGATCGGGCGGCCGGACCTCCTGATCGCCGACGAGCCGACCACCGCGCTCGATGTTTCCGTGCAGGCGCAGGTGTTGGCGCTGATCGGCGGCATGGTCACGCAGTTCCGCATGGGCGTGCTGCTGATCACCCATAATCTCGGCGTCGTCGCGCAGACCTGCAGTCATGTCGCGGTGATGTATGCCGGCAATATCGTCGAGAGCGGCGCGGTCGGGGCGGTGCTGAAAGCGCCGGCGCATCCCTATACGCGGGCGCTGCTGGCGGCGATCCCCACCCGGGCGGTGAAGCGCGGGGACCTGCGTGGCCTGCCCGGACAGGTGCCGAACCTGATCCATCCGCCGCCCGGGTGCCGGTTCGCGCCGCGCTGCGCGCATGCGGGTGCGGCATGCCGGCAGGCTCTGCCGCCGATGGTTCTGGCGCGCGGCGGCCAGCAGGTGGCCTGTCTCAAGCCGGAGGCGGCGCATGCTGAGGCTTGAGCAGGTCAGCAAGGTTTTTCACGCCCGCCGCGGGCTTTTCACGCATGGCGCGACGGTGAAAGCGCTCGACGGGGTCTCGCTCTCGGTCTCGGCGGGCGAGAGTTTCGGGCTCGTCGGCGAATCCGGCTCGGGCAAGACCACGCTGACCCGGATGATCCTGCGGCTTGATCGGCCGAGCGCCGGCCGTATCCTGTTTCGCGGCGAGGATATGGCGCGGCTCTCGCCGCTCGCCTTGCGCGAGATGCGCGCGCGGATCCAGATCGTGTTCCAGGACCCCTACGCCTCGCTCAACCCGCGCATGTCCGTGCATGACATCGTCACCGAGCCGATGGTGATCCACCGGGCGATCCTGGGGCTTAACCCGCACCAGCGCACCAGCCGCGCGGCGGAACTGCTCGATCTCGTCGGGCTGGGTCCGCAGCATCTGCACCGGTATCCGCACGAGTTTTCCGGTGGCCAGCGCCAGCGCATCGGCATTGCCCGCGCGCTGGCGACCAACCCCGAGCTCCTGCTGCTCGACGAGCCGACCTCGGCGCTCGATGTCTCCGTGCAGGCGCAGGTCCTGAACCTGCTGCACGCATTGCAGCAGCGGCTGAACCTCACCTATTTCTTCATCAGCCATGATCTCGCGGTGATCCGCTACATCTGCGACCGAGTGGCGCTGATCCACCGCGGCGCCATCGTGGAGGAGGGGGAGGCGGGCGAGGTCTTCGATCATCCCCGGAGTGACTACGCCCGCATGCTGATGGCCGCCGTGCCGCAACTGCCCTGAAACCAGTGGCCGGGGGGCATGCGGCATCGGCCGCGCATCACCGGTTTTTGATGGAGACGCGAACATGGATTTTCCCCGGAATACCCGGGATCGCCTGATCCCATCGAAGGGCCGGGTGCCATTTCCGCAGCCGGATTTCTTGCCGGTCGAGGCCGCCAGCACGGGCTCGACAAGCCCTCTGGCCTGTTCCATCATCATCACGAAGAGGTGAACGCCATGCAGGAACATCGAGAGGCCGCCGGCCCGGCTGGCGCCGCCACCGGACCGGGCGTGGGCC
>CAZNAT010000020.1:0-47243 GCA_964571245.1 uncultured Methylobacterium sp.
TTCTCCCTCGCGCAGGCCGCGGCCGCAGCGGAGGCCGGGGCGTTTCTGATCTCGCCGTTCGTGGGCCGCATCCTCGACTGGTACAAGAAATCGACGGGGCAGGACTACACCGCCGAGACTGACCCCGGCGTGCTTTCCGTTCGCGCGATCTATGCCTATTACAAGGCGCATGGTTACAACACCGTGGTGATGGGTGCCTCCTTCCGCAACACGCACGAGATCGAGGCGCTCGCCGGCTGCGACCGGCTGACGATCGCCCCGGCGCTGCTCGAGTCGTTGTCAAAGGATATGGGCATCCTGCCACGCGCGCTGGACGCCGCCAGGGCGGCGGCGGGCCCCAAACCCGCCCGCGTCGCCACCGATGAGGCGGGCTTCCGCTGGGCGATGAACGAGGATCCGATGGCGACCGAGAAACTCTCCGAGGGCATCCGGATGTTTGCGGCCGACCTCGGCAAGCTCAGGATGATGATCGGCAAGCGGCTCGCGGCCGCTTGAGGGAACGAGGCACCGGTGCGGTATCGCTTTTCGGTCATGGTGGTCTCCGCATATTCGGGCCGTCAAAACACTTGCAAACATGCGAATGCGTGAATAAGATTTCCGGGTGAGGGCCTTTCATGGCCGCGAGGTCTGGAGATTTCGATGTTTTCGCTCACTTCAAGAGCCTGGTCGCCCTATGCGGCGGGCATCGTGGTCGGGTTGCTGCAAATCCCCGCGTTTCTGTTCATCGGCACGGCGCTGGGGACTTCCTCGTCCTATGTGACGATTTCGGCCAATCTGGCGGCGTTCGTTGATCCCTCGATTGCCGAGATCAAATACGCCGCCAATCACATGAGCGGCGCGAAGAACTGGTGGCAGGTTGCGTTGATCGCCGGCATCGTGCTCGGCGCGTTCGTGTCGTCACGGCTTTCAGGCACGCCGCGCTGGGGTTCCTCGCCGGTCTGGGCCAAGGCCATGGGCGCGCATACGCCGGCCCGGCGCTACGCAATGGCGTTCCTCGGCGGGTTCATCATGGTGCTCGGCGCAAGGATCGCGGATGGCTGCACCTCCGGGCATGGCGTCTCCGGCATCGCGCAACTGGCGATCGGCTCGTTCATTGCGGTGACCGCGATGTTCGGCGCCGGCATCATCACCGCCAATCTCATCTATCGGAGGGTCTGACCATGTCGGTTTTTGCTGCCATTCTTCTTGGTCTTGCGATGGGCGCTGTGTGCGGCATGGCGCTGGAAAAGGGCCGTGTCTGCGAGGGCGGCGTCATTCTCTGCCAGATGCAGATGTCGCGCCACGCCATGCTCAAGATGTTTCTCTCCGCCGTGATCACCGGGCTGATCGTGCTGTCGATCATGGTCGGCTTCGGTTTTGCCAAGCTCTCCCCGAAAGCGACGCTGTTTGCCGCCGATATCGTCGGCGGGGCGATCCTCGGCGTCGGCATCGTGATCGCCGGCGCCTGTCCCGGCACCGTGCTGGCGCAGATCGGCACCGGCTACAAGGATGCGTTGTTCACCTTCACCGGCGGTCTCTTCGGAGCCCTGGCCTTCACTTATATGGAGCCCAACATCCTCAAGCCGGTCCTGACAGCCGGCGCCTACGGCAGGTTGACGCTGGACCAGCTTCTGGGCGTGCCGTTCCCGGCACTGGCGCTCGGCTTCGCGGCGGTGCTGATCGGGTTGCTGGTCTGGTTGGAAAAGATCTCGCCCTGGCAGGCGGAAATCGGCCCCAACGCCGATGGTGTGCCGGCGGAAAGCGCGATGCTGCCAAACGCTATTCCCGAAAGATGAATTCTGGCTCCAAGGGGCCGGGGCGGAAACGCGAGCTTCCTGCCCCAGCCGCTAGAACAGGCGAAGAGGTCGGCGCCACCCGTTATTTCATGGAGTGGAACCCGATGGTGTTGCCATCGGGATCGGTAGCAAGCGCGACGTAACCATATGGCCCGATGGAGAATTTTGGCCGGATGACTCGGCCACCATTGGCGACGACCCGCCCTGCCTGGATGGCACAATCCTCGCAGCCGAAATACACAAGCGTCCCGCCGCCGCCAGAGGGCATCCCCTCCATCTTGGAGAGCGCGGCTGCGGCACCTGCCCCATTCTCCTGCATCGGGAATGCGAACATCTCCGATTCGCCCGAGGGGTCGGCAATGTTCTCAAGCGTCGCACCCATCACCTTCTCATAGAAGGCCTTCGCGCGCGGCATATCCTGCACGTAGATTTCACACCAGACGATCGGGTTTGCCATGGGAACCTCCTCCTAACATGAATGGCAAGCTTGAGCAGACAGGCCGGCAAGTCAATTCCTTTCGGCTTCCCTTCGCGGGGCTGCGCTGCTATCTCCGCCTCATGACAACCGAGCCGATCCCCAATATCCGCAATTTCTCCATCGTCGCGCATATCGACCATGGCAAGTCCACGCTGGCCGACCGGCTGATCCAGATCACCGGCGGGCTTCAGGCCCGCGAGATGGTCGAGCAGGTGCTCGACAGCATGGATATCGAGCGCGAGCGCGGCATCACCATCAAGGCGCAGACCGTCCGGCTGACCTACAAGGCCGAGGACGGGCAGACCTATATCCTCAACCTGATGGATACGCCGGGCCACGTCGATTTTGCCTATGAGGTCTCGCGCTCCCTGGCCGCCTGCGAGGGCTCGCTCCTGGTGGTGGATGCCTCACAGGGCGTGGAAGCGCAGACGCTCGCCAACGTCTATCATGCGCTCGACGCCAACCACGAGATCGTTCCGATCCTCAACAAGGTCGACCTGCCCGCCGCCGAGCCGGAGCGCGTGAAGGAACAGATCGAGGAGGTCATCGGCCTCGATGCTTCCGAGGCCGTACAGATTTCCGCGAAAACCGGCCTCAATATCGAAGGCGTGCTCGAAGCCATCGTCAAGCGCCTGCCGCCGCCCAAGGGCGACGCCGCCGCACCGCTGAAGGCGCTGCTGGTTGATAGCTGGTACGATGTCTACCTCGGCGTGGTCGTTCTCGTGCGCATCATCGATGGCAAGCTGAAAAAGGGCATGCGCATCAAGATGATGGGCGCGGACGCCGTCTATGAGGTCGATCGTGTCGGGGTGTTCACCCCGAAAATGATCGATTTTCCCGAGTTGACCCCCGGCGAGATCGGCTTTCTCACGGGATCGATCAAGGAAGTCGCCGATACCCGCGTCGGCGATACCATCACCGAGGACAAGCGCCCGACGGCCGAGGCGCTGCCCGGTTTCAAGCCGGTGCAGCCGGTGGTGTTCTGCGGGTTGTTTCCGGTTGATGCCGCCGAATTCGACGAGTTGCGCGCGGCGATGGGGCGCCTCAGGCTCAATGATGCCAGCTTCACCTACGAGATGGAATCCTCGGCCGCGCTCGGTTTCGGCTTCCGCTGCGGTTTTCTGGGCTTGCTGCACCTCGAAATCGTCCAGGAGCGGCTGACGCGCGAGTTCAACCTCGATCTCATCGCCACCGCGCCGAGCGTCGTCTACCAGATCGCGCTCAGGGATGGCACCGAGATCGAATTGCACAACCCCGCCGATCTGCCGGATGTGATGAAGATCCTCGAGATCCGCGAACCGTGGATCCGCGCCACCATTCTCACCCCGGATGATTACCTCGGCGCGATCCTGAAACTCTGCCAGGACCGGCGCGGCATCCAGCACGACCTCTCCTATGTCGGCAAGCGCGCCATGCTGGTCTACGATCTGCCGCTCAACGAGGTCGTGTTCGATTTCTACGACCGGCTGAAGTCGATCTCGAAAGGCTATGCCAGCTTCGATTACACCATCACCGATTACCGTGAGGGCGATCTCGTCAAGCTCTCGGTGCTGGTGAATGCCGAGCCGGTCGATGCGCTCTCGATGCTGGTGCATAGAAACCGTGCCGAGGGCCGCGGCCGGGTGATGTGCGAGAAGCTGAAGGATCTCATCCCGCCGCACCTCTTCCAGATTCCGATTCAGGCGGCGATCGGCGGCAAGATCATCGCCCGCGAAACCGTCCGCGCCATGCGCAAGGACGTGACCGCCAAGTGCTACGGCGGTGATATCAGCCGCAAGCGCAAGCTCCTCGACAAGCAAAAAGAGGGCAAGAAGAAGATGTGGCAGTTCGGCAAGGTCGAAATCCCGCAGGAGGCGTTCATCGCCGCGCTGAAGATGGACAATTGAGCGCTGCTCAAAGCAGAAAATGCCATGCCGAGTAAAACTTTGCTATTCAAAATTGAAGAGCAAAGCTCAGTTTTGGTAGGCTGACCAAACCTTCTCCGCTTGCCAATGCTCATGGCATGACGGAGAAATCGATCCATGACGGCTACCAGAAACGTGATTTCGGTGCCTCGGGCGCTGAAATTGGAGACATCCCGCACAAGGAGATGCCAAGCACGTGCGTGTTTGCATGGGTGTTGACCATGATAAACCCATCGCCACCGCCGAGCATGTCGGAGGAGACGCACTCTGGCTCGGAGCCTCCTGGGACGACCTCCGCGCCTTTCTGGCCGTTTCTCTTCATGGATCGATGAGCCAGGCAGCTCGGGCTTTGGGCGAAAGCCAGCCAACCATTGGCCGCCGCATGCTTCGGCTGGAAGAGACAACAGGCCTGATGCTGTTCGAGCGCCGGTCAAACGGCATCCGGCTGACGGATGCGGGCCATGCGTTGGCGGCGGCGCTCGGGCCGATGATTGATGCCAGCCGCGGCGTTGCCGAGGTGATCGGTCGTTATGCCCCGCCGACCGATTATCCGATCCGCATGACGGCAACGACGACGCTGGCGCTGTTCTTGTCCGAACATGTCTCGCGGCTCAGGGCTGCGGCGGCAACGCGCGACGTCGTGATTATTCCCACCCGCCTGCGGGCCAATCTTTTGCGGGGGGAGGCCGATCTCGCGCTTCGGATGAACAGCGTTGAACCGGAAAACGGGCTTCTGGTCCGAAAACTCGCCGTGGTCTCTTTCGGCTTCTATGCCTTGCGCGGTGCGTCGGATCTTCCGGTTATCCTGCCATCGGGGGATGCCAAGATGTCGAGGCATCGGGCGCTTGCCGCGCAGGAAGCCATGCACCGCCGGCAGGGCCCCCAGATCGACGAGCTGCACCTGAGGCTTCAGGCCATTCGCGCCGGCGCTGGGATCGGGGCGCTCCCCTGCTGGCTGGGGGAAGCAGACCCAACCCTGGAGCGCATTTCGCAGCGCGCTGACCAGTTCATCCACGAAGAGGTGTATCTCGTGCGAACCGAGCGCTCGCGCCAGGACCCGGCCGTCGAGGCCGTGGCCCGACAACTGGCGGCCATCTTTCGCAAAAACAGGATGCGCCTCGGTGTGCAGGTTTCCGCGAACGTCACTCCGCCTCCACAATCTCCCGCTTCTTCGGCTCCACGATGAACCCGCCGGATTGCCTTGCCCACAAGTCGGCGTAGAGCCCGCCCTTGGCGATCAGCTCGTCATGCGTGCCCTGTTCGAGGATACGGCCTTCATCGAGCACCACGAGACGATCCATGATCTGGAGGGTGGACAGCCGATGCGCGATGGCGATCACGGTCTTGCCTTCCATCAGCGTGCCCAGGCTCTCCTGAATCGCGGCCTCGACCTCTGAGTCGAGCGCCGAGGTTGCCTCGTCGAGCACGAGGATCGGCGCGTTCTTGAGGATGACGCGGGCGAGCGCGATCCGCTGGCGCTGGCCGCCGGAGAGCTTTACGCCGCGCTCGCCGACATGGGCTTCGAGCCCGCGCCGCCCCTTCCAGTCGAAGAGATCGTCGATGAACTCGCTCGCCTTCGCCTGTTCGATCGCGGCGTGGATTTCGGCATCGGAAGCATCGGGGCGGCCATAGGCGATGTTCTCGCGGATCGAACGATGCAGCAGCGAGGTATCCTGCGTCACCATGGCGATCACCGCGCGCAAGGATTCCTGCCGCAGGCCCGCGATATCCTGGCCGTCGATCGTGATCCGGCCGGAGGTAACGGTGTTGAACCGGAGCAGCAGGTTGACGAGGGTTGATTTGCCCGCGCCGGAACGCCCGACGAGGCCGATTTTCTCGCCCGGCCGGATGGTGAGCGAAATTCCGCGCAGGACCGGCAGGCGCTGGTCATAGCCGAAGGTGACGTTCTCGAAGGCGATCTCGCCGCGCCGGAAATCGAGTTCCACCGCCTCGGCGGTATCCTGCATCGCAACGGGAACGGCGATGCTCTCCATACCCTCCTGCACGATGCCGATGTTCTCCATGATGCCGGCGATTTCCCAGGCGACCCAGCCGGACATGCGCCCGAGCGAGGTGACCAGCGCCAAAGTCATCGCGAAAGCGCCGACCTCGATCTTGCCGTGACTCCAGAGCCAGATGCCGATGGCGGCCGTCGAGGAGATCGTCACCATCGACAGCGTCGACAGCGCCAGGGAAAACCCGACCTGAAGCCGCTGCTGGTGCTGGAACAGCGCGTTGGCCTCGCGCACCGCGCCGCTCATGTAAGCGTCTTCGCGCGCCCTGCGCCCGAAGAGCTTGAGCGTCTGGATGTTGCCGAAGCTGTCGACAACCTTGCCCATCAGCACGGAACGCCCGTTGGAAGCCGCCTGCGCGCGGCTGCGCTGCTCGGGGAGAAAGGCGCGCAGGATGGTGATATAGAGGATCAGCCAAGCGACGATCGGCAGCGCCATGCGCCAATCCTGCGCCGCGATCAGCCCGAAGGTGCCGATCATGTAAAAGAGGATGTAGACGACGGCCTGGATCACCGCCATCGAGGCCTGGCGGATCGCGCCGCCGGTCTGCATCACGCGGTTGGCGAGGCGGCCGGCGAAATCGCTCTGGAAGAAACCGAGGCTCTGCCCGGCAAGGCGCGAATAGAACTGCCAGCGCAGCCGGTTCGTCAGCCCGGGATCGACGCCAACCCGCCCGAAGGCGACGCCGGCGACATAAATGAACGGGCGAAGCAGCATGATTACGAGGATGGTCAGCAAGGTCGGGCCGGCGGCCTCGAACAGTTTTTCGCGCGGGGTCTGGGTCAGGATATCGACAAGACGGCCGATGAAATACGGCACCAGCGTATCCGAGAGCGCATCGAGGATGCTCAGAACCAGCACCACCAGCAATGGCTTGCGGACCTGCCTCAGCTGGAGCCGCAAAAACGGGCCAAGCCGATTGGGCTGGTCCTTCGCGCCGGGAACGATGGGGTCGATCAGGCGTTCAAGCCACAGAAAAACGGAATTCATCATCGGTGCCAAAACATGCTGAAAAGACAAATGAGACGCGTCGAGAACATCACGCCGGCCTTCTTCGAGGCTGTTGCGCAGCGAAATCGGGGATACGCCAGTTACGCGCGCGGGCGCCGATTGATCCCGGCAAAGCGGGCGGGAAGATTGATTCTGAAGAATGAGAATCGCCAGAACCGCAGGCTAAGGCGACATTAGATCGCATGCGTCGCGGGGAGGGCAACCCCTCCGGCCCGCTTTCTTGTCAGCAGGCGCGCGCGGAGGGATCATGGGCATCGGGATCATGGGCATCGGGATCATGGCCATCGGGATCATGCCCCATGAAGCCCCCGAAACATCAGGATCTGGCCAGCCTGCCGGATTTTACCTCGGCGGAAATCACCGGCAGCTTCTCGTCGATAACCCAGTGCATGGCGCCGGCGCCGAACCACATGCTCAGAAGCGCCAGCCAGGCGGTGAGCGCAAAAATCGCGCCGCCGGAAATGCCGGCACCGACCGCGCAGCCGCCGGCGAGCATCGCGCCAAACCCCATCAGGCTGGCGCCGATCATGTATCGCAGCATCCCCGATTGCGCGTCAAAGACGCTCAGCCGCCATTCGCGCGCGATCAGCGCCGCCAGCGCGGAGCCGAGAAACACGCCCGGCACCAGCGTCGTGTCAAAGCCGATCGGCTTGTCCGGGCGCATCAGGATCCGCATCAGCACTTCGGCGGAGGGGCCGGAGAAGGTCACGCCGCGTGCGGTGCCCGGCTCCAGGCTGGCAAGACCGATCTGATGGCTGAGGAAATAGGCCAGCACCACGGCGAGACCGGCGCCGATGCCGCCAAGCCAGCCCCAGAACGGCACCTTGCCGCGGGCGGCGAACAGCAGCGCGATCGCAAGCCAGACCATCGCCACCGGCAATTTATCAGCCTCCTGGCCGCCCAGCCACACCATGAGATCGCGCGGGGGCCCGCCTTCGATGGTCCAGAGCTCGGCGAGCGCGACCCGGGCGGGTTCCAGCGCGCCCTGATAGGCGGCCTGGGTCACGACGACGAAAATCAGCCCCGAAACCAGCGCGCGGAGGTTGCCGGTCGCGGAGAGTACCAACAGGCGGCTGGCGCAGCCGCGGGCGAGGATCATGCCGCCCCCGAACATCAGCCCGCCGATCACCGCGCCGGAAAGGCTGCCGCGTGCCGCCAGCGCGCGCGTCGAGGCGACATCGATCACGTCATTGGCGATCAGGATCTGAAGGCCGGCGATAGCGACGCCGAAGGTCAGCAGCCAGATCGCCAGCTTGTCGCCGAACTGCCCGGTCACGAATTCGATTACCGCCGAGCGCAGGCAAAACCGGCTTTTCTGGGCGGAAAACCCGAACAGCAGTCCCACGAGCAACCCGGCAAGCGCGAGGCTCGGCGTGGTGCCCAGGGCCGCAACTAACCGGTCGATGGGTTCGAACATGCTGCGGCTCCCCGAGACAAAAAAACGGCAATCACCGTTCATATTCAGGCTAGCGCATTTATTTGGCGAGACCCTTGACCCGGATCAATGGTCGCGCCTCATCCTGCGGAGACGCCGACCTCCTTGATCAGGCTGCCCCATTTGTCGCTCTCCGCCTTGAGGAAGGCCCCGAGTTCGGCCGCCGTGGAGCCGACGATTTCCGCGCCGAGCTTGCCAAGCTTTTCGGCGACCGCAGGCTCGGCAAGGACGGCTTTCGCATCGGCGTTCATTCTGGCGATGATCTCCCTCGGCGTTTTGGCCGGGACGAACAGCGCGAACCACGAGGAGACATCGAAGCCGGGGACGGTCTCGTTGATCGGCACCAGATCCGGCGCGAGCGAGGAGCGCTTTGCGGTGGTGATGCCGAGCGTCTTGACCGTTCCGCCGCGCACCTGCGGCAGGGCTGCGGTGATGTTATCGAAAATGCAGTCGATCCGGCCCGCCATCAGGTCGTTCTTGGCTTCGGCGGTGCCCTTGTACGGCAGATGCACCATCTTGGTGCCGGTCAATTTCTGGAACAACTCGCCGGAGAGATGCACGGAGGTGCCGATACCGGAGGAGCCGAAGGTCATTTTTCCCGGATTGGCCTTGGCCAGCGCAATGAATTCCGCCACGGTTTTTGCCGGATGGTCCGGCGGCGTGATCATGATGTTCGGCACCATCGCCAGCAGCGAGACCGGCTCGAAATCCCGGATCGGATCGTAGGGCAGCGCCTTGAACAGATAGGGGTTGGTCGCCATGCCGACCGAAACGATCAGGATGGTGTTGCCGTCCGGGGCGGATTTCGCCGCCTGATCGGTGCCGATGTTGCCGCCGGCGCCGCCCTTGTTCTCGATGACGATCTGGTTGCCCCAGAGCTGTCCGAGGCGCTCGGCGACGATCCGCCCGATGATATCGGTCGCTCCGGCCGGGGGGAACGGGACGATCATCTTGATCGTGCCGGATTTCGGCCAGGTCGATTGCGCCTGCGCCGCCGGGGCAGCGCCAAGCAGCCCTGCGGCCCCGGCGAGGCCGATGCCAAAGGCCCTGCGATCGAGAAGCGGTGCGTTGCCGGGCGTTTCGCCCGCTTTGCCAATAGCCATCGGTGTTTCCTCCCATGCCCTGTTCGCGGGCCTGGGAGCGAAAGGTAGCGAAATCCGTCCGTTTGGCTAGGCCTTGCGGAGCAACAGGCTTCCGTATGCAATCAGCCTGACGTGGGTAGCTTCTGCGCCGCTTCCCTCAGCGCTTCGCCGCAGGGTGAACAAAACCTTAGCCGAACCCTCTGGTTAACTTTTCAATGGCAGATTACCCTCAACAGAGAAGATTCCGGCGGATTTGACGATGGTGGCAGGAAAAACGCAGATCCTCGCCAGGGCGAGGCAAGCGGGGAAATCCGGGTGGGGCGCGGTCTTGCGGGCCGCCACTGCCGTACTCGCCTTTTCCGGTTTGGTTGTTTCAGGCTTTGTCGGTCCAGCCTGGGCCCAGCAGACCCAGACCGAGGAAATGGAACGGCGGGAAAAGGTGCTTGCCGTACTGCCAAATAATGCCGCCAAGCGGATTTTCGGGACGGTCGCCGGCCCGGCCTCGATGGAGGCGCGCGCCATCGGCTCGTTTGCCCGCGGGTGCCTTGCCGGGGCGAAAGCCCTGCCGGTCGATGGCGAGGCCTGGCAGGTGATGCGGCTGTCGCGCAATCGGCAATGGGGGCACCCGGATCTGATTTCGCTGGTCGAGCGTCTGGCGCGGCGCGCGCCCAAGGAGGCGCAATGGCGCGGCTTTCTGGTGGGCGATATTTCCCAGCCGCGCGGCGGGCCGATGCTGACCGGCCATGCCTCGCACCAGATCGGGCTCGATGCCGATATCTGGCTGACGCCGATGCCGGAGCGCAAGCTCTCGCGCGAGGAGCGCGAAACCATGAGCGCGACCAACCTCGTTCGCGCCGACTGGATGGACGTCGACCCCGAGCGCTATACCAAAAGCCACCTCGCGCTGATCCGTCTTGCGGCCCGCGAAAAGATCGTCAACCGGATTTTCGTCAATCCGGCGATCAAGGTGGCGCTCTGCCGCGATGCCGGGGCTGACCGGGCCTGGCTGGCCAAGGTGCGGCCGATGTGGGGCCACAACTATCATTTTCATATCCGCGTCGCCTGCCCGGCGAGCGATGCCAGCTGCGTCGATCAGCCGTTGCCACAGGACGAGGACGGCTGCGGCAGCGAACTCACGGACTGGCTGAAGAAGCAATATATTGCCATGCACAAGCCCAAGAAGCCGCCGGGCCCGAAGCGCGACCCCAAACCCCCGGTCAAGATCTGGACCCTGGATGATCTGCCGGACGAATGCCGCCAGATCGCGGTTTCGAAATAGCGGGTTTCCGGGAAGCGTTCCGCGCGGCGGCGAGGCGCCGCACAAACCCCCGCCGCGTCCGCTATCGTGGCCGGGCCTTCGCCAACCGCTCCAGGGCGGCATCGAGCGTCGCGCGTTTCTTGGCAAAACACAGCCGGACGATCGTCGTCACCGGGTTTTCGGCATAGAAGGCCGAAACCGGGATCGCCGCGACGCCGAAATCCTCGACCAGCCGCTGGCAGAATTCGGCGTCGTCGGTCTCGCCGAGCGGCGCGATGTCGAGGTTGAGAAAATACGTGCCTTGCGAGGGCAGCACCGAAAATCCGAGCCCGGTCAGGCCTTGCGCGAGATAATCCCGCGCGGCCTCGAAATCGCGGCGCGTCGCGGCAAAGAAGGCGTCGTCCTTGCCAAGCCCGTAGGCCACCGCCGCCTGAAGGTTCGGCGGGGTGGTGAAGGTCAGGAATTGATGGGCTTTCGAGAGCACGCGCATCAGCGCCGGCGCTGCCATCACGAAGCCGACCTTCCAGCCGGTGAGCGAGAAAATCTTGCCGGCCGAGCCGATCTTCACGGTGCGCTCGCGCATGCCCGGCAGGGCAATCAGCGGGACATGATCGACCCCGTCGAAGACGACGTGTTCCCAGACCTCGTCGCAGACCGCGATCGCGTCATGCGCCATGCAGAAATGCGCGAGCATGGAAAGATCTTCCACCGGGCAGACTGTCGCTGCCGGGTTGAGCGGGTTGTTGAACAACACGAGCTTGGTGCGCGGCGAGAAGGCTGCCGCCAGATCCTCGGCGGTAAAGCGCCATTCGGGCGGCCGGAGCTTGACGAATTTCGGCACCCCTCCGGCACGCAGGACCAGCGGCAAATAGGCGTCGTAGAGCGGCTCGAACAGCACGACCTCGTCACCGGGGGTGATGAGCGAAAACAGCGCGCCGGCCAGCGCCTCGGTCGCGCCGGAGGTGATCATGACCTCGCTGTCGGGATCAAAGCTGAGGCGTTGATGGTGCGCATAATGGCTTGCGACCGCAGACCGCAGTTCCGGCAGGCCCATCATCGGCGGATACTGGTTCCAGCCCGAAACCAGCGCTTCCGCCCCCTTCGCCCGGATATCCTCGGCGCCGGGGTCATCGGGAAAGCCCTGCCCGAGATTGACGGCGTTGTGCTCGCGCGCCAGCCGCGACATGGTTTCAAAAATCGTCGTCGGGAGCCCGGAAAAAACCGGGTTGAAGGCTTTCGTCATCGATGGGTAACCTCAGTTCGGGCTGTATCGGCCGGTCGCGCGGGAACTTAGACGCAGCGACCGGCTTTTACCAGCCACCCCGGCACCATGCCTGCCGCGCCTTGCCTGCCTCGCCGCGGGTTACCGATCCCTTCGTTCGCCCTGACCGAAGCACGGCAGTGCCGTTGACTCATTTATGAGATGTGATAACAATCAAAAACCGTCAGTTAACATTTTTCGATTCTTCGAGGCTTGTTCCCGTCGCCATGAATATTCGCCAGAGGCTTTCCCCCGAAGACATGCGCGAGCGGATTATTGCCGTCGCCGAGGAGCATTTTCGCCGCATCGGCTATGCCAAGACCGCGGTGGCCGATATCGCGGCGGCGATGGGGATGTCGCCCGCGAATGTCTACCGCTTTTTCCCGTCCAAGAGCGCGATCAACAACGCGATCTGCACCAAAATCATGGTCGAGGTCGACCGGTTGATGTCCGGCATCGCCCATCGCGATCTTTCGCCGGTCGAAAAGCTCCAGGCGTTTTTCCGCGAGTTGCACCGGTATTACAAGGCTACCCTGACCAACGAGCATCGCCTGCACGACATGGTGGAAGTCGCGATGGCCGAGAACTGGCCGGCGATCGACGCGCATTGCGAGTGCATGATCGGCTCGCTGACAAAAATTATCGCCGAGGGGGTGGAGACCGGGGTTTTCCGTAACGTTGATGCCCCGGTTTTTGCCCGCACCGCCTTCGAGGCCGGGGCGAAGGTCCTACACCCGACGCTGATCGCGCATTGCGCGGATCAGGATCAGGAGGATCAGGTCACCCGGATTACCGATCTTATTCTGGCCGCCTTGCGGCCGTGACGAGCCGAATTTTTCGCCGAGGGCATCATGTCTTACTCCAGCATTTTCTCCCGCCTTGCCCAGAAAGCCAAACGTCTGGCGCCGGTCGCCATTCTCGTTCTCGTGGGAGCGGGCGTCGCGAGCTGGGCGTTGAGCGGCAGGGCGCCGGAAAAGGCCGCGGTTCTACCCAATGACATTGCCCGCCCGGTGCAGGTGCATATCGTCCGGATCGAAAGCCTTGCCCAGCCGCGTGTGCTGGTCGGGACGCTGCGCGCCCGCGTCGAGGGCGATCACGGCTTCCGCGTTGCCGGCAAGATCGCGACCCGCAAGGTGCAGCCGGGAGATCGGGTTCGGGCCGGCGCGGTGCTGGCGACGCTGGACGAGGCCGACTTCCGGCTTTCGCGCGAGGCGGCGGAAGCGGAACTGGCTGCCGCGCGTTCCTCGGCCCGGCAGGCGAAGCTCGAACTCGAGCGCATTACCGAATTGCGCGGCAAGGGCTGGTCCACCGAGCAGAACCTTGATCGCCAGAAGGCGGCGATGGATGAGGCCAGTGGCCGGGTCCAGCGCGCCGAGCGGCAGGTCGATCTCGCGATCAACGCCCAGTCCTATGCCGAACTGAAAGCCGATGCGGATGGCATGATCATCGGGCTTTTTGCCGAAGCCGGTCAGGTTGTGGCTGCCGGGCAGCCGATTTTCCGCATCGCCCGCGATGGCGACCGCGAGGCGCAGGTCGCGATCCCCGAGCAGGATCTCCAGTTCGCCCGCCAGGCGCAGGCGGAGGTTGCCCTGTGGTCCGATCCGAAAGTGGCGCTCAAGGCGGAACTGCGCGAACTCTCGCCCAATGCCGATGCCGCGACGCGGACGTTTCAGGCGCGCTATATCATCCGGGGGCTCGCGCCCGATGCCCCGCTCGGCATGACCGTGACCCTCAGCCTGCTGCAGCGCGATACAGCGCAGGGCGCGCGCATCCCGCTTTCGGCGGTGGTCAACGAGGGCAACGGGCCGGAGGTCTTCATCATCGACAAGGCCAGCGGCGAACTCCGGCGCAGGCCGGTGAAAATCCTCTCCTACGACGCGCGGTTCGTCGTGCTCGGTGAGGGCGTGGGCGAGGGCGATCAAGTCGTCACGCTTGGGGTCCATACCTTGCGCGCCGGGCAGAAGGTTCGTGCGCTCCTCGAACCCCGGCTCGGGTAAGGAACCTTCCATGCGCGGCATCAATCTTTCGGCCTGGGCGGTTCGGCATCAGGCGCTCGTTCTCTTCCTGATCCTGATGATCAGCCTGGCCGGCACGCTGTCCTATCTGCGGCTGGGCCGCGCCGAGGATCCCTCGTTCACGATCAAGGTCGGGGTGATCACGGTAGCCTGGCCGGGCTCGACGGCACTGGAGATGCAGGCGCAGGTCACCGACCGGATCGAGAAGAAACTCCAGGAACTGCCGTATTTCAACCGGGTTCTGACCTATTCCAAGCCCGGATTTGCCGCGATGCAGATGGAATTCAAGGATTACACGCCGGCAAAGCAGGTGCCGGAACTGTTCTACCAGCTGCGCAAGAAGCTTGGCGATCTCAAGCCCGAGTTGCCGGCCGGCATCATCGGCCCGAACGTCAACGACGAGTTCGGCGATGTCGATGCGATGCTGACGATGATCACCGGCGATGGCGCGGATTATGCGCAGCTCAAGCGGATCGCGGAAGACCTCAAGCGCACCTTCCTGAAGGTGCCCGATGTCGTGAAGGTCAATATCTACGGCACGCAGGACGAGCGGATTTTTGTCGATTTCAGCCACGCCAAGCTGGCGACGCTCGGCATTCCCGCCAGCGCCATTTTCGATGCCATCGCCCGGCAGAACGCGGTGTCCCCGGCGGGCACCTTCGAAACCGGCGCCCAGCGCATTCCGCTGCGCGTCACCGGGGCGCTTGCCGGGGCCGATGCGGTGGCGGCGATCCCGGTCGAGGCCAATGGCCGCTCGCTCCGGCTGGGGGATATCGCCAGCGTGACGCGCGGCTTCGAGGATCCCAGCGACTTTCTCATCCGCCAGAACGGGCAGCCGGCGGTCGGGGTCGGCGTGGTCATGCTCAAGGGCGCGAATATCCTCAGCATCGGCGAGGCCGCCGACAAGGCGCTCGATGCCTTTCAGGCCGAGCAGCCCGTCGGCATCAAGATCGAGCGCATCGCCAACCAGCCGAAGGTGGTTGCCGCCTCGGTCAAGGAGTTCGTCAAGGCCTTCGTCGAAGCGCTCGCCATCGTGCTGGCCGTCTCCTTCATCACGCTGGGCTGGCGCACCGGGATCGTCGTCGCGTTTTCGGTGCCGCTGGTGCTGGCGATCGTGTTCACGGTCATGGAGGTGCTCGGCATCGATCTGCACCGGATTTCGCTGGGCGCGCTGATCATTGCGCTCGGGCTTTTGGTCGATGACGCGATCATCGCGGTGGAAATGATGATCGTGAAGATGGAGCAGGGCCTCGACCGCATGGCGGCGGCGGCCTATGCGTGGCAATCCACCGCCTTTCCGATGCTGACCGGCACGCTGGTCACCGCCGCCGGGTTTCTGCCGATCGGGCTGGCGAATTCGGCGGTGGGCGAATACACCGGCTCGATTTTTGTCGTCGTCGGGCTGGCGCTGGTGGCCTCCTGGTTCGTGGCGGTGATTTTCACGCCCTATCTCGGCGTGAAACTGCTCCCGGAGATCAAGCGCCCCGCTGGCGCGCCGGAAGGTTCCGCGGGCCATGCCGCGCTCTATGATGGCGCTGCCTACACGCTCCTGCGCAAGATCATCACCTTCTGCGTTGACCGGCGCGGGCTGGTGCTGCTGCTGACGGCCGGGGTTTTCGCCGGCGCGGTTTTCGGCTTCGGCCGGGTCCAGCAGCAGTTTTTCCCGCTCTCGGAGCGGCCGGAGCTGTTTCTGGAAATGCGGCTGCCGGAAGGCTCCTCGATCACCGCGACCGCGCAAGTGGCGACGGAAGCCGAGGCGCTGCTCAAGGGCGACGACGATATCCTCCACGCCACCACCTACATCGGCCAGGGCAGCCCGCGCTTCTGGCTGGGCCTCAATCAGGTGCTGCCGAACGAGGCCTTCGCGCAGATCGTTATCCTCTCCCGGGATGTCGATGCGCGCGAACGGATCAAGCACCGGCTCGAGAACCGCCTCAAGGAGGGCGCGCTCGGCGCGGCGCGCGTCCGCGTCGACCGGTTCAATTTCGGCCCGCCGGTCGGTTTCCCCGTGCAGTTCCGCGTCGTCGGCAATGATCCCGCCGAAGTGCGCAAGATCGCCTATCGCGTCCGCGATGTGATGGCTGGGAATAAGAAGACGATCGATCCGCACCTCGACTGGAACGAGATGATGCCCTCGATCCGGTTGATCATCGATCAGGATCGCGCCCGCGCCTTCGGGCTCGACCCGACCTCGATCTCGCAGACCCTGCAGACGCTGGTTTCCGGGGTGCCGATCACGGTGCTGCGCGATGGCACCGAGCAGGTTCAGGTCACGGCCCGCGCGGTGGAGAGCGAGCGGCTTGATCCGGCGAAGCTGGCAGATTTCACCCTCATCTCCCGCAATGGCGTGCCGGTTCCGCTGAGCCAGGTCGCCCGCATTGCCTATGAGCACGAGGAGCCCATCCTCTGGCGCCGCAGCCGCGACATGTCGATCACCGTCCGCGCGGATATCGTCGATGGCGTGCAGGCACCCGATGTCACCACCGAAATCTGGAAAGCGCTGGCGCCGGTTCGTAGCAGTCTGCCGGAGGGCTATCAGCTCCAGATCGGTGGTGCGATCGAGGAATCCGAGAAGGGCAACGCCTCGATCTTCAAGCTGTTCCCGCTGATGGTCATGGTGATGCTCACCTTGCTGATGATCCAGCTCCAGAGTTTCACCAAACTGTTCCTCGTCTTCATGAGCGCGCCGCTCGGGGTGATCGGGGCCTCGCTGGCGCTCAATGTCTCCGGCATGCCGTTCGGCTTTGTGGCGCTGCTCGGGCTGATCGCGCTGGCGGGGATGGATATGCGCAATTCGGTGATCCTGGTGGATCAGGTGCAGCATGATCTCGATAGCGGGATGCCACTCAAACAGGCGATCGTCGAATCGGTGGTCCGGCGCGCAAGGCCGGTGGTGCTGACCGCGATGACCGCGATTTTCGCGATGATCCCGCTCGCCGGATCGGCGTTCTGGGGGCCGATGGCGGTGACGGTGATGGGCGGGCTGTTCGTGGCGACCTTCCTGACCCTGCTGTTCCTGCCCGCGCTCTATGCTTTCTGGTTCCGTCGCCGGATCCGCGAGGATGAGCGCCAGGCGGCGGGCCATCCTGAAGCGGTAAAACCGTTGCCCGAACCCGCCCCGGCGGCGGCGCTGGGAATGGCGAGCCTCGCGCGGGCGGCCGAGTAACACCGGTGGGCGGCGAAGGCGTTGCCGCCGATCATGAATCTGCTCTGGCCAAGAATCTGCTCTGGCCAAGAATCTCTTTTGGCCAAGAATCTCTTTTGGCCCAGAATCTTCTCCGATCCAAAATCCCAGGTCGCCCGCGCAATCTTCCCTTGCACTTGGCGCGCGGCTCCGTAACCCTGCCTGAAAACAACGGGGTGGACGGACGATGACAATCGAGGGCAGCAGCACCGATGACGCCTATGACTTCATCGTTGTCGGCGCCGGCACGGCGGGGTGCCTGCTGGCGAACCGCCTCAGCGCCGACCCCCGGCACCGCGTTCTCCTCATCGAAGCGGGCGGCCATGACCGCTATATCTGGTTCCATATCCCGGTCGGATATCTGTTCCTGATCGGCAACCCGCGCGCCGACTGGATGCTCAAGACCGCGCCCTGCGCCGGGCTCAACGGGCGTTCGCTGGGGTATCCGCGCGGCAAGGTGATCGGCGGCTGCTCGGCGATCAACGGCATGATCTATATGCGCGGGCAGGCGGGGGACTACGACACCTGGGCCCAGATGGGGCTTCCCGGCTGGGGTTGGGACGATGTGCTGCCGTATTTCCTGCGCCATGAGGACAACATGGCCGGGCCAAGCGAAATGCACGGCGCCGGGGGGGAGTGGCGCGTCGAGCCGCCGCGGGTGCAATGGGAAATCCTCGACCGGTTCCGCGATGCCGCCGCCGAATGCGGCATTGCCAAGACCGGGGATTTCAACCTCGGCAACAACGAAGGCTCGTCCTATTTCCAGGTCAACCAGAAAAACGGCCTGCGCTGGAGCGCGGCGCGCGGCTTCCTCGATCCCGTCCGGCACCGCAAGAACCTGACGATCCTGACCGGCGCCGAGGCCGAGAAAATCCTGTTCGAGGGCCAGCGCGCTTCCGGCCTGCGCTTCCGGATGGGCGGTGAGAGCCGCACCGTCACCGCCCGCAAGCGCGTGGTGCTCGCCGCCGGGGCGATCGCCTCGCCGAAACTCTTGATGCTGAGCGGCATTGGCGAGGGCGCAAGACTGGCCTCGCTGGGGATTGTCCCGGTGGCGGATCGCCCGGGCGTCGGCGCCAACCTGCAGGACCATCTGCAACTGCGTCCGATCTACAAGGTCTCGGGCGTTCGCACGCTCAACACGGACTACGCGAACCTCTTCAAGCGGGCCTGGATGGGCGCCGAATTCGCGCTGTTTCGGCGCGGGCCCCTGACCATGGCGCCTTCACAACTCGGGGTGTTCGCGAGATCATCGCCGCGGTTCGAGACGCCGAACGTGCAGTTTCATGTCCAGCCGCTCAGCCTTGAGAAATTCGGCGAGGGGCTGCACCCGTTTGCCGCCTTCACCGCCTCGGTGTGCAACCTGCGCCCGACGAGCCGCGGCGAAGTGCGGCTAGAAAGCGCCGATCCCTTCGCCGCGCCGGTGATCGACCCGAATTATCTCGCCACCGAGGACGATCGCCAGGTCGCCATCGAGTCGCTGCGGCTGGTACGCAAGATCGTCGGCGCGAAGGCCCTTGAGCGGTTTCGTCCGGAGGAATTCAAGCCCGGGGCGCATCTGACGACCGACGGCGAGCTTGCCAGGGCCGCGGGGGACATCGGCACCACGATCTTCCATCCCGTCGGCACCGCCCGCATGGGGGTGCGCGAGGACCGTCAGGCGGTGGTGGACGGGCGGTTGTCGGTGATCGGCGTGGAAGGCTTGAGCGTCGTCGATGCCTCGGTGATGCCGGTCATCACCTCCGGCAACACCAACGCCCCCACCCTGATGATCGCCGAGAAGGGCGCGGAGATGATCCTCGCGGATTGCCCATGAACAAGGTGCCCGCGAACAATACCGACCCGGCTGCGGGACCGGAATCCGGGATGCGCGACGATCTGGCAAGGGATACTCTGGCAAGGGATACTCTGGCGCGGCTGCTCGCGCGCGGGGTTGCCCGCCACCTCTGGCGGCATGGGCTGACGAGCCTGACCGAAGTGACGCTGCCGAACAGCCGGCGTGCCGATCTCGTTGCCTTGAGTTCCAACGGCGAAATCTGGATCGTCGAGATCAAATCCTCGGTCGAGGATTTTCGGACCGACCGGAAATGGCAGGATTATCTGCCGTATTGCGACCGGTTTTTCTTCGCCAGCCATCTGGATGTGCCGGCAGAAATTTTCCCCATCGAGGTCGGCTATATCCTCTGCGACAGTTTTGACGCGGAAATCATCCGCCACCATCAAAAGCAGCCGATGCCCGCGCCCACCCGCAAAGCCCTGACCATCGCGCTGGCGCGGCTTGCCGGAACCCGGCTGCTTGCCCTTTCAGATGCGCAGGGGCGCTTCTAGGCGTTTTCGCGCAGCGACCCATTTGCCGAATATGAGAAAAGCACCGAACGCAACCGGTGAATCCGCTTGAACTCCGGCGGAGGTTTCGTTGATAATTCGGCGTCTCGTTCCGCGGTCGTGTCGCATCGCACGCCGATGGAGAGCCAGGCTGAATCAAAAGTCAGGTGGATGCTGCCTTGGGGGTGCGCATGGTCGGGTTGGGGTTTCGCGTCAAGAGTATGATCGCCGCCGCGCTGCTCGGCATCGCATCGGGCAGTCAATCCGCCGTGTCGGCCGAGATTGCCAAGCTCAAGATCGGGAATTGGGACGGCGGCGCGTTCACCAACGACAGCACCGGCGCCTTCTCGCATTGCGCGGCCAGTGCGCGCTACAAGAGCGGCATTACGCTGTTGTTCTCGGTGACCGGAGACGGGGTGTGGAGCATGGGCTTTTCAAGTCCGACCTGGCAATTGACGGCCAATACGACCTACCCGGTTCGCTACCGCGTGGATGAGGGAGAATACATCCAGGGCACCGCACTGGCGAAGAATGCCCAGCTCGCCCAGGTTTTTCTGCCGCGCAACGATTCGCTGTTTGCCGCGTTCCGCTTTGGCGGGATGCTGCGCGTCGAGGCCGAACGCCAGACGCTTTCCTTCCGTCTGACGGATACCTCCGAGTTGCTTTCGACCCTGCTGCGATGCGCCCGCGACCACAATGGCGCCCGCCCGAACAACCCGTTCGGGAGCGGGACATCGCCGGCGCCAAGGCCTGCCCCGAGCAATCCGTTCGGCAGCGGCACGCCCGCGCCAAAGCCGCCGACCGCCGCGCCGATCGCGGGCGAAAAAATCTGATCGCTGCCGGTGGCCGCCACGTCACGGAATTGGCATCGATGGCCTGATTTCGCTTCCACGCCCGGTATGGGAAGAGGGTGAGCGAAAATAACGGCCCCGGTCTTGATCCGGACCATAGTGATCGAGCGGCAGGTTTAGGCGTCTTGCGGTGGAAACGGCGCTTTCGAGGCCAATTTCAGCGAGATTCACTCTGTGGATCACGCGCCCGTTGACTTTGAACGAAAGTGGCAATCAGATGTTGGCAATGCGGCCCTGAACGAGGCTGCCTTGTCCTTTTTGGGGAGCGTAAAACAATGACACTCACGATCACAAAACGTCGCGCCGTCCAGTTTGCCGCGGTCATGCTTGCATCGACCGCCATGGCCGGGCTCTCGCCGGTGCTGGCTCAGACGCCAAAAGACACGGTCGTCATGGCCAAGCAGATCGACGATATCATCAGCCTCGATCCGGCCGAGGCCTTCGAATTCTCCGGCGTCGAGGTCGGCGCGAATGTCTACGACAAGCTGATCGGCGTCGATCTCGCCAAGAACAACGCTCTTGTCGGCGAGCTCGCCCAGAGCTGGACGGTGAGCCCCGACAATCTGACCTATACCTTCAAGCTCCGCCCGGGCGTGAAGTTCCACTCCGGCAACGCGCTGACCGCGGCGGATGTGGTCTATTCGTTCCAGCGCGCGGTGACGTTGAACAAATCGCCGGGATTCATCCTGACGCAGTTCGGTTTCACCAAGGAGAACGTGCTCGAAAAGGTGAAGGCCACCGATGATTCGACCGTGGTGATCACGGTGTCGAAGCCGTTCGCGCCGACCTTCTTCCTGAACTGCCTGACCTCCGGCGTGGCGGGGGTCGTCGATTCCAAGCTCGTGAAGGCGAACGAGAAGGATGGCGATTTCGGCAATGCCTGGCTCAAGGCGAACTCGGCCGGCTCGGGCGCCTATCAGGTGCGTGCCTATCGCCCGAACGAGCAATACGCGCTCGAAGCCAATGCCAGCTGGTACAAGGGCGCGCCGAAGAACAAGCGCGTGATCGTGCGCCACGTTGCCGAGCCGGCCTCGCAGCGGCTGCTGCTGGAGAAGGGCGATATCGATTACGCCCGCAACCTGACCAAGGACCAGCTCGCGGCAGTGAAATCCAACACGGATGTCGTGATCTCGCAGGGCGACAAGGGGTATATTCTCTATCTCGGGCTCAACACCAAGAACCCGAACTTTGCCAAGCCGGAAGTGCGCGAGGCGCTGAAGTGGCTGGTGGATTACGATTCCATCGAGCGCAACATCGTCGCCGGTACCTATACGCAGCATCAGAGCTTCCTGCCGAAGGGCTTCCTTGGTGCGATCACCGACAAGCCCTACAAGTTCGATGTCGCCAAGGCCAAGGAGCTTCTGGCCAAGGCCGGCCTTCCGAACGGATTTTCCGTGACGATGGACGTGCGCTCGACTGCGCCGATCACCGATATCGCCCAGGCGATCCAGGCCTCCTGGGGCCAGGCCGGCATCAAGCTCGAACTGCTCCCCGGTGACGGCAAGGCGACGCTGACCAAGTATCGCGCCCGTACGCATGACATCTATATCGGCCAGTGGGGTCCGGATTATCTCGATCCGCACACCAATGCCGAAACCTTCGCGATCAACGTCGACAACAAGGATGACGCGAAATCGAAGACGCTGGCCTGGCGCAACTCCTGGGACATCCCGGAGATGACCAAGAAAACCGAGGCCAACGTGCTGGAATCGGATGCCAACAAGCGCAAGGCCACCTACGAGGAACTCCAGCGCGAGCACCAGAAGACCTCGCCGTTCGTGATCATGTTCCAGCAGATCGAAGTGGCCGCCGCGCGCAAGAACGCGACCGGCTTCGTCATCGGACCGAGCTCGGACACCAACTTCTATCATAACATCGCCAAGAACTGATCGCGCGGAAACCAACAAGGCCGGGACGCATCGTCCCGGCCTTTTTTGGTGCGTCTGATCGAAAGGGGTTTCCCGATGATGGAAACGGGGTTTGGGCGTTCCGCGCACATCGTGCTGCGCGAGACGATTACCGTTCTTATTACGATTTTGGGGTTGCTGGCCGTCACCTTCCTGATTGCACGGGTGATGCCGGTGGATCCGGTGCTGGCGGTTGTCGGCGATAATGCCCGGCCGGATGTCTACGAGAAGGCCCGCCTCGACATGGGGCTCGACAAGCCGCTGATCGTCCAGTTCTGGATCTATCTCGGCAAGCTCGCCCAGGGCGATTTCGGGAAATCAGTTCTGACCTCCAATCTCGTGCTCGATGATATCAAGCGCGTCTTCCCGGCGACGCTGGAACTGGCGACGCTCGGGACGCTGATCGGCATCGTGCTCGGCATCCCGCTGGGGGTGCTGGCCGCCACGCGGCAGGGACGCTGGCCGGATCATATCGCGCGGTTCATCGGGCTTTTCGGGTATTCGATCCCGATTTTCTGGCTTGGCCTGATGGGGCTGTTGCTGTTCTACGCCAAGCTTGGCTGGGTCGGCGGGCCCGGGCGGATCGATGTCGCGTTTCAGGATTTCGTGACCCCGATCACCGGGGTTCTGTTGATCGATTGCATGATCCAGGGCGAATGGGATGCGTTTCGCAACGTGGTGTCGCATCTCGTGCTGCCTTCGGCGGTGCTGGGCCTGTTCTCGACCGCCTATATCAGCCGGATGACGCGGAGCTTCATGATCAACGAGTTGCAGCAGCATTACGTGATCACCGCCCGGGTGAAGGGGCTGTCGGAAATGCGCGTCGTCTGGGGGCATGCGCTGCGCAATGCGGTGGTGCCGCTGCTGACCGTGATCGCCCTGTCCTATGCGAACCTGCTCGAAGGCTCGGTGCTGACCGAAACGGTTTTCGCCTGGCCCGGGCTTGGCCGCTACATCACCAATTCGCTGCTCAACGCCGATATGAACGCCGTTCTTGGCGGCACCATCGTCGTCGGGCTTGTGTTTGTCGGGATCAACCTGCTGTCCGATATGCTGGCCCGCATTTTCGATCCAAGGGCGCGGTAAAGCCTCATGAGTACTCTTTACGCCTATCTCACCTCCGAGCGTCCGGCTTCCCGCCGGCAGGCCAAACTCGGGCAATATTACCGGCAGTGGCGCGCGCTGAAGCAGAACCCGCTGGCGCTGATCGGGCTGGCGATTGTCGCCATCCTGCTCGGCATCGCCGCCACCGCGCCGTGGATCGCGCCCTATGATCCGATCGCGCAGAACCTCGACCAACGCTTGTTGCCGCCATCGGCGGCGCATTGGTTCGGCACCGATGCGCTCGGGCGCGATATTTTCAGCCGGATCCTGCACGGCACCCGCGTCACGCTGGCGATCGTGCTGCTGGTGGTGATTTCCGTCGGGCCGGTCGGCCTGCTGATCGGCACGATCTCGGGCTATTTCGGTGGCGTGGTCGATACCGTTTTGATGCGGATCACCGATATCTTCCTGGCGTTTCCCCGCCTTGTGCTGGCGCTCGCCTTTGTCGCGGTGCTCGGGCCGGGGATCGAAAACGCGGTGATCGCCATCGCCTGCACGGCATGGCCGCCCTATGCCCGCGTGGCGCGCGCCGAAACCATGGTGATCCGCAATGCCGATTATATCGCCGCGGTCCGGCTTCAGGGCGCCAGCCAGGCGCGGATCATTCTCAAACACGTCATCCCGATGTGCATTCCCTCGGTGATCGTGCGGACGACGCTCGATATGGCCGGCATCATCCTGACGGCGGCGGGCCTCGGCTTTCTCGGGCTCGGCGCGCAGCCGCCCATGCCGGAGTGGGGCGCGATGATCGCGGCCGGTCGCGAGTTCATTTTCGACCAGTGGTGGGTTGCGGCCTTCCCGGGGGTCGCGATCTGCCTGGTTGCGCTTGGGTTCAACCTGCTCGGGGATGGTCTTCGCGACGTCCTTGATGCGCATTGAGGCCGGAGAGATGCAGATGTCCGGCACCCCTAAATCCATGACCGCCTCCGAGGCCCCGCTGATCGAGGTCGAGAACCTCACCGTCCGCTTCAAGACGCCGACCCGGGTGGTCGAGGCCGTGCGCGGGCTTTCCTTCACACTGGGGCGTGAAAAGCTGGCGATCGTCGGCGAATCCGGCTCGGGAAAATCGGTGACGGGGCGCGCGATCCTCGATCTCGTGCCCTGGCCGGGCGAGGTGGCGGCGGACAAGCTCGCCTATCGCGGCCGCGATCTGATGGCGATGGGGCGGGGCGAACGTCGCCAGCTTCGTGGCAAGCATATCTCGATGGTGATGCAGGACCCGAAGTTCTCGCTCAACCCGGTGATGAGCGTCGGCCGGCAGATCGCGGAGGCCTACCGCGTTCACCATCGCGCCAGTGCCCAGGAGGCGCGCGACAAAAGTCTCGCCATGCTCGAGGCCGTGCAGATTCGCGAGCCATCGCGCGTGTTTGATCTCTATCCGCACGAGGTTTCCGGCGGCATGGGCCAGCGGGTGATGATCGCGATGATGCTGATCGCCGAACCCGATGTCCTGATCGCGGATGAGCCGACCTCCGCGCTCGACGTGACCGTGCAGGCGCAAATTCTCGATATCCTGGAGCGGCTGGTTTCGGACCGTGGCATGGGTCTGATTTTCATCAGCCATGATCTGCCGCTGGTGTCCGCGTTCTGCGACCGGGTCATCGTGATGTATGCCGGCCGGGTGATGGAAACACTGAATGCAAAAGACCTCAATCGCGGCCAGCACCCCTATACCAAGGGGCTGCTGGGCTGCCTGCCGGATCTCGACCTGCCCAAGGCGCGGCTTGCGACGCTTGAGCGTGATGCCGCCTGGATCGGGGGCTGAGCGATGACAAAACCCGCCGCCATCGAGGTTAAAAACCTCAACGTCAGCTTCGGCACCTCGCATGTGCTCAAGGATGTGTCGTTCCGGGTCGAGGAAGGCGAGAGCTACGGCCTCGTCGGCGAATCCGGCTCCGGCAAATCGACGGTGCTGCGCGTCCTGTCCGGGCTCAATCCGAACTGGACTGGCGAGGTCAAGTTTCAGGGCATCGCGCATGAGCGGCGCCCGGCAAAAGCGTTTTTCCGCCGGGTGCAGATGGTGTTTCAGGACCCCTTCGGCAGTCTGCATCCGCGCATGACGATCGACGCCATTCTGGCCGAGCCGCTCGCCATTCACGGCATCGACAACCCGGATCGGCGCATCGCGCAGGCCCTGGCGGATGTCGGGCTCGATGAAGGGTTCCGCTTCCGTTTTCCCAACCAGCTTTCGGGTGGGCAGCGCCAGCGCGTGGCGATTGCCCGGGCGCTGGTGCTCGAACCCTCGGTTCTCCTGCTTGATGAGCCGACTTCAGCATTGGATGTCTCCATTCAGGCCGAGGTGCTCAACCTGCTGCAGGACATCAAGGCCCAGCGCAACCTGACGATGGTTCTGGTCAGCCACAATCTGGCGGTGGTCGGGCATATGTGCGCCCGGGTGGCGGTGATGAACCTCGGCCGGATCGTCGAGGAAACCGGGATCGACGCCTTGCGCGCCACCGGGGGGCGCGAGCCCTATACCCAGGAGTTGCTCGCGGCCTCGCGCCGGGTCAGCCTTTCGGCGGGCCTAGGGCAAAGCAAGCTCGGATAGCCCCCGAAGTTCCGGCAGGCGTCTTCGGCACAAGACCGGTGCCAAAGGCGAAGGCTCAGGTCCCGCGCGGTTTTGCCCGCGCAGTCGGCAGGGCGACGGCGGGGTCTTCCGGCCAGGGGTGCCGGGGGTAGCGCCCGCGCATATCGGTGCGCACATCCGCCCAGGAGCCCTTCCAGAAACCCGGCAGATCGCGCGTGATCTGGATGGGTCGATGTGCTGGCGAGAGCAGTTCCAGCGTCAGCGGCAGCCGACCCTCCGCGATCGCGGGGTGGTGCTTCACCCCGAACAGCTCCTGCACCCGGATGGCGAGAAACGGCGCGCCCTCGCCTTCGTAGCGGATCGGGTGGGCGTTGCCGGTCGGCGCGAGAAAATGCGTGGGGGCATCGCGGTCGAGCCGGGCCCGGAGTGCGTGGGGCAGCGCGATATTGAGCGCGGTTCCCAACAGCGCAGGGGTGATGTCCCCAAGGCCGGTCGCGTCTTCCAGCAGCGGCGCCAGCCATTCGCCGGCGCTCGCGGCCAGTGCCGCATCCGAAAGATCCGGCCATGGTTCGGGCGCGGCGCGGCGAAGGAACCCGACGCGATCGCGCAGCTGAAGCTGGGCCTTCGACCAGCCGAGCCGGTCGATGCCGCGTTCCGCCGCCGCCTGAGCCAGCAACGCCGCCGTTTGCGGGCCGGGTTCGACCGGCAGGGTTTGGGTTTCAAGCGTCAGCGCCCGGAACCGCGTCACGCGGCGGCGGCGCAGGGTCCCGGAGGCACGGTCGAAGGTAATGTCGTCCTCGCGCAGCAGGGCTTCCTTGAACAGCGTCCCGATTTCCTCCCGGAGAACCGCAGCAGCCAGGGTGATCCGCGCTTTGGCGGCGGAGCCGGTCATATCGGCGACGACGAGGTAGGCGCTGCCCGCCAGCGCGTCGGCGGGGTCGAGCGCCGCCATCCGGCCATTGGCGAGATGAAAGGCCCCGTTGCCACGCGCTTTGGCGATCCTGTCGGGGAAGGCGAGTGCCAGAAGGCCGCCAAGCGAAGCCATCTCGCCGGGGCCGGGGGTGTCCGCAATCGCCTTCTGGGCCAGTTCCGCCCAGCGCGCCGCCATCGCCCGGACGGCGCCGGCGCGCGGCGAACGATCATTCGCAAGCCGGCCGAGCCGGTCGGCCAGATCGGTGGAGGTTCCGGCGATGCCGCGCTCGCCGATCAGGGCGGCGAGCCGGGCGGCTTCCTCAGCGAGCCCGCGCCGCGCGCCTTCGAGCACCAATGCGGCGAGGCGCGGCTGGAGCGGCAACTGCCGGAGGTCACGCCCCCGTTCGGTGATCCGCCCATCGGCATCGAGCGCCCCCAGTGCGGTGAGCAGGGCCTCGGCCTCCTTCAGGGCCGCGGCGGGGGGCGGGTCGAGCAGGTTCAAAGCCTCCGGGGCGGTGCCGCAGGCAGCACAATCGAGCCGGAACCCGGCGAGATCGCTGTCGAGGATTTCCGGGCGGTTGAACGCGATCAGCCCTTGATCCTGCGCCTGATCCCAGAGCCGGATGGCGATTCCCGGCTCGGTTCGCCCCGCGCGCCCCCGTCGCTGGTCGGCCGAGGCGCGGCTGACGCGGATCGTCTCCAGCCGCGAAATCCCGAGGTCCGGCTCGTAGCGCGGGCTGCGCTGAAGTCCGCTGTCGATGACGATGCGCACGCCTTCGATGGTCAGCGACGTCTCGGCGATGGCGGTTGCCAGCACCACCTTGCGTCGCCCGGCTGGAGAAGGGCGGATCGCCGCATCCTGCCGGGCCGGGTCGAGCGCGCCGTAGAGCGGGCAGAGATCGCAGTTTTCCGGCAGGCCGGCATCCAGCAGCCGTTGGGCAACACGCTCGATCTCGCCTTGTCCCGGCAGAAACGCCAGCACTGAGCCCGGCTCGCTCCGTACGGCAGCCAGAATGGCGGCGCTCATCTGGTCCTCGATCCGCGCATGCGGGTCACGGCCACGATAGCGCGTTTCGATAGGAAAGCCGCGCCCCTCGCTGGCGACGACCGGTGCTTCGCCGAGTAGCGCCGCGATGCGCCGGTCATCGAGGGTTGCGGACATCACGACAAGGCGCAGATCAGGCCGCAGCGCCTCGCGTGTTTCCAGCGCCAGCGCCAGCCCGAAATCGGCATCGAGCGAACGCTCGTGGAATTCGTCGAACAGCACCGCCGCGATGCCGCTCAACCCGGGATCATCGAGGATCATCCGGGTAAAAACGCCCTCGGTGACGACGAGAACGCGGGTTTCCCGGGAGGATCGGGTGTCGAAGCGCGCGCGCAGGCCAACTCGCTTGCCCAAGGGCTCGCCCAGCAGCGAGGCCATGCGGGAGGCGGCGGCGCGGGCTGCGATCCGGCGCGGTTCGAGCACGAGAATGGTGCCGTCCCCGCGCCAGGGCGCATCGAGCAGCGCCAGCGGCACCAGGGTTGTCTTGCCTGCGCCGGGCGGCGCGACGAGCACGGCCTTGCCGGCGCGGTCGAGCGCGCCGAGAAGATCGGGCAACACAGCGTCGATAGGCAGGCTTGGGCGGGCTTCGCTCACGTCATCCTCGCGGCAACGGCCCGGCTTGCGCCGCCGGGCGATGGCCGGTGTTTGGAGCATTTTCCGCGCCTGTGGACACCGGCTGGTCGAAAGAAAATGCGTCAAAACAAAAAGCTAGAGCATGAGAGGTGAATGAGAATTCACCTCTCATGCTCTAGCCGCCGACGCCGTAAGCCGCCAGGGTCGCCATGTTGACGAGATCGGTATCCTTGGCCGAAATCGGCACGATCTGCACCGCGCGATCGAACCCGACCAGCAGCGGGCCGATGACGGTTGAACCGCCCAGCTCCTGCAGCATCTTGGTCGCGATGGCCGCCGAATGGAACGCCGGCATCACCAGCACATTCGCCGGGCCGGAAAGCCGGCAGAACGGATAGGCCGCCATGATTTCCGGATTGAGCGCGACATCGGCACCCATTTCGCCGTCGTATTCGAAGTCGACGCGGCGCTGGTCGAGCAGCTTCACCGCCTCCCGCACCCGCTCGGAGCGTTCGGCCTCGGGGTTGCCGAAGGTCGAGAACGCCAGCAGCGCGACGCGCGGCTGATAGCCAAGCCGCCGGGCGGCCCCCGCAGCCTCGGTAGCAATACCCGCCAGTTCCTCGGCGCTCGGCATTTCGTGCACCGCGGTATCGGCCACCAGCACGGTGCGCCCGCGCGCCAGAACGAGGCTGAGGCCAATGGCGCGATGCCCCGGCTTGACGTCGATCACCTTGCGGATATCGGCCAGCGCGGCGGAATAGTTTCGGGTCACGCCGGTGATCATCGCGTCGGCATCGCCGAGCGCCACCATCGAGGCCGCGAAGTGGTTGCGATCGTTGTTGATCATGCGCTGGCAATCGCGGAACAGGTAGCCTTGGCGCTGAAGCCGCTCGTAGAGGAACTCGGCGTAGCTGGTGTTGCGGGTCGAGAGCCGGGCATTGTGGATCTCGATCCCCGGCTTCAGCTCGATCCCGACCGCCTCGGCGGTTGCCTTGACCCGCTCCTCGCGCCCGACCAGGATGGCGGTTCCAAGGCCTTGCGTCACGAAACTGACGGCGGCGCGGATGACGGCCTCTTCCTCGCCTTCCGCGAACACCACCCGCTTGGGGCGACGACGGACCTGTTCGAAGACGCGGCTCAGAACCCCGGCGACCGGGTCACGCCGTGCGGAGAGGGATTGTTCGTAGGCCGGCAGGCTTTTGAGCGGCTTGCGGGCGACGCCGGTATCCATCGCGGCTTGCGCGACGGCGCCCGAGATCCGGGCCATCAGGCGCGGGTCGAACGGCACCGGGATGATGTATTCGCGGCCAAAGCGCGGGCGCGAACCGGCATAGGCGGCGGCGACCTCATCCGGCACATCCTCGCGGGCCAGCGCCGCGAGGGCCTTGGCGGCGGCGATCTTCATTTCCATGTTGATCGTCGTCGCCCGCACATCGAGCGCGCCGCGGAAAAGATAGGGGAAGCCGAGCACGTTGTTGACCTGGTTCGGGTAGTCCGAACGCCCGGTGGCCATGATCGCGTCATCGCGGATCGCGGCGACCTCCTCGGGGGTGATTTCCGGGTCGGGGTTCGCCATCGCGAAAATGATCGGGTTCGGCGCCATCGAGGCGATCATGGCGCGGCTCAACGCACCCTTCTGGGAGAGGCCGAAGATCGCATCCGCGCCCTTGAGCGCCTCGGCGAGGGTGCGCCGGTCGGTCTTCACGGCATGGCCGGATTTCCACTGGTTCATGCCTTCCTTGCGACCCTGATAGATCACGCCCTTGGTGTCGCAGAGCATGACGTTGTCGGGCTTGAAGCCCATGGCCTTGAGCAATTCAACGCAGGCGATGCCTGCCGCGCCGGCGCCGTTCACCACCAGCCGCGTCGTGTGGACATCGCGCCCGGTGAGTTCGAGCGCATTGAGCAGGCCGGCCGCGGCGATGATCGCGGTGCCGTGCTGGTCATCGTGGAAGACGGGAATGTCCATCAATTCCTTGAGCCGCTGCTCGATGATGAAGCATTCCGGCGCCTTGATATCCTCGAGGTTGATGCCGCCGAACGAGGGGCCGAGGTAGCGCACCGCGTTGATGAAGGCGTCGGGGTCCTCGGTGTCGATTTCAAGATCGATGCTGTCGATATCGGCGAAGCGCTTGAAGAGGACGCTCTTGCCTTCCATCACCGGCTTCGAGGCGAGAGCCCCGAGATTGCCGAGCCCGAGGATCGCCGTGCCATTGGTGATGACCGCGACCATGTTGCCGCGCGTCGTGTAGTCCCAGGCCTTCGAGGGATCTTCGTGGATCGCGAGAACGGGCACCGCGACACCCGGCGAATACGCCAGGCTGAGATCACGCTGGGTGGCCATCGGCTTGGTGGGGACGATCTCCAGCTTGCCTGGCTTGCCGCGCGAATGAAAATCGAGCGCTTCCTGATCGGTGAAGGTCGGGCGGGCGTGGTTCTTCTTGTCGTTATTGGTTGGCATGGGCAACAATCTTGCGAGAAGGGCGGCACGAAATGGCGAAACGTTGCTGCAGGAGAAGCGAACGGGGTGTCGACCCTACGGGCGTTGTCCCCAATGCTCAAGCGTGGATTCCGGCGAATCTGGCGAAAGTCCGTCGAACTGGCGGGATCAACGTGCTAGGGCAGGCGCCTTGATCCTTTTTAACCGCGGAATTGACCCGACGATGCGCGATCCGGCCTTTGATCCGCCGCAGGAGCCTTACGAAGCGCCGCCGCCCGCGCTCGACGAGACCGCGCGCCCGACACCGTCGATGGCGCAGTTCATCGAGATCAAGGCCGCCAACCCCGATTGCCTGCTGTTCTACCGGATGGGCGATTTCTACGAGTTGTTCTTCGCCGATGCCGAGATCGCCGCGCGCACGCTCGGGATCGTGCTGACCAAGCGCGGCAAGCACGGCGGGATGGATATCCCGATGTGCGGCGTGCCGGTGGTTCGCTCCGACGAATACCTCCACCGGTTAATCGCTGCGGGGCACCGGGTCGCGGTCTGCGAGCAGATGGAGGATCCGGCGGAGGCGCGCAAGCGCGGGTCGAAATCGATCGTCCGCCGCGATGTGGTGCGCATCGTCACGCCCGGCACCATTACCGAGGAAGGCCTGCTCGATGCGCGCAGGGCCAATATCCTGCTGGCGCTGGCCCGCCAGAAAAGCGGCGCGACGACGAATGACTACGCGCTTGCCGCCGTCGATATCTCGACCGGGGAGACCAGCGTTCTGGCGGTCGAGCAGGCGGACCTGCCGGGCGAGATCGCGCGCCTCGATCCTTCCGAAATGCTGGTGCCGGATGGGGTGCGGGATGATCCTTCGCTGGCGCATCTTTTCCTCAATCCGCGGTTTTCCGTCACGCGTCTGGCGCGTGAGGGGTTCGATCCGGCCTCGGCCGAGAAGCGCATTCTCGACTTTTTCGCGGTGTCGACGCTCGATGCCTACGGCGCGTTCAGCCGGGCGGAGCTTTCGGCGCTCGCCGCGATCATCGTCTATCTCGAACGCACGCAGCTCAAGCATCGCCCGCCGCTCACCCCGCCCCGCCGCCGGCTGGCCGGCGAGACCATGGCGATCGACGCCGCGACCCGCGCCAACCTCGAACTGGTGCGCACGCTCGGCGGCGCGCGCGAGGGCAGCCTGCTGGCCACCATCGATCGCACCGGCAGCGCCGGCGGTGGCCGCCTGCTGGCGCAGTGGCTCGCCGCCCCCCTGACCCAGCCCGTCGGTCTTCGGGCGCGCCACGCAGCGGTCGAGCGCCTCGTCGAGGATCGGGATCTCCGGGAGGCGCTTCGGAGCCGGCTCAGGGGTGTGCCGGATATGCCGCGTGCGCTGTCGCGCCTGGCGCTCGAACGGGCCGGGCCGCGCGATCTGATCGCCATCGGCCAGGGGCTGAAAGAGGCCGGCGAGATCGCCGCCCATGTGCTGGCGGCCTCCGACCTCGGCGATCTCATCGAGGGCGCGCGCGATGCCCTGCTGAACGCACCGGCGGATCTCGGCCTTGGCCTGATGGCGGCCTTGAAAGACGATGTTCCCCTGCAAAAGCGCGACGGCGGCTTCATCCGCCCGGGATTTGACGCGGTTCTCGACGAGTTCCACGCCCTGCGGGACAATTCGCGCGGGGTAATCGCCGAGTTGCAGGCGCGCTATGGTGACGAAGCCGCGGTCAAGCAGCTCCGGATCAAGCACAACAACGTGCTCGGCTATTTCGTCGAGGTGCCGCAGCAGGCCGGAGAAAGACTGCTGCAAGCGCCGCTCAACGCCACCTTCGTCCATCGCCAGACGATGGCCGGAGCGATGCGCTTTTCAACGAGCGAGCTTAGCCAGCTCGAACACAAGATCGGGGAAGCCTCCGGCAAGGCGCTGGCGCGCGAACTCGAGCATTTCGCGGATTTCGCCGCCACGATCCTCGATGCCGATGCCCGCATCCGGGCCGCCGCCGAAGCGCTGGCGACGCTCGATGTGCTGGCCGGGCTCGCCGATCTCGCCGCGCGCGAGGCCTGGGTACGCCCGGTCATCACCGAGGATTGCGCCTTCGAGATCCGCGAGGGCCGCCACCCGGTGGTCGAGCGCGCGGTGCGACTGGAAGGGGGCAGCTTCATCGCCAATGGTTGCGATCTCTCGCCGGACGATGGTGGCTCGGCGGGGCGCATCCTGCTGGTTACCGGCGCCAATATGGCCGGTAAATCCACCTACCTCCGGCAGAACGCGCTGATCGCCATTCTCGCGCAGATCGGCAGTTTCGTGCCGGCCAAGGCGGCGCGGATCGGCATCGTCGACCGGCTCTTCAGCCGGGTCGGGGCGGCGGATGATCTGGCGCGCGGACGCTCGACCTTCATGGTCGAGATGGTGGAAACCGCCGCGATCCTCAATCAATCCGGGCCGCGCGCGCTGGTCATCCTCGACGAAATCGGGCGCGGCACCGCCACCTACGACGGGCTCTCCATCGCCTGGGCCGCGATCGAACACCTCCATGATGCCAACCGCTGCCGGGCGCTGTTCGCGACGCATTTTCACGAGCTGACGGCGCTCGCTGCCAAGCTCGACCGGTTGCATCCGGTGACGATGAAGGTCGCGGCCTACAAGGGTGATGTCGTCTTCCTGCATGAGGTGGTGCCGGGCGCGGCGGACCGTTCCTACGGCATTCAGGTCGCCAAGCTCGCCGGGCTTCCCGCCTCGGTGGTCAAGCGCGCCGCTGCGATCCTCTCGGAACTCGAACGCGCCGACCGGGCCTCGCCGATGGCGCGGATGGTGGATGATCTGCCGCTGTTCCGTAGCGCCGCTGCCGCCGAGCCGGCCTTGCCTGAACGGGATGCCCTGCGGGAGGCCATCGAGGCGATCCGGCCGGATGAAATGAGCCCGCGCGAGGCGCTTGAGGCGCTCTATGCGCTGCGCGGGCTTGTGGACAAGGCGTGAGGGCGGTCAGGCCGGGCCGGCGGCGGCCCGGCGGCGCTTGATCAGGACCAGCGCGCCGTTCCACGCCAGGCAAAAGACAAGGCCGGTCCCGAGCGCCCAGAAGCGCCCAACCAACGGGATGACCGCGACCGAGGCGCCGAGCGCGAAGCCGAACCCCAGCAGCCCCACCAGCGTATTGCCGATCATCGCGGCGGTTTGCGGCCCGCCGATCCGCGGTTGCAGGATCGCGATCAGGCTCGACAGGACCAGCGGAAGCGCGGCCAGCACCCCCGAGTAATACGGCCCCAGGGTCCAGCTCAGCGTGGTGACGGCGGCCACCAGGCCGGCGACGGCGAGCGCCCGGAGCGGGATCGCGTACCAGGCACGCGGCGGAGCCACCGTCAGCCGGTTCGAGAGAAACTTCCGCGCGAGCGGAATCGCCGCCGCATAGATCAGGACGGTGCAGGCGAGCGAGAGCAGAAGCGTCCATTCGATCTCCCGAAGCGCGAGGTTGGCCATGGCCCAGGCCCCCAGCGCCGAGGCGAGCGAGACAACCGTTCCGGCCCGCTGCGCCACCGCGGCATAGGCTAGGCAATAGGCCGCCGTCGCCATATTGGTGGACATCGCGCCCATCAGGGTGCCCCGGATAAACGCGTCGTCATGGTCGAGCGCGAGAAAGACCAGCGCCGGCCCGGCCGAAACCGGCAGCGTCGCCACCATCGCGGCGACAAACGGGCGCGACTTCTCGGCGATGATCGATGTCGAAACGACGATCGTCGCGGCGATGGCCATTTTCAGGCCAAGCAAAAAAAGCGAGAATGCGGTCAAGATCGGGAGCGTGTGCAGGAGGGGAACCGAGATCTCCTCGCCTAGCATGGGGGCGGCGCGCTGTCTTCTTTCGGCTGGCACCGTGGACGAAAAAACCGACGGGTGGGAATCGACGCAAGAATCGACGCAAGGCAGCAAAGAACAGGTTGAACTGGCGGCCAAGCGAAGCTAGTTTAGAATTATTCCAGATTGTAAATTGCGGGAACGGACCATGGCCCTCTTCGGACAAAAAGCGCTGGCAGACCTCACCGAACGCGAGGTGCTCGCGTTGGCGATCGCCAACGAGGAGGAGGACAGCCGCGTCTACCAGACCTTCGCCGAAGCCTGCACCGAGAGCTTCCCGGCCTCGGCCCGGATTTTCGAGGACATGGCGGAAGAAGAGCGCGAGCACCGGACATCCCTGTTCGAGGTCTATCGCAGCCGGTTCGGCGAACATCTGCCGCCGGTCCGCCGTGAGGACGTGCGCGGCTTTCTCACCCGCCGCCCGGTGTGGTGGACCAAGAACCTCTCGCCCGACCGGATGCGCGAGGAAGCCGCGATCATGGAGATGCAGGCCGCTAATTTCTACGAGAAGGCGGCGACGCAAACGCTGGACACCCGCATTCGCGAGCTGTTCCTGCATCTGGCCGAGGTCGAGCGCGGGCATCGCAAGAAGGCGGATGCGCTCAAAGAGGCCCATCTCACCGATACCGCCGCCGGCGAGGAGGATGCCGCACGCCACCGGCAGTTCGTTCTCACCTATGTCCAGCCAGGGCTTGCCGGGCTGATCGACGGTTCGGTTTCGACGCTGGCGCCGCTGTTTGCCGCGGCCTTTGCCACGCATAACAACTGGAACACGTTTCTGGTCGGGCTCGCAGCCTCGGTCGGCGCGGGGATCTCGATGGGCATCACCGAGGCGATGAGCGACGACGGGATCATATCCGGGCGCGGTTCACCCTGGTTGCGCGGGCTTGTCTGCGGGCTGATGACCGCGATCGGCGGGATCGGCCATTCGCTGCCCTATCTCGTTCCGGATACGATGGCGAATGCGTTTTACATCGCCACGGCGATTGCCGCCGTCATCGTCGCGATCGAGCTTGTCGCCATCGCCTGGATCCGCACGCGGTATATGGATACCCCGTTCCTGCGTTCGGTGTTTCAGGTCGTCGTCGGCGGCGTGCTGGTGCTGCTCGCGGGGATATTCATCGGCTCGGCCTAGAGACAAGATCCCCGGGCCCGAAGGATCGCGCGGCGAGGGCGGGATACATCGCGGCCTGAAGCACGCCGCGCAAGGCCATGAAGGCCAGCATGGCGAGCCAAAGCCCGGCATTGCCATAGCTTGAGAGCAGCCACAGCATCGTCAGAAAGCCCGTGCTGGCGATGAGCATCTGATTGCGCATCGCGCTGCCCCAGCCGCCGCCGATGAAAATGCCGTCATAGGCAAAGGCCGTTGCGCCGACGAGCGGCATCAGGGCGGCAAAAGGCAGCAGCACGAGCGCCGCGTGCCGGACGACCTCGTTCGGGGTGGCAAACGCGATGAAAGCCCCGCCTCCGAAGAGTGTCAGGGCGCTCAGGAACAGGCCCGCGCCAAGGCTCCAGCCGAGCGACAGCCGGACCGCGCGCCGGAAAGCCCGTGGCTGACGCGCCCCGAGCGCCATGCCGCAGAGGGTTTCCGCAGCGGTGGCGAAACCATCGAGAATATAGCTGCCGAACAGCCAGAGGTTTTGCAGGATCGCGTTGGCGGCAAGCGCGACGTCGCCGTTTTTTGCGCCCGTCCGCGAGAACAGCACAAAGACCATCAGCAGGCAGAGATTGCGGATGGCGACATCGCGATTGGAGGCAAGGGCCGCCAGGATCGCGGCGCGGGCATAACTCGCGCGCTCGCCGATGCGGCGGAGGGAAACACCGAGCCGGACCAGCAGCGCGAACCCGAGGATCACGCCGAGAACCTCCGCCAGAACGGTGCCCAGCGCCGCTCCGGCCACCGCCCAGCCGAACCCCGCGACAAAGAGGATCGAGAGCCCGGCATTCGAAAGATTGATCGCGATCTGCAGCACCAGCCCGAGATCGGAACGCCCGCGCCCGAGAAGCGCGCCGAGCAGCACGTAGTTGAGAAGCGTCGCCGGTGCGGACCAGATCCGGACGTTGAAATAGTCGGTCAGCGCGGCGGTAACCTCGGGGCTCGCGCCGGCAAGCTGGCGGGCAAGCGAGCCGATCGGCTGCTGCAGCGCGACCATCGCGAGGCCGATCGCCAGCCCCAGCACCATCGCCCGCGCCAGCACGCGCTCGGCCTCGACGCTGTCCCGCGCGCCCGTCGCCTGTGCCGTCAGCCCGATCGTTGTCATCCGCAGCGACCCGAAGGTCCAGAGCAGCAGATCGAACACCACCGATCCGAGCGCGACGCCGCCGAGCAGGGCGGCATCGCCGAGCCGCCCGATCACCACGGTATCGACCAGCCCGAGCAGCGGCACGGTGATGTGCGAGAGCATCATCGGCACGGCGAGCGCGAGCATCCGGCGATGGGTCAGGATGATCTCGGTCGGGGGCAAGGCGATGTTGGTGGGGGAATGGGGGGTGTTCATGGTGTATCCGGCGGGTTGGTCTCCTGCGGTAGCGGGAAACGGCGTGCCCGGCCAGTGTCCCCGCGCCACATCGGGTCAAAACGCCCGCCTCGACCTTTGCGCCTGTCGCCGCTAGAGTTCGGTCAATTGCGGGGTGGGGCATGGTTTCACGTGTTGCGACGGTGTCGTTCGAGGGAATCGAGGCGCGCCCCGTTGATGTCCAGGTTCAGGTGGCGAGTGGTTCGGTCGCCTTCGTCCTTGTCGGCCTGCCGGACAAGGCGGTGGCGGAAAGCCGCGAGCGGGTGCGGGCGGCGCTCACCGCCTCCGGCCTGGCGCTGCCGGCCAAGCGGATCATCGTCAACCTGGCCCCTGCGGATATGCCGAAGGAGGGGAGCCATTTCGATCTGCCGATCGCGCTCGGCATCATGGCGGCCATCGGCGCGATCCCGCAGGATGCGCTCGACGGTTATTGCGTGCTCGGCGAACTCGCGCTCGACGGGTCGATTTCCCCGGTGGCGGGGGTGCTGCCTGCCGCCATCGCCGCGCATGGGCGCGGGCTGGGGCTGATCTGCCCCGCGAAAACCGGACCGGAGGCCGCCTGGGCGGGCGGCGAGATCGACATCCTCGCGCCGGTCTCGCTGATCCAGATCGCCAATCATTTCAAGGGAACGCAGGTGCTGCGCCGCCCGGAGCCCGCGATCCGGCATCAGGATGCCCTGCTGCCCGATCTGCGCGATATCCGGGGGCAGGAGGGTGCTAAGCGCGTTCTGGAAATCGCGGCGGCGGGGGGGCATCATCTCCTGATGTCCGGCCCGCCGGGCGCGGGAAAATCGATGCTGGCGGCGCGGCTGCCCTCGATCCTGCCGCCGCTGGCGCCGCGTGAATTGCTGGAAGTCTCGATGGTGCATTCGGTGGCCGGCCTTCTTACCGATGGTGCGCTGACCGATCGCCGGCCGTTCCGCAGCCCGCATCATTCGGCGAGCATGGCCGCGCTCACCGGCGGCGGGTTGCACGCCCGGCCCGGGGAGGTCAGTCTCGCGCATCACGGCGTGCTGTTCCTCGATGAATTGCCGGAGTTTCAGCCTCAGGCGCTCGACAGCCTGCGCCAGCCGATCGAAACCGGCGAGGTTTCCGTCAGCCGTGCCAACCACCGCGCGACCTACCCGGCGCGGTTTCAGCTGGTGGCGGCCATGAACCCCTGCCGCTGCGGCTACGCGCTCGACCCCGGCTATACCTGCAAGCGCGCGCCGAACGAAAAATGCATGGCACAATACCAGGCAAGGCTGTCCGGGCCGCTGCTCGACCGCTTCGATCTGGCGATCGAGGTCCCGGCCGTCGATCTTGCCGATCTCCTGCTGCCGGTGCCGAGCGAAGGCTCCGCCGATGTGCTGGCGCGGGTTGTGGCGGCGCGGGCGCGGCAGCAGGCGCGCTTCGACGCCCTCGGGCTGCCGGAGATCAGAACCAATGCGGCGACGCCGGTCGCCGCGCTTGAAACCGTCGCCAGGCTCGATGGCGAGGGAACCCGCCTGCTCAAGGATGCTGCCGAGCGGCTGAAACTCACCGCACGGGCGTTTCACCGGGTGCTGAAGGTGGCGCGAACCCTGGCGGATCTCGATGACGAACCGGAGATCAGCCGAAGACATCTGGCCGAAGCGCTTGGGCTGCGCGGGCGCAGTGTCGCACCCGGCTAGCGCGTGTTCTGTCATCGGGTGCCAGCTAGCGCGGATATGCTTCACAGAAGCTTCTCTTAACGAAACCACGAAATTACCGCATTCGATCAAAGGGATATAAAGCATCCTCGCGGATATTGGCCTGAAGATAAAAACTTCAGGTGGGCGTCATGGTGCAGGGTTCTGGTTTTGGAGCGATCGAGGCTCTCGCCTATGTCGCGTTCGGCACGGCCATGATTCTCGCGATTGTCTGTGTTTCCCTGATCCTCGACATTCGCCGCCAGCGCCAGAACGCGCTCACGGTCGCCGGTGAGCGTGACCAACTGGCGGAGGAACTCCACCGCATCGGTCGCAACAGCGCGCGGGTCGAGGCGGCCAGCGAGGCCAAGTCGCGTTTCCTCGCGACGGTCAGCCATGAAATCCGCACCCCGCTCAATGGCGTTCTCGGTATGGCGGACCTGATGCTGGACACCCGTCTCGACCCCGAGCAATCGAACTATGCCCGCGCGATCAAGACCTCCGGCGAGGCGCTGCTGACCCTGATCGAGGAAATTCTCGATTTCTCGCGCATCGAGGCCGGCAAGCTCGATATCAACGAGCACGACGTGGAACTGGCCCCGCTGATCGAGGGCGTCATCGAGTTGCTCGCCCCGCGTGCGCAAGGCAAGCAGCTCGAAATCGCCGCCTTCATCGCGCCGGACCTGCCGGGCGTGATCCGGACGGATGGCGCGCGGCTGCGGCAGATCCTTATGAACCTCGCCGGCAATGCCATTAAGTTCGCCGCGACCGGCGGTGTCGGAATCCGGGCGACGGCTGGCGCCGATGGCACGCTGGTCATCGCCATCGAGGATACCGGTCCGGGCATCCCCGCTGGCCGGCTCGAGGCGATCTTCGAGGAATTCGAACAGGCCGACAGCCACACGGCCAACCGCCACGGCGGCACCGGGCTCGGGCTGGCGATTTCGCGGCGGCTTTCCCGTCTCATGGGCGGGGATATTCAGGTGCAAAGCACGGTCGGCGCCGGTTCGACCTTCACGCTGACCGTGCCTCTGGAGGCTGTTCCCGCTTCTTTGGAAGCCGCCGTGCCGGTGGTCCGCGCGCAGCAGGTGCTGATTGTTGCGGCCGGGCCTTTCGAAGGCCGGTATCTCAAGGACTATTTTCTGGCGCTGAACTCGCCGGTGCGCCTTGTTGAAAGCGCGGAAGCCGCCATTGAGGCAATCGGCGAGAACACCCCCGAACTGGTGATCATGGATGCGGCTTTCGGCGCGGAGGCGGCGCGCAGGGTTGTCGGCGCCAGCAGCGCCGCCGGGTGTCATCGGCATCTCGTGCTGCTGTCGCCGTTCGAGCGCCGCAACTTTGGCGCTCCGGCTTCGGCGGGCTTTGATCGCTACCTCGTCAAGCCGGTCCGCCGGCGCTCGCTCGAGGTGCAGATCCAGGATTGGTCGGCCACCGGCGTCCGCGCCGCCCGTTTCGTCGAGGAGGAGCAACGCCCCGCCGATCCGCTGCGCCAGCGCCGCATTCTGATCGCCGAGGATAACGATATCAATGCCCTGCTCGCGGGACGATTGATCGAACGGCTGGGCGGGCGCAGCGTCCGGGCGTCGAACGGCGTCGAGGCCCTGAACCTGCTCCGGGCCTCGATGGCGCCGGGCGCGCCGGCGTTCGATTGTGTTCTCTTCGATGTCCGAATGCCCGAGCTCGATGGCCTCGCGGCGATTGCCCAGTGGCGCGCGATCGAGGCCAAGGCCGGCCGCAAACCGGTGCCGGCGCTGGCGCTGACGGCGAATGCCTTCCGGGAGGATCGCGAAGCCTGCTTTGCTGCCGGGTTCGATGGATTCCTCGCCAAACCGCTCGACCGCGAGGCGTTTGAGAAAACCATTCGTGCCCTGCTGCCGGATAGCCGCCAAGTTGCCTGATTATCAAGTGGCCTGATCGCGCATTCGGAGCGCTCAAGCGTCTGCGTCCCAAATTCGTCATTGAATTGTCACAAGCTGACGGCACATCATCGAGCAGCATTCATATCGCGATGCGGTTTCTTGATGGAGCAACCCGGCATGCCAAGGCAAGGTAACCTCGGCCCATCCCGTTCGAGCCGCTCCGTTTTTTCCTCCGCCCTGTCCGGTTCCGCCAGCCTTGCTCGCCGCTTCGATCCGACAAACCGGATCGTGCGTGACGGAGAGGGAATGCCCGAGAGCCTTGGTCGGCTGGGCTCGCTTGAAGTGCGGCTTGCGCGGACGACCAAGGATATCCGACGCGCCCAGCGGCTGCGGTTCAAGGTGTTCTTCGAGGAGATGAGCGCCACGCCCAACGCCCGTGCCTTCGTTTCCCGGCGCGATATCGACCCTTTCGACCGGATCTGCGACCATGTGCTGGTGATCGATCACGACGCCGGCCTCAACCGCTTCGGCAAGCCCAAGGCCAGGGTCATCGGCACCTACCGGCTGTTGCGCTCGGAGGTGGCCGAAGCGCATGGCACGGATTTCTACACCGCCGGCGAATACGACCTGGCCCCCCTGATCGCCGCCAATCCCGGCATGCGAATGCTCGAACTCGGGCGCTCCTGCGTGCTCAAACCCTACCGGAGCAAGCGCACGGTGGAGCTGCTGTGGCACGGCGTGTGGCGCTATATCCAGCACCACAAGATCGATCTGATGTTCGGCTGCGCCAGCCTCGAAGGCACGAATCCCGCGGCGTTGGCGCTGCCGCTGGCGTTTCTCCATCACTTCGCCCAAGCCCCGGAAGGGAGTGCAACCCGGGCCTTGCCGTGGCGCTTCACCAGGATGGACCGGATGGCGAAAGACGAGATCGATCTGAAGGCCGCGATGAAATCCCTGCCGCCGCTGATCAAGGGCTACCTGCGCCTCGGGGCCAGCTTCGGCGATGGCGCGGTGGTCGATCACGCGTTCGGCACCACCGATGTGTTCGTGGCGTTGCGGGTCCGGGATATCGATCCGCGCTACATCGCCCATTATGGCAGCGAGCCCGGCCGGCAAGCCTCCTGAGCGGCAAGCTCTCCGAGTGGGAAATCCTGTTCAGCGGGACCGGATCCCGCTCTAGAGGCAGGCCGCCAGCCCCTCGCGATACGTCGGACAGCGGAAGGAATATCCCAGGATGGCCTTGATGCGGGCGTTCGAGACGCGCTTGTTTTCGCCGTAAAAGCTGCGCCCCATCGGCGAGAGTTCGGCCTCGTCGAACGGAATTTCAGGCGGTGGGGCCAGCCCCAGCAACCGGGCGGCACGCACCACCACATCTTGCGGCGGGCAGGGTTCGTCATCGGTCAGGTTGTAGATCCCCGGCGGTTTTTCCTGCGTGAGAGCCCTGCCCACCGCGCCACTGATATCCGCGACGTGGATGCGGTTGAAAACCTGCCCGGGCTTGATGATGCGTCGTGCGGTGCCGTTGCGCAGGCCATCGATGGCCGAACGCCCGGGGCCGTAGATGCCGGAGAGCCGGAAAATCGTCAGATCGAGCCCGCGCGCGCCGGCGAAAGCCTGCCACGCCGCTTCCGCCGCGACCCTTTGGCGCGAGCGCTGCGAACCCGGGCGGGGCTCGGTGGTTTCCGTGACCCATGCCCCGCCGTGATCGCCGTAAACACCGACCGTCGAGAGGTAGACAATGCGGGAAAGGGCTTCCATCGCCAGAGAACGCTGCGTGTTCATGGGCGCAAAACCGGGCTCCAGCTCTTTGTTTTGTCGCATGGCGTTCGGCAGAACCGGTGTCCATTTTTGCGCGCCATGCTCTGGCCCGGCAAACCCTGGAGCGTTGAGCAGCGGATCGCCGGCCTCGCTAGGGGGTGCCGAGATGAGGATCGCGTTCGCCCGCGCGAGCGCCTCGGCGAGGGCGGCGGGGATCGAGGTGCCGTCAAAAACGCTGGCGTCGAGGCCCTCCGCCCTGAGCCGCGCAACCTTCTCGGGGCTGCGTGCCGTGACATGGAGCGACGCGAGCGTCGGGCGGAGTTCGCGCGCGATTGCTTCGGAAGAATAGCCATAGCCGATGATCACGAGGTGCATGGTCAAGCTCCGGTTTCTTGTCGCGTTTCTTGTTCTTGCCGCGTCTCTTGCCGCATCTCTTGCCGCGCGAGCGCCCATTCCTCGATCACGGACGGGTCCTCCTCCGAGGCTTGGAACGCATCGGAAAGCGCGAGGAATTCCACGGGGGGCAGCAACCGCGCGAGCGCCCATATGGCCATTCCCCGCACCAGCGGAGCCGCATCGTCGAGCCGTGCCCTGGCCACGGGGATGAGCGCCGCGTCGCCCGAATTGCCGATGGCAATCAGCACGTTGCGCAGGAACCGGTCCCGCCCGGTGCGTTTGATCGGGGTGCCGGCGAACAGCGCCCGGAAGGCGGCATCATCGAGGGCGGCCAGATCAGCCAGCTTCAACCCGGCAAGATCCTCGCGCAGCGCGAGCTTGGCGTCGCGCGCGGCTTCGGCGAACTTGTTCCACGGGCAGACCGCGAGACAATCGTCGCAGCCAAAAACGCGGTTGCCGAATTTGCCGCGCAACGCACGCGGGATCGGGCCTTTGTGTTCGATGGTGAGATAGGCGATGCACAGGCGTGGATCGAGGACATAGGGCTCGGGGAAGGCGTCTGTCGGGCAGGCGGTCAGGCAGCGCCGGCACGAGCCGCAATGGTCGGTTTCGGCCTGGTCAGGCTCGATCTCGAGGGTGGTGAACACCGCGCCAAGCAGCAGCCAGTTGCCGAACTCGCGGCTCACCAGAACGGTATGCTTGCCCTGCCAGCCGAGCCCGGCCTCCATGGCGAGCGGCTTTTCCATCACCGGCGCGGTATCGACGAACACCTTCACATCACCGCCGGCCCTGGCAATGACATCGCGGGCAAACGCCTTCAGCCGCGCCTTGATGATGTCGTGATAGTCCTTGCGCATGCCGTAGAGCGCGAGGCTGGCCCGGTCTTTCGCGTGCAGCGAGGCCAGCGGATCGCCCGCGATGGCGTAGTTGGTGCCGAGCATGATGACGCTTTTCACCGCTGGCCAGAGCGCTTGCGGCGAGGCGCGCTTTTCCGGCTCGCGCGCCATCCAGCCCATTTCGGCTTCAAAACCCCTGGCGAGCCAGGCGTCGAGCCGCTCGGCGCGCAGCGGGTTTTGGCGGATGCCGGTGATGCCGATGGCGTCGAAGCCGTGCGCCCGGGCAAGATCGGCCAGAGATGCGCGTAGACCCGATGGGCCGCCGGTTGCCAGACCATCGCGCGAGCTGGGGGTGGCCTCGGCCGGGAGGGCTTGGTCAGGGATTGTTTCTGGGCTCAAAAATCGAGGTCCGTGTAGTGCTTCTCCGGTTGCAGCCCGCGCAGGCGATCGGTCAGCAGGGTGCGAAATCCCGGCCGGGACTTTACCTTCGCGTACCAGTGCTTTGCGGTCTCGTCCTCGCTCCAGGGCACGTCTCCGAGGTAATCTGCGGCGGAAAGATGCGCCGCGGCGGCAAGATCGGCGTAGGTCAAGCGGTCCCCCGCGAGCCAGTTGCGCTGGTGCAGGAGGTGGCCAATGTACTTCAGGTGATAGCGGATATTGTTGCGGGCTGCACGCAACGCGCCGGGCTCGGGCGAACGGGCGCTGTTTTCGGGGGCCAGGATCAGCTTGTGCACCTTCTCGAACAGCAGCGGCTCGGTGACTTCGGCGTAGAATTTCTGGTGAAACCAGTTCATCAGCCGCCGGACCTCGACCCGGCCCGCCGGGTCTTCCGGCAGCAGGCGGCGATCGCCCATCACCAGACCGCGCGTCTCGTCGAGATATTCCGCGATGACATTCGCGCCCGGGACCACCTGTCCGTCGTGTTCGACCAGCACCGGGATGGTTCCCGCGGGGTTGATGCTGAGAAATTCGCGGCGCCGCTCATGCACGCGCTCTTCTTCGAGATCGGCGTCCATCTGCAGCTCCGCCATGATCAGGCGGATGAAACGGGAATGCGGATCGAGCGGGAAATGATAGAGGACGGGCATGACAGGCGGGATATTCCCAGAAAAGATCGAAAGGCCAGGGATTGGGGGCGCCGGGCGGCGCTGGCCTTCGCTGCATCCCCGCTATAAAGGAGCAGCTAATGTCTCTCAACCGTGTTGATTCTGTGATGATCGGGATCGCACCCATCATGGTTACCCCGCGATGAATCTTACGCTTGCGCTCAAGGCCGCCCTGCTGGGGTTCATCGAGGGATTGACGGAATTTCTGCCGGTATCCTCGACCGGACATCTGATCCTGTTCGGGCATTATCTCGGGTTTTCCTCGCCCGGGCACAGCTTCGAGGTCCTGATCCAGCTTGGAGCGATTCTGGCCATTCTCTCGGTCTATTTCGGAAAGCTGCTGGCGCTGGCGAAGGGCATGTTTTCCGACCGGCGCGCGCAGATGTTCATTCTGGCGGTTTTGCTGGCGTTTCTGCCGGCGGCGGTGATCGGCGCCCTCGCGCATGCCTTCATCAAGAGCGTGCTGTTCAGCCCTTTCGTCGTCTGCATCAGCCTGATTTCGGGCGGACTGGTTCTGCTCGTCATCGATGAGACCCGTTTTGAGACCAAGATCCACGACGTGATGGATATTCCACTGTTTACCGCGCTGAAGATCGGGCTCTTCCAGTGCCTGGCGATGATTCCCGGGGTTTCGCGCTCGGGCGCGACGATTGTCGGGGCGATGCTGATGGGCACCGAGAAGCGCGTGGCGGCGGAATTCTCGTTCTTTCTGGCGATGCCGACGATGGCGGGGGCCTTCGCCTATGATCTCTACAAGAACCACAAGCTGCTCAGTTTTGACGATGTCGCGGCGGTGGGCGTCGGTTTCGTGGTGGCCTTCGTCTCGGCGCTGGTCGTGGTGCGCGGGTTCCTCAATTTCATCTCGCGCCACGGGTTCACGCCGTTTGCGTGGTGGCGGATCATCGTCGGCTGTTTTGGTCTGGCGGCGTATTTCGTCTACGGATAGGCCTTTGCGGCGCGGGGGTCATGCCCGCTGCTTCGCCGGCAGTTTCGGCGACGGCGTTTTGGGCTCGAACCGGCAGAGATCGGCGAGCGTGCAGCGCCAGCATTCGGGTTTGCGGGCCTTGCACAGATAACGCCCGTGCAGGATCAGCCAGTGATGCGCATGCAGCCGATAGGGTTCTGGCACCAGCTTCTCGAGCCCGGCTTCCACCGCTTCCGGTGTCTTCCCCGGCGCGATCGGCAGGGCGTTCGAGACGCGGAAGACATGGGTGTCGACCGCAAATGTCGCCATGCCAAACGCCATGTTGAGCACGACATTCGCCGTTTTTCGCCCCACCCCGGGCAGGGTGACGAGCGCGTCCCGGTCCCGGGGAACCTCGCCGCCGAAATTCTCGATCAAGGCCTGCGAGAGCAGGATCACGTTTTTGGCCTTGTTGCGAAACAGCCCGATGGTCTTGATGAGATCCCGCACCCGGTCCTCGCCCAGCGCGAGCATCTTCTGCGGCGTGTCGGCCAGCGCGAACAGGGCACGCGTCGCCTTGTTGACGCCGGCGTCGGTCGCCTGGGCCGAAAGCACCACCGCCACCAGCAGCGTGAAGGGGTTGGTATGCTCAAGTTCGCCCTTGGGTTCGGGCTCGATGGCGTGGAGCCGGCGGAAGATTTCCGCGATCTCGGCCCGGTCCCGGGGTTGTGCTGCGGGCGCTGCGCGTTTTGGTCTCATCTCGGTCATATCGGGCGGGATTCCCTTGGCTGGTGCGATGCGCTAGTCTCGGACGATTTCCTAGGGCATCCATAGGGCATTCGTGACCAAGAGCGACCCGAATTCAAGACAGGAATTGCCGGTCTTCACCGCGACGTTGCACCCGCAGCGTTCGCTGTCCCGGCGCGGTCTTGCCGTCCTGATGGGGTTTGTCGGGGGTGTTGGCCTCTGCGTGGCGATCCCGTTCTACTGGATCGGCGCCTGGCCGATCGCGTGGTTCATGGGGCTCGACGTCCTCGCGATCTACGCCGCCTTCCGCTACCATAACGCCACCGCGCGCGGCTATGAGCAGATCTTCCTGACGCGGATCGAGCTGTTGTTTCGCGCGGTCAACTGGCGCGGCGTCGTATCCGAGGCGCGGTTCAATCCTTTGTGGACGCGGCTGGAAAAAGAGGAACACCCGGAGTTCGGCATCGAGAAGCTGTTGCTGGTGCAGGGCCGGGCGCGTGTCGAAATCGCGCGGGATCTCGGCCGGGAAGCGCGCGCGGAGTTTGCCGTG
>CAZNAT010000020.1:47286-50392 GCA_964571245.1 uncultured Methylobacterium sp.
TTTTCGCGGGCGCTCAACGGGTTGAAACGCTAGACCACCCAATCCCCTGACATCAGGAACCGCCACGAAATCGGGTGGCTTGGGGCTCCGATTGCCTCTAGGTTTGACGGCATGGAGGCTTGACCATGCTTGATCGTGTTGCTGAATTCTCGCTTGCGACCTGCGGTGCCGATTATCGGCTCGTGCGCGAGGCGTTGCGCTACATCACCGAGGAAGCCCGCGACCAGCCGGATGTCGAGAGCATCGCGGCGGCGCTTCGGCTTTCCTCCGGCGATCTGACGGCGCTGTTCCGCCGCTGGTGCGGGTTGACCCCGAAAGCGTTTCTGCAGGCGGTGACGCTCGATCATGCCAAGCGGCTGCTCGACCAGGGCCTGCCGCTGCTCGATTGTGCCTTCGAGGTCGGGATGTCCGGCCCCTCGCGGCTGCATGACCTGTTCGTCACGCATGAGGCGATCTCGCCGGGCGAATACAAGACCGGCGGCGCCGGGCTCGTCGTCTATTATGATTTCGTGCCCTCGCAGTTCGGGCTGGCCCTGCCGATGGTGAACGAGCGCGGGCTGTGCGGGCTGGCCTTCGCCGACGAGGGTGGCGAGGCGGAAGCCTTCGAGGATATGCGCCGGCGTTGGCCGAATGCCGAATACCGGCGCGAGCCGGCGCGGGTGGCGCCCTATGCGACGCGCATCTTCAATTCCCAGTGCTGGCAGCCCGATCAGCCGCTGAAGGTGTTTCTGATCGGCACCGATTTCGAGGTCCGGGTCTGGGAAACGCTGCTCGCGATTCCCTTGGGCAAGGCGACAACCTATTCAACCATCGCCAACAGGATCGACAAACCGAAGGCGGCGCGGGCGGTCGGCGCGGCGGTGGGGAAAAATCCGATTTCCTTCGTGGTGCCCTGCCACCGCGTGCTCGGAAAATCCGGCGCGCTGACCGGTTATCACTGGGGCCTCACCCGCAAGCGGGCGATGCTGGGCTGGGAAGCCGGGAAGGCGGCTGGCTGAACGCCCGGCTGTTGGGTTCGCCCGGAAATCGTGCCACAAAGCGGCATGATTTCAGAGATTGTCACCCTCATCGGCTGGGTCGGCGTCGTCGTCTTTGCGATTTCCGGCGCGCTGGTCGCTTCGCGCAAGGAGATGGACATCGTCGCCTTCGTCTTCTTCGGCACCGTCACCGGCATTGGCGGCGGCACGTTTCGTGATCTCGTGCTCGGGCATGTGCCGGTATTCTGGGTCAAGGAGCCGGCGTATCTTCTGGTGTGCGCGGTTGCCGCGGCGGCCACGTTCTTTCTCGCGCATCTGCCGGAGTCGCGGCTCAAGATGCTGCTCTGGCTCGATGCCGCGGGCATGGCGGTGTTCTGCGTGCTCGGTGCCGAGGCGGCGCGCGGGCATGGCGCTGTCGTCGCAATCACCTGCGGCGTGATCACGGCGGTGGTTGGCGGCTTCATCCGGGATATGCTGGGCGCGGAAAGCCCGGTGATCATGCGCGGCGAAATCTATGCCACGGCGGCGTTTGCGGGGGCCGGGGGCTATCTCGCCGCGCTCCATATTCTGCCGCGCGATTTCGCGATTATTTTCGGTGTGGTGGTCGCGTTTGCCCTGCGGGGACTGGCCCTGTGGTTTGGCTGGAAGCTCCCGGTCTACCGCCGCAAGCCGGGGCGAACGCCGGAGGAGCTTGGATTGTGAAGCCGCCGCCGCGCGGGCTTTTCAGCCGCTCCGGCGCTGCCGCTGTGGCTTTACCTCCCCATGGAAACGGTCGTCGCGCGCGGCAAAATCCGCATTGCACGGGGTACAACCGGGAACTGCGGGATCGTGCCCCGCGAAAATGCCGAAAACGCTCTTGTAGCCGGCGAGAAGCCTTCCTATATCGGGTTTCGAGAGGTGTTCGGGGCTCGGGTCCTTCGGGGCTTGGGGCGCCTGGCGCTTCCGGATACATTAACCGCATGTGATAAGGGACCACGCTTCGCTTCGGGATGCGCTGGCCCGGATGCTCGCTTGAGAGGGGCTCGTTATGGGTAAAGTCATCGGTATCGATCTCGGCACGACCAATTCCTGCGTCGCCGTGATGGAAGGTTCCACGCCGAAAGTCATCGAGAACGCGGAAGGCGCGCGCACGACGCCGTCGATCGTCGCGTTCACGCCGGATGGCGAGCGCCTCGTTGGCCAGTCGGCCAAGCGTCAGGCCGTCACCAATCCGGAAAAGACCTTCTTCGCGATCAAGCGCCTGATCGGGCGCCCGTACAACGATCCGCTGACACAGAAGGACAAGGGCCTCGTGCCCTACTCGATCGTCAAGGCCGATAATGGCGACGCCTGGGTCGAGTCCGATGGCAAGAAGTATTCTCCCTCACAGATTTCCGCCTTCACCCTGATCAAGATGAAGGAAACGGCGGAGGCCTATCTCGGCCAGTCCGTCACGCAGGCGGTCATCACCGTCCCCGCCTATTTCAACGATGCCCAGCGTCAGGCGACCAAGGACGCCGGCAAAATCGCCGGCCTTGAGGTCTTGCGCATCATCAACGAGCCGACGGCGGCCGCGCTCGCCTATGGCCTCGACAAGAAGGCCGCCGGCACCATCGCGGTCTATGATCTCGGCGGCGGCACCTTCGATATTTCGATCCTCGAGATCGGCGATGGCGTGTTCGAGGTGAAATCCACCAACGGCGATACTTTCCTCGGCGGTGAAGACTTCGACATGCGCCTCGTCGAGTATCTGGCGGATGAGTTCAAGAAGGAGCAGGGCATTGACCTCAAGAAGGACAAGCTCGCGCTCCAGCGCCTGAAGGAAGCCGCCGAGAAGGCCAAGATCGAGCTTTCCTCGACGACGCAGACCGAAATCAACCTGCCGTATATCACGGCGGATGCGACCGGTCCGAAGCACCTGACGCTCAAGCTTACCCGCGCCAAATTCGAGGCCCTCGTCGAGGATTTCGTCCAGCGCACCATCGAGCCGTGCAAGAAGGCGCTCAAGGATGCCGGCATTCAGGCCGGGCAGATCGACGAGGTGGTTCTTGTCGGCGGCATGACGCGCATGCCGAAGATCCAGGAAGTCGTCAAACAGTTCTTCGGCAAGGAGCCGCACAAGGGCGTCAACCCGGATGAGGTCGTCGCCA
>CAZNAT010000021.1:0-874 GCA_964571245.1 uncultured Methylobacterium sp.
CGCTCAAGGTCGAACAGCAGCGAGGGCACCTCCAGCATCACGCCGAGATGGACCTTCTTCGGCGGCACCTGATTGAGCCGCCGCAGCCGCTCGCGCTCGCGCTGGAGCATGGCCTGGGCGGCCTCGAATTCCTCGATCGTCGAGATCATCGGCAACATGATGCGCAGTTCGCGCTCGCGGGCTGCCTGCAGCAGCGCCCTGAACTGCGTTCTGAGCAGGGCCGGCCGATCGAGCCCGATCCGTACGGCACGCCAGCCGAGCGCCGGGTTTTCCTCGTCGATCTTGCGCAGGTAGGGCAACACCTTGTCGCCGCCGATATCCAGCGTCCGGAAGGTAACAGGCCGCGGCCCGGCGATATCGATGATGGTCCGGTAAAGCGCCTCCTGCGCCTGCGCGCGGGGTAGCGAGGGCGCGACCATGAACAGGATTTCGGTGCGGAACAGCCCGACCCCGGCCGCGCCGGTATCGTCAAGATTGGGCAGATCCACCAGCAGTCCGGCGTTCATCTGGATATCGACCGCGACACGGTCTTTCGAAACCGCCGGCTTGTCGCGCAGCGCGCGATATTGCTCCTGGCGCCGCGCGCGCAGCCGCGCCCTTTCGCCATAGGCCGCCTCGATATCCGGCTGGGGCCGGATCTGGATCTCGCCGGTCGCGCCATCGATGATGATGGCATCGCCCTGCTCGACGAGGCCGATGATGCCTTCGGCCTTGCCGACGGTGGGGATGCCGAGCGCCCGCGCCACAATCGCGACATGGCTGGTCGCGCCGCCCTCTTCCAGCACGAGACCGCGCAGGCGCAGACGCTGGTATTCGAGCAGCGCCGCCGGTCCCATCGCCCGGGCCACCAGGATGGCATTCTCCGGCAGGCTTT
>CAZNAT010000021.1:884-8577 GCA_964571245.1 uncultured Methylobacterium sp.
CGCCGCAAGCGTAAAGGCCGTCCCGGTCAACTGGTGGAGAAGACGATTGGCGAGATCATCGAGATCATGCAGCCGCTCGCGCAAATAAGGGTCGGTCTGGCGCAAAAGCCGCGCCCGCACGTCCGATTGCACGCGCTCGACCGCCGCCTCGGCCGTCAACCCGGTGTGGATCGCCTCCTGAAGCTTGCGCACCCAGCCGCGGTCCTGCGCGAACATGCGGAAGGTTTCGAGGACGTCGCGATGCTCGCCCGCATGGCTGATCCCGCCCGAATCCATCAGGCTGTCGATCGAGGCGCGCAGCAGATCGAGCGCGGCATTCAACCGGCGCAACTCCTCCTCGGGGTCATCCGCCACGAGGTTCTTGATCTCGACGCGGGGCTCATGCAGCACGACATGCCCGAGCCCGACGCCTTCGGCGATCGGCTGGGCCAGCATGCTCAGCGTGCGCCGCACCACCGTGCCACCGCTGCCAGGCCGGGCGAGAGACTCAAGCTCACCTCCGGCGATCATCTCGGCCAGCACCATCGCCGTGGTTTGCAGGGCTTCGATTTCTTCTTCGGTATAGGCACGCGCCGCGCGGTTCTGGACCACCAGCACGCCGATGGCATTGCCACCCCGCAAGATCGGCACCCCGAGGAAGGCAAGGTAGATTTCCTCGCCGGTTTCCGGCTTGTAGGCGAAGGCCGGGTGGCTTTGCGCATCCGACAGCGCGAGCGGCTGCGCCTCGCGGGCGATCAGGCCGACGAGGCCTTCGTCGAGCCGCATCGTCGTCAGATGCACGGCTTCGCGGTTGAGGCCCTCGGTGGCGTAGAGTTCAAGAGTACTGTCGGCACGCGCCACATAGACCGAGCACACCTCAGCCACCATGTTGTTGGCGATGACCACGACGATCTTGTCGAGCCGTTCCTGTGCGCTGACCGGCTCATTCATCACCTCGCGCAGGCGGCGCAAGAGCACGCGGGGACCGACGAGGGTGCCTCGCATCGTTTGAGCATCCTTTCCCTTGCCGTCGCCGCAGCGACGAGGTCACGCGCGACTTCAGCGATCCCCTGAGCTACAATGCCGCACGCCCCGGATGCAAGCGATGCCTGCGCGCGCGGGCGATATTTACGCACCAGCCCGCGTTGCGCTGGCTTCAGTTCGCATCGAGCCCATAGAGCGAGTGCAGCGTGCGAACCGCAAGCTCGGTGTAGGCGACATCGATCAGCACCGAGAACTTGATCTCGCTGGTGGTGATGGCGCGAATATTGATCCCCCGGTCGGCCAGGGCCTTGAAGGCTTTCGCGGCAACGCCGGCGTGGCTGCGCATGCCGACCCCGATGGCGGAGACCTTCGCGACATCCTGCACGCCCTGCAGCAGGGTGTAGCCGATATCGGCGCTGTGCTTCTCGATCACCGCCATCGCGCGGCTGTAATCGGAGGATGGCACGGTGAAGGTGATATCGGTGGTGGCGCCATCCGCCGAGACGTTCTGAACGATCATATCGACGACGATCGAGGCATCGGCGAGCGGCGCGAACACCGCGGCGGCAATGCCGGGCTTGTCGGCTACCTGCCGAAGCGTGATCTGCGCTTCGTCCTTCGAATAGGCGATCCCCGTGACAACAGGCTGTTCCATGATCTCTTCCTCGGCGCAGATAAGGGTGCCCGGCATCGGCTGGGCGGGATTGTCGAAACTGGAGCGGACGAAGGTGCGCACATTATGCACCATCGCCAGCTCGACCGAGCGGACCTGCAGCACCTTGGCGCCCAGCGAGGCCATTTCGAGCATTTCCTCGAAGGCGACCTTTTCCAGCCGCCTGGCCTTGGTGACGATCCGCGGGTCGGTGGTATAGACGCCATCGACATCGGTGTAGATGTCGCACCGTTCGGCGCCAAGAGCCGCGGCGAGCGCCACCGCGCTGGTATCCGAGCCGCCGCGCCCGAGCGTCGTCACCCGTCCGCTCTCCTGGTGAATGCCCTGAAACCCGGCGACCACAGCAACCTCGCGCCGCTCCGCGAAAGCCTTGAGGATACCGCTGCCATCCAAGCTGGCGATGCGGGCCGAACCATGCGCATCATCGGTCAGAAGCGGGATCTGCCAGCCCTGCCAGGAGCGCGCGTTGAAGCCGATCGCCTGCAGGCAGATCGCCAGCAGGCCCGATGTCACCTGCTCGCCGCTGGCGACGACCGCGTCGTACTCGCGCGCATCGTGCAAAGGCGCGCACTCCTTGCAGAAGGCCACGAGTTCGTTGGTCTTGCCGGACATCGCGGAGACGACGACGGCAACATCATAGCCGGCCTCCATCTCGCGTTTGACGTGCTGGGCGACATTCTTGATGCGCTCGACATTGGCCACCGAGGTGCCGCCGAACTTCATGACCAGCCTGGGCCGGGCGTGTCCTGGCCGCACCTGTCCGGGCTTTGCTTGTTCAGGAATGGCTTGGGAATTTGAGTTTTGCATCAGAGCCTTCGCATATTCACCGCTCTCCCCGGATGCATCCTTTGATACACAAGGGGTAGAAATCGCCGTCCGCGCGCCTATAGAAGGCGGAGGGGCCTTTGGTCAATGCAAGCCTTTGGTCAATGCAAGCCTTTGGTCAATACAAGCCTTCGTTCAATGGCAAGCCTTCGTTCAAGAGGGTGACGCCGCTGGATGCCCACCCGTCCCCGCAAGGAGAGATGAGATGTCGCGTGCCCATGGCGATCCCGATCTGCGCAATTCCGATCTGCACCATCCTGATCTGCCCCTGGCCTCGTCCCTCGTCGATACCGCCGAGATCGCGCGCTTCAATGCGCTTGCGGCGCAGTGGTGGAACCCCAACGGGCCGATGAAGCCGCTCCACCGGCTCAACCCGGTGCGGCTCGGCTTTCTCAAAACCGAATTCGCCGGGCATTTTGCACGCGATGCCCGTGCGATGCGCCCGTTCGAAGGCCTCACACTGCTCGATATCGGCTGCGGCGCCGGGCTCGTCGCCGAACCGATGGCGCGGCAGGGTTTTGCCGTCACCGGGATCGATCTGGCGGCAGAGAACATCGCCGTCGCCCAGGCCCATGCCCAGGCCGAGGGCCTGACGATCGATTACCGCGCAAGCCCGATCGAGACCCTGCCCGAGACGGAGAAATTCGACGCCATCACCCTGCTTGAGGTGGTCGAGCACGTGCCGGATGTCGAAGCCTTCGTGCACGAGGCTGCTCTTCGCCTCAAGCCGGGTGGCATGCTGATCGCTTCCACCCTCAACCGCACGATGAAGGCCTATGCGCTGGCGATCATCGGCGCGGAATACGTCCTGCGCTGGTTGCCGGTTGGCACGCATGACTGGGACAAATTCGTCACGCCCGATGAGCTTGATGCCGACTTCGAGAGCGCCGGCCTCGTCCCGGCCACGCGCTCGGGGATGGTGTTCAATCCGCTCGGCAACGACTGGCGACTCTCGACCGATTGCGACGTGAACTACCTGGCTTCGGCGACCAAGCCGGCGTGATCCGTTCCCCGCTGGAAGCTCAGTTCATGTCATCCGGCACGCTCGGGACCGGCAGCACCTCGATGCCCTCCTCGTGCAAGGCCTTGGCCTCATCCGGGCTGGTGACGCCGTAGATCGCCCGTTCCTCGGTTTCGCCGTAGTGAATCTTGCGGGCTTCATCGGCAAAAGTCGCCCCGACGTTTTCGGCATTGGCCTCCAAATGCCGGCGGAAGGCACGCAGCATCGCACGGACCTCGGCATCCTTCGGCCCCACCATCGCCACCGCCTGCTGCGGGGGCGCAGGCTCGTCACGAACCGCAACCGAGGGCGCCATGATCTGCTTCTCGATCTTCACCGACCCACAGACCGGGCAGGCCAGCAACCCCGCCGCCACCTGTTGCTCGTAGGCGGCACTGTCGCGGAACCAGCTCTCGAAGCCGTGGCCCGCCTGGCAATGCAGGGCATAGCGGATCATTCGGCGGCCCTGGTTGCAGCATCTTCCGCCGAAAACCCCTGCCGGACCACCGTGATCGGCCGCGTATGCCGGAGAGCGGGAATGCGCGAGCGCGCATCCGCCACCAGAGCAAGATCGATCTCGGCAAGAACAACGCCGGGCTCGTTCCCGGCCTCCGCCAGCACCCGGCCCCAGGGATCGACGATGATCGAATGGCCGTAGCTTTCGCGGCCATCCTCGTGCTTGCCGCCTTGCGCGGCGGAAATCATGAACGATCCGTTCTCGATCGCGCGCGCGCGCTGGAGCACGCTCCAGTGCGCCTCGCCGGTCTGGCGCGTGAAGCACGCCGGCGCGGCAAGAATATCGGCCCCCGCTTGCGCCAACGCGCGGTAGAGATAGGCAAAGCGGAGATCGTAGCAAATGATCCTGCCAAGGATCACATCGCGAAGGATCACCTCGCCAAGGATCGCCCCGCCAAGGAGCGCCCCGCCGAGCGTGGCGCCCGCCATCGGTGCCACGACGGCCTCGCTGCCGCCGGAATAGCTGGCGCTTTCGCGCCAGCTCTCGCCGTTCGGCAGATCGACATCGAACAGGTGGATCTTGTCGTAGCGCGCGACGATCTCGCCATCCGGCGCGATCAGAAACCCGCGATTGGCAAGTTTGTCGCCATTGCGCAGGGCGAGCGAGCCGAGATGGAAATGGACCTTGCGGGTTCGCGCGAACGCCCTGATGGCGGCGAGCATCGCGTCTTCGGCCTCGGGGCGGAGCTTGGCGAGGAGTTCGTCCCGATTGCGCTCGCAGAGGTTGGAAATCTCCGGCGACTGCAGATAGGTTGCGCCGCGCTCAACCGCTTCCGTCGCCAGAGCGAGGAGATCGGCGATGTTACGCTCCACCGAACGGGTGGAGCGCATCTGGAGCGCAGCGGCGACAAAGATGCTCATGATGATCTCCTTCTGGAGCCATTTCGTGAATTCACATTCACGTCAAGGGCGCGAAAATAGTCTAATGCATTCGCACCAATACCGGAAACCGGCCCCGTTCAGCCGCATGCTTCAGCCTTTGAGCAGCGGATCAAGCCCGCCACGGGCATCGAGCGCGTGAAGATCGTCGCAGCCGCCGATGTGCTGTCCGTCGATGAAGATTTGCGGGACGGTCGAACGGCCGTGGGCGCGCTTCGTCATCGCGCGCTGACCTTCGGGATCGGTGGTGACATCGATCTCGGTGAAAACAGCGCCTTTCTTGTTCAGCAGTGCCTTCGCCTGCTGGCAATAGGGGCAATAGGCTTTCGAGTAGACGATAATTTCCGGCATTTCGGCCTCGTTGATTGGGATCTGCGCTTTCGGCTTGGTGCCGGTTCGGGATTACTGTTGCGGCCTGGCCTTCCTTTGGCGAGATCACGGTTTTTCTCCGCATACAACACCCCGGCGCTATTCGTCGCCCTCCGCGACCAGAGTAAAGGTCAGCACATCGATCCGGGTTGCGCCCGCCTTGCGCAAGATATGGGCACAGGCGTTGAGCGTTGAACCCGTCGTCCGGACATCATCGATCACAACCACGTGACGGCCGGCAATGATGGGGCGGTGCTCGGCCGGGACCAAGAAGGCCCCGACGAGATTGGTCTGGCGTTCGGAACGCCGCAAACCGACCTGCGCCCTGGTATGGCGGACCCGGCGGAGCACCTCGAGGCTGACCGGAACCCCCGTTTCTTTTCCGAGGGCATGGGCGAGCAGCGCCGCCTGATTGTACCGCCGCCGCCAGAGCCGCAGCGGATGCATCGGCACGGGGATCAGCACATCGGCCTCCACCAGAAGATCACGCCCCGCCTGTTTCATCATTTTTGCCATCAAAATCGCAAGATCGAGCCTCTCGCCGTATTTCAGCCGGCTGACGAGGTCGCGCGCGGTATCGCGATGCCCGGCCACCGCCCGCGCCCGATCAAACCGCGGGGGATCGGCGATCGCGGCAGGGGAAAGCATGCCCATGCCGAAATCGACCTGAAACGGTGTTCCGAGCCGCTCGCAATAGGGTTTGGAAATCAACGGCATCGCGTTCCAGCAGGCCACGCAGAGCGAATGCGGCGTCGCGGTGGCGGTTTCGCAGGCAACGCATTGCGGCGGATAGAGCAGTTCAAGGCCATGTCGTGCCATCGCGGTGACCGCCGGGCGCGGATCAAGCGCGCGGACCCAGCGCGGCCATCCCGCGCGCCGGGGCGCATCCTCGACCAAAACGCCCCCGTCCGGGCTCGGCTGGCCCTGCGGCGAATCCGTGCTATCTGCGCGAGGTGGCAGGATACTCTGAAGGGGCTGCGCGAACGACATGGCACAAGAGGTCCCCGAACTGTTTGATTTCGTCAAGGCCGGCCTCGCCGATCGCCGTGCGCAGCGGCGCGGCCCGGCGATGTTTCTGCTCGAGCGCATGGCTGAGGACCTCATCGAGCGGCTTGCCCCGGTATTGCGGGACTTCGAGCCCACGCTCGATTTTGGCACCCCCGGCGCGGCTTTCGGCAAGGCGCTCGCCGCAGTACGGACGCTCGGCGACCTCGAAGCCACCGGCATCGGCGAGGCTGACGGCATTGCGCGGCGGGCGCTCGTGTTGCCCGATGCCGGGCTCCCGGCGGGGCACTACGGGCTGGTGCTTTCCGGGATGGTGCTGCACCGGATCAATGATCTGCCGGGACTGCTGATCCAGCTCCGCCGCGCGCTGAAGCCCGATGGCCTGATGATGGCCGCCTTCCCCGGCGGGGATACGCTCGCGGAGCTACGCGATGTGCTGATGCGTGCGGAGAGCGAAATCCGGGGCGCGGCGGGCCTGCGCGTCTTCCCGATGATCGACGTTCGTGCCGCCGGGCAATTGCTCCAGCGCGCGGGATTTGCCCTGCCGGTGGCCGATAGCGAAAAACTGACGGTGCGCTATCCTGATCTGTTTGCCCTCCTGCGCGATCTCCGGGCGATGGGCGGCACGGCGGCATCCCTCATCCGGCCGGGACAGCCGAATTTGACCCGAGCCATCCTGCTGCGCGCGGCAGAACTTTACCAGACCCGCTACGCCGACGCCGACGGCCGCATCCGGGCGACGTTTGAAATGATCTGGATTTCAGGCTGGGCGCCGCATGCGAGCCAGCAGCAGCCGCTCAAGCCCGGAACCGCAAAAAGGCGTCTTGCGGACGCCTTGCGGGAGATTGATCCAAAGGAACAGGGGTAGTACCAGACCCCGGCCGCGCCCTTGCGGGCGGTCGCCTGCCGTTATGGGACCGCACTCGCGATCACCGAGCCGACATTGGTCCAGGAGGCCATGAACCCGCTGTAGAACCCCGGCCAGGCCGCAATGATCGCCGCCGCGAGCAGGCACGCGATCAGGCTGTACTCGATCGCCGTGGCACCGTCCTCGTTGCGAATAAACCGCCGGAAATGCAAGCCCATAACGTCCTCCATCCAGTCCGGCGTTTCCGGGCCGGTATCATGCGCGGGCAGGCAAACCAGAAGCCCCCCTTACAAAAGATCGATCAGCGCCGGGATCAGGGGCTCGTCCGCCGGGGGCATCGGAAATTCCCGAAGCCGTGCCGGAGCCACCCATCTCAACGCCCGATGCTCCACCGCGCGGGGCGTTCCTTCCCAGCGACGGCAGACGTACAATGGCATGAGCAAATGAAAATCATCATAACGGTGCGACGCAAAACTCAGGGGTGCGAGGCAAGGCTCCTTAACCCTGATGTCGAGCTCCTCGGCGAGTTCGCGGATGAGGGTTTCCTCTGGCCTCTCGCCGGGCTCCACCTTGCCGCCGGGAAACTCCCAGAGAC
>CAZNAT010000021.1:8587-26352 GCA_964571245.1 uncultured Methylobacterium sp.
AGTTGCTTGCCTTCGGGCCGCTGGGCGATCAGCACGCGGCGATCCGCATCGACCAGCGCCACGGCCACCACCAGCACCAGTTTCACGAACGATAGTCTCCGTTGATCTCGACATAGGCCTTGGTGAGATCGCAGGTGTAGACCGTCGCCCGGCCCTTGCCGAGGCCGATTTCCGCCCGGATATCGATCCGGTCGTTCTTCATGTAGGCCGAGACCAGCGCCTCGTCGTAGGCCCCGTCGCGCCCGCCGGCTTCGGCAAGGCGGTAGGGTCCGAAGAAGATCGACAGCCGGTCGCGATCCGCCGGCTCGCCTGCCTTGCCGACCGCCATGACGATGCGGCCCCAGTTGGCATCCTCACCGGCGATCGCGGTCTTGACGAGCGGCGAATTGGCGATCGACAACGCGATCCGTTTGGCGGATTTCTTCGAGACCGCCCCCTCGACGGTGACGGCGACGAACTTGCGGGCGCCCTCACCATCCCGAACGACCTGGGTTGCGAGATCGAGCAGCACCTTGTTGAGCGCCCGCTTGAACCCCGAGAGGCGCGGGTCACGCGGATCGGTGATCACCGCCTGCCCCCGTTTGGCCGCAGCCCCGGTCGCGAACAGCATCAGCGTATCGGAGGTCGAGGTATCGCTATCGACGGTCACGGCATTGAAGCTGTCCTTCACGCCATTCGAAAGACAGGCCTGCAGGGCCTCCGCCCCGATGGCGGCATCGGTGAACACGAAGGACAGCATCGTCGCCATATCCGGGGCGATCATCCCGGCGCCCTTGGCAATGCCGGAAATGGTGACTTCGGCATCGCCGAGCCGGATTTTCTTCGTCGAGACCTTCGGGAAGGTGTCGGTGGTCATGATCGCGCGGGCGGCATCGAGCCAGGCATCGCCCTTCACCCGCCCCGCACAATCGGCGAGAACGCCGTTGAACTTCGTCGCGTCGAGCGGCTCGCCGATCACGCCGGTCGAGGCAAGCGCCACCTCCTCCGGCTTGCACTTGAGCGCTTTCGCCGCAATCGCCGCCGTCATCTCGACGGCCTGCTTGCCCTTGAGGCCGGTAAAGGCATTGGCATTGCCCGAGTTGACGACGATGCCGCGCGCCCGGCCTGCGGGCAGGATCAAGCGGCACCAGTCCACCGCCGCCGACGGGCATTTCGACCGGGTGAACACCCCCGCCATCGTCGTTCCCTCGGCCAGGCTGACCAGCAGCACATCGGTGCGGCCCTTGTAGCGGATTCCGGCTTCGGCGGTCGCGAAGGCAACGCCCTCGATCACGGGAACCTTGGGGTATTTCTTCGGTGCAAGCGGGGAAACCGGAACATTCTTGCCAGCCATGGGACGATCCTTGGAGATGCCTGTCGGAGAGGTTTTCTGGGCACAAAGACAACTGCACGCGGTAGGCGGGCTGCGCGGGCCAGCCTGAGGCCCCGGGTTCTCAGGTTTCCCGGGCGTCAGGGCTTCTTGGATTATCAGGGTTTTTTGGGTTCTTCCGGCTTTTTGGCCGCTTCGGGGGTCTCGGTCCGCTCGACCTTGGCATCCGCGCGCAGCTTCTGGAGGTATTCGGTCTGCGCCTTGCCGGCGAGCGCCTGGGCGATGCGATCCCTCACTTCCGCGAAGGTCGGAACCGGCTTGGTGCGGCGCTCCTCGAGCTTGATGACATGCCAGCCGAACTGGCTCTTGACCGGCACGGAAATCTCGCCGGCCTTCATCGCGAAGGCGGCTTCGGCGAATTCCGGCACCATGCGCTCCTTGGTGAAGAAGCCGAGATCGCCGCCCTCCGCGCCTGAGCCGCTATCCTTCGAGGCCTCCTTGGCGACCTTGGCAAAGTCCTCGCCGCCCTTGACGCGGGCGTGGATCTTTTTCGCCTCGTCCTCCCCCTCGACAAGCACGTGGCGCGCGCGGACTTCCTCGACCGGTTTGATCTGGCCGACCTGCTCGTCGTAGAATTTCTTCAAGGCAGCATCATTCGCCGCGCTCAACGCCTCGCGGGCCAGCAACTGCTGCATCAGCACGCGCTGCTGGACATAGACCATCCGGCGTTTGAAATCCTCGCTCTGGTCGATTTTCTCTGCCTTGGCCTTCTGGGCAACGATCTTCATCTCGATCAGGAAATCGAGCGTCAGGCTCTTGATGCCATCCGGCGTGAGATTGGGGTATTCGGAAGCGACATCCTCGACCGCGAGATCAACATCGCGCTGGGTGATGGCTTCCCCGTTGACCTTGGCGAGCACCTTGCCCGCATCCGGCGTCTGGGCTTGAACCTGCGACAATCCGATCAGGGACGAGACAACAAGGAGGGCGAGTGTGAGCGAGCGCATGAGAACTCCGAATCGGGCCATGGTCCAAAACCATCCCGGTGCAAGAAGGAAATCGGGAAGACAATACCAGCCTTTGCCCTCCGTTAGCGCAACTCTGCCAGCAAGGCGAGAGCTTCGCTTGCCCGCTCGCGCATTTGTTTTCCGGGTCATTTCGTGTTTTCCCGCACCAGCCGGCGACGCCAAACATTGACAATCGACCCACCCAATCCTTATCTCCCGCTCAAAGAGTGCCGGATTTTCCGGGCGTTATGCCTTCTGCACCCATTCCGGTCGCCTCCCCGGCGCATCCGCAAAAGGAACTTCCGCCGGTTTCGGCGAGAATAAGGATGAGTTTTCATGTTCGGCGCGCTTGCCAAGACGCTTTTCGGCTCTGCCAATGATCGCCGTGTGAAAGGCTATCGGCCGCGTGTCGCCGCGATCAACGCGATGGAAAAGGAGCTGGAAGCGCTGAGCGATGATCAGCTGCGCGCCCGCACCGAGGTTTTCCGGACCCAGATCGCCGCCGGCGAAAAATCGCTCGACGATCTGCTCGTGCCCGCTTTCGCCACCGTTCGCGAAGCCGCCAAACGTACGCTCGGCCAGCGCCCGTTCGACGTGCAGCTGATCGGCGGCATGGTGCTGCACGATGGCGATATCGCCGAAATGAAAACCGGCGAAGGCAAGACGCTGGTGGCGACGCTGCCGGTCTATCTCAACGCGCTCGCTGGCAAAGGCGTGCATGTCGTGACCGTCAACGACTATCTCGCCCGCCGCGACGCGGAATGGATGGGGCAGGTCTACCGGTTTCTGGGGCTCAGCGTCGGCATTATCGTGCATGGGCTTGATGACGAGCAGCGCAAGGCCTCCTACGCCTGCGATATCACCTACGGCACCAACAACGAATTCGGCTTCGATTACCTGCGCGACAATATGAAGTACGAATTCGCGCAGATGTGCCAGCGCGGGCATAATTTCGCGATCGTCGACGAGGTCGACAGCATCCTGATCGATGAGGCCCGCACGCCGCTGATCATCTCCGGCCCGACCGAGGATCGTTCCGAACTCTACAACCAGATCGACGCGATCCTGCCGCGCCTCAAGCCGGAGGATTACGAGGTCGACGAGAAAGGCCGCACGGTGCATCTCACCGAGGCCGGCAACGAGCATATCGAGGTCCTCCTGGAGGAAATCGGGCTGCTCAAGGATGGCACCCTCTACGATGCCGCCAATTCCACCCTCGTCCACCACGTCAACTGCGCCTTGCGGGCGCATCGATTGTTCACCAAGGACAAGGATTACATCGTCCGCTTCAACCCCGAGACCCGCGTCGATGAGGTCGTCATCATCGACGAGTTCACCGGCCGCATGATGCCGGGCCGGCGCTATTCCGAAGGCCTGCATCAGGCGCTGGAAGCCAAGGAAAAGGTCCAGATTCAACCCGAGAACCAGACGCTGGCCTCGATCACCTTCCAGAACTACTTCCGGCTTTACGCCAAGCTCGGCGGCATGACCGGCACCGCCGGCACCGAAGCCGACGAGTTCCAGCAGATTTACGGCCTCGAAGTCGTCGAAATCCCGACCAATGTGCCGGTCGCGCGCCTCGATCAGGATGACGAGGTCTATCGCACACCGAAGGAGAAGGATCTCGCGATTGTCGCCGAGATCGAACGCGCCAAGGCGCGCCGCCAGCCGGTGCTGGTCGGCACCACATCGATCGAGAAATCGGAGGCCCTCGGTGAGTTGCTGGCCAGCCACGGCTTCAAGCAGATCGATCTTGGCGATGCCGATGCCTTCAAGCCGCTGCTCGATGGCGACCAGGGCGGCCCGGAGGAAAAGCTGTTCGCGGTGCTCAACGCCCGCTACCACGAGCAGGAAGCCTTCATCGTCGCGCAGGCCGGCATTCCCGGCGCGATCACCATCGCCACCAACATGGCCGGCCGCGGCACCGACATCCAGCTCGGCGGCAACCTCAAGATGCGCATCGAGCGCGAGACGGTCGGGCTCGAAGGCGCCGAGAAGGACGCCGCGATCGCCCGCATCAAGACCGAAATCGAACGCAACCGCGAGGTCGTGCTGAATTCGGGCGAGGTGATCGAGATTGAGCCGGCCAAGGGTTCAAAACCCGCCAAAACTTTCACCGCCCCCGGCGGGCTTTACGTCATCGCCGCCGAACGCCACGAAAGCCGCCGGATCGACAACCAGCTGCGCGGCCGTTCGGGCCGGCAGGGCGATCCGGGCCGCACCAAGTTCTTCCTCAGCCTTGGCGACGATCTGATGCGGATTTTCGGTTCGGAGCGGATGGAGAGCATCCTGCAGAAGCTCGGACTGCAGGAAGGCGAGGCGATCGCCCATCCCTGGGTCAACAAGGCGCTGGAAACCGCCCAGAAAAAGGTCGAGGCCCGCAACTTCGATACCCGCAAGAATATCCTCAAATACGACGACGTGATGAACGACCAGCGCAAGGTGGTGTTCGAGCAGCGCCGTGAGCTGATGAGCCAGGAAGATCTCAGCGAGACCATCCGCGACATGCGGCACGGCGTCGTGGAAGACATGATCAACCGGCATATCCCGGAAGGCGCCTACCCCGAAGCCTGGAGTATCGGCGAGTTGAAGGAGGAGGTTGGCCGCTTCCTGGCACTTGATCTCCCGGTCGAGGAATGGGCCAAGGAAGAGGGCATCGCCGACGAGGAAATGCGCGAGCGCCTGCTGGATGCCGCCGACAAGGCCTATGCCGAGCGCGAGGCCAAGAATACGCCGGATGTGATGCGTTATATCGAGAAGCAGGTCGTGCTGCAGCTGCTCGATCACCTCTGGCGCGAACACCTCGTCACGCTCGATCATCTCCGCCAGGTCATCGGCTGGCGCGGCTATGCCCAGCGCGACCCGCTCAACGAGTTCAAATCCGAGGCCTTCGAGCTCTACGACAAGCTGCTCAACACGCTGCGCGAGCATGTCACCGGCCAGCTGATGCGGGTCGAGGTCGTGTTCGAGGCGCCGCCGGCGCCCGAACTGCCGGAAATGCACGCCTCACACGTCAATCCGCTGACCGGCGAGAACGAATTCGCGGCTGCCAATGCCGCGCTCGGTTTCGCCCCGGTCGAGGAAGTCCGGGAGCGCGACGCGAGCGATCCGACCACCTGGGGCAAGGTCGGCCGAAACGAGACCTGCCCCTGCGGCTCCGGCAAGAAATTCAAGCATTGCCACGGCCGTTTCGCGTGAGCCGCCGATGAAAATGCTCCAGGCATTGCGAGATCTGCGCGAAACCGCCCAGATCCTGCGTTGGGTGATGAAGGGCATGCCCATTCCCCCGATTCCGGCGGCGAAGCGGCGCATTATCCATGCCGCGCTGCATCAGCATGGTCTGCGGACCTTTGTCGAAACCGGCACCTTCAAGGGCGATACGCTGGCATCGGTGGCGGCAACCGGCATCCGCTCGATCTCGGTGGAGCTGTCGCCGGAATATTTTGACCGCGCCAACCAGCGCTTTGCCGGAATGCGGAATGTCGAGCTGCATCAGGGTGATGCCGGAGACGTGCTGCCGCGCATCGTCGCCACGCTCACCGAGCCGGCCCTGTTCTGGCTTGATGGACATTATTCGGCGGGAGAGACCGCGCATGGCGCGCTGTCATCCCCCGTCAGCGCCGAGGTCCGCTGCATCCTTGGCTCGCCCGTGAAGGGCCATGTCATGCTGATCGACGACGCCCACGAGTTCACCGGCGAGAACGGCTACCCCGAACTCGGGCATTTCCTGACCGCGGTGACCGAGGGCGGGCGCTACCGCGCCTTTGTCCATGCCAATATCATCATGCTTGAGCCAAGCGAGGCGCACTGGAATTGACGCGCGAGAACTGGCGCCGAGAAAACTGATGCAAGGCGTCAGATCCGCTGATTTTTCGGGCATTCTGGCCGAAGCCGCGCGTGCTGGCGCAAGCGGGCGCTTATCCATACCGGGGGAAAACCCTCAGCGCCGAGGTGCCTTGGGCGGCAGCGGGGCCTGCACGGCTTGCGGAGCCACCTCTTCCGCGCCGGTGGAATTGGCCGTCAGATTACCGAGCGAGCCGATCCAGCGCCGGTAGAACGCCGGCTCATCTTTTTTGGGCGGCTCGGTTGCCACCAGCGCCGTCACGCTGGACGGCGGCGGTGCTGCCCCCGCGGCGACGGCCTTTGGCGCGGCAGCATTCGGACGAGCCGCGGCAGCACCCGCCGGGCTTGCCGGCGCCGCAGCAACCGCCACGCCGCCCGCTTCCTGAAGCTTGTGCTGGGCCGCCTTGGCGAGCAGCGCCTGGCGGCTCAGCCCCTTGGTCTGCTCGTGCGGGATCTCGACAGCACCGTGATCGAGCGCGTCGGGCTGCGAAACTTCGGCAACCCTGGAGGTGCCCTGCGCCACCGGGCCGGCGTTCCGGCTCGGTTCGATCGCCGGCGCGGAGGCATAGATCGTACGCTTGAAGGACGGGTGCTGGTCGCCATCCTGATAGACGCGCTTGACCGCCTTGACGCCGGATTGAACCAGCGAGGCCACCTGCTGGTCGTCGCGGCGCTGCTTTTCGGCGACGGCGGTCGCCACGCTTTGATCGCGTCCGTCCGCACCCGGGGTGCAGGTGGTAACGCCGAACGCATAGCGCGCGTTGCAGACCGAAACCTGCGGCTCGCGCTTGGTCACCTCGAAATGATCCGAACCTTCCTTGAGGTTCCGCCAGAACGGCATGTTCTCGTCGGCGCGGTATTTCGCGAGGTTCTGCGGTGTCATGCGGAAAGGCAGGGACTGGAAGTGGATGGCCTTCTGGCCGCCGCCGAAGGCCTCGCGCGAGAGCGCGTAGATATCCGCGACCTGTTCATCGGTCATCGAGAAGCAGCCGCGCGACGAACAGGCGCCATGCACCATGATCGCGCTGCCGGTCCGGCCGAGCTGCTGGTCAAAGGCGTTGGGATAGCCAAGGTTGAACGAAAGGTAGAATTGCGAATTCGGGTTCAGCTGCTGCGCGGTGATGGCATAAAACCCCTCCGGCACCTGCCGGTCGCCCTCGGTCTTCTTCGGGCCAAGCTGGCCGGACCACCGGCACATCGGGAAGGTCTTGAGAAGCTGGTATTCCCCGGATGCAGCCTGCTTCCAGACCTCGAGTTCGCTTTCGGCCTTGTAGGCGCGGAAAAGAATCGGCGAGCGGGCATTCATGCCCTTCTCGCTCATGATCGCTTCCATTTGCGGCGAAATCGGCACGTAATGGCGGGAATTGGAGGGCAGGCGCCCGTCCTCGTTACAACCGGCCAGCAGCAGCGCCGCGCCGAACGCCATACCGAGAGCAACAGGCCTCGTCACCCGTGACATCAGGGTTGGCGTCGACAGAAAGCCGGAAACATTGACATCCGGACCGGAAGCTCGATGCACGGTCACACCTCACACAAGACAACAAACCCGGCCATGGCTTTCAACCATGACACCGGCAGAATTAAGGCTGCAATCCTAAACAAAAGCAAAGGGAAATGCTACCGATCCTCACGACAACCCCAAGGCTTCGTTAACCGAAAGGAAAGGCCGACCTGTCCGTCCCGGCAACCACGCACCCTTATTGATAAGGCTATCACCCTTCGCCGGGCTGTCCTTGTGATGGCGCAAATTCAGAGCTTGCGGCCAATCGCCAGGAATTTCTCCGCCCGCGCCTCGCGCAGCTGGATGGCATCGAGACCCGAAAGATCCTGGAAGGCAGTGGCAATCGCGTCGCCGACAGAAACAATGGCCTCCTCAGCCGCCCGATGCGCGCCACCGGCCGGCTCGGAGACGATCACATCGATCACATGCATGCGCAGCAGGTCCTGCGCGGTGATCTTCATCGTCGCCGCCGCTTCCTGCGCCCGCTGCGAATCACGCCAGAGGATCGAGGCCGCCGCTTCCGGCGAAATCACGCTGTAGATCGCGTGTTCGAGCATCAGCACCCGGTTGGATGTCGCAATGGCGATCGCGCCGCCCGAGCCGCCCTCGCCAAGGATCACCGAGACATTCGGCACCCTCAATGCGAGACAGGCATCGGTCGACCGTGCGATGGCCTCGGCCTGGCCGCGTTCCTCCGCGCCGATACCGGGGTAGGCCCCCGCCGTATCGACGAGGCTGATCACCGGCAGGCCGAAGCGGTCCGCCAGTTCCATGATCCGCTGGGCCTTGCGATAGCCTTCCGGGCGCGCCATGCCGAAATTGTGCTTGAGCCGGGTTTCGGTGTTCGAGCCCTTTTCCTGCCCGATCACGCACACCGGCGCACCGCGAAACCGGCCGAACCCGGCGATCACCGCGGCATCCTCGCCAAAGACGCGATCGCCCGCGAGCGGGGTGAATTCGGTGATCAGCGTCTCGATGTAATCGAGGCAATGCGGCCGCTCCGGGTGGCGGGCGACCTGGGTTTTCTGCCAGGGCGTGAGGTTGGCGTAAAGCTCGCGCAACGCGGCATCGGCCTTGGCTTCGAGCCGGGAAATATCGTCATCGATCGACGCTGCGCCATCTCTGGCGGCCAGCGCACGCAGTTCAGCGATCTTGTTTTCAAGCTCCGCAACCGGCTTTTCAAAATCGAGATAAGCGCGCATGAACCATCACGGGTTGGGCTGGCAGAGCAAGCGCTGCGCAAGCCGAAGGACGTTGGGTGGGGACCCCCACGAAAGCGCCGCAAACTGACGATTGCATCCCCTCCCGTCAAGTCTAATCGACCGGCCGCGGCGTTCAGCCGCCTTCATCGTTGAGCGGATGAAGATCGCGGACCATGGCGCGGGCACGCTCATCAAGGACATGGGTATAGATCTGGGTCGTCGCAATATCGGCATGGCCGAGAAGCTGCTGGACGATCCGGAGATCGGCACCGTTCTGCAACAGATGCGTCGCAAAGGCATGCCGGAGCACATGTGGCGACAAGGCAGACGCCTTGAGCCCGGCGGCTCCGGCAAGCCGCTTCAACTCGCGCGCAAAAACCTGCCGCGGCACGTGACCAAGGTCGCTGTCGGCGGGAAACAGGAACTTGGACGCCGGTCTGGCTTCACCCTGTTCGTAGGCCTGGCGGTAGCGCAGGACGGCCTGACGCGCGGCATCCGTGATCAGCACGAGCCGTTCCTTGCCGCCCTTGCCGCGGATGATCAGCCCTTCGCGCGCGGTCGCAAAGCTCTGCAAGGGCAGCGCCACCAGTTCGGAAACGCGAAGCCCGGTTGCGTAGAGCAGCTCGACCATCGCCGCGAGCCGCAAGGCCAGAAGTTGTCCGCGCCCGGGCCTTGCCTGCGCGCGGACCTCCTCGGAAACGCTCGCCAAAAGCCGGTCTACATCTTCGATCGACATCACCTTCGGCAGCGGCTTGCCTTGCCGCGGCCCTTCGAGCGTGACCGTCGGGTCATCGCTTCGCATCGCTTCCGCGTAGAGAAAACCGTGAAACTGCCGCAGCGCCGAAAGCCGGCGGGAAATCGTCGAGGGCTTGAAACCGCGCGCCGCCAGCGCCTGAAGGTAATCCCGGATATCATGCACAACGGCATTCTCGCCGGTTTTGCCGAGGGCGGCGAGGTGATCAAGATAATCCGCGAGGTCGCGGCGATAGGCATCGAGCGTGTTCTTCGCCGCGCCGCGCTCGGTGGCCGCCATGGCCAGAAACGCGCGAATCTGCCGCTCGCTCATCCCCGCCTCAGGGTCGCGGTTGGGGAGACGAGGGCACCGGAGCCGGCACCCTCGGCGATTTGGGCGTGGGGATCGTGATCACGATATCGCGCTGTTCCGGCTCGACAAAGGTCGCCAGCGCGAACAGCGCGGCATAGCCGAGCCCGCCAAGCACGGCGAGAATGATAAGGATGCGCCCGAGAAAAAGCATGTCCTGATGATGATCCGATAACCCGTTCCGCCATGCCGGCATCCGCTATGGATGTGGCTTTGGTGCCATTGTCCATCCAGATTGGACCCCTGGCCGGCGCCCCAAGAACGCCGCCCGGCGTGATTCAATACCGCAGAAGCGCAAAAGCCGGTAGAATTTTGTCGGAGATTTTGCATTAGGTGACGCGAACAGTTTTTTTAACCCGGTCTCCTATGGTCGAAGCTCCCGCGACTTCAATGCCAGTTCCCGCCGCGCACCACGAGGCGGCGCGACTGCTTGCGAAACTGAAGTCCCGCCACATCGTGCTGGTCGGTTTGATGGGCGCCGGGAAAACATCCGTCGGCAAGCGGCTCGCGCAGCGTCTCGGGCTGCCGTTCGTGGATAGCGATCATGCGATCGAGGAATCCGCCCGCATGACCATCCCCGAAATTTTTGCGCTGCGCGGCGAGGCCGAGTTCCGAACCGGCGAGCGCAAGGTGATCGCCCGCCTTCTGGCCGAAGAGCAGCAGGTGATCGCGACCGGTGGCGGTGCCTATATGGATCCGGAAACCCGTTCCCGCATCCGCGCGAACGGCGTCTCGCTCTGGCTCAACGCGGAATTGCCGGTGTTGCTGCGCCGCGTCCAGCGCCGGCATAACCGGCCGCTTCTCCAGGGCTCCGACCCTGAAGCGACCCTGCGCGAGCTGATCGCGCGGCGATACCCCGTCTATGCCGAGGCGGATATCTCGATCCTCAGTCAGGAGACGCCGCATGAAACCATGGTGCAGATGGCGATCGATGCGCTGACGGCCTATCTCGAGCGCGAAGACGCGCCATTCCCCGCCCCCAAGAACTCGACTCCCCAGAACTCCGCTCCCCAGGACTCCGCTCCCCAGGACTCCGCCGAATGACCGCGCCCCTGGCCCAGCCTCGCACCGTGAGGGTCGATCTTGGCGGACGTGCCTACGACATCCTGATCGGGCGCAACCTCCTTGATGGGGCCGGGTTCGCCATCGCCGGGGCCATGAAGGCGCGCGCCTGCCTGATCGTGACCGACGAGATCGTCGCGAAACACCATTTGGCCGCGCTGGAGGCCTCGCTGGCCACAGCGGGCATCGCCAGCGCAACCCTGGTTCTCCCGGCGGGGGAAAAAACCAAGAGCTGGCCGTTTCTGGAAAAAACCGTCGAGGCCATTCTGGCCAACCGGCTTGAGCGCGGCGACGCCGTGGTCGCACTCGGGGGCGGCGTCATCGGCGATCTCGCGGGGTTTGCCGCTGCCATCGCCCGGCGCGGCATGCGCTTCGTGCAGGTGCCGACATCGCTGCTGGCGCAGGTCGACAGTTCCGTGGGCGGCAAGACCGGCATCAATTCCCCGCTCGGGAAAAACCTCGTCGGCGCGTTTCACCAACCCGGCATCGTGATCGCCGATACCGGCGTTCTCGACACGCTGAGCCCGCGCGAGATGCGGGCCGGCTACGCTGAGGTCGTCAAATACGGCCTCATCGATCGCCCGGAGTTCTTCGCCTGGCTCGAAGCCGGCGCCTGGCGCGGGATCTTTGCCGGCGGCCCCGAGCGCGAGGAAGCGGTGGCGGTGGCCTGCTCGGCCAAGGCGGGAATCGTCGCCCGCGACGAAACCGAAACAGGGGATCGGGCGCTGCTCAACCTCGGGCACACCTTTGGCCATGCCCTGGAGGCGCTGGTCCGATACGACGGCGCGCGCCTCGTGCATGGCGAGGGCGTCGCGATCGGCCTGGCGATGGCGCACCGGTTCTCGCAAATGCTCGGGCTGTGCTCGCAGGAAGTGCCGAGCCGGGTGATCGCCCATCTCCAGGAGGTCGGCCTGCCGACCCGGCTTCAGGACGTGCCGGGCGGAACCGGCGATGCCGAAGCGATCCTGGATGCCATCCGCCAGGACAAAAAGGTCAGCCGCGGCGCGTTGACCTTCATCCTCACGCGCGGGCTTGGCGAAAGCTTCATCGCGAGGGATGTTTCGGCGGAACAGGTTCTCGCATTCCTGAAATCCGAAGGGGCCTGATCGCGCCCGTCGGATTTCACGCAGCGGATTTCCTCCAGAAGCCCTCGTTCGACACAGCCGGGGCCTATCCGGCCGCCGGGGTGCTCATTTGACCGCGATGGGTTCTGCCGGCGCGGTCGCCATGAACTGGGCCTGCGCCAGCGCCGCGAACCGGCCGTTCTGCGCCACCAGGGTATCGAAGGTCCCGCTTTCGACGATCCGCCCCTGATCGAGAACAAGGATATGATCGGCGTTGCGGATGGTCGCCAGCCGATGCGCGATCACGAAGGTCGTGCGGTTTTTCATCACCTCTTCCAGCGCTTTTTGCAATTTCTGCTCGGTGGAGGCATCGAGCGCGCTGGTCGCCTCATCGAGAATCAGGATCGGCGGGTCCTTGAGCAACGCCCGCGCGATCGAAAGCCGCTGACGTTCGCCGCCCGAGAGCGAGCGGCCACGTTCGCCGACGATGGTATTGAGCCCATCCGCCTGCCGGCCGATGAATTCGAGCGCCTGCGCGCGCTCCAGTGCATCCATCATCTCGGCATCGGTCGCGCTGGCGCGCCCGACCTCGAGATTTTCGCGGATCGTCCTGGCAAAGAGCATCGGCTCCTGGAATACGACGGCGATGTTGTTGCGCAGGGATTGCAGCGAAAACTCGCGAATATCCTGGCCATCGATCAAGATCCGGCCCGATTGCGGGTCAAAAGCCCGGTGCAACAGCCCCAGGGTCGTCGACTTGCCCGAGCCGGTCGAACCGACGAGCGCAATCGTCTTGCCCTTGGCGACATGAAACGTCAGGTCCGAAATCGCCGGACGTTTGCCGTCGTAGGAAAACGACACGTGCTCGAAGGTGACATCCCCGGCCAAGCGCCCGGCATCCACCGCGTTGGGCCGATCCTGGACATGCGGCGTCGTGTCGAGAATTTCAAAGAAGTCGCGCAGTTTCGGCGCCTGCATGAAGAGCTGGTTCACGAAACCAACCGCCGCCTCCAGCTTGCCGATCAGCAGCGTCGAATAGCCCATGAAAGTGACGATATCGCCGATCGAGGCGAGATCCTTGATATGCAGCCAGGTCCCGAGCAGGAAAATCGCCGTTACCGTCAGGGTCGAGGAGGCCCGCGTCGCCACCGAGGCCAGCGCCCACCACGACAGAACCGGGATTTGCGCCGCGAGCAACCGGTCGATCACGAAACGCAGATGCGCCAGCTCGGCCGGAATCCGGGTAAAACTCTGGATGACCGGGATATTGCCGATCGCGTCCGAGGTATGCTCGGCAAGCTGGGGGTGGAACCCTTCCACCCGCTCCTGCAGCCGCGCGGCGCGGTTGATCACCAGGCCCATCAGCAAGGAGAACAGCACGACCAGACCGACCAGCAGCAACCCGAGCCGCCAGTTGATGAACAAGGTGAAGGGCAGCAGCACCAGAAGCGAGACCAGCGCCGAAAAATGATCGCGCAGGAAGCCGAGCCAGAGCCAGAACATCCCGTCGGCGCCGTTGAGCATGACCTTCAGCGTGCGCCCCGAATGCGTGCTCGAATGGAACGAGAGCGGCAGGGTCAGAACATGCTCGAAATAGCCCGCCATCACGCCGAGCCGACGCCGGTGCGCGACGCGGTCGGCATGCAGCGCGATCAGCACGCCGCCGGTGATGGTAACGAGCCCGAAGCCGAGCCAGAGCCCGATCAGTGGCATCAGCGCTTCAAGCGTCGGCTTGCCGCCCTGCGCCTGCGAGCCGGTCAACAGGTTGATAATACGCCCGAAAAGATAAGGTTCGGCGAAATGCGCGACCGCCAGGGCCAGATTGGCCAGCACCAGGACAATGCCCAGACGAAGCTCCGGCCCGAGCTGGAGCAAAACCCTGAGATAGAGGCGTGGCAGCGACATGAAACCCTCGAAGAAAACCGGTGTCGGGCTTATGCCCACGCCGAGATGAACAGCGACTGAGCGCGGTTCATCCGGCATATGGCGTTTCACTCTCTTAAGCTTAACCCTTCTTTTAGCTGCAAGGCCTAATTTGCAACCGGGGACGCCAGGGCACGGCGCATTCCTATGCGACCGAAGGACGGGATTTCATGGATATCGCCACAATTGTCGGAACAGTGTTGGGCATCGCGACGGTTGTGTTGCTGATGCTCATGGACGGCAATATCAGCATCTACATCTCCGAGCACGCCGCGATCGTCATTTTCGGCGGCGCGACCGCTTCGACGATCATTCGCTTTCCATTCTCATCGATGATGCATGGCATCCCGATGGGGATGAAATTCGCCTTGCAGATGCGCGCGCTCGATCCGCGCGCGCTGATCGAGGAAATCACCAAGATCGCGGAAATCATGCGTAAATCCGGCCCGATGGCCCTGGAAAACCACAAGGTCGATGACCCCTTTCTTGCCCAGGGCATCCGCTATGTCGTCGATGGCTACGACGCGGAATTCATCCAGGGCACGATGGAAAAAGATCGCGATACCTTCCTCGCCCATCTCGACGAAGGTCAGAAAATCTACCGCGCGGTCGGCGATTGCGCGCCGGCCTGGGGCATGATCGGCACCCTGCTCGGCATGGTCGGCATGTTCGCCAACATGCAGGACCCATCCTCGCTCGGCCCGTTCATGGCGACCGCCCTGCTGGCGACGCTCTACGGCGCGGTGATCGCAAACCTGTTCTGTCTGCCGATTGCCGACAAGCTGCACGTCAAGCTTGAGGAAGAGGACGTGTCACGCTCGCTCATCATCGACGGCGTGATGCAGATCCGGCAGGCGAAGAGCCCCGGTCTCATCCGTGAAATGCTGCTGTCCTATCTGCCCGAGCATCACAAGGCGCATTTCGCCGAAGAAGCCGTCGCCTGACGCGGCACCAGAATACCCCCGGTTCGGCTGACACCGGCCGGGTCGAAGACGACGCGTTGAACCATAGCCTCCGGAGCATCCGATCGGATCGCGCTCTGGAAACTGGAGTACGAGTACCATGGCGCGCAAGAAGGGTGGACACGCAGCGGGCGGCCACGGCTGGTTCGTGACCTTTGCCGATCTGATGGGCCTGCTGCTTGCGTATTTCGTGATGCTCGTGGCGTTCTCGCAGCCGAAGACCAAGGAAATGGCGATCGTCGCCGGGTCAATCCGCGAGGCCTTCGGCAACCAGCGCCATACCCGCACCTCCGGCATGATCGATATCGATGGCGTGATCGTGCGCCGCAAGATCCAGAATGTCGAGAAAGCCACCCCGGACCAGTCAGCCGCCGTCGGCGTCCCGAACAAATATGTTCAGAAAGACACCGCCGCCGAAGGCTCGCATATGATCGATCGCGGTTTTACGACCGCGGCCGCGACCTTGCGCCAAGCGCTGCAGGAAATGCCTGAAATTGCCGAGATTTCCCGCAATGTCCTCGTTGAGGAAACCGCCGAAGGTCTTGATATCCAGATCGTCGATCAGGATGGCCGCTCGATGTTTCCCGAAGGCGTCGCGCAGCCCTACGAGCGCGCGCGCAAGGTGCTGGCCGCGATCGCCCCGACCTTGCGGCGGATGCCCAACCGCGTCCGGGTGACCGGCCACACCAGCTCGATCCGGGGCGCGACGCAGAATCGCGGCGCTGGCTGGAAACTCTCCGCAGACCGGGCCATCGCCGTCCGCGACCTGCTGGCCAATCATGGGGTGCCCGATGACCGTTTCGAATCGGTGATCGGCAAGGCCGATACCGCGCCGACCTTCCCGGATGATCCGTTTCTGGCCCCGAACCGCCGGGTCTCGATCCTGCTTGTCCGCGAAGCGCCGCCGCTACCGCCCAAGAAATAGGGACGCACTAGGGACTGACCAGCAGCACCCAGTAGACCCGGTGGCGCGAGCCGGGCCGCGCCAGTGCTGCGATGGCGTATTTCTGGCCATCCTTTGCCCGGAGCACGCCGTCATGCGCGGGTGCGCCCCGCCAACCCGAAAAAGCATCGGCAAAGCTGTGATAGCCGCCTGAAACGCTTCGCCGCACCAGACGCCCGGAATAGCCGCCCATCGCCAGTGCCCGCAACAGCCCCTCTCCTCCGCCGTCAGAGAGATCGCCGCGGTCCGCCAGCGTACTCGCGGCCTCTGCGGCGATCCGGGCGAGGCCCGCATCCCAGACGAGCGGGCGCAGCCCCTCCCGGGCGCGGTAGGCATTGATGATGTCGGTGGCGGTTACCGGGTCAAGGACCGCCCCCGGTCGAGCAAGATCGGCGTAGAAGGCCGGTTGTGGCTGCGGCGGCTCCGATGTGCCGCAGCCGGAAACGCCGGCGAGCGCCACGACCACCGATGCCTGAAAAAAAAGCCGGCGCGCGTTCGATCCCTCCGCCATTACACCGGTTCTCCTGCCGGCTTCCGGTCGCCCGGAGGCTTCTCGGTGGCGGTGAAGGATGGCTCGCCCATCGCGGCGAGATTGGTGATTTCCAGCCGCCGTGTCGGGTAGGGCACCTCGATTCTCGCCTCGCGCAAGCGCCGGAAGATATCGTAGAGCAGATCGGAGCGGGTCACCGACATCGCATCGACGTCGACAAAGCAGCGCAATTCAAAATCAAGCCCGGACTCGCCGAGGTTCTTGAAGATTACCGTCGGCGGCGGCTCGCTCATCACCTCGCGATGCGCCAGCGCGGCATCCTTGAGGAGCTGCTGGACTTCCGCAGGGTCCGCTTTGTAATCGACATTGACGGGGATGATGATCCGCCCGGTGCGGTCGGCGTGCATCCAGTTCTTGACCCGCCCCGAGATGAATTCGGCGTTCGGGATGATGAGGCTGGCGCGATCGAAGGTTTCGATCTCGGTGGCGCGGACATTGATCCGCTTGACCGTGCCCTGTTCGTTGCCGATCACGATCCAGTCGCCGACGCGGATCGGCCGTTCCCAGAGCAGAATCAACCCCGAAACGAAATTCTCGACGATCGACTTCAACCCAAAGCCGATGCCAACCGACAACGCGCCGGCGACAAGGGTGAGCTTCTCCACGCTGACGCCAAGCTGAGCCAGCGCCACCATCGCCGCGATGACGATCCCGACATAGCCAAAAATCGTGCGGATGGAGTTGCGCAGGCCGAGATCGAGCCCGGTATGCGGGAGGTAGCTGGTATCGAGCCAGTTCTGGATCGCGCGGGTGATCAGCACGCCGAAGGCGAAAAGGGCCAGCGCCAGCACGATGGTCGAGAGCGAAATCGTGACGCCGCCGACCTGAAATCCAAAGAAGGCAGCGCGTAGGTTCCCGACAAGATTGGACGAATCAACGCCCCAGGGCGCCAGCGCCAACATGCCGAGCGCAACAAACAGGATCAACCGCAGGAGGCCCGCCCCGAGCACACTGACCTGATCCAGCGAACGCGCCGCCAGCCCTGTCATTCCGCGGACGCGGCGCCCGAGCAGCCCGCGCGCCGACAGCCCGACACCCAGCACCTCCTCGATGAACACCAGCGCCAACAACGCCACGAGCCCGAGAATCGTCAGCCAGACCACCTGGCTGACCAGGAACCCGGCCAGCGAGACGAACCCCAGCAGCGCCGCTGCCGCAATGCAGACAACCGCCGCCCATGCCGCCAGCCGGACCGGCAGCAACCCGCCGGAGGCCTGAGCCTCATCGGCCTCGTTTCCGCTCGCGCGGAAGCTGCGCTGCAGGCTTGGGCCGATGTCGCCAACATCACCTTCATCCG
>CAZNAT010000021.1:26362-46309 GCA_964571245.1 uncultured Methylobacterium sp.
GGCCCCGCGCCAAAGCCCCCGCGACCAGCAGTGCAAAAACGCCCCTGGTCGCGATCGACACGGAGAGGTTGGAGACAACCGCCACCTGAAAGGCATCAAAGACCTTGCCGACCGCGACAATCGCCGAAACGGCCCGGATCATGCGCCAGAACTCGGTCGCCATGCGATCGGGAACCTCGAGCAGCCGCCAGACCGGCCGACCCGGTGACAGCAGGCCTGTGGCCAATCCGTTCATCGCCAGCACGAAGGCAAGGCCGCTGACGATCGCCTCCATCACCGGGTCGGCGCGCCCCGCCAGAAGGCCGAAGCTCTGGAAAAGCCAGTAGACAAAATACAGGACGATCGCCGGCGCGACCGCCGTCAGCAGGATCGTCCGCAAGGCCAGAAAGGCCCGCCCCAAGCGCGAAGGGCCGGCGATCGGTTCCTCCCCCGCGGCCAGTTCTCCTTCGGTGGTGTCTTCCTTGCCGGCCCCGAAGGAGCCGGTCCGCATCCAATGCCGGGCGCGGGGAAGCCCGATCATCGCCGCCAGTGCCAACAGGACGAGAACGATCAGCTCGTACCAGTTGAGATTATTGACGACCGTTTCCGTCCATTGGGTCAGAATGAACCGGGAGGCCCGCAACTCCGCCGGCATGGCCCGTGTGACATCGAGCCAAAGCAGCGGCGAGATGATCGAAGCCCCCTGCGCCAGGATCTGACGGGTGAAATTCTGACGCCGGCGCTCGCTGATCGCCTCGCGGATCTGCTCGGCCCGCAGTGCCAGTGCGCGCGAGAGCCGCAGGGTCTCATCCGCTTCGCGCCAGAGTTGTTGCTGGTCGGCGCGGTCGCGCGCGACATCGGCGCTTTCGGGCACGGCCTTGCCGGCTTCGGGTGCCGGTCCGAGCTTTTCGATCCGGGCCTTGATTTCATCCGCGCGCGGTTGTTCGCGCTGGATGATCTCGTCGACGAGGCTCGCCAGCGGGTCGATCCGCGCGCGCAGGTCCGCAAGCCGCTTGTCGTCGAGCGTTTCGCGTTGCAGCGCCGCCTCGATCTGGATCAGTTCCAGCTTGCCGGCCTCGAGCTGCGCACGGATCTCCTTTGAAGGCTGTGCATAGGCCGCAAGAATGCCGGAAACCGCGAGCACCCCGACCAGGACAAGCCGCCGAAGGGCCGGAACACGCACAAGGGGTAAAAAACGGGATCGGGTCATGCTCGGCCAAACGACAACGGAGGGGCGACTGCCAACAGGAACAATGCCGACACGAGACACACGCAGCAACGAAGACGTCACAAGGAGCGACATCGCGACCTGCGCGTCGAATCGGGCGTTAGCATGACCATATCGGCGGCGTCCGGGCAAGAAACCCTGAGCAGCGGAAAACCCGGTTATCAAGCCGACGGCAGACTTGTGCGAAAAAAACCGTCTGGGGCCGGTTGGTTATTTGTCCGGGAGATCCCCGTCGTCGAGGACGCGATACCCGGCACCCTCGAGATCGTCGTATTGCCCGGCGCGCATCGACCAGACGAAAGCGCCAAGCCCGGCCAGACCAAGCCCCAAGGCGAGCGGCACCAGATAGACCAGAATATTCATGGGGTTCTCCCGGTCCCAGTTGGCGCGCCTGCGCCAGCGCTTCTTCCCGCACGCAACGCATTGAGAGTAACAAGAACCGATGATCCCGACATCGCCAGCGCCGCGATCAGCGGCGTCACCCAGCCGGCGATGGCCACGGGCACCGCGATGGCGTTGTAGAGCACGGCCAGCCAGAGGTTCTGCAGCATGATGTCATGCGCCTTGCGGCCCAGCGCCAATGCCGCCGCCACCGGTTCGAGTTTCTCGCCGATGAACACGCCATCCGCCTCGGCCTGCGCGACATGCGTCGCCTCGATCGGCGACATCGAAACATGCGCGGCCGCCAGCGCGGGGGCATCGTTGAGCCCGTCGCCGACCATCATCACCTTGCGGCCCTCGGCCCGAAGCGCATCGAGCCGCGCGATCTTGTCCTGCGGCTTGAGCCCGGCGGCGTAATCCTCGATGCCGAGCGCCGCCGCGGCTTCGCGCACCGCCGCCTCGTGATCCCCGGAAAGGATCATCAGCCGATAGCCTCGGTTCCGGAGAACACGGATCACCTCGGCCGCATCGGAGCGCAACCGCTGGCCGATGGCGATCACCGCCTGCTGATCGCCCCATTTCACCGCGATCAGCGACGCGGCAGGATAGGCACTGGAAACCTTGCCGGCTTCGAAAGCCATGTTCGCCGCATCCGGCTTGCCCAGAAACGCGGCAACCCCGTCAAGTTCGGCGTGAACGCCTGTTCCCGGCTCCTCACGCGCGCCGAGGACGGGCGTATTCGCACCGCTCGCGCGGGCCAGAGCGGTTGCCAGCGGATGCCGGCTGGTGAGCGCCAGCCTTCCTGCGAGCGCCAGCAGACCGGGGTCGAGGTCATCGGCGTTCATCACGCTCGCCTGCGGCTGGGTCAGGGTTCCCGTCTTGTCGAAGGCGACGGTATCGATCGCGGCGAACCGCTCCAGCGCTTCGCCGGAATTGAGCAGGATCCGGTTACGAAACAGCGCGCCCGAGGCCACGACCTGCACCGCCGGGATCGCCAGGCCCAGCGCGCAGGGGCAGGTGATGATCAGGACCGTGATCGCGATGATCAGCGAATCGTGCCAGCCGATGCCATAGGCAAGCCAGCCGGCAAAGGTCGCGAGCGCGGTCACGTGCACCACCGGCGCGTAAAGCCGCGCCGCGCGGTCCGCCAGCTGGACATAGGCCGAGCGGTTTTCACTGGCGCGATCGAGCAGCGCCTGCACCTCCGAGAGCAGCGTGCCCTCTTCCGCCGCCCGGACGCGGATGCGGAGCGTGCCGGCGAGGTTGAGCGTGCCGGCGTAGACATCGGTTCCCGCCTGAGCAGCCAGCGGGCGCGTCTCTCCGGTGACAAGACTGGCGTCGATTTCGCTCGCCCCATCGACCACGACGCCATCAACACTGATCCGCTCGCCCGGGCGCACCAGCACCATATCGCCCGCCTGAAGCGCGGCCACTGGCACCGAGCGGATTTCGGTCTCGGATACGAACTTGACCGCGGTTTCGGCTTTCAGCGCCGCCAGATTGGTCGCGACCGAGCGCGTCCGCCGCCGCATGGCGCGCTCGAGATAGCGCCCGATCAACAGGAAGAACAGCAGCATCACCGCCGAATCGAAATAGGCGTGCTCGGCGTGGTTCAGCGTCTCGACGACCGACATGCCGAGCGCCAGGAGCACGCCCAGCGAGATCGGCACATCCATGTTGACGGCCCGCGCCGAAAGCGCCCGCCAGGCGCTCTCGAAAAACGGCCGCCCCGCGTAGGCCGCGGCCGGAAGCGCGATCAGCGCCGAGAGCCAATGGAAGAAATCGCGGGTTTCGGGTGTGATATCCGAGGCATTTCCGGCCCAGACCGACACCGAAAGCAGCATGATGTTCATCATCGCGAAGCCGGCGACGGCAACGCAGACCAGGAGGCGTTTTTCTTCCAGCTTCTCGGAATTTTCGGCGCGATCGATGCTGAAGGGATAGGCTTTGAAGCCGATCGTATCCATGCGGTAGAGAATGCGCTCGGGCGTGGATTTACCCGCCTCCCATTCCACCGTAACCCGCCGGTTGGCGAGGTTGACGCGGGCACCGGCAACCCCGGGTTCGCTGGCAAGGCCCTTCTCGATCGCCCGCATGCAGGCCGCGCAATGAATGCCTTCGACGGCAAGATCCATCGCCGCCCTGCCGCCCGCCGCCGGGCGCACGAAAATGGAAAGGTCGCGGATTTCGCTCATGACGGCATCCTCATGGCTATGTCTCAGTCCTTCAACACGATCCGGCGCTGGGACACGAACAGGCGGTCATCCCCACGGAAAATCTCGACCCCGATCAGCCATTGCCCGGGCGAAAGCTCCGGCAGGCCGGCGCCATAACGACCGACACCCAGATCGCTCAACGCGATTCGCTGATCGAAGCGCGCATCCGCCGGGCGCGCGATCCGTGCCTCGACCCTCAGCCCGCCGAGCGCCTCGCCGGCCCTGTCGCGAACATGGACGCTGAACGGGCCGCCCGAACGAATGCCAGTCGTCACGATATCGACCTGCCAGCCACGTCGATCCTGTTCGGCGATGGCATCCAGCCCGCGATTGAAACGCTGGCTGGCCTCGTAGGAGCTTTTGACTTCGGACCCCGGCATCGTCCGGATCGCCAGCGTCATCATCGTCATGTTGACCGCCAGAATCACCGAAAAGAACGCAATCAGCGCGAACAGCACGTGCCGCCCGGTCAGTCCTCCCGCTTTGACCGCAGGGGGGGGTGAGGTCTGAAGATCGACTGGCATCACGATAGCTCCACAACAGCTCATGCTTCACCCGAAAGGTTCCGCGCCACACGCAGCCGTTTTCACGGCTCCCGTGCCAAAGAATCCCGGGCCTCAGCCGGGGCCGAGGAAATGATCCCTCGCCACCACGACTTCCCCGGCAAAGAGGTCGGAGGCCTTCACCGTAATCGGCGCGCTTTTCTGCTGGAGGGCCCCCTTCGGCACCGTCACCAGCACGCGCACCTCCCGCGTCGAATCCGGGTCGACGGTCACCACCGGTCGCCAGTCGGATGTCGCGGTGACATTCACGACCTCGATCTGCGCGCCGGGCGGGCCTTCCACCGTCAGGGCAAATGGCCGGAAATCCGGACGCTTGTTCATCAACCGCACGGTATAGGCGTTGCGAAGCGAACCATCCGCGAGGGTCACGAACAGCGGCGTGCGATCATGAATGAGGCTGATCCCGGCGGAGGAACGCGTCGCGAGCTGGAACACCATGCCGCCGCCGACGATTGCGATCAGCGCGAAATAAATCAGCGTCCGCGGCCGGATCGGGTGGAACGGCTTTTCGGGCTGGCCCGCGGCGCGCGCCTGGACGTTGTTGTCCGTATCGAAGGCGATCAACCCCGTCGGCCGACCGATCTTGGTCATCACGGTGTCGCAGGCATCGATGCACAGCGAGCACTGGATGCATTCAAGCTGGGCGCCGTGCCGGATGTCGATCCCGGTCGGGCACACCGCGACGCATTGGTTGCAATCGATGCAATCGCCGGCGTTTTCGCCGGCCGCACGCAGCTTCGCCGCCTCCTTGAGCGAGGTCCTAGGCTCGCCCCGGTCATAGCGATAGGTGACGTTATAGGCCTCCTCGTCCGTCAGCGCCGCCTGGATGCGCGGCCAGGGACACATGTAGTTGCAGACCTGCTCGCGCATGATGCCGGCGAGCGTATAGGTGGTGAAGGTGAGGATGCCGATCCAGACATAGGCCGTCAGCGGCGCTGTGCCGGTCGCCAGTTCGCGCACCAGGGTCGGCGCATCCGCGAAATACAGCACCCAGGCGCCGCCCGTCCACCAGGCGATCATCAGCCAGATGAAATGCTTGGTGACCTTGCGGGCGATCTTGTCGAGATCGAAAGCGCGCTCGTCGAGCTTGATCCGCTCCCGCCGGTCGCCCTCGACAAGGCGTTCGACGGCGAGAAAAAGATCCGTCCAGACGGTCTGCGGGCAGAGGTAGCCGCACCAGATGCGCCCCGCTATGGCGTTCATCAGAAACAGGACCATCGCCGCGATCACCAGCAGGCCGGTGAAATAATAGATCTCGTGCGGCCAGACCTCGATCGGGAAGAAATAGAATCGCCGGTTGGCAAGATCGACCAGAACCGCCTGATCCGGCAGGTTCGCGCCACGCTCCCAGCGGATAAACGGCAGGAAGTAGTAGATGCCGAGGCAAACGAACAGCGCCGCCCACTTGATGCGCCGATAAAACCCGCTGACGGCCTGTGGATAGACCTTCTTGGCCGAAGCATAGAGGGGGATATCGTCTGCGCCCGTTGTCGCCATCATAAGCGCCCTGGCTGCCGCATCGCGCCCAAATACGCGAAGGGGAAATTGGCGTGCAAAGCCGGCGGGGCTGGAAGCTCCGCCGGCAGGAGATGTATTCGGGCGTATGCCGCCCTTACTTGCCACCGCCCAGCGAGTGGACATAGACCGCCAGCGACTTCACCGTCACCGGATCAAGCCGGGCTGCCCAGGCGGGCATGATGCCGGCTCGGCTGTTGGACACGGTCTCGACGATCTCCTCAAGGCCCGAGCCATAGAGCGTGATCGCATCGGTCAGGTTCGGCGCGCCAAGATCCTTGTTCCCCTTGCCCGTGTCGCCATGGCAGGCGGCGCAGTTATCGGCGAAGAGCTTGGCGCCAGCCGCGGCATTGTAGCCCGCTTCGGTGGGCTGGCCGGCAGCCGCGCGGACAAAATTCGCAACCGTGCGGATTTCCTCCTTCTTGAGCAGGCCATCCCGGCCGAAGGCCGGCATGACCGAAAGCCGCGTATCCGGATCGTTCGCGGAGCGGATGCCGTGCTTGAGCGTGGTGTGGATCTCCTCAAGGGTGCCGCCCCAGAGCCATTCGTCGTCGTTCAGGTTCGGATAGCCCTTGGAGCCGGCGCCGCCAAGGCCATGGCATGGCGCGCAGTTGTCGCCGAAAGCTGCCTTGCCCTGCGCCATCGCGAGGCCGAGCAACTTCGGATCCGCCTTGATCGCCGCCAGTTCGATCTTGCCGAGATCGGCGGCCTGCGCCGCGCGCTTGGCTTTGAGCGCATCCAGCTCGACCGCCACTTCCGCCCGCGAGGAATAGCCGGTGACGCCGGTCATGTAGCTGGAGACGAGCGGCCAGGACGGATAGACGACCCAATATCCGAACGACCAGAGGATGGTCGCGTAGAAGATATTGATCCACCAGCGCGGAAGCGGGGTATTCAGTTCCTTGATCCCATCCCATTCGTGGCCCGTCGTCGACGTTCCCGTGATGTGATCGCGGTCTTCATGATTTTGTCCGGCCATCGGATCAATCCTCCTTGAGAGGGACTTCAGCGGCCGCATTGAACTTGTCACGGTTCGTCGGCCAAACGGCATAGGCAACAATGCCCAGGAAGATCGTCATGAAAAAGACGACACCGAGTTGCTGCGCGATGGAGGCGAGGAGAGCGTAGGTCTGTGCCATGGTGCCCTCTTCAGCGGTAATTGGCTTTGGCGTCATAGCCCTTGAAATCGACCATGGTCCCCAGCACCTGGAGATAGGCGATCAGGGCATCCGCTTCCGAAACCTTCTGCGGATTGCCGTCGAAATCGCGGATCTGCACCTTCGGATAGCGCTTCTCGAGGTCCGCCGCGCCCGGATCATCCGGGTTGAGCTGCGCCTTGAGATCCTTGACGGCATTGGCGATCATCTCGTCGGTATAGGGCACCGCGCCAACCCGGTTCGCCCGGAGGTGATTGGCGATATCGGCGAAATCGAGATCAGCCTTGGCGAGGAACGGGTAGCCCGGCATGATCGATTGCGGCACCAGCGCCCGCGGATTGACGAGATGCTGGAGCTGCCATTCATCCGAATACTTGCCGCCGACGCGGGCAAGATCCGGCCCGGTGCGCTTCGAACCCCATTGGAACGGCTTGTCGAACATCGATTCCGCCGCGAGGGAGTAGTGGCCGTAGCGCTCGACCTCGTCCCGGAGCGGGCGGATCATCTGGCTATGGCAATTGTAGCAGCCCTCGCGGATGTAGATGTGCCGGCCGGCCAGCTCGAGCGGGGTATAGGGGCGAACGCCCTTCACCCGCTCGATGGTCGAGCGGAGATAGAAGAGGGGGGCGATCTCGACGAGACCGCCGATCGAGATCACGAGGATGATGCCGATGATGAGGAGAATCGAGTTCTTCTCGAAGCTCGCGTGCTTGTTCCAGAGCGACATTGTTTTGCTCCTTACTCGGCCGGGACCAGGGCCGGACCAGCGGATTTGACGGGCTCTTCCGCCTCTCCGGACCGGATGGTCATGTAGATGTTGTAGGCCATGATGAGCGACCCCGCGACGAACATGCCGCCGCCAAGCGCGCGGATGACATAGAAGGGATGCATCGCATCGACGGTTTCGATGAAGGAGTACTCAAGGAAGCCGAGCGAGGTGTAGGCGCGCCACATCAGGCCCTGCATGATGCCGGCGACCCACATCGCGGAGATGTAGAGCACGATGCCGAGCGTCGCGATCCAGAAATGCCAGTTGACAAGCTTGTCCGACCACAGGCCCTTCTTGTTCCAGAGCCACGGCACGAGGCAGTAGATCGCGCCGAAGGACACGAATCCGACCCAGCCGAGCGCGCCGGAATGCACGTGGCCGACGGTCCAGTCCGTGTAGTGGCTGAGCGAGTTCACCGCCTTGATCGACATCATCGGCCCCTCGAAGGTCGACATGCCGTAGAAGGCGACCGAAACCACCAGCATGCGCAACACGGGGTCGGTCCGGAGCTTGTCCCAGGCGCCCGAGAGCGTCATCAGGCCATTGATCATGCCGCCCCAGGAAGGCATCCACAGCATGATCGAGAAGGTCATGCCCAAGGTCTGCGCCCAATCGGGCAGCGCGGTGTAGTGCAGGTGATGCGGACCAGCCCAGATGTAGAGGAAGATCAGCGCCCAGAAGTGGATGATCGACAGCCGGTAGGAATACACCGGCCGATCCGCCCGCTTGGGAATGAAGTAGTACATGATGCCGAGGAAGCCCGCGGTCAGGAAGAAACCCACCGCGTTGTGCCCATACCACCACTGGAACATCGCATCCTGCACGCCGGACCAGACGATGTAGCTCTTCGGCGAGAAGATCGACACCGGGATCGCCGCATTGTTCCCCAGATGCAGCACGGCGATGGTGACGATGAAGGCGAGATAGAACCAGTTCGCCACATAGATATGCGGCTCCTTGCGCTTCCACAGCGTCGCCAGGAACACCAGCAGATACGCGACCCAGACAATCGTCAGCCAGAGATCGGCGTACCATTCGGGCTCGGCGTATTCCTTCGACTGCGTGATCCCGAGGAGATAGCCGGTCCCGGCGATGACGATGAAGAGGTTGTAGCCCAGCGCGACGAACCAGGGCGTCAGATCGCCGGCAAGGCGCGCGTGGCTGGTGCGCTGCACGACATAGAACGAGGTCGCCAGCAGCACGTTGCCGCCGAAGGCAAAGATCACCGCCGAAGTATGCAGCGGCCTGAGGCGACCGAACTGGATATACGCGAAATCGAAATTCAGCGCCGGATACGCCAGCTGAAGCGCGATGATCAACCCGACGAGAAAGCCGGCAACGCCCCAGAACAGCGACGCGATCGTCAGGAATTTCACCGGCGCCATGTTGTAGTTGGGCTTGCCGTTGATTTCCTGCGGCGGATCGAACGGAATGTTCTTGGCCGCGCGCTTGCCGATGGCAAACACCGCCGCCAGCCCGGAAAGGGCAAAGACATAGGCGTGGAAGGCGTAACCGGGATCGGTCGCCTTCGAGGCCACAAAAATCGAAAACAGTGCGAGCGCCGCCGCTGCGATCGCCCATGCGACCTCATTGGCGCTCATCGAACGGTATCCTGTCTGGATGCTCATGCGTGTAGCCCTTTGCCCCGAGAACGCCCCTGCTGCCACACAGGGAACGCGTGAACGAGGTTCCGCACGCTGCGGACTCCTCGCCGTGTAGTGACCAATATCCTGCAGTGCACAAACGGCCTTGACGCAAATCAAGGCCAGAGATGTTTTCCTCAGGAAATCGCGCACGCGAACCGCGATTCCGGCCCCATCCTGGGGGAGAGGGTCTCTACCCCCGCAACAACGCCAAACCAACGCCCATCTTCGCCCAGGATTCCAGCCCTAGCCTTCGGCGAGTTCGCCCAGGCGCTGGAGATCGAGAAGGCGGATGCCGTCCGGCACGACGACGATCAGCTTTTCGCGCGCCAGTTTGCTGATGGTCCGGCTCACGGTTTCGATCGTCAGCCCGAGGTAGTCGGCGATATCCTGCCGGCTCATCGGCAACGGAATCGTGACGGATTTGGTCGCGATATGGGCGAGGCGCTCGCGGAACGACAACAGGAACGCGGCGACGCGCTCCTCGGCGTTCTTGCGCCCCAGAAGCACCATCTGCTCGTGCGAGTGATGGATCTCCTGGCCGGCGAGTTGATGGAGCTTCTTCAGAAGATGCGGCTTTTCATCGAGCATGGCGGCAAACGCCGGTCGGGGAATCCGGCAGACCCGGACATGATCCACGGTCTCGGCCGCGTACTGATGCACCTCATCCATGGCAACACCGAGGAAATCGCCGGTGATGGCAAAACCGATGATCTGCCGACGGCCATCCGCCAGAAGCCGGAACAGGCGAATGGTGCCTTCCGATACCGAAAACACGAAATCGGCCTTGCTGCCCTGCTCGAACAGCATGGATTTTGCCGGAAATCCGCGGTGCTGAACGGCGTGATCGAAAGTGACAAGCTCGTCGCGCCCAAGCGCCGCACACACCGAAAGGTGCCGCGTGGTGCAGGTCGAACAGCTCGGAACATGCGGCGGCGCGTCACGATCTGCTGGTTTGGAATGGTCCTGCACACTACGGCCTATCGTCATCAGCGGGGTATCCCGGCAAACTCACCCAAACCCATCAAATATGCATTCAGAATGCGTTGCTTTGACCGGGCATGCAAGCAAAATGGGCAGGAGAACGCTTTGGCTCAAACGACGCTGGTCATCCCGCCGTCGACCATCAGCAGGTGACCATTGACAAAATTCGACGCCGACGAGGCCAGAAAAATCGCGGCACCCACCAGTTCCTCAACCTCGCCCCAGCGCCCGGCAGGCGTTCTTTTTTCAACCCAGGCCGAAAACTCGGGGTTTTTCACCAGGGCATCGTTCAATTCCGTTCTGAAATAGCCGGGGCCGATGGCGTTGACCTGGATGTTATGCGGCCCCCATTCCGCGCATAACCCGCGCGTCATCATTTTCACCGCACCTTTGGTCGCGCTGTAGGGCACGATCGAGGCCCGCCCGAGTTCGGATTGCACCGAGCCGATATTGATGATCTTGCCGCGATTGCGCGCCACCATATGCCGGCCGACCGCCTGGCTGACGAAGAACACGCTGTCGGTATTCGTGGCCTGGATTTTCCGCCAGTCCGCCTCCGGGTATTCGGTGGCAGCGCCGCGCAATTGCATGCCGGCATTGTTGACGAGAATGCCGATCGGCCCGATCCCGGCCTCGATCCGGTCAATCGCGATGCCGATCGCCGGGATATCGGTCACATCGAACGGCGCGGCATGCGCTGGAAATCCCTCATCCCGCAGCGCTTTCACCGCCTGATCGAGCGCCGCGCCCGGGCGGGCGTTCAAAACAATCGTCGCACCGGCCTCGGCGAGGCCGCGCGCGATGGCAAACCCGATGCCGCGGCTCGAGCCGGTCACCAGCGCGATCTGGCCTGAAAGGTCAAACACAGCCAGGGGCCGGCGCGGACCATCGGCGGATTTGGAGGGGGTCATGGCACTCTCTTCATGGCGCGGCCGCCGCCCGGGTTGGCAATCGACGGATCGGATTGGCAGAGGTATACAGCATACCATCTAGCAACAAGCGGGCGGCGCTGCCACCCGGCCGACAAGGAAATCATCGCATGCCAAATCACCCCGGACGCTCGACCCTCGGCGTGGTCGTTCATGCGGCAAAAGACCTGCGCGTCGAGCCGGTCGAGGTCCCCGTGCTCGGCGAGCTCGACGTCGAATTGGCTGTTGGCGCGGGCGGCATTTGCGGCTCGGACCTGCATTATTATCTCGAAGGCCGCATCGGCGCGCTGGTGGTTCGCCAGCCCTTCGTGCTCGGGCACGAGATTTCCGCCTCCGTGACCGCCATCGGCCGCGCGGTCACCCTGGTGAAGCCCGGCGACCGTGTCGCGGTCAATCCGGGCCGGGCCTGCGGCACCTGCCGCTTCTGCCGCGCCGGGCTGCAACTCCATTGCCTCGACATGCAGTTTTATGGCTCCGCGATGCGCTTTCCGCATGTTGGCGGCGGGTTCCGCAAGGTTCTGGTTGCCGAAGAGCGGCAATGCGTTGCCCTGCCGGCGGGGTTCAGCCTGGAGAAGGCGGCGTTTGCCGAGCCGCTGGCGGTATGCCTGCATGCGGTTGAACGCGCCGGGCCGCTGGTGGGCCGAACCATCCTGGTGACCGGATGCGGTCCGATCGGCGCGCTGACGATCATGGCCGCCCGCCATGCCGGCGCCGAACACATCACCGCCACCGACGTGACCGAAAGCGCGCTGAAAACCGCCCGGCAGATCGGCGCGGATGCGACAATCAACGTCGCCGCCGACGGCGAGAAGCTCGCCGCGCTCGCCGCCAACAAGGGACATTTCGATGTTGTTTTCGAGTGTTCTGGGCATCCATCCGCGATCCGCGGCGCGATGGATGTGGTCAAGGCGCGCGGCATCGTCGTGTTGGTCGGGCTCGGTGGCGAGACGCAGCTGATGATCAACACTGTGGTCGCCAAGGAGATCGATGTCCGGGGAACCTTCCGGTTTGGTTCGGAGTTCAACAGCGCCGTGCAGGCCCTCGTCTCCGGGCGGATCGACCCGATGCCGCTGCTGACCGAAATCGTCCCGATCGCGGAAGCACAGCGCGCCTTCGATCTCGCGGCGGACCGCTCGAAAGCCATGAAGGTTCAGCTCAGCTTCGCGTGACGCGGCCCGATCCCGGGCAGGCACCGCTTCGCTCGAAAATGCTCTAGTCCGCCACCCTCTCGCCGGTGGCGGCATCGAAGAAGTGCAGATTTTTCGCGGGCGCGCCGACCCGCAGTTTCGCGCCGATCTGGAACTCGGACTTGCCGGGCACGCGGATGATGATTTCCGGCCCGGAACCGCCAATCGCGCCGTAGAGAAACGTCTCCGAACCCACCGCCTCGATCGCGCTCAGGGTGACGTCGATCGCCAGCGGGTGATCGATGCCGGGTTCGGCGATCTCGAAATGCTCGGGGCGAATGCCGAGCGTTGTTGGGCCGGGTTGCGGCCGGCGCGCGAGCGCGACGCCCGGCATTTCCCCCGTCGGCATGGCGATGAGGTTCATCGGCGGCGCGCCGATGAAGCCGGCGACGAAGGTCGTTTGCGGGCGCTCGTAGAGGGTGAGCGGCGGGCCGACCTGCTCGACCCTGCCCTTGTTCATCACCACCAGCATATCGGCCAGCGTCATGGCTTCGAGCTGATCATGGGTCACGTAAATCGAGGTGATCCCCAGCGCGCGCTGCAATTTCTTGATCTCGACGCGCATCTGGATCCGCAGTTTGGCGTCGAGGTTCGAGAGCGGCTCGTCGAACAGGAACACCTTCGGCTTGCGCACGATGGCACGGCCCATGGCGACCCGCTGGCGCTGCCCGCCGGAGAGCGCGCGCGGTTTGCGCTGCAGCAGCGTGCCGATATCGAGAATCCGCGCGGCTTCCTGGACCCGGGCCTCGATTTCAGGCTTGGGCGTTTTACGGTTTCTCAGCCCGTAGGCCATGTTGTCATACACCGACATATGCGGGTAGAGCGCGTAATTCTGGAACACCATCGCGATATCGCGCTCGGAGGGATCGAGATCGTTGACGATCCGCTCGCCGATCACGATCTCGCCGGCGGTGATCGTTTCCAGGCCGGCGACCATCCGCAGCAGCGTCGATTTGCCGCACCCCGAAGGCCCCACCAGCACGCAGAAACTGCCATCGGGGATCTCGATGGAAATGTTACGGACGGCCTCAACCGCCCCGGAATAGGTTTTCCCGACCTTGCGGAGCTGGACATTGTTCATTTTTCGGTTTCCACGAGGCCTTTGACAAAGAGCTTCTGCATCACGATCACCACCAGCACCGGCGGCAGCATCGCCAGGATCGCGGTCGCCATCGCGATCTGCCATTCGGTCAGCGCATCCTGGGTCACGATCATCTTGCGGATGCCGATCACGATGGTCTGCATGTCGTCGCGCGTGGTGATCAGCAGCGGCCAGAGATACTGGTTCCAGCCGTAGATGAACTGGATCACGAACATCGCCGCGATCGAGGTGATCGAGAGCGGCAGCAGCGTATCCTTGAAAAACTGCATCGGCCCGGCGCCGTCGATCCTGGAGGCTTCGACGAGTTCATCCGGCACCGTCATGAAGAACTGGCGGAACAGCAGCGTCGCCGTCGCCGAGGCGATCAGCGGGATCGTCAGCCCGGCGAAGGTATCGAGCAGTTGCAGATCCGCGACGATCTTGTAGGTCGGGTAGATGCGGACCTCGACGGGCAGCATCAGCGTCACGAAAATCGTCCAGAACGCCGCCATCCGGAAGGGAAAGCGGAAATACACCACCGCAAACGCGGAAATCAGCGAAATCGCGATTTTCCCGACCGCGATGACCACCGCCATGATCAGTGAATTCAGCATCATCCCGCCGACCGGCGCGCGGGTCGACTTCGAGGTGCCGACAAGGATCGTCCTCGTGTAGTTCTCGAGAAAATGCGGGCCGGGCCGCAGCGGCATCTGGCCGTTGGAGATCGTCGCCGCATCCCAGGTCGAGGCCACGAAGGCGACGTAGACCGGGAACGCGAGAATGAGAATGCCGATCGCCAGGATCAGATGCGGGATAAAATCGAGCAGCGAACGACGTTGGACCATCAGTTCCAGATCTCCCCGTTGCGCAGCGTGCTCGCAACCGCTTCCGCGCAGGCGGCAAGAAACTTCCGGCCTTTCCCAGCGCTTGCACGGCGGGCGTCGCCGATGACGCCGGTTTGCGTCAGGGCCTTGAACGGGCGGTAGCGCGCCACAACCGGTCGCATCAATTGACGCGCATCAGCGCCCAGCATGCCGAAAGCTTCGGGGAGCCGGTCCAGCTTCACCGTTTCCGGCGCGATCGCCATCATCATCGAGGTTTCGACCTCGCAGGCGTGCATGACGCTGCTCTGGTCTTCCATGAAGGGCTGCATCGCCGCTTGCGCGAGCTCGAAATAGGTCGTCGCATTGATCGTCAACCCGGTCTCGCGTACGAAATCCGGCAGGAAGGCCGCCATCGCCGCGATGTTGCCACCGTGCCCGTTGACGATCAGCACGCGTTTGAACCCGTTGCGCTCAAGGCTCGTGAGGAAAGCAAGGAGAACCGCGCGATAGGTCGGGATATCGAAGGTGAAGGTGCCGCCGAAGGCCATGTGATGCTCGGCCATGCCGCACCAGAGCGTCGGCGCCACAACCGCCTCCACATCCTTCGCCAACTCGGTGCCCGCTTTGCACACCGCTTCGCACAACATGCTATCCACCCCCACGGGCAGATGTGGGCCGTGCTGCTCCACCGAGGCGATCGGCAGCACGACGATCGCATCCGCCGCGGCCTTGGCGCGGAGATCTTCCGCCGTGAGTTCTTTCCAGAGTACGGAGGCCATCAGTACTGCACCTTCCGCTCGATGTAGCGGAACTGGATCGCCGTGAGACCGATGACGATGATCATCAAAATCACGCTCTGCGCGGCGGAACCGCCGAGATCGCTGCCCATCTTGCCGTCATGATAGACCTTGTAGACCAGTGTTTCCGTGGCTTTCGCCGGGCCGCCCCCGGTGGTCGCATCGATGATGCCGAAGGTGTCGAAGAAGACGTAGACGACATTGACGACCAGCAGGAAAAACGTGGTCGGCGACAGCAGCGGGAAAATGATCGTCCAGAACCGCCGCATCGGCGAAGCGCCGTCGATCGCCGAGGCTTCGATCACCGATTTCGGGATCGATTGCAGCCCGGCGAGAAAGAACAGGAAATTGTAGGAAATCTGCTTCCAGGTCGCCGCCATCACCACGAGCAGCATCGCCTGATTGCTATCGAGCAGCGGGTTCCAGTCCACGCCCAGGGTGCGCAGGGCCTGGCTGACCATCCCGAGCGAGGGCTGGAACATGAACAGCCACAGCACCCCCGCGATGGCCGGTGCCACGGCGTAGGGCCAGATCAAGAGGGTCTTGTAGCCCGAGGCGAACTTGATGTGCTTATCCGCTTGGACCGCGAACAACAGCGCGATCGAGAGCGAAAGTCCGGCGACAACGGTCGAAAAGACCAGCGTGTTCACCAGGGTTCGGAAATACTCCGCCTTCGAGAACAGCAGCTGGTAATTCTCGAAGGCAACGAACTGCGTCGAGAGCCCGAAGGCATCCTGGATGAGAAAGCTCTGCCAGACCGCCTGCCCCGCCGGCCAGTAGAAAAAAATCACCGTCACCAGCAGCTGCGGTGCCAGCAGCGCATAGGGCAAAAGCTTGCCGTTGAACGTGACCCGCTTTTCCATCCGCACTCCCCCCGAAAAATCAACAGGCCGGACAGCGCGAGGCTGCCCGGCCCCTTTTCGATATCAGCGCGAAACGGTGCGTTCGAACTGGCGCAGCATCTCGTTGCCACGCTTGACGGCGGCATCGAGCGCTTCCTGCGCCGTCTTCTTGCCGGCGAGCGCGCCTTCGATTTCCTCGGCCCAGACATCGCGCATCTGCACCATGTTGCCGAGGCGCAGACCGCGCGAATTCTCGGTCGGCTCCTTGTTGGTGAGCTGGAGCAGCGGGGTTTCGAGGTAGGGGTTGGTCTTGTAGAACCCCGAAGCCTTCACCTTTTCGTAGGCGGCCTTGGTGATCGGCAGATAGCCCGATTCGGTATGCAGCCTCGACTGCCGATCGGTATCGGAGAGGAAGGTGAAGAACTTGGCGACGCCCTTGTATTCGTCGGGTTTCTTGCCGCCCATCACCCAGAGCGAAGCCCCGCCGAGGGTCGAGTTCTGCGGTGCACCCGGCGCATCCGGGTAATACGGCATCGGCGCGTTCGAGAACTCGAACTTCGCGTTTGCCTTGACGTTGCCGTAAAACGCCGAGGAGGTCAGGAAGATCGGGCATTCACCGGAGGTGAAGCGCCCTTCCCCCGTGTTGGTGCGGCCGGAATAATCGAAGGTCTTGTCCTTCTGCAACTCCACGAGGTTGTTGATGTGCTTCACGTGCAGGGGCGAATTGAACTTCAGCTCGGTGTCGAAGCCATCAATGCCATTGGCCTTGGTCGCCAGCGGCACGTTATGCCAAAGTGAGAACTGCTCGATGTTGAGCCAGGTGATCCAGGCCGTCGAGAAGCCGCATTTGTCATAGCCGGCCGCCTTGAGCTTCTTGGCGGCATCGAATACCTCCGGCCAGGTTTTCGGCGGCTTGGCGGGGTCGAGCCCGGCCTTCTTGAAGGCGTCGTTGTTGATCCACATCACCGAGGACGAGGAATTGAACGGGAAGGAAAGCATCTCCCCCTTCGAGGTCGAGTAATACCCCGCAACCGCCGGGAGATAGGCCTTGGAATCGAAGGCCTCGCCCGCGTCCTTCATCAGATCCTGCACCGGCTTGATCGCGCCCTTGGCCGCCATCATCGTCGCGGTGCCGACCTCGAAAACCTGGAGAATATGCGGCGCATTACCGGCACGGAACGCGGCGATGCCGGCATTCATCGTATCGGCGTAGGATCCCTTGTAGGCGACGACGACCTTGTAATCCTTCTGGGAGGCGTTGAAATCCTCCGCGAGCTTGACGACCACGTCGTTGTTCACGCCGGTGAGGGCATGCCACCACTGGATTTCCACCTGCGCTGAGGCCGGCACGCTGCCGAGCGCGGTAAAAGCGAAAAGAGCCGCGCCGAACGTGCGACGTGCGATCATGAAAACCTCCCTTGAGTGCCCCAACGGCAAAACTGCCGGGGGACGGGCCCTTATGGCTGGGCCATTTGACGCTCACATGAAAGAGCAATCACGCCAAGATGACAAGGGGGCTAACTAAATTGCGCGCCCCGGCGGCCCGCGACCCAAGCCAATTCCTCGGGTGGTCGATCCGATCGGGCCTGATCAACAGCGCCAGGCTGTTGGCTTGACGCCATATTTCCCGACCGTGCGGCATCCGCCGATCCACCCAAAAGTTCATATCAAACAGAAGGGCGTCACGTCAGCAGGGTCACGAGCCAGCCGGGATGGATGCCCCAGCCGAGAAATCCCGCCAGCCCCATGACAATGCCGATCATCCCCGAACCCCAGGCCAGAAACAGCAGCGGAAAACTGCTGACCAGCGCCGCGACCGCCGCGACCGCGATGGCAATCGCGAGAAATGCCTCGGAGATATCGAACTGATCGTCCTGCTTGCCGAGCGTTTCGATCGCCGGCCGGAAGGATCGCGCTTTTTCCAGCTGCTCTGCGGCCTGTTTGCCCTGTCTCTCGACAATGGCTGAAGTCGCCGCCATCTCCCTGGCGATGACATCGGCGACCGGGCCGGGCGTGGCGCCGGCGGCCTGGACGCGCAATTGCACAAGGGTGGCTTCCGCGAGGTGAAGCTTCAGCTTGGTCCCCTGGTACTCGCCCCAGCTATCGACCTCATCGGCCTTCTGCATCTGCATGTTCTGGACGATGTTGCCATCCTTGATGTTGCAGACGGCCATGAAGACCGACAACACCACCACCGTCGCCGCGACGAGGCTGTTGAGCGTCTTGTTGGAGCTCTCGATGTTCGGCTCGATATCCATGGCTCTCCGCTCCTGATTCGCATGTTGTCGCGACAGAACAATCGAAGCGCCCGCACGAGTAAAGCCGTGAGCCCCAAAAACGACCTGCCCCACGTATTTCTCGGGGGATTTCAGACCTCACGGGCAAGAAAGCGTCATGGGTAAGGAATGGGCAAGAAATTGGTGATCCCGACTGGATTCGAACCAGTGGCCTACAGTTTAGGAAACTGCCGCTCTATCCGGCTGAGCTACGGGACCCTATGCTCCCGATACCAGATTTCGGAAACGGATTGCACCCTCTTGGCATGGATTGCAGCAAATTTTATCGCGCGGTGGTTGGCACCGCCGGCCCTGGCGGCCATCCTGCTGGCTACGAGCCCGGGCCTAGGCGCAAAAGCGGCCCCGTTACCCTGCGAGGCCGAGGGCGCGACGCCGGCCGAAATCGCCGGCCAGGATCGGGATGGTACCCTCCGGCTTGTCAGCGGCCCGCGCGTCCGGTTGGCGAATATCGTCTGGCCGGACCATCTCGAACCCGGTCAGCAGAACAAGCTTCTGACGGCCATCGCGGGGGCGATCAAGGACCAGCATATCACCTGGAAACCGGCTTCCGGGCCGGATCGCTGGGGCATTACCCCGGCGCATCTCTTCATCCGCGAGAAGGATGGCCCATGGGCGCCGTTCTGGCTGCAGGCAGGGCTGCTTGAGGCCGGGCTGACCCCGGCATGGCCGGATCCGATCGACAAGACCTGCGGTGCCCGCCTCGCCAGCCATGAGAGGCTCGCGATCAAGGCGCGCAAGGGGTATTGGGCGCCCCGGGCCCAGACCGCGCGTCATCAGGCGATCGCCGCCGCGCGCGATGCCCATGGCGGGCGCAGGCTGGTGGCACTCTGGCGGGTAAAAACGGTGCGACCATGGCGATCGCTGCACTTCGTCAACTTCACGCCATCTTTTCGTGGTGGACCCTCCATCGGTCTGACGCGCAGGCAGATGCAGCAGATGGGCGACGCCGCCAAAACCGATCCGAACAAGAATCCGCTGCTCTGGCAGGGGAAATGGATCGTCGCCCGTTTCATTGTCGGCAGTGGGGGACTATCTAGAGTACGGGTCGAGACGATCGACCATATCGGCCTTGTCGAGTAAAGTCGGCCGGAAGACGAGGTTACTTGCCTCTCGGACGGCCCGGAATGGGTAGAAGGACGCAAGAGCCTTGGGATCGACCACCTTGGGATCGGCACCTGCGCTGACAAACTGGAAAACGCGCCCATTGCGCGGTTTTTTTGTGAAATCCACGCTATGTGTCCTGCTGACGTCGAGCCTGGCTGGGTGCTTCACGGATCCGTTCACCGTGCCCCCCGTCGAGCCGCGTCGGGTGAACCTGCCCGGGACCGATCCGAAACTGGAGCCCGGATCGGCGCTCGAACGCGAACACAAGCGGCTGGTCGCCAGCTTTGGCGGTGAATATCGCGCGCCGAAACTTCAGGCCCAACTCCATGCGGTCAGCGAACGGTTGCGGCTGGTTTCGGACCGACCGAACGAGAGCTTCAAGGTCATCGTGCTCAATTCGCCCTCGGTCAACGCCTTCGCTTTGCCCGACGGCCAGTTGTTCGTGACGCGC
>CAZNAT010000021.1:46319-48957 GCA_964571245.1 uncultured Methylobacterium sp.
GGCTTGCTGGCATTGGCCAATGACACCGCGGAAATCGCCTCCGTGATCGCGCACGAGATCGCGCATGTGACGGGACGCCACGCACTCGCGCGCGCCGAGCTTGAAAGCCGGTCGGTGCTGGTCAGCCGGGTGATGACCGAGGTGCTCGAAAACCCCGGCGCCAGCCAGTTCATGCGCGATCAATCCCGCGTCGCGCTGGCAAGCTTCTCGCGCCAGCAGGAGATCGATGCCGATGAAGCGGGCGTTCGCTCGATCGCCAAGGCGGGGTTCGAAGCCCATGGCGCCACCCGCTTTCTGATCGCACTGGACCGTTCGGGCCGCATGCGCGAAGAGATCGGCGGCTCTGGTCGCGATGACCGCAACGACATTCTCGCCACGCATCCGACGACGCCGGATCGCATTGCCCGCGCGGTCGCGGTGGCGCGCGAATTCGGCGCACCCGGCGTCGGCGAGGCCGATCGCGACAAATGGCTGCAGGCGCTCGAAGGCGTGACCTTCGGCGAGGATCCCTCGCAGGGGCTGGTTCGCGGCCGCGCGTTCATTCACCCCCGGCTGAAATTCACCATCGAAGCGCCCGATGGCTTCGTGCTGGAGAATACGCCGCAGGCCGTTCTCGGCGTTACCGCCGGGGCCAAGGAAGCGATGCGCCTCGATTCCAACCGGGTTGATAGCTCGAAGGCCCTGACCGCGCTTCTGGCGCAAACCCCGGTCGAAGGGATCAAGGTCAGCGACATCACGGAAACGACCATCAACCAGTTCCAGTCGGCGACGGGGCTGGCACGCGGCCCGGAATGGACGTTTCGCGTGGTACTGCTGCGGTCGGGCGATCTCGTGTATCGGCTGATTTTCGCGGCGCAAAATCTCACGCCGGCACAGGATCAGCGTTTTCAGGAAGCCGCCCGGAGTTTCCGCCGGCTGGCGGACGAGGAGACCAAGGCCATCCAGCCGCAACGGCTCCGTCTGGTGACCGCGCGCGGCGGCGTCACCCCGGAGGATCTCGTCGCCACGCATATGGCCGGCCAGAGCCAGGCACTCGAACGGTTTTACATCCTCAACGGCCTCGGCCCCGGCGACATGCTGCAGCCGGGCGCCACCTACAAGGTGATCGGCTCATAGCCGCATGTCCGATACGGCTGGGGTAGCGCCAGGGACGAAACGCCTACGCCCGGGCGGAGACAAACCCGCGGTTACGCTCGAGCAGCGCCTTCTTCAGTTTCTCCAGCGCCCGGCTCTCGATCTGCCGGACACGCTCCTTTGAAATCCCGAGCTTGGTGCCCAGCGCCTCCAGCGTCTCGCCCTCCTCGGAGAGCCTGCGCTCGCGCAAGATCCGCAATTCGCGCTCGGAAAGCACCGTCAGCGCGCTCTGCAGCCATTCGTAGCGGCGTTCTCCGTCGATGAAATCCCCGACGGCCTCATCGGGCAGAGGCGCGGTATCCGCAAAGAAATCGCCGCGACTGGCACCGGTGGAATCTTCATCCGAAACCGGAGCGTTGAGCGACATATCCGGCCCGGAAAGCCGGGCTTCCATGGTCACCACGTCGGAACGCCGCACGCCAAGAAGCGTCGCGACCTCACCCGGGATATCGAGATCGGGCTCGGTTTCCGCACGCCGGGCAATCCGCATCCGCAGGCGGCGGAGATTGAAAAACAGCGCTTTCTGGGCCGAGCTTGTCCCGCCACGGACGATCGACCAGTTCCGCAACACGAAATCCTGGATCGATGCCCGGATCCACCAGGTTGCATAGGTGGAGAATCGAACCTCGCGGTCAGCATCAAAGCGTGCGGCGGCTTCGAGGAGCCCGATATGACCTTCCTGAACCAGATCCTGGACCGGCAGCCCGTAGTTGCGAAACCGCGCGGCAATGGCGATGACAAGGCGCATATGGGCCGTCGTCAGCCTGTCGAGCGCGATCTGGTCGCGATGATCGCGCCAACGCACCGCCAGTGCGTGCTCGTCCTCCCGCGTCAGGAAGGGCGCATCCATCGCCGTGCGCACGAACGAACGGCTCAACCCCGAAATCTGGGCCATGCAAACCTCCTCGCGCCTGATACCAACCAGCCCGTCTTGGTCTTTCGATCAACCAAGAAGGCTGCTGGTTCTCCCTGCGCAGATTACGCATGGGCACCCGTATTGGTTCACAGCACCATGTGGTTTTTGTGGCAGGGCAGGAAAAGCAGGGTAGGAAAAGCAGGGCAGGAAAAGCGGCACACGAAAAGCAAGACAAGAACAAGCCCCACAAGACAGAGCCCGCGACGGCGTGTCGCGGGCTCCGGTTGTTCAGGCATGAGGCCAGTGGATCAGGCGGCTTCCTCGCTCGCCTCGTCATTGTCGGCTTCCGCTTCGGCTTCCGCAGCAACTTCCCCGCCACGCACCCGGCGCGGGCCCTTCGAAAGGCCGCCCTCGATCCGCTTCATGGCTTCGGTCTCAGTCGAGCCGTCAACGGCCGCCACCTCGTCGACGAGGCGCGCAAGCGCGGTCTCGAACAGCTGGCGTTCCGAATAGGATTGCTCGGGCTGCGCTTCCGAACGGTAGAGATCACGGACGACTTCCGCCACGGCAAGGATATCGCCGGAATTGATCTTCGCTTCGTATTCCTGGGCGCGGCGGCTCCACATCGTGCGCTTGATGCGCGCGCGA
>CAZNAT010000022.1:0-11102 GCA_964571245.1 uncultured Methylobacterium sp.
GAGAAGGGCGGCGAGCTCACTTGGGAGCAGTCCCTCGGCACGATCGCCAAGGCCTCGGAAGCGGAAAAACACGGCACGGTCGGTGCCGTCGCCCGTGACGCGCAAGGCCATCTGGCTGCCGCGACCTCGACGGGCGGCTTCAACAACAAGCCGGTCGGGCGCGTGGGCGACAGCGCGGTCATCGGCGCGGGCACCTATGCTCAAGACGGTGTTTGCGCGGTTTCCTGCACGGGACAGGGCGAGATTTTCATCCGCCGCGTTGCCGGGCATGATCTGGCCGCCCGCATCCGCTATGCCGGCCAGTCGCTTGAGGCCGCCTCGCACGCGCTCGTTCACGAAACGCTCTCCAGTCACGGCATCGGCGCCGGGTTGATCGCGATCGGGGCAACGGGCGATCCCGTCGCCCCCTACAACACGCTTGGCATGTATCGCGGCTGGATCACGACCGCCGGCGAGATGACCGTCGCCACGCATCACGAATTGCACGCCATGGGGAAAGTTGGATGAAAACGCCGATCCTGATCTGGGGCGCCGGCGCCATCGGCGGCACGCTCGGCGCCTATTGGGCGCGCGCCGGGCTTGATGTCACGATGGTCGATATCGTCGCGGAACACGCCGAGGCCTGCTCGACGCGCGGGCTGAACATCACCGGCCCGGTCGAGGCCTTCCGCCAGGTGGTCAAGACGGTGACGCCGGACCGGTTGACCGGCACCTGGCCGGTCATCGTGCTGGCGGTGAAAGCACAGGCGACCGCGGCGGCGCTGGCGGCGCTCACACCGCATCTGGCGGAAGATGGCTACGTGCTTTCGGCGCAGAACGGCCTCAACGAGATCGCGATCGCCAAAGCTGTCGGTGCGGAACGGACCATGGGCTGCTTCGTCAATTTCGGCGCGGACTGGCTCGGCCCCGGCGAAATCCTGTTCGGCAACCGCGCCGCGGTGGTCGTCGGCGAGATCGACGGTTCGATCCGTCCCCGCACCCGGCAGATGCACGAATGGCTGACGCTGTTCGAGCCCAACGCTGTGCTGACCGACAATATCTGGGGCTATCTCTGGGGCAAGCTCGCCTATGGCGCGATGCTGTTCGCGACCGCGCTGACCCCCGACTCGATGAGCGCCAATTTCGACGATCCGCGCCGGACGATCGTGTTCGATCATCTGGCACGCGAGGTGATGGCGGTGGCAAGAGCGCGCGGCGTCAAGCCGGTCGGGTTCAACGGCTTCGACCCCGATTGCTTCGCACCCGGCGCGCCGGAAGGCCCGGCAAAGGCTTCCATCGCCGCGCTCGGCGAATTCAACCGCCATACCGCCAAGACGCATTCCGGGATCTACCGCGATCTCGCCGTCCGCAAGCGCAAGACCGAAATCGACCAGCAGATCGGCATCATCGCCGGGCTCGGGCGCGAAGCGGGGATCGAGACCCCGGCCATCCGCAAACTGGTCGAACTCATCCACGATATCGAGGATGGCCGCCGGCCGATGGCCTTCGAGACCTTCGCGGTCCTGATCGAAACCTGCAGGGGATAGCGCGATGCACATTCATCTTGGCAGCCGGGTTGCGCTGGTCACCGGGGCCGCGCAGGGCATCGGGCAGGCGATTGCGCTGGCCCTCAAGGCGGCGGGGGCGAGCCTCGTCGTCGCCGATCTGGATGCCGAGCGGCTGATCGCTTTCGCCGATGCGCAGGGCTTCATGCCGCTGGTGCTGGATGTATCGGATCGCGCCGCCGCGCATCATGCGGTAGCCGAGGTGCTCGCCCGGCATGGCCGGCTGGATATTCTCGTCAATGCCGCCGGCGGCGTGCGCGGCCAGGTCGGCGGGCCGATTGCCGAGGTCACCGAAGCGGGCTGGCGCGCGATTTTCGAGGCCAATGTCGATGGCGCCTTCTGGCTGGCGCAGGCGGCGGCGGCCCCCATGCAAAACCAGGGCTTCGGACGGATCGTCAACATCGCCTCCGGGGCCGGGTTGCGCCCCAGCCTCACCGGCATTCAGGCCTATACGGCGGCCAAGCACGCGCTCGTTGGGCTGACCAAGCAGCTCAGCCAGGATCTTGGCCCGCACGGCATCACCACCAATGCCGTCGCCCCCGGCTTCGTACGCTCGAACCCCGCCACCGAGCGGCAATGGGCGAGCGACGGCACGGAAGGACACGCCCGGCTCGTCGGCTCGATCCATACCCGGCGCCTCGGCACGGCGGAAGATATCGCCAACGCCGTGGTGTTCTTCGCCAGTGAGCAGGCCGCCTGGGTCAGCGGGCAGATCCTTTCCGTTGATGGCGGCCGTTCCTGAGGTCTGCTCGGAAGACGGCCGGTGAATCGCGTCGCAAAGTCTAGACATTAACCCCCGAATCCTTACCATTCCGATGTCTTACGCCGGGAGTTGCGCATGGTTGGCATGATGTCGGGTTCTGTTCTCGCCGTTGCCCGCGATGACGCCCATCGCTTCAGCAAGATCCCCGTGACCGCGATCACGCTGCTGGCCGGGCTCGGCGTCGAAGGCGACGCGCATTGCGGGGCAACGGTCCAGCATCGCTCGCGGGTGGCGCGTGACCCGACGCAGCCCAACCTGCGACAGGTCCATCTGGTTCATGCCGAACTGTTCGAGGAACTGGCCGGGCTGGGATTTTCCCTTCAGCCCGGCGAGATCGGGGAGAATATCACCACTCGCGGCGTGGATCTGCTCGGGCTGCCGCGCGGCGCGATCCTCCACCTTGGCGAGACCGCGAGGGTCGAAGTCACCGGCCTGCGCAACCCCTGCCACCAACTCGATGACCACAAGGCCGGGCTGACCCGCGCGACGCTCGGGCGCGACGCGGCCGGCAACCTCGTGCGCAAGGCCGGTATCATGGCCATCGTGCTGGCCGGCGGCCGCGTCGCGCCGGGCGATGCGCTCCGCGTGGAAGCGCCGCCCCTGCCCCATCACGCCCTCGAAAAGGTCTGACAGGCCGGCACCGGGCAGGCAAGCCTTGCCCTGGCCGCGCGTTCTGAGGCAGGCTCGGGCCTGCGATCGGTTTTGCCATCTCGTCGACGAACGCGTCCAAAGGACTTTTCAGCATGCCCCCAGCCCCGAATAGCGCCCGCTATCCCAGCCTCCCCGGCAAGACCGTGCTCGTGACCGGCGGCGCAACCGGGATCGGCGAGGCCATCGTCCGCGCCTTTGCCGATCAGGGCGCGCGCGTCGGGATCCTCGATCTGGATACCGCCGCCGGTTCTGCGCTCGCGGCTGAACTTGGGGCCGGAACCGCGTTCGAAACCGTCGATCTGCGCGACATCGAAGCCTTGCAGCGGGCGATTGGTGCGCTCAGGGCCAGGCTTGGCCCGGTCGATATCCTCGTCAATAACGCCGCCCGCGATGACCGCCACCGCATCGAGGATGTTACCCCGGCGTATTGGCGCGAGCGTTTCGCGGTCAATCTCGATCATCAGTTTTTCGCGTCGCAAGCGGTCATCGGGGATATGCAGGCGCGCGGCGGCGGGGCGATCCTCTGCATGGGGTCCACGAGCTACACCGCGAGCCATGACGATTTTGCCGCCTACAAGACCGCCAAATCCGCCACCATCGGCCTGACCCGGGCACTGGCCCGCGAACTTGGGCCCCACAACATCCGCGTCAATTGCCTCATTCCCGGCTGGATCATGACCCGGCGGCAGGTCGATCTCTGGCTGACGCCGGAAGGCGAGGCCGCGCTGATGACGCAGCAATGCCTCAAGCGCAAACTCATCCCCGAGGATATTGCCCGCGCCGCGCTGTTTCTGGCTTCCGACGAGGCTGGCGCCATGACCGCACAGACCATGGTGGTCGACGGCGGCTGGATCTGATCCGGCGGAGCGCCTGCCCGATCGGTCGGAGATCCGCAGCCTCCCGTTGACGCGCGTTTTACCCGCTTGCGCGGACTTTCGGGGCACACGAACCGGAAGTCATTTGGCGGGCGCAATCCAGGGGCCAGACCCTAGAGCGGTTTCCGATCTGCCTCGATCAGATCGGCCGCTCTATCTCTATGTTTTGACGCATTTTCTTCCGATCAACCGGAATCCACTTCGTCCGAAAATGCTCTAAGTCAGCACCCTCGCGATCCGGCCAGCGTCTTCCATCCAGCGCTTCGCCCGCAAGATCGGGCGGGAGAGCATGATCGCCCCGGATTGCCGGCTGACGAGTTCAATCTGCCGCTCATGGTGGTCATCGAGTTCGAGCCGGTGCCCGACGCTGATGATCGTCGCCTCCGAGAACCGCTCCGAAACCAGCCGCAACATCGCCAGTTGCCCGGCGGCGTCGAGCGCGGAGGTCGCCTCGTCGAGGATGACGACATCCGGCTTCTTGAGCAGGAGCCGGGCAAACGCCAGCCGCTGGCGCTCCCCGCCCGAGAGGATGTTGTCCCAGTTCTCGGGGGCATCGAGCCGGTCCGACAGGTCGCCCAGCCCGCAGGCGTGCAACGCCTCGGTGATCTCGCGATCGGAAGGTGAGCTCTCGAAATCGGGGTAGATCAGCGCGTTGCGCAACGAACCGACCGGCACATAGGGCTTTTGCGGAACGAAGGCGATCAGCGCGTTTTCCGGCAACAGGATCCGCCCTTCTCCCCATGGCCAAAGCCCCGCCAGCGCCCGGACCAGCGTCGATTTTCCGGTGCCACTGGCCCCGGTCAGCAGGACTTTTTCGCCGCGTGCGATCATCACCGAGGATTGCGCGATCACGCTCAGGCCACTGCGATGCGCGACCGCGAGGTTTTCAAGGATGATCTCGTCGCCGGGGTGGCGGGCGACCGCGATGCCCTCACCCGGGTTCGGCGTGTGATCGCTGTCGAGTTTGGCAAGCCCTGCCAGCAACTCGTTCACCCGCACAACCGAGGCATACCACTCGGCGATGCGCACGAAGTTGTCGACAAACCAGATCAGCGCCGCCTGAACCGCGGTAAAGGCGGCGACGACCTGCATCACCGCCCCCAGCGTGAGCGCGCCCGAGAGATACTTCGGGGCGATCAGCAGCACCGGCAGGATCGGGAACACCGCGCCGTTGGTGTTGAGCACGATACCGACGATGCCCTGCTGGCGAATGATCGACAGCCACGCCTGCACGACATGGTGATAGCGGTTGCCGACGGAGGACCGCTCGCCCGCGTCGCCGCGCAGCAGCGCGATGCTTTCCGCATTCTCGCGCAGCCGGGTCATTTCGGCGCGAAACAGCGCCTCGCGCTCGTTCTTGAGGGCGATGCGCGTGACCAGCGGCTTGCCGACATAGGTAATCAGCCCGGAAACCAGAATGGCATAGACGACCGCGGCCACCGCCATATACGCCGGAATCGTGATCATCGTGCCGCCGAGCGGGAGGGTGATCGAGCCGGCCACCTGCCACAGGACGGCGGCGAAGGTGATCGCCGCGAACACCGCCCCGAGAAACCCGAGCGAGAACTCCACCAGAGGATCGACCGCAAGCCGGACATCCTCGGCAATCCGGTATTCCGGCGCGCCGAGTTCCGGGTTGGCGAATTGCAGCCGGTAGTAGCGTTCTTCGGAAATCCAGCGTTGCGTAAGCCGCGTCGTCAGCCACTCGCGCCACTTGACCTGCAGGGTCATGCGGAACAGCACATGGATCGTCTGGCCGAAGGCATAGAGCGCGACGATGGCGGGCAACAGCCACATGGCCGCAACAAGGTTGGCCCAGTTCCGCGCCTCGAGCGCGTCGAAAAATTGCCGGTGCCAGGAATTGATCGCGACCTGCGCACTCAGCGTCAGCAGCATGAAGCCGAGCACGCCGATCGTCAGGAACCACGCCAGCACCCGCGTCTTCCCGCTCCAGAACCCCCGGCAAAGGGAAAAGAACCGGTCATCACCACGGGAGCGCGCCGCCATGCGGCCCATGCTGTTCATCGGCGACGAGCCTGCCGTCGCCAATCCTTCAAGCCTTCTGCCAACGCAATACCTCCCGGCCGCTTTTTCCCGGCCCGCGGCCCGAAACTATCCTGTTCCTGCCACAGATTTCAATCCTGCACCGCAGCATTCGCGGCCAAAACCAGCCCTCAACGCCCGCTGGAAGCATTTTTCGGGCCTGCTGACACAGAACTGTCGCAGAAAACGCGTCAAAATGAAAAGACAAGGCGGTCGGATGGATCGGCGGCGACGCAAACGTCCAAAAGCCACCGGAAATGAATACGATAAACGGCACATCCCGGGCCGATTTCCCTGTACCTGCCCGATTGCCGGGGCTAGACAGGGCCGCTGCGGTCAAGACGCCCCGGCGCTCCCCGAACGCCCCTCGCACAGGATGTCTCCGTTGTCCTCTGTTGATGCCACTCGCGCCCGATCGCACCGACCGGGGGTTCTGATCGCCATTGTCGGCCCGTCCGGCGCCGGCAAGGATACGCTGATGAACGCGGCCCGCGCCGCCTTCGCCGGAGATCCGCGGTTTTTCTTCGCCCGCCGCGTCATCACCCGTCCGGCGGAGGCTGGCGGCGAGGATCACGAGCCCTGCGACCCCGAGGCCTTCGCGGCGCGTGCCCGCGCCGGCGAATTCATCCTGTCCTGGCAGGCGCATGGGCTTGGCTATGGCGTTCCCGCGACGATTTTCGACGAAATCGATCAGGGCCGGGCTGTGATCGTCAATCTCTCGCGCAAGGTCATTCCGGCGGCGGAGGAAGCTTTCACCTCGGTTGTCGTGATCGAAATCACCGCCCCCCCGGAGGTTCTGGCCCGGCGTCTCGCCGCCCGCGGCCGGGAAACCGAAGCCGAGATCGCCGACCGGCTTTCCCGCGAGGCGCCGTTGAGCGCCGGGCGGGCGCCGATCTATCGGGTAACCAATGATCGCGCGCTCGAAACGGTGGCTGCGGAATTCACCGCGCTGCTGCGCGGGCTCGCCTGAGGATCGCTCGGCGCGAGCGGCGCCCGAAACAGGATTTCAAACCTGTCGGCACGACTCGGCTGGCGATAGAGCGCCAGCGCATCGATCGGAACCGCCGGTTCGGAAACCTCCGCCACAAAGGCATCGGCGAGGGCGGCGCGAACCGGCGCGATCTGCCCGGGCGGCAGTTTCCCGGTCAGGGTCATGTGGAAGCGAAAATCCTCGTCGACGTAAGGGTAGCCGTAGTGATCGAGATGGGCGATTTGCCGTTCGCTCAACGGCGAAGCCAGCCGCCTTGCGCGATCGGCGGCCGAAAGCGGCGCGCGAAACGGCTCGAAATCCCGGACGACCCGCAGCGCCAGCGCCTGCAGGCCCTCGCTTTGCTCCGCCGGAACCAGCGCGATGAACGCGCCGAGGGCGGCAACCGTCAGCGGCACGGCGCCGAGGGCGGCATGGTTGGCCGCGAACCCCGCCAGCGCATCGACCAGCTCGCTCTCACGGCGTTCCGGGTGGAGTTCGAACGGCGCCTTGAGCGTGGCGTGAAAGCCGTAGCGACGCGGCTCCTCGCTCGCCTCCCCCCAGTCAAGCGATAGCCCGCTCGCGGGAGGGACCGGCGGAAAGCTCGCCCCGGTCGCGGCGTCATAGCCCAGGGTCCGGCTGCCGAAGCGCCAGAGCGCACTCGCCGGGTCGGGCGCGAAATAGAGGGCGTAGCGCGCCGGCATCGGTCGGCTCAGAACGCGCGGGCGCCGTTCGACCAGACCGCGCGGACCACCGGCGTCTCGGCGACGACGCGAAAGCGCAGGAGATCGGCGCGAAGGCCGGGCTTGAGATGCCCGCGATCATGAAGCCCCAGGATATCCGAGACCTTCCAGGTCGTCATGGCCATCGCCGCCGGGAGCGTGATGCCGCTGTTCCGGTTGAGCGCGAGCACGGCCTGCAGGAGGCTCGAGGGCACGTAATCCGACGAAAGCCCGTCGAGCACGCCGCGCTCCGCCAGTTCCGAAACCGACACGCCGCCCGAGTGCGAGCCGCCACGCACGACATTCGGGGCGCCGGCAACGGTCGCGAGCCCCCTCGCCTTCGCAGCGGTCGCCGCCTCGATGGTCGTCGGGAATTCCGAAATCACCGCGCCGGACGCCACCCCCGCCTCGACATGCTCGATTGTGGTGTCGTCATGGGTCGCCAGGGGAATGCCGCGCGCGCGGAACATCTCGACCACCGCGCGCCAGTTCGCCGGCACATTGGCGGCCTCCTTGGCGCGCTCGACGAGATCGGTCTCGAACTCCTGCTCGCTCTTGCCGGTGCCGACCGAATAGGTCTTGAGGTGGGCGATATCGCGCCATTGCCGCTGGCCGGGGGTATGGTCCATCAGCGACACCAGCTGGACCAGCGGGTTCTCCGCGTAAGGCTCGATATCCGCGATCAGGCCGGGGCTGGTCAGCTCGCAGCGCATATGCACGCGGTGATCGATGCGGAACACGCCGAGTGCGTCGCCCTGCTGGAGCGCCGCCATCACATCGAGAAAGATTTCCTTGCGATAGTCCTTCGCCGAGAACGGCGTGCCGGCGCAGACCGCGTCGTAGACGGTGGTGACGCCAGCGGCCGCCATCTGCGCATCATGCACCAGCGCCGCCGCCAGCCCGTTCGGCCAGAACACCTTCGGGCGCGGCATGAAGTGCTTTTCCATGTTGTCGGTGTGCATCTCGACCATGCCTGGGGCGAGGTAATCGCCGCCAAGATCGAGGCTGCCCGGCAGCTGGCTCACGCCCTGATCGACCGCGCGGATGCCGGTTTCGTCGAAGGTGATCGTGCCGGTGACGACCTCGTTTTCGAGGATCAGGCGGGCATTGGTCAGAATGGTCTCGCTCACGCGGCGCTCCTGCGGCTAGGGATGAATTGCGCTGTCGCCAGGCGCATCCGGCGCCATCACGCTCGAATTGCCCGGTTGCGACGGCGAAAAGGCCTTGAATTCGGTAATGTCGAGGTAGCGGGTTGCGACGCGCGCTCGCACCGCCTCATCGTGAAAAATGCCGACGATCGCCGAGCCGCGCTGGCGCGCTTCCTCGATGAGTTCGACGACGACATCGCGGTTTTTCGCATCGAGCGAGGCCGTCGGCTCGTCGATCAGCAGGATCGGCGACGGCTCGACGAACGACCGCGCGATGTTGACGCGCTGCTGCTCGCCGCCCGAGAACGTCGCCGGCGCGAGGTTCCACAGCCGTTCGGGCAGGTTGAGCCGGGCCAGCATGTCGCGGGCGCGCGAGGCGGCCTCGGCCTCGCTCGCGCCGCGGGCCAGCAGGGGATCGCGCACGATATCGAGCGCCGAAACGCGCGGAATGACGCGCAGGAACTGGCTGACGAAGCCGAGCGTCTGCCGGCGGATTTCGAGCATCATCCGCGGCATGGCTGTCGCGATATCGATCATCCGCCCGCGATGCGCCACCTCGATCGAGCCCGAGGTCGGCAGGTAATTGCCGTAGAGAATGCGCAGCAAGCTGGATTTTCCCGCCCCCGAAGCCCCCGCCAGCACCAGAACCTCGCCGGCGGCGACATCAAGCGAAACCTGGTCGAACACGGGCAGCCGCGTGCCGCCCTGGTTGTGCAGGGTGAAACTCTTGGTCACATCACGCACGCGGATCATCATGGTGCCGGCCTCCGGGGTCATCGCATTACACCGTTAGTACGGCGGAGGTAAGAAGCTGGGTGTAGGCGTGTTGCGGGTCATCGAGGACCTGATCGGTCAGCCCGGCCTCGACCACGCGGCCATCCTTCATCACCATCAGACGGTCGGTCAGCAATCTGGCGACCGCGAGATCATGCGTGACGATGATTGCGGCAAGACCGAGATCGCGCACCAGCACGCGCAGGAGATCGAGCAGCCGGGCCTGCACGGAAACATCGAGCCCGCCGGTCGGCTCATCCATGAACACCAGCCTGGGACCGGACACCAGCACGCGGGCGATCTGCAACCGTTGCTGCATGCCACCGGAAAACTGCGTCGGCCGGTCATCGATCCGACCGGCCTCGATTTCGACCCGTGTCAGCCAGTCGAGGGCATTCTCGCGGATGCGACCGTAGTGCCGATCACCGCGATCCATCAGCCGCTCGCCGACATTGCCGCCGGCGGAAACCTGCATCCTCAGCCCGTCGCGCGGGTTCTGGTGGACGATGCCCCAGGCGGTGCGCATCAGATGCCGGCGCGATTGCTCGGCCAGCGCGTAGATATCGAGCATGCCGTTCTCGCCGGTTTCCCCCGAGGGGTTGAACAGGACGCTGCCGCCGTCCGGGCGGTCGATGCCGGCAAGACAGCGCAGCAGCGTCGACTTTCCCGAGCCGGATTCGCCGACGATACCGAGAACCTCGCCCGGCCACAGCTCGAAACTGACGTCCTCGCAGCCGGTCCGCTCGCCGTAATAGCGGGCGAGCCCGGTTACCGCGAGAATGGGCAGCGCCTCGACCTCAGAAGGGGCGAACTCGAACGGGGCGGAAGCGAAAGGTGCGTTCACGGGAGAATTTCCTTCATGCCACCGACGGGATGTTCGGCCGCGTTTGGCCTGACTTTCCCGGCCTCTTGCTCCCCGATCAGCTTGAGCGAGGCGGCATCGGCGAGCATCGGGCCGCGATGACCGCGCGCACGCCGGGTTTCGCAGAAAAAACTGTCCGAGCAGACGAATATCCGCCCGCCCTGGTCATCGATCACCACTTCATCGAGGTAGCTTTCCCTGGAATCGCAGAGCCCGCACGGCGCCTTCCAGCTCTGGATGCGGAACGGATGGTCCTCGAAATCGAGGCTGATCACGTCGGTGTAGGGCGGGATGGCGTAGATACGTTTTTCGCGGCCCGCGCCGAACAATTGCAGACACGGCGACCTGTGCATCTTCGGGTTGTCGAATTTCGGGATCGGGCTCGGGGCCATGATGTGGCGGCCATTCACCTTGACCGGGTAGTCATAGGTGGTCGTCACCTCGCCGAAGCGGGCGATATTCTCGTAAAGTCGAACCTGCATCAGCCCGTATTCGGCAAAACCATGCATTTTCCGGGTTTCGAGTTCGCGTGGCTCCAGCTTGCGTAAAGGTTCTGGCTGCGGCACCTGATAGACCAGGATCTGCCCGGCCTGCAGCGGTTCCTCGGGGATCCGGTGCCGGGTCTGGATGATGCTCGCCGCGCCGGTGGCCTCCGTAGTCTTCACGTTCGCCGTGCGGGCAAAAAACCGGCGGATCGAGACCGCGTTGGTGGTGTCGTCCGCGCCCTGATCGATCACCTTGAGCGTGTCCTCA
>CAZNAT010000022.1:11112-47987 GCA_964571245.1 uncultured Methylobacterium sp.
GCCAGCGGCATTTCGCGGCTGCCGAACGGCACCTGATACCCCGGCACGGCGACGGCCTTGAGCAGCGCGCGGCGGATCATCCGCTTGGTCTGCTCGTCGAGATAGGCGTAATTGTAGTCGCTGACCCCTTGGGAGGCGGTCCGATCCTGCGTGCTCATTCGGCGGCCTCCGGCATGGCGGTTGCCGCAGCGGCGAGCTTGGCCGCGCGCTCGGCACGAATACGGCGGATGAGTTCGAGTTCGCCCTGGAAATCGACGTAATGCGGCAGCTTGAGGTGCTCGACGAAACCGGCCGCCTCGACGTTATCCGAGTGGTAGAGCACGAATTCGTCCTGCTGCGCCGGGTGGTCCGCGGCCTCGCCCAATTCGCGCCCCTTGAGCGCGCGATCGACCAGCGCCATCGCCATCACCTTGCGCTCCGAATGGCCGAATGCCAGCCCGTAACCGCGCGTGAACTGCGGCGGAATATCCTTCGAGCCGTCAAATTGCGTCACCATCTGGCATTCGGTGAGCGTGATCTCGCCGAGATCGACCGCAAACCCGAGTTCGGCCGGCACGAATTCAACGGAAACCTCGCCCATGCGGATCTCGCCGGCAAAGGGGTGATTGTTGCCGAACCCGCGCTGGGTCGAATACCCCAGACCGAGCATGAAGCCCTCGTCGCCGCGCGCCATGGTCTGCAAGCGGACATCGCGCGAGGCCGGAAACGCCACCGGCTGGCGGGTGATATCGAACGGCGCGGGATCGCCCGGGGCCGGCAACTCCGCTTCCATCAGCCCTTCGGCGCCAAGAATATCCGGCACGCGCGGCATTCTCGCATCGAGCGGCGCCGCCCCCTCCCCAGCGACCGGCGCAGCGCCCGGCGTCATCAGATCGAAATCGAACAATCGATGCGTGTAGTCGTAGGTCGGGCCCAGCACCTGCCCGCCCGGAAGATCCTTGTAGGTCGCCGAAACGCGGCGGCGGATCGCCATCGCCGCGGTATCGACCGGCACCGAGGCGCCAAATCGCGGCAGGGTGGTGCGGAAGGCGCGGATCAGGAACGCCGCCTCGATCGCGTCGCCCTGCGCCTGCTTGAGCGCCAGCGCCGCCAGATCGCGATCGTAGAGCGAGCCTTCGTTCATCACCCGCGCGACGGCGAGCCCCATCTGCTCGCGGATCTGTTCCACCGCCAGCTCCGGCACGCCCGGATCGCCGCGCCGGGCTTCGGCAACCAGCTCATGCGTGGCGAGAATGGCCGCCTCGCCGCCTTTGACCGCGACATACATCAGCGCACCTCCCCATCGGATAGCCGGCCGCTATCCAGTGCTTCCGCACCGGAAATCGCCGCGCTCGAGCGCGGCAGCCCCATGATCGCGTGGCCGCAAACCAGCACGACATCGACCCCGAGCGGATAGTGCGCGTGGTTGGCGCGGATCTCGTCCCAGAACCCGGCCCGGAGGCCCTTGGGTGAGATGCGCCGCCGATCCGGGATGCCCGGGCCGGAAAGCTCGACCGGCTCACCGCCTTCCAGCGCGTCGCATTCGATCAGCAGTGTCGCGGCGCGGTCGGGATAGAGGTCCGTGCCGGGATGAAAGGCGTCGAGCCGGGGTGCGTCGCAAGCCCCGGAGAGCACCGCGAAGCCTGCCGCCTCGGGGATGGTCACGAGCGGCACTGTGGCGTGAAAGCGCAGCCAGAGCGCCGCTTGCCCGGCGCGGCGAGGCTCATCGAGCCAGACCGGCGTTTCAAAATCGGCGAGCGTGAGCAGCACGATGGCGCTCGCGGGCTCCAACCCCTCCGGTCCGGCAAAGCCCGTATCGAGCCGGTGGATGGTTCCCGGCTCGGCGAGCGCCGCCAGCACCGCGCGAAAGGCGGCCTGCGACTGGAAAACTGGATCGGTGAACCCGGTGCCGGGGTTGTTCTGCGCAGCATTCGCGATCATCGCGCTCACTCCCCCCGCACCATCGTGAAAAATTCGACCTTGGACGCCGCAGCCTTGCGCGAGGCGAGCGCTTTTGCCGCCCGCTGCCGCGCCGCGATCTCGTTGAGCCCGGCATGGAGCGGGCCGCCGTCCGGCTCATCCTGGAGCGCGGCTTCGAGGAGCGCCGCCAGCCGCGCCTTCTCCTTGTCGCGCCCGAGCGCATGGCAAAAGCCGATGGTGCCGCTTTCCAGCCGGATGGCGCAGCGCGTCAGCGTCGCCTCGCCGAGGTTGAACCGGCTGCCGGCGCCGCCCGCGCGCCCCTCCACCATCACCGTCCCGGTTTCTGGCGGCTTGAGCATCGAAAACGCGGGCTGGGGATCGAGGGTCCCGAGCAAGGCCTGAAGATCCCCCCGCTCCGCCCGTGCGAGAACCGCCATATGCATCTGGCGGCGGCGGATAACCTGCGAGGGCTTACGGGATGGCGGGCTGGGCGGCTGATGATCGGGCAGGTTCATGGGTGGCATCCGGCGGGAATCGTGATATGTCTAGACTTTAACTCTCTCAACAACGCAATGTCTAGACTTTCCCTGCGACAGGTTCATGACACCGAAAGCCGACCCCGCCTTCCCCTTGCCGGATGACGTCACCACGCCCGCCGCGCCCGGCCTCGCTTGGCGGCGGATTTCGCAAGTGCTGGAGCACCGGATCCGCGCCGGAACCTATGCCGCAGGCGCTCTTCTGCCGCCTTCGACGGTTCTGGCCGAGGAATTCGGCGTTCACCGCCACACCGTGCGGCAGGCGTTCCGGCATCTGGCGGAGCGCGGGCTGGTTTCGGTCGAGCGCGGGCGCGGCACCGAAGTGCTGGCCCAGCGCTTTCCCTATCGCATCGGCCGGCGCGTCAGCCTGAGGACGAACTTCAGCCAGGCGGGCATTCAGGTCGATGGCGTGCTGGCGCCGCGCCATGTCGCCGAAGCCCTGGGCCTGCGCCCCGGCATTCCCGTACACGTCCTGCGGACGTTGAGCCGGGCGGATGGCGTTCCCGTCTCCTCCGGCGTACACTATCTCGACGCCTTGCGTTTCACGGATTTCGTCCAGCAGCTGGAAGCCTCCGGCGCGTCGATCTCCGCCGCGTTCATGGCCGCCGGTATCCCCGATTACATCCGGCTTTCGACCCGGTTCTCGGCGCGCACAGCCTGCGCCGAGGAAGCCGGCCTGCTGGCGCTGGCGTCCGGCGCCCCGGTCCTGCAATCGATCAGCATCGACGCCCTGCCCGACCAGACGCCGATCCAATACGTCGAAAGCGTCTTTGCCGGCGAGCGGATGGAGATGATCGTCGAGCCTTTCGCGGCGTTCTGAGCCTCTGTTCGTTGATGGATGCCGCGCCAGCTGCGGGAACTGCCGCTATTTCCCCAGGATCAGCTGCGGTAGCCAGGTCGTCAGCGGCGGCCAGAGCGTGATCGCCAGCAGCACCGCCAGCAGCGGCAACAGCCAGGGCAGGATCGCGCGGCTCATTGCCTCGAACGAAATCCCGGCGATCTTCGATGTGACGAACAGCACCACCCCGACCGGCGGCGTGATCGTGCCGATCATCAGGTTGAGCACGAAGATGAGCCCGAACTGGATCGGGTCGATTCCGAACTGGATCGCCGCCGGCGCCAGGATCGGGATCAGGATCAGCATCGCCGCCAGCGCCTCCATGAAGCAACCGACAACCAGCAGCAGGACGTTGACCGTCAGCAGGAACACCAGCGGCGAGCCGACCAGCGCCACGATCTGCGGCCCCACGGTCTGCGGGATGCGCGAGAGCGACAGCCCCCAGGCGAGCGCCGAGGCCGCCATCACCAGCGCCAGCACGACCCCCGTTGTCTCCACGGTGTCGACGATGATGCGCGGCAGATCACGCAGGCTGAAATCGCGGTAGATAAACAGCCCGAGAATCAGCGCATACACCGTGGCCACCGCTGCGGCCTCGGTGGGCGTGAACCAGCCGGTGATCATGCCGCCGAACAGGATCACCGGGGTCATCAGCGCCCAATGCGCGGCCTTGTAGGCCCGCCAGACCGCGCCGAGCCCCGGGAACGGGCTCGGGTTGAGCCCGCGCCGCCGGGCGATGACCACCACCATCGCCATCAGCGAGCCCGCCATCAGCAGCCCCGGAATGACGCCGGCCAGGAACAGCTTGCCGATCGAGAGATCCGCCGAAACCCCGTAGATCACCATGGGGAGCGAGGGCGGAATGATCGGGCCGATGGTCGCCGAGGCGGCGGTGATCGCGGCGGCAGTTTCGGCGTCATAGCCCTCGTCGCGCATCGCCTTGATTTCGAGCGTGCCGACCCCCGCCGCATCCGCGACCGCCGAACCGGACATGCCGGCGAAAATCACGCTGGCAAGGATATTGGCATGGCACAATCCGCCGCGCAGCCAGCCGACGCAGGCGGTGGCGAAGGCGAAAATCCGGTCGGTGACACCGGAGGCATTCATGATGTTGCCCATCAGGATGAACAGCGGCGCGGCGAGCAGCGGAAACGAATTCGCCGCCTGCGCGATCTTCTGCGGCACGATGCCGGCGGGAATCCCCGCGAGCCAGACGAAGGCAAAGGCCGCCAGCCCCATCGAGGCAAAAAGCGGCACTCCCGCCAGCAGCGCGACGAACCAGCCGCCGAGGATTTTCCACATCAGCAGCGTCATAACACGTGGCTTCCCGGCTCAAGCGCGACCGGCAATTTGCCGTTGAGGGCGTGGACGAGATCGACCAGCGCCTGAATAATCAGCGCGAAAGCGGCGATCGGGACCGGGATATAAAGCAGCGCCGCCGAAATCGGCAGGCTGACGAACTCGATATCAAGATTGCGCTGGATGACCGAGGGCACATACCACAGCAGCGCCAGCGCGAAGGCGATGACCGCCAGCTGGATCACCGCCTCGGCCACCAGCCGGGCCGCGCGCGGCATCATGTCGAGGAAGACGGTGATGCGGATATGGCTGCCGCGTCGCGCGGCGATCATCCAGCCGGCAAAGCCGCACCAGACGAGGAGATATTGCGCGAGCTCGTCGCTCCAGACCAGCGGGTTGCCGAGCCCGCGAAAGATCACACCCAGCGTGACGCAGCCCAGCAGCCCCAGCATCAGCAGCACGGCGGCGCCATCCACCAGCCGCGCAACCCCGTCGCGCATACGCTTCATCTCCCGCCCCTCATGGTTTTTCATCCGCCGATCGACGGCAGGGCCAGCGAACCGGCCCTGCCTCACCGACCTGTTCTCGGCTCAGAGCTTCTGGAGCGCCTCGAAGGTGCCCTTGCCCCATTTTTCCTCGAACAGCTTGGGCACGCTGGCGAGCACCGGCTTGCGCCATTCCTCGACATTGACCTCGACGACGTTCATCCCGGCCCCCTTGAGGGTGCCGACGAGGGTGGCTTCCGACGCCAGCAGTTCCTTGTCCTGCCAGGCGGCCCCGGCGTTGAACGCCGCTTCGAGAATGCCGCGATCCGCCGCCGGCAGACCCTTCCAGAACGCCTCGTTGACGATGATCATGCGCGGCGTGATGATATGCTCGGTGAGCACAAGATGCTTCTGCACCTCGAAGAACTTGCCGGACTGGATGGTCGGCAACGGGTTCTCCTGCCCGTCGACCGCGCCTTGGCTGAGGGCAAGATAAAGCTCGGGAAAGGCGATCGGCGTCGCCTTGGCGCCCCAGGCATCCGCCATCGCCCGGAAGACATCGACCGGCGGCACGCGCAGCTTGAAGCCGACCATATCCGCCGGCGATTTCACCGCCTTCGACCCCGAGGTCAGGTGTCGCTTGCCGTAATAGGTGACGTTGAGCATCCGCATGCCGCGTTTGGCGACGAGATCGGCGTTCATCTTGGCAAATTCCGGCGAGGCCGAAACCTTCGCCATATGCGCGGCATCGCGCCAGAGATACGGCGCCTCGACCACCGAGACCTGCGGCAGGAAGGCACCGAGCGCGCCGGCGCCATCGGTCGTCAGGTGCAAGGCCCCGGCCGAGACCGATTCCATCATGTCCTTGCCCGAGCCGAGCTGGCCGTTGGGGAAGGACTGGATTTCGAGCCGCCCGCCGGATTTTTCCTTCACCTCCTTGAGGATGCGGTCGATCATCTGCACCTGCGGATGCGAGGGCGCGAGCAATTCGCCCCAGCGGATCACGGTGGCCTGAGCCCGCAAGATCGCCGGCATCGCCACGGTTCCGGCGAGAATGCCGGCGCTTTTCAACACCATCCGTCTTTCGATCATCGCGTCTTCCTCCCTGTTTGAGCGGCCTTCGGCCTGTTGTTATCGGGCACCACGCCCGCCTGGCGGGCATCCGCCGTGCGTGGTTGCCCTAGCCCTCAAGATTGATCGCCCGGTTGCGGGCCATCGCGATATGCTCGCTCATCGCCAGCGCCGCGCCTTCGGGATCGCGCCGTTCGAGCGCTTCGATCACCTTGAGATGGTCCTGCATCACCGGGATCACCAGATCGTCATAGAGCCGGGTTTCGTTCTGGCGGATGATCTTGATCTTGATCCAGTTGACCCAATAGGTTTTTGAAATGATATCGTTTTCGAGGTGTTCGATGATCGCCTCGTGCAGCATCCGGTCGGTGGCTTCCGCATCAACGATCAGCACCTGCTTCCTGTTCTCGTCGTCCTTCTCGCCGGATTGGGCCCGGGCGATGATGTCGAGATGCGCCTTCTTGAGACGTGCGATCAGCGCATCGCTGCCGTTTTTCGCAAACAGCGCCGTCGCCTCGCGTTCGATGAACAGGCGAAACTGAAACGCGTTGCGGATCAGATTGAGATCGACATGCGCGATTTGCAGCCCGCGCTGCGGCACGGTGGTGATCAAGCCTTCGGCCTCGAGCCTCGGGATCAGCTCCCGGATCGCGCCGAGCGGCATGCCGGTGATCTCGACAAGCTCGCGCTGCGAGACGAATTGTCCCGGCAGGATGTCCCGCGCCAGCAGCTTCTCGGTAAAGCTGGAATAGGCCCGGTCGCGCAGCTTGGTGGTGTCCTCCCGCATCCGCCGCCCTTTCTGGCATCCTGCCCTTCGATGGGAACTATGCCGCCTTGTGTAGCCGGATATCGGCGATCTGTCCTGCGAGTTTCGTCGCCTCCGCCGCGCTCAGCGCATCGAGAGGGGGCCGCATGATCCGCCAGTCCGGGTCACCGAGCCGCGCCGAGATCAGCGCCTTGATCGCCGGCATGAACGAATAGCCGAGGATCGCATCGACCATGGCGTGAATGCGCGGGTCATCCCTGCCCTCATTGGCCAGCGGCAGCAGCAGATCCGGCGCGACATTCGCGAGCCCGCAGATCGAGCCAGCCCCGCCGTTTTGCACCGCGCGGGCGAGCTGGCGCTCGTCACCGACGAGAATGTGCAGGCCCGGCAATTCGGCGAGCCGACGCGCCGTCATCGCCCAATCGCCGGCGCTATCCTTGACGCCGGCGATCGCACCCGGAAAGGCCCTGGCGAGGCGCTGGGTCAACTCGACCGAAAGCGGAACCCGGGTCATGCCCGGAATATGATAGAGAAACACATCGCGCAGCCGCGGGCCGAGCTTCTCGAACAGGCCGGCAAAAAACCGGAACAGCGCCTCGTCGCTGACGCCCGAGAAATAGAACGGTGGCGCCAGCAGCAGCGCCTGGCAATCCATCTCGTAGGCCGCAAGGCATTGCGCCAGGACATCCGCTTCCGCCGAGGCCGAAACGCCGGCGATCACCTCGCGGCGCAGGGTGAACCCGGCTCCGGCCAGCGCCCCGAGCACGGCAAACCGATCGCCAAGGCCGAGCGAGGCCCCCTCGCCGGTGGTCCCGAACACGGTGATGCCATTGGCGCCTTGCCCGAGAACCCAGCGGGCGTGCTCGACGAGGCGCGGCAGATCAACCCCGCCCTGCGCGAAAAACGGCGTCGAGAGCGCGCAATTCAGTCCAATACGATCCATCAGGAAGCCTCCGGTTTCCGTCATGCTGGCGCGCAGGACCCAACATGTCAACACTGACATGTTAGTTGAAAAACTTTCCCGGGGATGGCAAGCTCACGCCTGTCCGCCATTCCCGAGCTTGAAAGCCGTTTCCATGAATTTCTGCCCATGATCTCTTGCCGCATGACTTCTTGCCGCATGACCCGAGGCGCCACCGCCCCGCCGCCCGCTGCCCTGCCCAGCCGCCCGTTGGGGCGCTCGGGGCTCGACGTGTCTGTCCTCGGGTTTGGCGGCGCCCCGCTCGGCGATCTCTACCAGCGCATCGACGAGGCCGACGCGATCGATACGGTCGTCGCAGCGCTTCAGGCCGGCGTGACGCTGATCGATACCTCGCCGCTCTATGGCCACGGCCTTTCCGAACACCGGATCGGCGCGGCCCTGCGGCGGGTGCCGGGGCACGGCGCGATCCTTTCCACCAAGATCGGCCGGGTGATGGCACCGTTTGCGCCGAAGGGCGCCGGCTCCGGCTACCTCGGCGGGCTGCCGCATGCCGCGCGCTTCGATTATTCCTATGACGGCGCGATGCGCTCGCTCGAGCAATCGGCGCTGCGGCTCGGGGTGGACCGGTTTGACATCGTGCTGATCCACGATGTCGACGTCTGGACCCACGGCAAGGCCGCGGTCGAGCAGCGGTTTTCCGAGGCGATGAACGGGGCCTATCGCGCGCTCGAAGCTCTCCGCAGGGCGGGAACGGTCCGCGCCATCGGCGTCGGCGTCAACGAAGCCGAGATCTGCGAACGCTTCGCCCGCGCCGGGGATTTTGACGCCATGCTGCTCGCCGGGCGCTATTCCCTGCTCGAACAGCCGGCGCTGGTTGGTTTTCTGCCGCTGGCGCTCGAAAAACGCATCGGTGTGATGCTGGGCGGGGTGTTCAATTCCGGCATTCTCGCCACCGGCGCGGTAGCGGGCGCGAAATACAACTACCGCGAGGCCCCGCCGGAGATCCTGGCGAAGGTCGCGCGGATCGAGACGGTTTGCCGGCGCCACGCCACGCCGCTGTTTCGCGCGGCGCTGCATTTCGCGCTCGGACATCCGGCGATATCCTCGCTGGTTCTGGGCGCGGTCCGGCCCGAGGAGGTCGCGGCGCAGGTCACGGCGCTCGGGATGTCCCCGCCCGCCGCCCTGTGGCAGGATCTCGTCTCCGAAGGGTTGCTCGATGCCAACGCCCCGACGCCGTGAACCAGACGCCGTGAACCAGACGCCATGAACAAGACATCCTGCCGATGAGGATCGATGCCCACCAGCATTTCTGGCGGCTTTCGCGCGGCGATTACGGCTGGTTGACGCCTGAACTCGCGCCGATCTACCGGGATTTCATGCCGGGCGATCTCGCGCCGCTGCTGGCAGCCGCCGGGATAGCCCGGACCATCCTCGTTCAGGCGGCGCCAAGCGCTGCGGAAACCGCGTTTCTGCTCGATATCGCCCAAACAACGCCGTTTGTCGCCGGCGTGGTCGGCTGGGTGGATTTTACCGCGCCGAATGCCGCTGCAACCATCGCCACGCTCTCGCAAAACCCGCGCCTTGTCGGGCTGCGGCCGATGATCCACGACATCGCCGACCCCGACTGGATGCTGCACCCCCAGCTTGAGCCGGCATTCGCCGCTATGCAACGCCTCGGCCTGGTGTTCGATGCGCTGGTGCGCCCGGTCCATCTTGCGCGCCTGATCGCGCTCGCCGATCGCCACCCTGCCCTCGCGATCGTGGTCGATCACGCGGCCAAGCCCGACATTGCCTCCGGCCGGCTTGACCCCTGGCAGCGCGACATGCTGGCGCTTTCGGCCCGCCCGAATGTCGCCTGCAAACTTTCGGGGCTGGTGACCGAGGCCGGCGCGGGCTGGACGATCGACCGGCTCCGCCCCTATGTCGCGCCGCTCATCGCCTATTTTGGCCCGCAAAGGCTGATCTTCGGCAGCGACTGGCCGGTGTGCACGCTGGCCGCCGGCTATGGCGAATGGAGCGCGGCGGTCGAAACGCTGCTGGCCGGGCTCGCCCCCGCCGAGCGGCAAGCCGTTTTCGGCGGCAATGCGGAGCGGGTCTACCTCTCCACCCGAGGAACGCTCGCCCTCGATGACGGGCGGCCATGACCGATTGAAAGGATAGGCGCATGCTCAAGGGGATCGATCCGGTACTCTCGCCCGATCTGCTGCAGTTGCTGGCGGCGATGGGCCATGGCGATGACCTCGCGCTGGTCGACGCCAACCACCCGGCGGAGACGATTGCCCGCGCGAGCCGTTCCGGGCGGCTGATCCGGCTCCCCGGCCTGACGATGGACCGCGCCGCCCGCGCGATCCTCTCGCTGCTGCCGATCGATGATTTCGAGCCCGATCCGGTGCGGCGGATGGAAGTCGTCGGCGATCCCGCCGCCATCCCGCAGGTTCAGGCCCACGTTCAGTTCGAGGTCGACCGCGCGGCGGGACACCCCCTGCCGATGGTGGGCATCGAGCGCTTCGCCTTCTACACGGCGGCAAAAGCCGCCTTCGGCGTGGTGCAGGTCGGCGACCCCCGGCCCTACGGCTGTTTTCTGATCCGCAAGGGCGTGATCGCCGGCCATCCGGGGTGAGAGGCGCGTCCACGCGCCCGAAAACGCCTGTGTCCTCCCGTTTCGACGGCGTTTCAGGGCTGTTTCTTGTGACGCCAATCGCATAAGCTTGACATGAAATTGACCCGATGCCGGAGGCCGCCATGACCACTCGCTTCAAAGACGCCACTCGCTGCAAAGACGCCATTCGCGGCAAGAATAACGGCTCGCCCGACACGCCCTCGCGCCGTCTCGTGCTGGCGGCAGCGGCGCTCTTCGCGCTGGCGCCGGCCGCCTTCGCCCAAGCAACGAGCGGTCAAGCAACGGGCGTTCCGGCCCCGGCCGGCAAGATCACGATCGTCACCTCGTTCTCGAAGGACGTGACGCAACCGTTCAAGATCGCGTTCGAAAAGGCATTTCCCGGAACCAGCGTCGAGATCCAGAACCGCAACACCAATGCCGGCGTGAAATTCGTCGAGGAAACAAAATCAAACAATGCGGTCGATCTGTTCTGGGCTTCCGCGCCGGATGCCTTCGAGGTCCTCAAGGGCAAGGGCCTGCTCGAAAAATTCGTCCCGAAGACCGAAGGCATTCCCGAAAAGATCGGCGCGTTCCCGATCCATGACCGCGACGGGTTCTATTCGGGCTTTGCCGCTTCCGGCTACGGCATCATGTGGAACACCCGCTACATGAGCGCGAACAAGCTGCCCGAGCCCAAGGAATGGGAGGATCTCGCCAAGCCGGTCTACCACGACCACATCGCGATTTCCGCGCCCTCGCGTTCGGGCACGACGCACCTGACGATCGAGGCGCTGCTGCAAACCGGCGGCTGGGACAAGGGCTGGGGCATCGTCAAGGCCTATTCGGGCAATCTGCGCTCGGTGATGGACCGTTCGTTCGGCGTGCCGGATGCGGTCAATTCCGGGCAGGTCGGCCTCGGCGTGGTCATCGATTTCTTTGCGTTTTCGGCGCAAGGCGCGGGCTTTCCGGTCAAATTCGCCTACCCGACGCTCTCGACCATCGTTCCCGCCAATATCGGCATCGTCAGGAACGCGCCGAACAAGCCCGGGGCGGAAGCCTTCGTGAATTTCATCCTCTCCGAAGCCGGCCAGGCGATCCTGTTCGACCCCGCGATCCGCCGCCTGCCGGTGCGCCCGGCCTCCTATGCCAAAGCCCCCGCCGGGCTGCCGAACCCGTTCGACTTCAAGGCGCTGGCGGGCTCAAAACCCTTCGACGTCATCCAGTCGGAGGAGCGCTACGCGGTCGTCGATGCGCTCTACGACCAGTTGATCACGTTCCAGCTCGACGCCCTCAAGAAGGCGACCAAGGCGATCCACGACGCCGAGGCGGCGCTCCTCAAAAAGCCAAGCGCCGAAGCCGGCAAGCTGATCGCCGAGGCCCGCGCGCTGATCGCGGTGATGCCGGTCTCCGAGGCGCAGGCGCAGAGCCCGGAGTTGCGGGCGGCGTTCACCGGCACCGATCCGAAGATCAAGGCCCCGCGGCAGGCCGAGCTGGAGCAGGCCTGGGCAACCTTCGCCAAGGAGAAATACGAGGCCGCCGCCGGCAAGGCCGAGGCCGCGCTCAAGCTCGCGAAGTAACGCGCCCATGGCCTATGTCGACCCGCTGGCGGCGCGCAGCCCCCTGTCGCTGGGGCTGCGCCGGCTGATTGCCCAGCCCGGCCCCTTCGTGGTGACGCTGCTGGTGGGGCTGTTCCTGCTGCTGTTCCTGATCATCCCGGTGATGACGGTGATCGTGGTCGCCTTCCAGCCCAAGGGCGGGAGCGGGTTCACGCTGGTGAATTTCGCCGATTTCTTCGCCAATGACCTGTTCCGGCGCTCGTTCTGGAACTCGATCTATGTCTCGTCGATGGCGGTGGTGCTGGCGACGATCCTGGCGCTGCCGCTGGCCTATTTCACCAGCCGGTTCACGTTTCGCGGCACGGTTCTGGTGCAGACGCTCGGGGTCATCCCGCTGATCATGCCGCCCTTTGCCGGCGCGGTGGCGATGCAACTGCTGTTTGGCCGCAACGGCACGATCAACCTGCTGCTCGACGAGTATTTCGGCTTCAAGATCCCGTTCATGGAGGGGCTGAACGGCGTCGTCTTCCTGCAGGCGGTGCATTATTTTCCGTTCATTCTCGTCAACCTTTCGGCCTCGCTGCGCAACATCGACCGCGCGATGGAGGAAGCCGCGCAGAACCTCGGCTGCTCCGGGTTCCGGCTGTTCCGGCGGATCGTGTTTCCGCTGGCGATGCCGGGCTATGTCGCCGGCGCCAGCCTTGTCTTCATCAAGGTGTTCGACGATCTCGCGACCCCGCTGCTGCTCAACGTCAAGGAGATGCTGGCGCCGCAGGCCTATCTGCGCATCACCTCGATCGGCCTTGCCGACCCGATGGGCTACGTGATCTCCGTAGTGCTGATCGTGGTGTCGGTGATCGCGATGTATCTGTCGATGCTGGCGCTGCGCGGCAAGGATTACGCCACCGTGCAGCGCGGCGGCGGCGGGCTCGCCAAGCGCGAGATGTCGCGCGGCATGTCGGCGTTCGCTTATGGCATCATCGGCCTCATCCTCATGCTGGTGCTGGCGCCGCACGTCGGGCTGTTCCTGCTGTCGATCGCGACGATCTGGTCGTTCTCGCCGCTGCCCGATGGCTATACCCTCGCGCATTACGGCAAGGCGATGAGCGAGAGCATGGGCTATGTCTCCAACACCCTGCTCTATGCCGGCCTCGCCGGGCTGATCGATATCGTGCTCGGCTGCGCCATCGCCTATCTGGTGCTGCGCACCAAGACCCCCGGCGCGAAAGGGCTCGACTACGCCGCGACCGCCGCGCTGGCGGTGCCGGGCGTGGTGATCGGCATTGGCTATCTCCGCACCTATTTCGGCGTCACCCTGCCCTCCGGGCAATCGCTGGCGGCATTCTGGGGCATGATTGTGCTGGCGCTGGCGATCCGGCGGTTGCCGTTCGCCCTGCGCGCCTGCATGGCCGCAATGCAGCAGATCTCGGTCTCGCTCGAAGAGGCCGCCGAAAACCTCGGCGCGACCCGGATGCGGACCGTGCGCCGCATCGTCATCCCGCTGATGACCGGCGGGATCGCGGCGGGGTTCGTCACCAGTTTCGCGACCGCCGCCGTCGAGCTTTCCGCGACGATGATGCTGGTGCAATCCAACGCCGATGCCCCGCTCGCCTACGGGATCTACGTCTTCATGCAATCCCCCGCCGGGCGCGGCGCGGGCGCGGCGCTGGGGGTGATCGCGGTCGTGATCGTCGGGCTTTCCACCTATCTGTCGAACCGGTTTGTCGAGCGCGACAGCGCCGCCAAGGCCGGGCTGCATTGACCCCGGAGCATTCGTGATGGAAGCCGCCGATATCCGCATCGAGCACGTCGATCTGTCCTACGGGGCGGTGCAGGTTCTCAGGAACGTCAACCTCGAGATCCGGGCCGGCGAATTTTTCGCGTTCCTCGGCCCCTCCGGCTGCGGCAAGACCACGCTGCTGCGGCTGATCGCCGGCTTCAACACCGCGCAGAAGGGCCGCGTTCTGGTGGGCGGCGCCGATATCTCGCATCTGCCGCCGTGGAAGCGCGATGTCGGCATGGTGTTTCAGTCCTATGCGCTCTGGCCGCATATGAGCGTGGGAAAAAACGTCGCCTTCGGGCTCGAGGAGCGCCGCCTTCCGCGCGGCGAGATCGAGGTGCGGGTGGAGGAAGCGCTGCGGCTGGTTGGCCTGGCGCACCTCAAGGACCGCAAGCCGAGCCAGCTCTCGGGCGGCCAGCAGCAGCGCGTCGCCCTCGCCCGCACCATCGCCGTGCGGCCCAAGGTTCTGTTGCTCGACGAGCCGCTCTCGAACCTCGACGCCAAGATGCGCGTGCAGGTGCGGCGGGAGATTCGGGAATTGCAGCAGGAGCTGGGCCTGACAACGATTTTCGTGACCCACGATCAGGAGGAAGCCAACACCATCTGCGACCGGATCGCGGTGATGCAGGACGGGCGGATCGAGCAGGTCGGATCGCCGATGGCGCTCTATGACCGGCCGGAGAACCTGTTCGTGGCCGGGTTTCTCGGCACGGCGAATATCCTCAGCCCGGTCGCGGCAGCGAACGGCCGGGTGACGCTGCCGGGCGGCGCCGAGATGGATGCGCTGGTCGCCAAGGGCTCGAAACTGATGTTCCGTCCGCAGAATGCCCGGATCGGCACGCGGCTTGCCAAACCCGCCCCCGAAACCATCCGTTTCGAGGGGTTGGTTGCGCACCGCGAGTTTCTCGGATCGACCGTGCGCTACGCCGTCCGGATCGGCGAGAGCGAGGTGCTGGTCGATATCGCGCATCGGGCGGATGAAAAGGTGCTGGAAACCGGCGATACCGCCGTGATCGACGTCGAGCGCGGACAGATCCGCTGGCTCACGCCCTGAGGGAGGCATTTCTCGCGTTTTCCTGGCGCGAACCGGTACCCACTTCGCTTGAAAACGCCGGAGGTTTCTTGCTTTCTCGCGTTTTCCTGGCGCGAACCGGTACCCACTTCGCTTGAAAACGCTTCGGGCCCCATCAAGGGCGAACGACCATCGTCCCCCGCTCGGCGAATGCCAGCGACACCGCCTCGCCGGGTTTTCGCAACACCGCCGCATCCGGCACGATCGCGAACAATCGGCCCACGGGGGTATCGAGGTTGTATTCGGCGTGGGCACCCATGTAGGTCGCGGTGGCGATGGTCGCGGCGAGCCCGTTCGGGGTATCCGCCGCGTCGATGCGGATCGATTCCGGCCGGATCACGACATCGACCGGGCCGACACCGAGCCCGCGCGCCGGCAGGGTGATCCGCGCCGTGTCGAGCCGGACGCGCACGCGATCATTGTCGAGCGCCTCGATCGTGCCTTTGACGTTGTTCGCCTCGCCCATGAAGGTGGCGACAAACACATTGGCCGGCGCTTCGTAGAGCTCGCGCGGGCTACCCGCCTGCGCAATTTCCGCCGCCTTCATGACGACGATGACATCGGAAACCGCCAGCGCCTCCGACTGGTCATGCGTGACGTAGACCACGCTCACGCCAAGCCGCTGCTGGAGATCGCGGATTTCCTCGCGCATCGAGCGCCGCAGGCGGGCGTCGAGATTGGAGAGCGGCTCGTCGAACAGCAACACATCCGGCTCCAGAACCAGCGCCCGCGCCACCGCGACCCGCTGCTGCTGCCCGCCGGACATTTCCGAGGGCAGCCGGTCCCCGAGCCCGCCGAGCCCGACGGTCGCGAGGGTCTCTTCGGCCTTCGCATGCGCGGCTTTTTTGCTCATCCCGCCGGAGATCAACCCGAAGGCGACGTTCTCGCGCACGTTCATATGCGGAAACAGCGCGTAGGACTGGAAGACCATCGAGACGTTGCGCTCGCCGGCGGAAAGATCCGTCACGTCGCGGCCGCCGATCTCGATCCGCCCTTCGGAGACGCGTTCGAGCCCGGCGATCATCCTGAGCAGCGTGGTCTTGCCGCAGCCGGAGGGGCCGAGCAGCGTGACCAGCGAGCCCGGCGCGATCACGAGATCGAGCGGCTTGACCGCACTCACCCGGCCATAGCGCTTGCCGACCCCGGTCAACCGGACTTCCACGCCGCCCTTCGGCTTCTTCATCGTGTTCCCCATTGTCGCCCCGTCGCGGATGTCTTTCGTGCTCATGCGCCGGTTGCCTGGATCGTGATCGGCTCCGCGCCCAGCGCCTTGCGCCGCCCGAGCCTGCGTTCGCCGACGACGAGCTGGATCAGCCCGATCGCCGCCATCATCAAGACGATCAGCGCGGTCGAATAGGCGATCGCGAGGCCGTAGTCGCCGTTGATCACGCGGTTGATGATGAACACCGTCGCCATCTCGTATTGCGCGGAGACGAGGAAGATCACCGCGGAAACCGTGGTCATGGCCCGCACGAACGAATAGATCAGCGCGGTGATGATCGCGGGTTTGAGCAGCGGCAGCACCACCAGCCGCAAGGTGCGGAAGGTGGAGGCGCCCAGCGTGGTCGCGGCCTCGTCGAGGCTCTTGTCGAGCTGGCTCATCGCCGCCATGCCCGAACGAACTCCCACCGGCATGTTGCGAAACACGAAGCAGGCGATCAGAATCAGCGCCGTACCGGTGATTTCCAGCGGCGGGACGTTGTAGGTCAGGATATAGGCGACGCCGATCACGGTTCCGGGCACGCAGAAGGTCAGCATCAGCGCGAACTCAAGGGCGGTCCGCCCGGCGAACCGCTGCCGCGACAACAGCCAGGCCGCCAATAACCCGAGCCCCGCCGTCAGCGGTGCCGCGATGGCCGCGAGCTTGATCGTGGTGAAGAACGAGCCCCAGGCCCCGCCGGACCAGACGATGCCGTTCACCCCCCAGTCGATCGCGAAGGCGCGGGCAAAATGCGACAGCGTCGGCGTCCAGTCGCGACCCCAGACCTGGACGAAGCCCCCCGCCAATGCGAGCACATAAACGACAATCGTCAGCACCGCCCAGGGTAGCGCAATGGAAAACGCTGTGCGGCGGACCCAGGTCGGGATGGTCTGCGTCAATCCCGAATCGCCCTTGCCGCTCATCGAGACATAGGAGCGCTTGCCGACCACCTCGCGCTGGATGAAAAACGCCGCCAACGCAAACAGCAGCAGGATCAGCGCCAGCGTCGCCGCGCGGCCGAAATCGACCTGCGCGCCGACGACGGCGAAAAAGATCTCGGTTGAAAGCACACCGAACGAGCCACCCAGAACGATCGGATTGCCGAAATCCGCCAGGCTTTCGACGAAAACCACCAGAAACGCATTGGCGAGACCCGGCATCATCAACGGCAGGGTCACGGCGTTGAAGGTGCGCGACGGGCTCGCCCGCAGGGTTTGCGCCGCTTCCTCCATGGTCGGGGAAATGCCCTGGACGATGCCGATCAGCACCAGAAATGCCGTCGGGGTGAAGGAAAAAACCTGCGCCAGCCAGACGCCGTTGAAACCGTAGATCCAGCGGCCGAGTTCAATGCCGAACAGGCTCGAAACCGCCTGATTGACGATGCCGGAACGGCCGAAAATCAGGATCAGCCCGAGGCCGATGACAAACGGCGGCGTGATGATCGGCAGAACCGTGAGCAGCCGCAAGCCGCGCTTGAAGCGAAATCCGGTCCGGGTGACGATCAGCGCGAAAACCGTACTCAGTCGCTCATTCGATTCGACATTGAAGGCATGCGACAGGATTGTGAACACCGGCCAGATCGTGAAAATCAGGATGGAGGCGGCCAGAATCCCGACCGATCCCGCGATAAACCGGTCCCCGCCGAACTTGCCCCGGAGCGCGAGGCTGTCGGTCGCGAGCAGCAGGAAAGCCACAAACGCCAGCGCGCCGCCCATGCCGATGCCGATGCCAAATTGTCCGGTTTCAAGCGGCCCGAACATCTGTTCGAGCTCCTGAAAAGCCCAGCCGCGCGGACCGATCAGCCAACTCAGAAGGACAAGGCCTATCACCCCGGAAAAACCTGAAAGGCCGAGGAAATACGCCTGTCTTGCCCGGCTGGCCCCCGCCGTGAAGGCCGGCAGCGCCAGAACGAGCGCCAGCCCCGGCAGCGCCAGCCACCAGCGCCCGAAGCGAAACGCCTGCGCCAGCGCCGAGGCCTGATCCGGCTCGGCGGCACCGAGGCCGAACAGCCGCCCCGGCGTCATCGCGTCCTCCAGCATGTGCCAGGGCAGCACGACAACCGCGAGCAGCGCCAGCCCCCAGATCCAGGCCGACGAGCCAAAGCGAACAATCCGGGACACGGCTGGCCTCGTCGATCTCGAGAAAATCAGCGGTTGATCGGCAAGGCGCCGATCTCGCGCTCCCAGCGATCGAGGATGCGCTTGCGCATCTCGGCCGAGCCGAATTTCTTGAAGTCGTAATCGACGAGCTTGATCTTGCTCATGTCCGGCAGGCGCGGATCGGGCTTGGCGCCCTTGTGCGCGGGCACGTGGAACTGCTTGACCTGAATGCCGATATCCTGCGCCGGGCCGGTCAGGTACCAGTCGTAGAACCGCCGGGCGTTGGCCTGATTGCGCGAGCCTTTGATGATCGACATCGAGGCGACCTCATAGCTCGTGCCGGAGGTCGGATAATCAAAATCGATCGGAAAGCCGTTGGCGATATCGGTCTGCACTTCCATGTTGAACGCAATCGCGCTGCCGGCCTCGCCGCGGGAGACCGCCCGGAGCGGCGCGGCGCCGGAGCGGGTGTAGGCGTTGATATTGGTGTGCAGCTTCTTGAGGTAATCGAAGGCCCTGTCCTCGTCCCAGAGCTGGATCAGCCCGGCGATGATCGTATAGGCGGTGCCGGAGGAAGCCGGGTTCGGCATCTGGACTTCGTTGCGGAAGACCGGGTCAAGCAGGTCGGACCAGTCCTTGGGGGCCTTGAATCCCTTCTTGGCGGCGATTTCCTTGTTGAACACCAAACCGATCGCGCCCGAGGAAACCCCGACGGCATGCCCTTCCGCCTGCTGATGGATCTTGACCGCCCAAGGGTGGAGGTCCTTCATGTTCGGCGAGGTATAGGGCTGCAGCAACCCCTGTTCGGCGGCGACCATATGCGTTTCCGCCGAGCCGCCGAACCAGATATCGGTGCGCGGATTTTGCGCCTCGGCCTTGATCTGCGCCAGAATCTCGCCGGCGGATTTGCGTGCCATCCCGACCTTGATGCCGGTATCGCGTTCGAAAGCCGCAGCAATCGCCTCGCACCAGTCCCCCGCCGGGGCACAGAGCATGGTGAGCTGCTGCGCCGAGGCCGGAAGCGCGCTCAGGGTGAGAAGCCCGAAGGCCGCGAACGGGCGAAGAAGCCGCGAAGTGATCATGCGCGAAAGAACCATGGAAGCCTCTGATCCCAGTATCGGTTGGCAAAATTCAAGGGCGGGCCGGAGAATGCCCCCGCTACCGCGGCAGGGACCCGATATCCTGATCCCATTTCTGCAGCAGACGGCGACGTTCAGCGGCCTTACCGTATTTCACGAAATCATAATTGACGAGCTTCATCTTTGTCAGGTCGGGCGCGCCGGGCGGCAGCGGCGCGTCCTTGTTCGAAGGCATCTGCAACTGCTTGCCGACATCGAAGCCAAGCTTCTGCGCTTCCGCCCCCAGGGCCCAATCGTAGAACTTCTGGGCGTTGGCGAGATTGCGCGTGCCCTTGATGATCGACATCGATCCGATCTCATAGCCCGTGCCCTCGCAAGGCGTCGCGAAGGCCACCGGGAAGCCGGCGTTCTTTTCGGTCACGGCGTCATGCACGAAGGAGAGCGACACCGAGGTTTCCCCGCGCGCCACTGCCTTGATCGGCCCGGTGCCCGAACGGGTATAGGCATTCACATTCGGGTGCAGCGCCTTGAGGAATTCAAACGCCTTGTCCTCCCCCATCAGCTGCACCAGGGTGGCGATGATGACATAGGCCGTGCCGGAGGAATTGGGGTTGGCGACCTGGATTTCGCCCTTGAATTCGGGCTTGGCGAGATCGGCCCAGCACGCCGGCGGCGTGAGCCCCTTCTTGGCGAGCAACTCGGTGTTGAAGCCGAAGCCGACCGCGCCGGAATACACCCCGATCGATTGCCCGCCCGAAGCGACATGCTGCTTGAGCGCCCAATCCTGCAGCTTGCCGTTCATCGGCGAGGTGTAGGCCGCCAGAACCCCTTCCTCCGCCGCAACAAGATGCGGATCGCCGGTGCCGCCGAACCAGACATCGCCGCGCGGGCGCTGGATTTCAGCGCGGATCTGGGCCAGCGTTTCACCCGACCCCTTCTGCGTCATATTGACCTGAATGCCGGTCGCCTTCTGGAAATCCGCCGCGACGGCCTGGCACCATTCGACCTGTACCGAACAATAAAGATTGAGCTGGCCCTGCGCCGCCGCACCCGGCGCGAACAGGCTGGCGCCGCTCATCGCCATCGTGAGCGCAAGCACGGGTTTCAGGCAAAAACGCATTCTCTCTCTCCCGGGTGAGCGACCTCTGCAAGCCGCCGGTTGTATGCACTATCGCTAAATCAGATTGATTAGCCTGCCAAGCACCTGTCTCGCGCAATTCCCGCCTTTCGAGATCATGGCTCGCCCCCTGGTCCGACGGCCGGATGTTCGGGAGGTCGTGTCCGGGACGTCGTGATGGAAACCCGGCGCAAGCGAAAATGCTTTAGGGTCCAGACCCTAGATGTTCCCCTGTGCCCAACAGCAGATCGTTTTCCGGGTAAGGCTTTACGGGGGCTCCCATTTGGCCAATACTTGCGGGGCGCAACCTTGCGTGCAGCAAACGCGCATGCCGCAGCAGGTGCGACAGGCTTGAAACCGTTGGCGGAGACATGACCATGCCCGTCCGATCGCTGATCCTCCTGGCTGGCCTTCTCGCCCTGCCCTTTCTCGCCCTGCTCCCGACCGGCGGGGCGGCCCGCGCCCAGGTGCCGCCTTCGCAAAGCGACATCGCGGCCTATTCCGGCCTGCACGCCGCCGCGCACAAGGGCGACGTCCGGGCAATCGCGAAGCTGATCGCGGCAAAAGCCGAGGTCAATGCGCTCGACGGTAACGGCCGCACGCCGTTGCATGTCGCGACCTTTGCCGGCAAGCACGCGGCGATGCGGGCATTGGCCAAGGGCGGCGCCAACCCGCGCGCGCTCGACAAGCAGCTCTACGACACCGTGACCATCGCCGCCGTGGCGGACGACCTCGAAACCCTGAAGGTCGCGCTTGCCATCGGCGGCAACCCGCGCGAAATCACCAGTATCTACGTCGGCACCGCGCTGATCGCGGCGGCGCATCTCGGTCATGACGGCGTGGTGCGCGAGCTGATCCGCGCCAAGGCGCCGCTCGATCACGTCAACAATCTCGGCTGGACGGCGCTGATCGAGGCCGTGATCCTTGGTCAGGGCGGCCCGCGCCATGTCGCCACCGTCAAGGCACTGGTGGAGGCCGGGGCGCGGCGCGACCTTGCGGATAAGGATGGCGTCACGCCACTGGAGCACGCCCGCCGCCGGGGCTACACCGAAATGGTCAAACTCCTGCAATAACGTGGCAATTCGGCGCCAAACCCCAGCAGAATCAAGAAACTGGTTTTCCCCCCGCCAAAATAATGCCCGGCGACGGCTTGCCACGCCCCACGCCCTGTGGTTCTTAACGAAAGCTTTCGGTACCTTTCGCAAGGAAGGTGAAACGGGAATGTGGTGCGGACCTTGCGGTCCCATGCCACGGCTGCCCCCGCAACTGTAAGCGGCGAGTTCCTCTCGCTGATCCACTGGCCCCCAAAGGGCTGGGAAGGACGAGAGGCGCATTGACCCGCGAGCCAGGAGACCGGCCGAGAGCCTGTGCAACCCCAGACTTCGGCGGTGGGCCGAAGGGAGGACTCATGTCTCGCGCTTCCTGCGCGCTCGTCGCTGCGACGAGTGCTTTTTTCGTTATTTCCCCAATCCATCCGGCATTTTCCCAATCCGAACCCGCGGAGGCACCCCCTTCGCGCACCGGACGGGAGCTTGAAATCACCATCACCGCCAACCGCACGCCGACGGCGATCCAGCGCACTGGCAGCGCGATCACCGTGGTTTCCTCCGAAGAGATTCGCAAAACCAACCCGGGCTCGCTGGTCGATGCGCTGCGCTATGTGCCCGGCCTCGACATCAGCGAAACCGGCGGCCCGGGCGGCTCGAGTTCGATCCGGCTGCGCGGCGCGAATGCCGGCCAGACGCTGGTGCTGGTCGATGGCATCCGCGTCAATGATGCCTCCGGGGCCAGCGGCGAATTCGATATCGGCTCGATCCCCTCCGGGCTGATCGACCGGATCGAGGTGTTGCGCGGCCCGCAAAGCGCGCTCTACGGTTCGGATGCCATGGGCGGCGTCATCAATATCATCACCAGGCGCGGGCGCGGGCCCCTGCAGGGTTTCGCGCAGGTCGAGGGCGGAAGCTACGGCACCCTCGCCGGCAACGCCGGGGTTTACGGCACCAAGGGCCCGTGGAGCTATTCCTTCGCCGCCAGCGGGCTGCATCGCGACGGTTTCTCGCGCTATGGCTACCGCGTGCCGCGCCTTCGGGCCCGCGGACCGTTCGAGAACGACAGCACCGAGGCGATCGGCGGCTTTGGCCGCCTCGGCTACAATCCCGGCACCGGCTTCCGCTTCGAGGTCGGCGCGATGTCCAACGTCACCCGGACGGAATACGACGCCGCCTTCGGTGCCTTTCCCGATACGCCCTCCGCCTCAACCCGGCGCTTTCATTCGGTATGGGCGCGGGCCGAAGCGGATAGCTTCGACAACCGGTTGACCAGCGCGCTGACGCTTTCCGCCAACCGGACCGACCGCTTCTACCGCGATACCGGGTTCACACTGGCAAGCTTCCCCAACCCCTCGAGCTGGACGCATTCGGATTTCACCGGCGACCGCTTCGCCGCGGAATACCAGGGCACGATCCGGCTCGATCGCTTCGGCACCCTCGTTCTGGGCGCGAAAACCGAACGTGAAACAGCCCTCACCTTCGATCAGGGGCTGATCCCGGTGTTGACGCCCCGGGTCAAAACGCTCGACCGCCAGCAGGATACGCATTCGCTGTATTCGCTCTGGCAGCTGCCGATCGGCGAGCGGCTCGACGTTTCCTTCGGCGGCCGGCTCGATCACGTGCCGGATGTCGACACCTTCCTGACCTGGCGCACCACCGCCGCGTATCGCATCCTTGAAACCGGGACAAAACTGCGCACCAGCATCGGCACCGGCGGCAAGGCACCGACGCTGTTCCAGCGCTATGCACCGATCTACGGCACCGCCTCCCTGCGCCCCGAACACTCCTTTGGCGGCGATCTCGGGATCGATCAGAGCCTGCTCGATGGCCGGATCAAGCTTTCAGCGACGTTGTTCTACAACAAGTTCCAGGATCTGATCAGCTTTGCGACCATCCCGGGCTGCCCAGCGGGCTGCTATCAGAACGTCGCGCGCGCCGAGACCTCGGGGCTTGAACTCGAAGGCAGCGCGGTGCTCTGGGCGGATTACGTGACGCTCAAGGGGGCCTATACCTTCCTGCGCGCCAAGGACCTCGCAACGGGGCGAACCCTCGCGCGCCGACCGGAAAGCGTCGGCAAGCTCGGGCTCGCGGTCACGCCGATCGAGAACCTGACCATCGAGCCTTCGATGACGCTGGTTTCGAAGCGCTTTTCCGGCAACAACCAGACCCAGCCCCTCAAACCCTATGCGCGGTTTGACATGCACGTGAACTACAAGATCAACCAGAGCTACGACGTCTACGTTCGCGGCGAAAACCTCAATAATGCCCGCTACCAGGAAGTAGCGAACTACGGCACCACCGGCCGCGCGGTGTATGCCGGCATGAAAGCCACATGGTAATGAAAAGCCACAGGATCATGAAGGCAAACGGGCAAACGTGCGCGGGGGAAGAATGAACATCGCTTCGCCAGATGCCAGACACAGCCGCTCTGCGAGCCGAACCACGGTTGCGCAACGGCTCGCCGTGCCGGTGCTGGCGGGGCTGGTGGTGGTGCTGTTCATCGTCTCGCTGGGCGTCGGGCCGGTCCGGCTGACGCCCGGCGAGGTTATCGCGGCGTTTTTTGCCGAACCCGGCGATCCCGCCCGGATTATTCTGCTGGAAATCCGCCTGCCACGCGCCATTCTGGCGCTAGCGATCGGGGCGATCCTCGCTGTCGGCGGCGCGGCGCTGCAAGGGCTGCTCAGAAACCCGCTGGCCGCGCCCTCGCTGTTCGGCGCGCCGCAATCGGCGGCGCTGGCGGCGGTGGCGACGATCTCGCTCGGCTACACCAATGCCCTGTCCTGGGGGTTGCCGGTCGCGGCGATCACCGGGGCGTTTCTTTCGGTGTTTCTGCTGCTCGCGGTGGCCGGCCGCAACGCGAGCCTGCTGCTGCTGATCCTCTCGGGCCTCGCGGTATCCTCGCTCGCGGGGGCGGGCACCGTGCTGGCGATGAACCTCGCGCCGAACCCCTTCGCGGCGCTGGAGATCGCCTTCTGGCTGCTGGGCTCGCTGGAGGACCGCTCGATGCGGCACGTCACCCTCGCCCTGCCCTTCATCGTGTTCGCACTGGTGCTGCTGTTCGCGCAGCGCGGCGCCTTCCGGGCGCTGAGTCTGGGGGAAGACGCGGCGGAGAGCCTCGGCGTCGATGTGGTCCGGCTGCGGCTGACCGTCATTCTCGGCGTGGCGCTGGGGGTCGGCGCCTCCGTCGCGGTTGCCGGCACGATTTCGTTCATCGGCCTGGTCGCGCCGCATCTGATGCGCCCGCTGGTGGCGCATGACCCGGCCCGGCTGCTGCTGCCGAGCGCGCTGGCGGGATCGACGCTGCTGCTGGCGGCGGATATCGCGGTGCGGATCATTCCGGCGACCTCGGATATCAAGGTCGGCGTCCTGACCTCGATCATCGGTGTGCCGTTTTTCCTCTACCTGATCGTCCGCGAACGGCGCAGTCTCGCAGGAGGCGTCCAATGAGCGCGCCGGTGCCTGACAACGCCCCCGGCCTCCGGCTCGACGGCGTCAATGTGTCGCTCGGCGGCACGCCGATTGTCCGGGAGGTTTCCCTTGCGCTTTCCGCCGGCCGTTTCGTCGTGCTGATCGGCCCGAATGGTGCTGGCAAGACGACGCTGCTGCGCGCCATCGCCGGGCTGGTACCCTCGACGGGCGCGATCCTCGTTCAGGGCAAGGCGCTTTCCACCCTCTCCCGTCCGGAACGCGCGCGCGGCATGGCCTATCTGCCGCAGGGCCATCAGGTGCATTGGCCGCTCAGCGCCCGCGATATCGTCGCGCTCGGACGCTATCCCCACGGCCTGGTCGATCCCGCGAGAATGAGCGCGCGCGACGCCGAGATCGTCGATGCCGCGATGGCGCGAACCGGCACCGAAGGCTTCGCCGACCGCCCCGTGCGCAGCCTTTCGGGCGGCGAGCGCGCCCGTGTGATGCTGGCGCGGGTACTCGCGGTCGAGGCGCCGATCCTCTTGGCGGACGAGCCCACCGCCTCGCTCGACCCCCGCCACCAGCTCGCCGTGATGCGCGATCTTCAGGCCGAAGCCCGGCGCGGCGCGCTGGTGATCGCGGTGACGCATGATCTCACCCTCGCCGCCCGCCTCGCCGACGAGGTCATCCTGATGGCGGATGGCGCGATTGCGGCCATGGGCACCCCGGAAGCGGTGTTCACCGAGGCGCATCTGGCCGGGGTTTACGGCATCCGCGCGATGTCGGTGATGATCGAGGGCGAACGGCTGATCGTTCCCTGGGAAATCGAACCCCGGATACCCCCGGCGGAGGGCGCGGAACCATGAGCCGAAGGAGCATGAGGCCAGGAAACATGAAGCGAGCCAACCTGGCCCACCCCTTTGTGCTCGCGGCGGCCCTCGCCGTCGGCGGCATGCTGGCGAGCGCCGCGCGCGCCGCCGAGACGCCGCGCCGCATCGTCTCGATCAATATGTGCACCGACCAGCTGCTGCTCGATCTGGCTCGCCCCGACCAAATCCTCGGGCTAAGCCCCTTCGCGCACGACAAGGTGCGCTCCTGGGCGCTCGACAAGGCCAAGGCTTACCCTGCACTTTCCGGCACCGCGGAGGAGGTGCTGATCCTCAAGCCCGATCTGGTGATCGCCGGGCGCTTCACCAAGCGGGCCACGCGCGAATTCATCCGCGAGAAGAAGATCCGCATCGCCGAATTCGACGCCGTGCGCTCGCTGGCGGAAACCAGGGCGCAGATCCTCCGCTTCGGCGCGCTCGTCGGGGCCGAGACCCTCGCCGCGATCCGGGTGGCGGCCCTCGATGCCGCGATCGACCGGCTCAGGATCGCGGCAGCCAGGCAGAAACTCCGCATCCTGCCGCTGGCGCGGCGCGGCTGGGTTTCGGGCAAGGATTCGCTGGTGTCGGATCTGTTGCAGGAAGCCGGGCTGGCCAATGCCGCCGGCGAACTGGGGATTGCCGCCGGCGGCTTTGTGCGGCTCGAAACCATCGTCAAGCTGCGCCCTGACGCCATTCTCGTATCCCGGGATGATATCAACCCCGAGGATCAGGGCAGCGCGATGCTGCTTCACCCGGCGATCATCGACCTGTTCCCGCCCGCGCGACGGCTCTACATGCCGGAAAAACTCACGGTGTGCGGCGGACCGATGCTGGTCGAGACCATCGATCACCTCGCCCGCCAGATCGATGCCCTGAAGCCGCGCGATGCTGTTCAGCGCTGAGGTCCTGCTCGCGGTTCTGGTGGCGCTGGTCGCGGATGCGCTGATCGGCGACCCCGATGCGCTCTGGCGGCGCCTGCCCCACCCGGTCCGCTGGATCGGCGCACTGATCGACGGGCTCGACCACGCCTTCAACCGCGATAGCGACACGTTTTCCCGGCGCAAGGCCTGCGGCGTTCTGGCGCTCGCGCTGCTGCTCGCGGTCTGCGGCGGCGCGGCGCTCGGGCTTCAGGCGCTGCTGAGCCAGCTGCCGTTTTCCTGGCTCGCCACCGGTTTAGTCGGCTCGGTGCTGCTCGCCCAGCGCAGCCTTTATGATCATGTCGCACGGGTACAGGAGGCCTTTGCGGCCGGCGGTCTGGCGGCGGCGCGGCAGGCTGTATCGCAGGTGGTTGGCCGCGATCCCGAAAGCCTAGATGAGGCCGGCGTCACCCGCGCCGCCATCGAAACCACCGCCGAGAACTTCTCCGACGGCGTCGTCGCGCCGGTGTTCTGGTTCGCCCTCGGCGGGCTGCCGGGGCTCGTTCTCTACAAGGCGATCAACACCGCGGATTCGATGATCGGCCATCGCTCCCTGCGCCATGAAGCCTTCGGCTGGGCCGCCGCGCGCCTCGATGACCTCGTCAATCTCGTGCCGGCGCGGCTCGCCGGGCTGCTGATCGCGCTCGCCATGCCGGTGGTCGGGCGGGACCCGGTTCAGGCGACACGCGTCATGCTGCGCGATGCCGGCCTCCACCGCTCGCCCAATGCCGGCTGGCCGGAGGCGGCGATGGCGGGCGGGCTCGGCCTCGCGCTCGCGGGACCACGCCGCTACGGCGCCCGGCAGCTCGACGACCCCTACCTCAACCCCGCCGGGCGACGCGATGCCGGGCCGGAGGATATCGGCCGCGCGCTCCGGGTGATGGCCGGCGCCTGCGCCCTTCAGGCCGGGATGCTGACGGTTCTGTGGCTGATTGTTTCAGCGTGAACGGGCGATATCGAGGATTGCATCTAGGTCGAGATGGGCTTCGCAGTGGTCCGCCAGCGCTTCGAGCACAGCCTCGATTTCGGCGGAATACGCCAGCGTGCTGGTGATCCCGAAGCCGGCGAGGAACGCCCGGCGAAACCCGTCCTCGCTGAAAAAGCCATGAACATAGGTGCCGCTGACGCGGCCATCGGCGCTTTGGGCGCCATCACGCCGCCCGCCGATATCAAGCAGCGGCCGCGCGCAATCCGGGCCTTCGCTTCGTCCGAGGTGGATTTCGTAGCCGCTGACCGCGAGCCCGGTCGCGAGATGGCGCGCCACAACCGGCGCGGTGATCTTGTCCGGGGTCAGCACGGTCACGATATCCAGCAGGCCAAGGCCCGCAACGCTGCCGGCGGGGCCTTCGATGCCTTCGGGGTCTGAAATCACCCGCCCCAGCATCTGGTAGCCACCGCAGAGGCCGAGCACATGCCCACCGCGCCGCAGATGCGCGGCAAGGTCGATATCCCAGCCCTGCGCCCGGAAAAATCCGAGATCGGCGATCGTCGATTTCGATCCCGGCAGGATCACCAGTCCGGCGTCCCCAGGCAGCGGCTCGCCCGGCGGCACCAGCACCAGTTCGACCCCCGCCTCCTGCCCGAGCGGATCGAGATCGTCGAAATTGGCGATCCGCGCGATGATCGGCACCGCGATCTTGAGCCGCTTCACGCCGTGCTCGCCGCGCCGTTCGAGATCCAGCGCATCCTCGGCGGGGAGCCGGTGCGCCGCGGCGAACCACGGCACAACCCCGAGCGAGGGCCAGCCGGTCAGCGCGCAGATTGCCTCAACACCACCGTCGAACAGTTTGATATCGCCCCGGAATTTGTTGATCGCGAACCCCCGCACCAGCGCACGCTCCTGCGGTTCGAGCACCGCGTGGGTGCCGACCACGCTGGCGATCACCCCGCCGCGATCGATATCGCCGACCAGCACCACCGGCACCTGCGCCGCCAGGGCAAACCCCATGTTGGCGATATCCCCGGCCCGAAGGTTGATCTCGGCCGGGCTGCCCGCCCCCTCGACGATGATCAGATCGGCCTCGCCCTCAAGCCGGGCAAAGCTTTCGAGCACGAAGGGTAGCAATTCGGCCTTGCGGGCGCCGAAAGCCCGCGCTTTCAGGCTGCCCATGCGCTTGCCCTGCACAATCACCTGCGATCCGGTGTCGCTTTCCGGTTTGAGCAGCACCGGGTTCATATGCACGCTCGGCGCCACCCTGGCCGCCATCGCCTGCACCGCCTGCGCCCGGCCGATCTCGCCGCCATCGGCCGTGACCGCCGCGTTGTTCGACATGTTCTGCGGCTTGAACGGCAGCACCCTCAGACCGCGCCGCAGGAACGCCCGGCAAAGCCCGGCAACGAGAGTCGATTTGCCGACGTTCGACCCCGTGCCTTGCAGCATGATCGCGGGTGTTTTTGTCATGATCGACGCCATGCCTTGCGGAAAACCGGCGGCCACTTTTCCGGGCATGGCTTTGGGGACCCCGTGCCCTGCACCATGATCGCGGGTGTTTTTGTCATGATCGACGCCGGCTCCGGCTCATCCTGCCGCTCAATACTCGATGCCCTTCTGCGCCTTCACCCCGGCGCGGAACGGGTGCTTGATCTGCGTCATCTCGGTGACGAGATCGGCGATCTCGATCAGCTCGGGCTTGGCGTTGCGCCCGGTGATGACGACGTGCTTGTTCACCGGCCGCTCCGCCTTCAGAAACTCCACGACCTCGTCGATCGGGAGATAGTCGTAGCGCAGGACGATGTTGAGTTCATCGACCATCACCAGCTTGTGGCGGTCATCGCGGATCAGGGCCTTGGTGCGCTCCCAGGCGGCGCGGGCAGAGGCGATATCCTTCTCGCGGTTCTGTGTATCCCAGGTGAACCCGTCGCCCATGATCTCGAGGGTGCACAGTTCCGGGAATTGTTCGAGCAGGATCGCCTCGCCGGTGATCCATTCCGGCGATTTGGTGAACTGCACCACCGCCACCGGCATGCCATAGGCGATATGGCGAAACACCATGCCGAGCGCGGCGGAGGTCTTGCCCTTGCCCGCGCCGGTATGGACGATGAGCAACCCCTTCTCGATGGTTTTCTCGGCCATGATGCGCTCGCGCACTTCCTTGTGCTTCTTCATCTTTTCGGCGTGGCGGGCGTTGATATCAACAGGGTCGGTCATGATTGGTCCTTAAGGGTGAGCGGCAGGCCGGCCGCGATAAAATGAACGACGGGCAGGGTCGCCGCGACGGCCTGGTTGAGCCGCCCCTGCGCGTCGCGAAACTCGCGGCCAAGCGCGGTTTCCGGCACCAGGCCCATGCCGATCTCGTTCGAAACCAGCACCACCGGGCCTTTTGCGCCAAGAAGCGCGTCCACCAGCCCGGTTTCGGCTTCGGCAATATCAAGACCGCCCAGCATGACGTTGCTGAGCCAGAGTGTCAGGCAGTCGACCAGCAGCACCCGGGTTTCCTGCGCCTCGCGCCGGATCACGCCGGCAAGATCGAGCCGCTCCTCGATGGTGTTCCAGCCGTCCGCCGCGCGGTCGGTCCGATGGCGGGCGATGCGGGCGCGCATTTCCTCGTCAAAGGCCCCGGCGGTCGCGAGATAGTGCCGCTCCAGCCCGCTCTGCCGCGCCAGCGCTTCGGCATGGCGCGATTTGCCTGAACGCGCGCCGCCGAGCACCAGTGTCGAGCGCAGCATCGAACGCGGGCTCATGCCGGGGCGCTCCCGTCTTCGGGCGACCAGCCCGGCGGGGGAATGCGGGCGAGAATGCCGTTGCGCAGGGCTTCCGGCCGGTCCTTCCAGGTAACAAACCCGAAGTCGGCCGCCGCAACGGCCGCCGCCATCGCGATCACCGCCCCGGGCGCGGTGTCCGGGACCAGATCACCGAAAAGATAGGCATAACTCCCCTCCGCGCTGATCGAGACCGTGCAGACGCGCTTGCAGACGCTCAGGCACTGCGTGGGGCGGATGAGGACACCCTCCCCGGCGTCCATCGCGCGCAACGCCTCGAACAGCGCAAGGCCCGGCGCGTCCTCGCGGTTGGTCCCGACGGCGCGGCACGAGGTGCAGACGGTGACGATCACCGGGCCTTTGGGGCGGTGTACGGCGGTTCGGGCGGCGGCCAGTGTGTCGTTCATCAGCAGGTCCATATCAATGCGGAGGGATCGAGCCGGCTTTGCCAGCCCGCCTGTTCGAGTTCGGGGGCATCGCTCGTCCGTTCCGGCCAGCCGAGGCAGAGATACGCGATCAGCGAATGCCCCGGCGGCGCATCGAGCGTGCGCAGGGCGGATTCGGGGTCGAGGATCGAGATCCAGCCGCAGCCAAGCCCGTGCATCCGCGCGGCGAGCCAGAGGGTATGGATGGCGCAGACCACCGAATACGGCATCATTTGCGGCATGGTCTGGCGACCAAGGCCGCTTCCGGCCGCCGTGCTCTCATCGCACAGCACCGCCAGCTGGACCGGGGCTTCGGCGAGCCCGGCGAGCTTCAGCCGGGCGTAGGCGGCGCGCTTTTCCCCGGCGTAGCCTTGCAGCGCCCTCGTATTGGCCGCCTCGAAATTGGCGAGAATCCCGGCGCGGCGCGAAGAGCTCTCGACCTTCACAAAGCGCCAGGGCTGGGCATGGCCGACCGAGGGCGCGAGCATGGCAAGCGCGAGGCATCGATCCACGAGCGCGCTCGGGACCTCATCCGGGAGAAAACGCCGCGTATCGCGCCGCCAGCGCAGCAGCCGGGCGAACTCAGCATGAAATTCCCGGGAAAATTCGGGCGCGGCCTCTGGAGCGGCCAAAGGCACGCCGGCAGGCTCCGCGCTCGATCCGACAGGTAAACCCCGCATTCCACCAGCCCAAAACCTCGGCCAGCCCTGACGGTCGAAACGCGGCTTAACCCGTTGCGCAAAACCCGCATCCGCCGTGCACCCCGCCGGAGAACGCCCATCAGCAGCAGTTTCGAGCAGCCGGTCTCCTGGCTTGCGGGTCGATGCGCTCTCTCCCCTTCCCGGCCGGCTGGCCAGTGGATCGCGAGAGAACGCTCTCCGCCTACAGTTGCGGGGGCAGCCGCGGCATGAGGCCAATGGCCCGCACCGCATTCCCGTTTCACCCCCCAAGGGGAGGCACTGCTCGTTGGCACCGATGTGGCACAGCCCGGCCCAAACAACAAGCCGCGCGGCAAAAACAGTGAACTTGCCGCCGGCCCGAGGTGACAGCTCCGCCCGAATGCGGCATGCCTTGTCGGTAAGAGTTCAGGTTGGCAAGAATTCAGGTTAGCAAGAATCCAGGTTAGCAAGAGTTCAGGTCGGCACGATGCATGGTCTGCCCGGCAGGTGGGGCGGCGTGCCGGGCGGTGCCTGAGACTGGCAGGACGGCAGGAGAAGACCCGGTTGAGCGAGCACTATGATCTTGTCGTGATCGGCGGCGGCATCAACGGCTGCGGCATTGCGCGCGATGCGGCGGGGCGCGGGCTCTCGGTGTATCTGTGCGAGATGAACGATCTGGCGAGCGGCACCTCGTCGTGGTCGACCAAGCTCGTGCACGGGGGCTTGCGCTATCTCGAATACTACGAGTTCCGGCTGGTGCGCGAGGCGCTGATCGAGCGCGAGGTGCTCTGGCAGGCCGCGCCGCATATCATCGAGCCCTTGCGCTTCGTGCTGCCGCATCATTCGGGGCTTCGGCCCGCCTGGCTGCTGCGGCTCGGGCTGTTCCTCTACGACCATCTTGGCGGCAGAAAGCTGCTGCCGCCGACAAAAACGCTGGATCTGTCACGGGATATCGCCGGTAAGCCGCTCAAATCCGGTCTGTTTCGCCGGGGGTTTGAATACTCGGATTGTCGCGTCGACGATGCCCGGCTGGTCGTGCTCAACGCCCGCGACGCCGCCGACCGCGGCGCCCGGATTGAAACCCGTACCCGTGCGGTCTCGGCGACGCGGGATGGGGATGGCTGGAACGTCGTTGTCGAAAACGCCCGGACCGGCGCGCGTCGCTCGATCCACGCCCGGGTTCTGGTCAATGCGGCCGGCCCCTGGGTGGCGCAGGTTCTCGCCGACGGCATCCACACCCGCTCGGCGGCGAAGGTGCGGCTGGTGCAAGGCTCGCACATCGTGGTGCGCAAGCTCTACGACCACGACCGCTGCTACATCTTCCAGAACGGCGACGGTCGCATCATCTTTGCGATCCCCTATGAGGGTGAATTCACGCTGATCGGCACCACGGACCAGGATTACGCCGGCAGCCCCGCCGAGGTTCGGGCCAGCGAGGCCGAGATCGGCTATCTCCTGGCGGCGGCAAGCGAGTATTTCACCAAACCGGTCCTGCGCGAGGATGTCGTCTGGACCTATTCCGGCGTGCGCCCGCTCTACGACGACGGCGCCAGCGAGGCCAAGGCCGCGACGCGTGACTACGTCTTCGATGTCGACGAAGGCGAGAGCCAAACCCCACATAAACGCCAAGCTCCGCTGTTGTCGATTTTCGGTGGCAAGATCACCACCTACCGCCGGCTATCCGAGGCGGTTCTCGCCCGCTTGGCACGGTATTTCCCGCAGGCCGGACCGGAATGGACCGCGAGCGCCGGGTTGCCGGGCGGGGATTTTCCGGTGCAAGGCCGGGCGCGTCTCGCGGAGCAACTGCGTACCGACTATCCGTTTCTGGGTCCGGACCATGCCGCCCGCCTCGCCCGGCTCTATGGCACCCGCGCCCGGATGCTCCTCGGCACCGCGACCGCCGCCGCCGATCTCGGCGTGGATTTCGGCGCGACGCTGAGCGAGGCCGAGTTGCGCTATCTCGCCGGGCACGAATGGGCCCAAACCGGTGAGGATGTGCTCTGGCGCCGTACCAAACTCGGGCTGCATCTCACCATGGCCCAGGCCGGAACGGTGGCGGCTGCCATGCAACGGATCGCCAACTCCTGAAGACCTCTAACTCCTGAACACCAACGCCATCCGCAAGGAGAGCCGCCCATGACGCCGCATCTTGTCGCCATCGACCAGGGGACGACCTCGTCGCGCGCGATCGTGTTTTCCGGGACGCTCGATGTGGTGGCGATCGCCCAGCAGGAATTTCCGCAGCATTACCCGGCTTCCGGCTGGGTCGAGCATGACCCGGAGGACCTCTGGGGATCGACGCTCGCCACCTTGCGCGACGCGGTTGCCAAAGCCGGCCTGACGGCGCGCGACATCGCCGCCATCGGCATCACCAACCAGCGCGAAACCACCGTGATCTGGGATCGGAAAACCGGAAAACCGATCCATAACGCCATCGTCTGGCAGGATCGACGGACGGCGGAGGTCTGCGCGATGCTGAAATCCGAAGGCCATGAACCTCTGGTCTCGGCGCGCACCGGCCTGCTGCTCGATCCCTATTTCTCCGGCACCAAGATCGGCTGGATCCTCGATCATGTCCCCGGTGCCCGCGCCCGCGCCGAGGCCGGCGCGCTGGCCTTCGGCACGGTCGACAGCTTTGTGCTGTGGCGGCTGACCGGCGGGCGGGTGCATGCCACCGACGCCACCAATGCCTCGCGCACGCTGCTGTTCGATATCCATGCCGGCGTCTGGGATGCCGAAATGTGCCGGCTGCTGCGGGTGCCCATGGCCCTGTTGCCCGAGGTCCAGGACAGCGCCGCCGATTTCGGCACGACCGACGCGGCGATCCTCGGTGGTCCGGTCGCGATCCGCGGCATCGCCGGCGACCAACAGGCGGCAACCGTCGGGCAGGCGTGTTTCGCGCCCGGCATGATGAAATCGACCTATGGCACCGGGTGTTTCGCACTGCTCAACACCGGCACGACCCCGGTCGCCTCGAACAACCGGCTCTTGACCACCATCGCCTACCAGCTCGACGGCCAGCGGACCTACGCGCTCGAAGGCGCGATCTTCATCGCCGGGGCGGCGGTGCAATGGCTGCGCGACGGGCTCGGGGTCATCGCCTCGGCGAGCGAGGCCGGGGCGCTGGCGGCCTCGGCGGATCCGGCCCAGCAGGTCTATCTCGTGCCGGCGTTCGTCGGGCTCGGCGCGCCCTATTGGGATGCCGATGCGCGCGGGGCGCTGTTCGGCCTCACCCGCGGCACGACGAGGCGCGAACTGGCGCGCGCGGCGCTCGAAAGCGTCGGCTACCAGACGCGCGATCTCATCGAGGCGATGAAGGGCGACTGGCAGCTGCGCCAGGGCGCGGCGCAAACCGTGCTGCGGGTCGATGGCGGCATGGTCGCCTCGGACTGGACGATGCAGTTCCTCGCCGACATCCTCAATGCCCCCGTCGATCGGCCGCGCGTCAAGGAAACCACCGCGCTGGGCGCGGCGTATCTCGCCGGGCTCTCCGCCGGGATTTTGCCCGGACCGGCGGAATTCGCCAGGAGCTGGGCGCTCGAAACCCGGTTCACACCAAAGATGTCGGCGCCGATCCGCGACGCCAACTATGCCGGCTGGAAGGACGCCGTGCGCCGCACGCTCTCGACCGGGTAACCGACACGCTCGCCGGTCAATGCCCCTTGCGCGGCAGGATCGGCGTGATCCGGCCGAGGCCCAGCACCTCCTCCAGCGCCTTGGCTCCGGCGAAAACCCGGCCATCGCCCCGTTGCCGCGCGGCGATCTGCAGCCCGACCGGCAACCCCTCCTTGGTGAACCCGCAGGGGATCGAGATCGCCGGGCAGCCGACCACCGTGAAGGCATAGGCGATCGCCAGCCAATGCACGTAGTTGTCGAAGGTGACGCCGTTGCAGCTCTCGACGTAGCGGTGCCCGACCGGGAATGGCGCCACGATGGTCGCCGGCGTGCAGATGAGGTCGTAGGTTTCGAAAAAGCTGAGCGCCCGGCCATAGAGCACCGCGCGCTGCGTTTCCGCGCGATGGTGATCGGCCATCGTCAGCGCCAGCCCTTTCTCGATGTTCCAGATCACCTCGGGCTTGAGCTGGTCGCGCCTGGCTTCGAGCAGGTCTTTCTTGGAGATCGCGAAGTTCTTGGCGCGCAACACGTTGAAGGCATCGTGTACCCCGGTGAAATCCGGGTGCGCCTCCTCGACGATGGCACCGAGTTCGGCAAAGCGGAAGGCGGCCTTGCGGCAGATATCCGCCACCTCGGCCTCCACCGGCGTAATGCCGAGATCGGCGGAAAACGCCACCCGTTTGGGCATCCAGCCCGAGCGCGCCGCCGCGAGAAACCCGGTTTCCGGCTTAGGCAGGCTGACGGGATCGCGGATATCCTCGCCCGAGAGCGCATCGAGGAACAGGGCGCAATCGAGCACGTTGCGCGCCATCGGCCCCTGCACCGACAGCAGGTTTTCGACCGGCGCCGAGCGCTGGGTCGCCACCCGCCCCGGCGAGGGCCGAAACCCGACGATGCCACAGAAGCTGGCCGGATTGCGCAAGGAACCGCCCAGATCCGAGCCATGCGCGAGCCAGGCCATGCCGGTCGCCAGCGCCACCGCCGATCCGCCCGAGGAGCCCGCCGCCGAGCGCGAGGTATTCCAGGGGTTGAGCGTCGCGCCGAACACCTCGTTGAAGGTATTGGCCCCGGCGCCGAATTCCGGGGTGTTCGATTTGGCGTAGATCACGCCGCCCTCTGCTTCGAGCCGCTCGACCAGCGGATCGGAAGCGGGCGGGAGATGGTTGGCGAATACCGGCGAGCCATAGGTGGTCCTGACACCCGCAACATCGGTGAGATCCTTGATCGCGACCGGCAACCCCTGGAGCAAGCCGCGTTCCCCGGCGGGTTTTGCTCCGGCGACCTTGGCGGCGGCGCGGGCGCGGTCAAAGCACAGCGTCGGCAGGGCATTGACCGCGCCATCGACCGCGCCAATCCGGGATTCCAGCACGTCGAGACAATCGCGGGGGGTAATGTCCCCTTTTGCGAGCAGCGCGATCATTTCCAGCGCGGTTTTGTCGATCAGGGTCGCATCGGCGGGCATGAGCTCTCCATGGGCATGGTTTGGACCGGCAGAGTTGCCGATCGCGCGCCGGCCCGCAACCCCTTGTCAGAATTTTGGTTCTGTCCGGAAGAATCTTCGCCGGATCGATGTTGCCACGCCGGCGCGCCGTTGCATGTTGACGATAAAATACATTGTGTATACCGTGGCAATAGCGGGTCAATGCCGGCAATCCCGTGGTGCCCGGCGAGCACCGTGAAGCCACCGGTTCGCGAAAAGCCTTCTTGCCCGAAAGCCTTCCCTGCCCGAAAGCCTTCCCTGCCGAGGACCCATGACCCGCAAAACCCCACGCCCGCCCTTCGATGCGACGCAGAAGCTCATCACCTTCCTGTATTATGTCGATCTTCCGCAGGCGATGCGGTTCTACGAGGACGTGATGGGGCTGGTGCTGGAGATCGATCAGGGCTGGTCGAAGATCTACCGCGTCACCCCGAACGG
>CAZNAT010000023.1:0-12302 GCA_964571245.1 uncultured Methylobacterium sp.
CAAAACCGCCGATGCGGAACTTGAGGCCCTTCATATCCTCCATCGACTTGATTTCCTTGCGGAACCAGCCGCCCATCTGCGTTCCGGTGTTGCCGCAGACCAGCGAATGCAGCTGATGGGGTGCGAGGAACTCATTGAACAACTCCTGCCCGCCGCCATTGCCGAACCAGGCGTTCTGCTGGCGCGCGTTAAGGCCGAAGGGGATCGCCGTGCCAAACGCGAAGGACGGATCCTTGCCAACAAAATAGTAGCTCGCGGTGTGGCACATCTCGACCGTGTTGTTCGAGACGGCATCCGCCGCCTGCAGCGCGGGCACGATCTCGCCTGGCGCGAAGCACTGGATCTGGAACTTGTTGTCGGTCATTTCGGCGACGCGCTTGGCGAAGACCTCGGAAACCCCGTAGAGCGTATCCAGCGATTTCGGAAAGCTTGACGTCAGCCGCCATTTGATTTCGGGGCTGGATTGGGCGATCGCCGGCATCGGCAGCGTCGCAGCGGCAGCAACCGGCACAGCCGCCAGGAATTGTCGACGTTTCATCATGAAGTCACTCCCTTGCAAAAAACCGCTCTCCCGGCGGGTGCGCCATCAGAGCAGATCGGCGGCAGGATTCAAGCGAAAGCAGGCGCAAAACCGGCCTTGCGCCCATTTGGACAAAAAAAGCCCCGGCACAGGGCCGGGGCTTCCATCGCTTGATTTTGACACCCTCACCCGCGGGCGCGGGCGCGGATCATGAAGTTGTCGAAGGTGTATTCGGCAACCTGCCACCAGAGGTATTCGTCGTTCCGGAAGGCTGTATGCGCGTCGTAGACCTTCTTGAACTTGGCGTTGGCCGCCGCAGTCTCGGTGAACAGCTCGTTCGAGGCCTTCAGGCAGGCTTCCATCACTTCCTGCGGGAAGGGGCGGAGCTGCGTGCCGGCGGCGACAAGCTGCTTCAGGGCAGCCGGGTTCTTGGCATCGTACTTGGCCTGCATCTCGGTGTTGGCGAGATGCGAGGCGGCCTCGAGAACGGCCTTGTAGGCCTTCGGCAGCGCATTGAACTTGTCGAGATTGAAGAAGAAGTGCAGCGCCGCGCCGCCTTCCCACCAACCCGGATAGTAGTAGAATGGCGCAACCTTGTTGAAGCCGAGCTTCTGGTCGTCATAGGGGCCGACCCACTCGGCGGCATCGATCGTGCCTTTTTCGAGCGAGGGATAGATATCGCCGCCCGCGATCTGCTGCGGGACCGCGCCGAGCTTCTGGAGCGCGCGGCCGGCAAAGCCGCCGATCCGCATCTTGAGGCCGTTGAGGTCCGCCGGGGTCTTGATTTCCTTGCGGAACCAGCCACCCATCTGGCAACCGGTGTTGCCGCCGACGATCGCGTGGATGTTATAGCCCTTGTAGAATTCGTTCATCAGGTCCATGCCGCCGCCGGACATGAACCAGGCGTTCTGCTGACGGGCATTGAGACCGAACGGAACCGCCGTACCGAAGGCGAAGGTCGGGTCCTTGCCGACGTAGTAGTAAGAGGCAGTGTGGCAGGCTTCGACCGTGCCGGCGGTGACCGCATCGGCGGCCTGCAGACCCGGGACGATTTCACCGGCGGCAAAGGTCTGGATCTGGAACTTGTTGTCGGTCATTTCGGCGACGTATTTGGCCAGCGTTTCCGAGGCGCCGAAGATCGTATCGAGCGATTTCGGAAAGCTGGACGTAACACGCCACTTCAACTCAGGTGCGCTCTGCGCGATGGCAGGCATTGCCACGGCGGTCGTTGCAAGACCTGCCCCGGCTGCGGTCAGAAACTGACGGCGCTTCATGCGTTTTCTCCCTCTCTTAAAAACACGTGCATCAAGAATAAGACGTTTCTTATTTTTCGATACCACGCGTATTTGTAGGGCACGGAACGCCTTTTGCAATTGATTTCGTACAGCTTTGCTGGATTTTGCGCCGCGTTTCGGAGATGCCCGTCATGCTTTAGTCGCATATCAGCATTGCATTGTGATCAAGGACAACTCACTCAAAAACGATTTTCGGCGCCGCCCGCATCGTAGCCCCCCCTTCGAGGATCGCCCAGACCTTGCCGGCAATCTCCCGATAGGCGGCGGCATGCGGCCCCTCCGGCTCGGTGACGACGATCGGCAGCCCCGAATCGGAACGTTCACGGATCGACATCGCCAGCGGAATTTCCCCCAGAAACGGCACGTGCTGCCGCTCCGCTTCCAGCCGGGCACCGCCATGGCCGAAGATATCGTAGCGCTTGCCGGTATCGGGGGCGACAAAATAGCTCATGTTCTCGATGATGCCGAGAATTGGCACCTCCACCTTCCTGAACATCGCCACGCCGCGCCGCGCATCGATCAACGCCAGGTCCTGCGGCGTCGACACGATCACCGCCCCGGCGAGCGGCACGTTCTGCGCCATGGTGAGCTGGGCGTCGCCGGTGCCGGGCGGCATATCGACGACGAGCACGTCGAGTTCGCCCCAGGCGACCTCGCGCAGCATCTGCTGGATCGCGGAGATCACCATCGGCCCGCGCCAGATCATCGCCGCTTCCTCATCGACCAGAAAACCGATCGACATCACCTTGATGCCGTATCCCTCCATCGGGTTGAGAACGCGCCCGCCGGCCAGCGTCGGCTTGCCATGAATGCCGAACAGCTTGGGCATCGAGGGGCCATAGATATCGGCATCGAGAACGCCGACCTTCAGCCCCTGCGCGGCAAAGGCCAGCGCGAGATTGCAGGCGGTCGTCGATTTGCCGACCCCGCCCTTGCCGCTGGCGACCGCGATGATGTGCTTGACGCCCGCCACCATGGCCTTGCCGCCGCCGGCCGCGCCATGCGGCTTCGTCGCGGGGGCGGGCTGACCGGCGGGTGCCTGCGCCGAGGGCGCTTTTTCGGCTGTCAGCGAGACCAGCGCCGAGGTGATGCCGGCAACGCCGCGGGTTGCCTCCTCCGCAGCCTTGCGCAAGGGTTCGGCGGCGCCAACCGCATCCGCCGCTACGGAAATCGAGAAATACGCCTTGCCCTGATGCAGGACGATGTCGGACAGCGCGCCGGACTGAACGAGGGCAGTTTTCCCATCGGGCATCTTCAGGTGCGCGAGGGCAGCAAGAACAGCATTCTTATCCGACATCATGTCTCTTTCGATCTGGCAGGCGTTTCAAGGACGCCGTTGGCTGAGATAGGAAGGTGCCGGGGCTCCGGTCAATGGCCCACCGACGACATTCTTGGGTACCCCCTGCAACACGTCCGGGTTGGCCTCCGCCCCATGCTCCGCGCAGCAGCCCTCGCGATCATTCATTTTGACAATTTTGTAAAAAAATACTCCCGCTTCAACAGAATTGTCGAAAAACATGCCCTGCCCTAACAAAGCGGATTGCCAAATCCACGATTTGCTTGGCAGATTGTCGGACGTTCGCCGTCGGGCTAAACCAACAAGCGCAATCAGACGGCGAAACCACACATGGGAGGATTTTGAGATGACGACATTTGCGGCTCCAGGAGCCTGGCGCGTAGTGCTGGCTTCGGCCTTCTCGGTTGCGATCGGCATGGCCGTATCCAGCCCCGCCCTGTCACAGGCCAAGGATTGGAAGGAAATCCGCATCGGGACGGAAGGCGCTTATCCTCCCTTCAACAACCTCAATGCCAAGAAAGAGCTCGAGGGCCTCGAGATCGACTACATGAACAGCCTGTGCGCGAAAATGCAGGTCAAGTGCACCTGGGTCGTTCAGGATTGGGACGGCATCATCCCGGCGCTTCTGTCCAGCAAGTACGACGTCATCGTCGCCGGTATGAACGCCACGCCCGAGCGCCAGAAGCGGGTTGACTTCACCTCGGTCTACCTGCGCGCGCCGGTCGTGATGGTCGGGGCCAAGTCCGTGACCTCGACCGATATTTCCCCGGCCGCGCTCAAGGGCAAGGCTATTGGCGCCCAGGGCTCGACGATCCACTCGAACTTCCTTGAAGCGCATTACAAGGCTTCGACGATCCGCCCCTACCCGACCCAGGAAGAGGCCAACCTCGATCTGATGAACGGCCGCCTCGATTACATCGTCGCCGATGCTGAGGCGCTCGAGGACTTCGTCAAGGGCAAAGGCAAGGATTGCTGCAAGGTGATCGCCAATGTTCCGCGCGACCCCGCGATCCACGGCCCGGGCGTCGGCATGGCGCTGCGCAAGGAAGACACGGCGCTGCGGGACAAGCTCAACGCCGCGATCGCCGAATCGATCAAGGACGGCAGCCTCGACACCATCGCCAAGAAATGGACCGGCAAGGTCGCGATCCAGTAACCGCGCACCGAACTCGGAGGCGGGTCGACGCCGCTCGCCTCCGGGACCTGCAGAATGGAAAAATACCTTTCCCTCCTTTCGTTCGGGCCTGAAGGCTGGGGCTACGCCCTGCTCTCCGGTGCCTGGGTCACGATTTCGATCGCGATTGCGACGCTGCCGTTCGGCCTTGCGCTCGGCCTGGCCATTGCGCTCGCCAAGCGCTCGCGCTCCCTGTTGCTGCGGGGATTTGCGACGCTCTACACCACGGTGTTTCGTGGCGTTCCCGAACTGTTGACGCTGTTCATCATCTATTTCGGCATCCAGATCCTGCTGCAGAAGCTGTGGGTGCTGGCGGGTCTGCCGGGCCGGCTCGAGATGTCGCCGTTTGTCGCCGGCATGATCGCGCTCGGCATCGTGCTGTCGGCCTTTACCGCCGAGGTCTGGCTCGGCGCGCTCAACGCCATCCAGAAAGGACAGCGCGAGGCCGCCGCCGCCCTCGGGCTCACCAAGGCGCAGGCCTTTCGCCTTGTGGTATTCCCGCAGCTGATGCGCATCGCGCTCCCCGGGATCGGCAACAACTGGATGGTATTGCTGAAGGAAACCTCGCTTGTCTCGGTGATCACGCTTCAGGATACGATGTTCATCGCCACCCGCGCGAATGTCGTGACCAAGGAACCGTTTCTGTTCTTCGGGGTCGCAGCCTTGATCTACCTGTTATTTTCAGGGATTTCCGCCTGGGGGATCGAAAAGCTCGAAGCCCGCACCAACCGTGGCTATCTCAGAATGGGAGCCGCCCGATGACCTGGTGCGAATGGCCCGGCGCCCTCATCGGCCTTGAGGTGCTCGAACGCTACGGCTGCCGCATGGCGGATGGCCTTGTGCTCACCTTGCTGCTCGTCGGGGTATCCTTCGGGCTTGGCCTGTTCATCGGGCTGGCGCTCGCCCTCGGGCGGCTGCGCGGCAACCGCGTTCTGGCAACCGGCATTGCCGGGTATACGACGTTCTTTCGCGGCACGCCGCTGCTGGTGCAGCTGTTTCTGATCTACTATGGCCTTGGTTCCATGCGGCTGTTCTGGCAGGACATCAACATGTGGTGGTTCTTCCGCGAACCGCTGTATTGCTGCCTTCTCGCCTTCACGCTCAACACCGCCGCCTATCAGGCCGAAGTTTTTCGCGGCGCGATCCAGTCGCTGCACCCGGGGCAGGCCGAGGCGGCAAAGTCGCTCGGCATGCGCCCGCTGGCGATTTTCCTCAAGGTCGAACTGCCGCAGGCCCTGATCGTCGCCCTGCGCCCGCTCGGCAACGAGCTGATCGTGATGATCAAGTCCAGCGCGCTGGCAGCTCTGGTGACGCTCTACGACCTGATGGGGGCGACGCGGCTGGCGTTCTCGCGCAGCTTCGACCTTTCGATTTACCTCGTGGCGGCGCTGATCTACCTGATGCTGGTCGAAATCATCCGGCAAGGCTGGGACGCGATGGAAAAGCGGCTGACGCGGCACCTCGTGCTGCGCTAGAGACACCCCCAAGCACGGCAACACCCGGTGGCGGCAAGAAGGCATCAGGCCCCACCGGCTCAACCATCCGAATCTGGAGACTTTCATGGCGGACATCGCATTCCTCGGACTTGGCGTCATGGGCTACCCCATGGCCGGACATCTGAAAAACAAGGGCGGGCATACGCTGACCGTCTACAACCGCTCGACTGCCAAGGCCGAGGCCTGGGTCAAGCAGCACGGCGGCGCATCGGCAAAAACACCGAAGGACGCCGCGAAGGGCAAAGAGTTCGTGTTCGCCTGCGTCGGCAATGACGACGACCTCCGGGCGGTGACGATCGGCCCGGATGGCGCGTTCCACGGCATGAAGCCCGGCGCGATCTTCGTCGACAACACCACCGCCAGCGCCGAAGTCGCGCGCGAACTCCACGCCGAAGCGGCAAAGCGCGGCTTCCACTTCATCGATGCGCCGGTTTCCGGCGGTCAGGCGGGGGCCGAGAACGGCGTCCTGACCGTGATGTGCGGCGGCGATGCCGGACCTTTCGCCAGCGCCGAGCCGGTCATCATGGGCTTTGCCCGCGCCTGCCGCCTGCTCGGGGCTTCCGGCTCGGGCCAGCTGACCAAGATGATGAACCAGATCTGCATCGCCGGGCTGGTTCAGGGACTCGCCGAAGCGATCCATTTCGGCAAGAAAGCCGGGCTCGACATCGAGGCGGTGCTGGAGGTCATCTCGAAAGGGGCCGCCGGCTCCTGGCAGATGGAGAACCGCGGCAAGACGATGAATGCCGGAAAATTCGATTTCGGCTTTGCGGTCGACTGGATGCGCAAGGATCTCGATATCTGCCTTGCCGAAGCCCGGCGCAACGGCGCGCATCTGCCGGTGACGGCGCTCGTCGATCAGTTCTATTCCGAGGTCCAGAGCATGGGCGGCAAGCGATGGGATACCTCAAGCCTGATCGCCCGGCTGGACAAATAAGCCGAAAGCACTGAACCGAACGGCGGCTTGTCCCTCAAGGCCTCATTTTCAGGAAGACCAATAAAAAGGCCGGGGCAACCCGGCCTTTTCTGCTTTTGGCTTACTGCTGGATTTGCATCAGCATTGCCGTGCGGCGCGCATCTGCGGCGTACAGGGAACCGGCGCCGGGCGGGCCGCTGGGGCGGGTGCCGGCCTTGCCTGCGGCGGCGGCGCGATCTGCCGGACCTGGGGCGGTGGTGCCACCTGCCGAACCTGCGGTGGCGGCGGGCGGAACTGCTGCGGCGGCAGGGCCTGCCTCACCTGCGGCGGCGGTGCGATCTGCCGGACCTGTGGCGGTGGCGGACGGAACTGCTGCGGCGGCGGAGGGGGCGCCTGCCGTACCTGCGGCGGCGGCGCGATCTGCCGTACCGGCGCACGCTGGATGGCCTGCCCCGGCGAGGAGGGCGGGGTCGGTGGCGTCGGCCCGATGTTCGGCCGGTTCTGCGGCTGGGCAAAGGGTTGACGTTGCGCGGGCGGCGGCGTGCCGACCACCGGGGCATTGCCGGGCGGGGGCCTCAGGATCGTCGGGCCGGGCGGTGGCGGCGGACGGCTGACGGTTCCGCCGGGCGGGCCGCCCCGCGGCTGCTGGCCAATCGTCGCCGGGCTTGTCGGCGGCCCAACGGGTGCAACGGGGCTTGGCGCGGCCACGGGCGGCGCGGCGGAGGGCGGGGGAGCCACCGGTCTCGGCACGCCGACCTGCGGCGTCCCCGGCGGGGGCTGGATCGCGCCCGGGCGACCCGGAACGCTCCCCGGAGCCGGCGGAACCCCGATCTGGGGCGGAGAGGCAATAACCGGTGGGGCGACCGGAGGCTGGCCAGCCGGCGGGGTTCCAACCGGTGGCGTCCCCGGCGGACGGCTGCCAACCGGACCGGCAGGCGGTTGGGTACCCGGAGGCTGGGCCACGGGCGGCGTACCCGGCGGGCGAGTTCCAAGCGGTCCAGCAGGTGGCTGCCCAACGGGCGGGGTTCCGACCGGTGGCGTGCCCGGAGGACGGCTGCCGACCGGACCGACAGGCGGTTGGGTACCCGGCGGCTGAGCGACCGGAGGCTGGCCCGCAGGCGGCGTTCCCACCGGCGGCGTGCCGGGCGGGCGGACACCCACAGGTCCGACAGGCGGCTGGGCGACGGGGGGCTGACCACCGGGCGGCAAGGCGACCGGCGGACGCGGCGCGAAGCCGCCTGTTCCGATCGGAGCCACCGGCGGGCGCGGCGGACGCGGCACCGGCGGCGAAACCACCGGACGCACCTCGGCGGGGCGACGCCAGGCGCGATTGGCCAGAATGGCGGCGCCAACAACGCCGGCGCCGATCACCACGGCCGGCAGCACCCGGGAGCCGTAACCGTAGCTCGGCGGCGGCGGCGCAAGTTCGATGATCTCGACCGGCGGCGGCGGCAGGAGATGCACGGCATAGCCGCTGGGCGGCGGCAGCACTTCCCAACGATCATCCCCGACCACCTCGTCATAGATCTCGATTTCCTCCCGCGTCGGCGGTGACAGGTCGTCATAGATCACTTCTTCGAACTGCGGGGGTGGTGCGATCGGCGCTGAAAGCCGCGACAGCCGGCTTTCAGCCTCGCCGGCATGCACCCCGCGCGGATACCGGCGCAGGTAGGTCCAGTACGCGCGATCCGTATTGGTCCGGCGCGCGCGCTGCCAGTAAAACGCCTCGCGGCGCGCGGCCACCATCGCCCGGATGCGACGGGCCTGCGCATGGCTGGGATAGGCGCGCAGGAAAACCTCGTAGGCTTCGATCGTGTCGAGTTCGACCGAACGGGCATAGGCCTCGTCCGGGCTCATCTCCCGGAAGGTTTTCCCGCGTGCGGCGGGCGGGGGCAACGCCGCAACCGGTGCTCCGGCGGCAGCAGGCACCAGCACGATGGGATCAACGATGCCATTGACGTTCCAGGGGGTTTCCGCGCCCTGGCTCTGGTCATGGACACGCAGACGCAGGCGTTCGAACAAGGTGTTGATATCAATGCCGGGGTCGCGCAGCACCTCGGCGAGCGCCATGGCGTAGTTGCCGTAGTTGGTGCGCGGCAGCATTGCCGGCTGGTTGGGGCTCTGGTTATAGGCGACCAGCATGCCTTCGCGCCGCTCGACCGGCGCGAAACCACGCCCGCCATCGGCCACGAGCTGGCCGAACGGATGCGAATAGGCCGCATCCAGCATCACGATCCGGCCGGCGGCGGGCGTCCCCGCGAGCGCCCGCAGGAAATCGCTGATCCGCAGGCCTTCGAGCGCCAGATCGCTGCGCTGGCGCAAGCGCGCCCCGGCGGGGATCAGGATATTCTCGCCATCATCCTGGAAGCCGACGCCGGAAAGATAGATCGCGATCAGCGCATCCGGACCGGCCGCAGTGGCTTTCTCGACGAAATCCCGAAACGCCGAGCGAAATTCGGTTTGCGAGAGGTTTGCAGCCTCGGTCGTCTCGAACCCGATTTCCTTGAGGCTCTGGGCCACCAGCGCCGCATCCTGCAGCGCGGTCGGGTGCTTCACCTCGCCGTAATCGGCAAAGCCGGCAACAAACCCGAGACGTTTTCCCTGCGCGGAGGCCACCAGGTTTCCCGACACAACGGTCAGAAAAACCAGGCCGAAAAGACGCGCGAGCGCGCTCATCCTCGCGCGGACCGGTGGAGCGAAAAATCGCATGGCGTCTCTCCTTGTCGAAACCAGCGGGCAGCGTCGCAGAGCTTGCCCAAACGGCGCATGAACGCATCATGGCGAAACCATGTCTCATCCACCGCCGCTTCGGCATTGTTGCACATCATCGCTCCAAGCGCGAAAGCGGATTAAGCGCCGCCAAACCGGAGCCTGACCGTGACCGATCCGGCGCCCGCGAGAGCAGATCCTCGCAGGACCAGCGCCGCCCGCCATCGCCGTGCTGTCTGGGGTTACCTTTTTCCACCGTCCCGACGGCATTGAGGTGGCCGCTATCGGCAACCCGGAGATCGAGGTTGTCGCCGTTTTTCTCGACCGTGAAGCAATAGGTCTTCCGCTGCTTGGCCGGGCCGTAATGATAGCAGATCCGGTCGCCCTCGGTATTCCAGCAGGCATCGACATTGATCGTATGGCCATTGTCGCCCAGAGCCCGGCCATCGGCGGCGTGATACTCACTGAAAAGCCCGCCCCAGACATAGGTTCCGGCGACGGTATTTCCGCTGAACAATTCGCGGATCTGCGCGCCGTTCAGCATTTCCGCCCGCGCGCCGGAAAGGGCGCCAAGGCTGGCCGGAGCGCCGGCAACGAAGAGCCCCAGCAGAAGCCCCACCCGGCAGCGCCGTGCCCGGATCGACGCCAATACCGGCATGCGCTCAGGCCCCGGCGCTCGGGCGCGCAGAAACTTCGGCGTGCCAGCGCTGGAGGTAGATGAGGTCATCCGGCATCGCGATCCGGGCGGGTTTCAGAAAGTCGATCGAGATCAACGCCGTGATATCGGCAATCGAATAGCCGTCGCCAGCAAGGAACCGGTTCAACGCCAGTTGCGCGTCCATGAGGCGCATCGCGGCAAGCGCGCGCGGCTTGTTGACCTCGCCCCATTCGGCAATCTGCGGCACCTCGTAGCCGGCCATGCCGGGGTGGAGATGCCGGAATACCGACTGGACCGCGAGATAAAGCTCCAGCTCGGCGCGGCGGTTCCACATTTCCACCTGCGCCTTGCCCAGCGCCCCGATGCCGAACAAGGGCGGGGCGGGTTGAATTTCCTCGAAGTAGCGGCAGATCGCGACGGATTCGGTGAGGATGGTCCCGTCATCGAGTTCGAGCGCCGGCACGCGCCCGAGCGGGTTTCGGGCGAGAAACTCGGCGCCCCGGTGCTCCTTCTTGCCGAGATCGACCGGCTCCAGCGGCACCGAAATGCCTTTTTCGGCCAGAAAAATCCGGACACGCCGCGCGTTGGGGACCCGCCCGCCATCAAACAATCGCATGTCGTCCTCCCAAGAGCCGGTGCCCGGGCTTACCCCAGCCAACGTCAATCCACCAACGGGTACCCGCCTCCCCCATGGATACAGGGCAATGGGAAGGCGTGGCAATGGGAGGGTTGGCAATGGGCAGGGTTGGCAAGAACCATGCCTCATGGAACGCCGCGCGCAGGCCCGTTGCCCGGGTTTCCGTTGTTTCCGGTCTCGCGCAGGCGGCGGCGATAGGCGTCGGGGCGTTCGAAGCGCCCGGCCCAGATGCCGCGGTTGTCGCTGGCGGCAAATTTTTCTTCCGCGGCATAGCCGCCAAAATCGACCGCAAAGCCGTTACGCACCAGATCGGCGCCGATATCCTGGCCGTTGACCCGGCAGACGACCAGCAACCGACCGTAGCGATCGGTCTCGTTGCCGGTGCAGGTCACCGGCCCACGCGCCAGCCATTTACGCAACGCGACAGTCGCCTGCCGACCGCAGGGCGTTTCCTTGCCGCCGATGTCGCAGGTTTGCCGGAATTCCGGGGCATCGAGCCCCTTGAGCCGCATTTCCCGGCCATCAACGACGAGGCTGTCGCCGTCGATGGCCCGCGCCGCGCCGGTCAGCATCACGTCCGGCTCGCGGCTGAGAATGCCCAGGATCAGCACGCTCAGCGCGAGGATGGCCGCCGCCAGGGTGAAACGTGGACGAAGCATTTTGTCTTGATACGCGATTCCCGGCCTCGGTTGCAGCGGCTTCGGCGGCGGCCAGATGGAAAGATAATTCCGGCCTTCGCCGGTCATGTCAGGCTTCGATTAACGGTTTGTCAGGCACTATGGCAACCAAGTTCACCAGCGGATCATCGCATGGATCCACATATCCCCACCGCTGCGGAAATCGAGCGGAAGCAGGTCGCCGCGGAAAGAGCGAACCAGCACCGGCGCGGCATGCAGCGCGCCGTCAAGGACGCGCGCGAAAAAATCACCTCGTCCTCCGGTCTGAACCGCGCCTTCGAACTCGAACTCGCGCGTGAATTCGCCCAGAACCACGTCAGCGCCGCCCTCGCGCTGATGCCCTATACGATGGTGATCGCCGGGACGACGCTCGCCTGGGCGCATCCATTGAAGAGCCTGACCTGGATGGCGCTGGCGCTCTTCGTGCTCGTGGTGCAGTTTTTTGCCTGCCAGCGGTTTCTCTCGCTCGATCCCAAGGACATCGACGTCTTGCGTTGGATCAAGCGGCTGATCGTCAGCGAGCTGGCGTTTGTCTCGGTCTGGGCCCTGCTGCCGACCATCGTCGGCATCCCCAGCGGCGAGGTTTTGCGGTTGTTCATGCTGATTTCGGTGCTGGTGATCGGCGCGGTATCGACCGTGCTGGCGCATACGCTCCCCAGCGCCGTCTATGCCGCCGCGATCCCGCTTGCTGTGGTCATCGCGCAGCTCGCCGTCGACCGGCAACCCTCCGAGCGCTGGATGATCGCGGGCCTGTGCTTCACCGCGCTGCTGCTGTTCGTCGGGCTGGCCAACCGGCTCTACTCGACCACGCTCGAAAACCTCTCGGCCCGTGCGGAAAAGGACGATCTCTTTGCCGAGATCGAGCAGGCCAACATGCGGCTACGGGAAGCGACACGGCGCGCAGAGGAAGCCAGCGCCGCCAAATC
>CAZNAT010000023.1:12312-13674 GCA_964571245.1 uncultured Methylobacterium sp.
TTCTCGCCACCATGAGCCATGAACTCAGGACCCCGCTCAACGCGATCCTCGGTTTTTCCGAAGTGATCAAGGGCGAGCTTTTCGGCCCCGTCGGCAATGCGCAGTACAAATCCTACGTGGAAGACATCCACAACAGCGGCGAGCATCTGCTGCAACTGATCAACGAGGTGCTCGATCTCTCGCGCATCGAGGCCGGCAAGCACGAGCTCGCCGAAGAGGCCATCGACCTCTCCAGCACCGTCGAGGATTGCTGCCGCCTGCTCGAACTGCGCGCAACCGGGCGCGGGCTCACGATCCGGACGGCGTTCACCGAGGGGATGCCGCGGCTCTGGGCCGATGAGCGTGCGGTGCGGCAGATCACCCTCAACCTGTTGTCGAATGCCATCAAATTCACCCCGCAAGGCGCGGAGATTACCGTCAAGGTCGGCTGGACGGCCAGCGGCGGGCAATATCTTTCCGTGCGCGACAACGGCCCCGGCATTCCCGAGGACGAGATCGAGGTCGTGCTCTCGACCTTTGGTCGCGGCAGCCAGGCGATCAAGAACGCCGATCAGGGCTCCGGGCTCGGCCTGCCGATCGTGAAAAGCCTGGTGGAATTGCACGGCGGCGCGTTCCGCCTCAAGTCGCGCATCCGCGAGGGCACGGAAGCGCTGGCGATTTTCCCGCAGAACCGGGTGATGGAAGCCATGGCCGCCGTCTACGAACAGCCGCCGAGCGTCGTGATCATCCCGCAGACACCGCGCGGCCGCGCCGCCTGAAAACGCAAGCCTGACAGCCGCTACGGCTTGTCCGGCACGGCGGCTTCGGCAAAGGTGGCCATGCCGGAATGACAGGCGAGCGCGGCCTTGACGATGGCGGCAGCGAGCGCCGCACCGGAACCTTCGCCAAGCCGCATCCCGAGATCGAGGATCGGCACCAGGTTGAGCCTCGAGAGCACCTCGGCATGCGCGCCTTCCGCCGATTGATGCCCGGCGAGGCAATGGTCGAGCCCACCCGCGGCCATCGCCCGCACGATCGCCGCCGCCGCCGTCACGACGTAGCCGTCGAGGATCACCGGCACGCGCTCGATCCGCGCCGCGAGGATCGCCCCCACCATCGCGGCGATTTCGCGCCCGCCAAGCCGGCGCAGGATTTCGAGCGGGTCCTTCAGGTGACCGCGGTGGTGCGCGAGCGCGGCCTCAACCGCGGCGATCTTGCGCGCGTGACCGGCGTCATCGACCCCTGTGCCGCGCCCGACCCAATCGGCGGCCTTGCCGCCATAGAGCCCGGCATAGATCGCGGCGGCGGCGGTGGTGTTGCCGATCCCCATCTCGCCCAGGCACAGCAGATCGGTGCCATTGGCGATGGCTTCCATGCCAAAGC
>CAZNAT010000023.1:13684-47377 GCA_964571245.1 uncultured Methylobacterium sp.
TTTCCATCGCGTCCCAGCCTTGCCGATGGTTGCCGCGCAGGCCGCCTCCTCGAGCGCCGCGCCCTCGGTAATATCCCCGGTCGGCAGATCGATCGCGAGATCAAACACCTTCAGCCCGAGATCGAAGGTCTTGCACAGCTGGTTGATCGCGGCATGGCCGGCGGAAAAACTCGCCAGCATCGCGCGATTGACCTCGTTCGGGTAGGCTGAGACCCCCTTCGCGACCACGCCATGCGAGCCGGCGAAAATCGCCACCAGCGGCCGGTTGACCACCGGCTTCGCCCGGCCCTGCCAGGCGGCGATATGCGCGGAAATCGCCTCCAGCCGCCCCAGCGCGCCGCGCGGCTTGATCAGCTCGGTTTCGCGCGCCAGCACGGCGGCGCGGGCGAATTCATCCGGCCCCGGCAAGCTGGGGATCAGCGCGCGGATGTCATCGAACGGCAGGCCGGCGTGCGGCATGAGCGGGTCCATGGGGGCTCCTGATCGCGCCAACCCGGAAAATACCGGGATGGCGACTTCCTGCCAGGGTCGCTATCATGCCGTCGCCGGACTTCGCAACACCTTCGCCAGGGACGGAGGTCGGGAATGCGCGGCAAGAAGGAGCAAGCTTGAACCATGTCGCTCGATGCCAATGACAATTCTCCGCCGCCCCCCGGCGGCCCTGCGAGCCGTTTGCTCGGTGATTTCGGCAAGGTCCTGCGGTTCTATTCGCGTCTGCCGATGCCGGTTTTCGCTTTCGAGGCCAACCCGCATGCGATGCCGGATTTCTCGCGCGCCACCTGGGCCATCCCGGTTGCCGGGGCGGTGATCGGCGCCTGCGGCGCGCTGGTCGGGCTTGGCGCCTATCTCGCCGGGCTTTCGACCGGGCTCGCCGCCACCCTGACGATTGCCGCGCTCGTGATCGTCACCGGTGCCTTCCACGAGGACGGGCTGGCCGATAGCTGCGACGGGCTGTGGGGCGGCGCCACGCGCGAACGGCGGCTCGACATCATGAAGGACAGCCGCATCGGGACCTACGGCGCGATGGGGCTGGCGCTCGCGCTGGCGCTGCGGATTTTTCCGCTGATGGAGCTGTTCCGGTTGCTCGGGCCGATGGCCTTGCTGCTGGTGATCGGCATTGGTGCGGCGTCGCGCCCGCTGGCCCTGCTGCCGGTTCTCCTGCTCCCGCCGGCGCAAGGCACCGGCCTCGCCGCCTCGGTGCCGATGCCCCGGACGGGATCACTGGCGCTGGCCGTGGCGGGGGGGCTCGCGCTGCTGACGATGGCCGGGTTTTTCGTCGATCTCGTGCCGGGGCTTGCCGTCAGCCTGGCGATGCTGTCCGTCGTTCTGGGGCTTGCGGTTCACATCGCCCGGACAAAAATCGGCGGCCATACCGGCGATATCCTCGGCGCATGCCAGCAACTGAGCGAAATCACCCTGCTGATCGGGCTTTCGGCCGCAGCCAACTGGCAGGGGCCGCAATAGGATCTTGGCTCGCAACAGGATCTTGGCTCGCAACAGGATATTGGCCCACAATGGAATCCGATACAGGCTTTGGACTTCGGCGCGGTTTCCGGTCAGAATTGCAGGCGAGAGCACCGGATAACAAGGGCACCGGATGAACTGGGAGTGGATGCGATGACCCTGCCGAAGATCGCGATTGCGCTGGCCCTGACGCTGGTTGTCGCGCTGATCGTTGCCAAGCTGAGCCCGCCCGATGACCTCTTCAGGAATGTCGCGCTGCTGATTTCCTTCGGCATGTGCGCGGTGCTGGCGGGGTCGGGCGTTATCGAGCAATTCGCTGAGAACACCGGCACCGCAATCCGCCATGCCCTGATCTGGGGCGCGCTGATTTCGCTGGTCACGCTCGCCTACAGCAATCGGGCAGCGTTCGGATTTTAAGCTTTCAACCCGGTGTCGTTGTCGATCACCATCATGGTGGCCAGCATCACCGCGATCTGCTTGCGGCTATCCCCCTGGATGGCAAAAGCCTCGCCCTGCACGACATGCACGCGCCGGCCGGCCCGCAGCACCCGGCCCTCGGCCTCGAACATCGTGCCGAGCGCCGGCGCCAGCAGATTGATCTTGAACTCGCTGGTCAGCACCGCCTTGTCCTCCGGCATCAGGCTGAGCGCGGCATAGCCGCAGGCGGTGTCGGTAATGGTCGAGATCGCGCCGGCATGCACGAAGCCGTGCTGCTGGGAAATTCCGGGCGAGAACGGCATGCGGAGGATGACCCGCCCGGGCTCGACGAGATGCAGACTCGCCCCCACCGTCGCCATCAGCCCCTGGCGGTCAAAACTCTCCGAAATCCGGTTAAACAGGGCCTGATCCATCCTGATTTCCTAAATTCATCCTGGTTTTTCTAGGCCGCCATCTGGGCGGAACGCCGCACCAGCGCCATCGCCTCGCGCAGCACCTCCGCTCCCGCGCCCGCCTTCACCGCCTCGGTGGAGAGATGGCGCCGGAAGGCCCGCGCGCCGGGCACCGACTGGAACAGCCCCAGCACATGCCGGGTGAGCGCATGCGGCGAATGCCCCGCCGCCACGAGGTTTTCGAGATAGGGGATCACGGCTTCAAGCGCCTCGAAGGCATCGGCATGCGGCGCGGCTTGCCCGAAGAACACCGGATCGACCGCCAGCAGCAAGGACGGGTTGTGATACGCCGCCCGGCCGAGCATCACCCCGTCGAGTGCCGGGCCGGAAGCATCCGGCTCCAGCAGCGCGCTTGCCGCCGCGATGCTGTCGATGCCACCGTTGATGATGATCGGCAGCGCCGGATAGCGCGCCTTCAGGCGACGGACGATGGCGTAATCGAGCGGCGGAATATCCCGGTTTTCCTTCGGCGAAAGCCCCTTGAGCCAGGCCTTTCGTGCATGGACGATCAGTGCATCGACCCCGGCCTCGACCACCGCCGCGGCGAGCGTGAACAAGGCTTCTTCAGGCTCCTGATCGTCGACGCCGATCCGGCATTTGACCGTGACGGGGATGCTAACCGCCGCCTTCATCGCCGCCACGCCTTCCGCGACCAGCGCCGGCTCGCGCATCAGGCACGCGCCGAAACGGCCATTCTGCACCCGGTCGGACGGGCAGCCGCAGTTGAGATTGATCTCGGCATAGCCGTAGTCCGCGCCGATCCGCGCCGAGGCCGCGAGATCGGCGGGGTCACTGCCGCCAAGCTGGAGCGCCAGCGGTTGCTCCTCCGGGGAGAACCCGAGCAGGCGCTCGCGATCCCCATGCAGAACGGCGCCGGTCGTCACCATCTCCGTATAGAGCCGGGCATGCCGCGTGAGTTGCCGGTGGAAGACACGGCAGTGCCGGTCCGTCCAATCCATCATCGGCGCCACGGAAAATCGATGTATCGGGTTGCCCGTCATTGTTCCTGAATTCTCAACCCTTCGCCGGGGGCCGTGTTCCCTGGTGCAGGAAACCTTGCCCGTCCTCCCGGCCATTCCGTACGTCTGATGCGCTTGCTAGAGCATTTTTACGATGAAGTGGACACCGGTTCATCGAATGAAAATGCGAAAAACAAGAAGATGGAGCGGTCGATCTGATCGAGGCAGATCGGAAACCACTCTAACCTTAAACGACCGGGAGCGATACGAAAAGGCCTCGCCCGACCAAACCCCGCGAAGCAGAACAAGCTCCGGCAGGCGCCCCTCCCTGCCCGCTCCGGCCTCAGGCGGCGTTGCGTCTGGCGGTGACCAGCGCGCTGACGGCATCGGCGGTGGCGGCCGAGAGCGTCCAGCCGAGATGGCCATGCCCGGTGTTGTAGAACACCCGCGGGTTCCTGCCCTGCATCACCCGCGGCAGCATGTTGGGCATCATCGGCCGCAGGCCGGCCCAGGGCACCACCTGCCGGGTGCTCATGCCGGGAAAATGCTGGCGGCACCAGGCGATCAGCGGGTCGATCCGGGTGGCGCGGATGTCCCTGTTCTCGCCGTTGAATTCCGCCGTTCCCGCGACGCGGAACCGGGTGGCGCCGAGGCGGCTGGTGACGATCTTGGCGCGATCATCCAGCAGGCTGACCCAGGGGGCGGCATCCTGATCCGCGCGCTCTGGCAGATTGACGGTGATCGAATAGCCCTTGACCGGGTAGACGTTGATCCGATCCCCTGCCTTGGCGGCCAGATCGCGCGAGCGAATGCCGCCGCAGATCACGACCCGGTCGAAGGTTCTGGTCTCGTCAACCGGTTTTTCCGCGCCCTCCGGCACCGGATCGATGAAGCGGCTGGAAATCGTGACCCGGTCTTCCGTGGCGACGAAATCGCCCACCTCGGTCGAGAACAGTAGGGCCACGCCGAGGCGCTCGCAGGCTTTGGCAAGGCCAAGGGTGAACTTGTGGATATCGCCGGTAAAATCCGCCGGGGTATGGAAGCCACCATAGAACGTTCCGTTGAGGGCGGGCTCGATGGCGCGCATCTCCTCCGGGGTCACCGCCCGGCGCTCGACCCCGCCCCGGGCGAGCAGTGTCGTCACCCGCGCGGCGGCCTCGAAATCCGCCTTGGTATGGTAGAAATGCAGGATGCCGCGTTCTTCGGCGTCGAACTCGATGCCTTCCTCGGCGGCCATCACCTTGAGATGCGCCCGCGCCTCGATCGCCAGCCGGGCAGTGGTTATCGTATTGGCCTCATAGGCGGGGATCGCAGCGATGAACTCCGCCATCCAGGAGAGCTTGTGCCAGGAGGGCTTCGGGGTCACCAGCAGCGGCGCGCCGGGCGCGAACATCCATTTCAGGCCCTTGAGCACCGTGCCCCAGCTGTTCCAGACCTCGGCGTTCGAGGCCGAAAGCTGACCGCCGTTGGCAAACGAAGTCTCCATCGCGGCATAGGGCTGGCGGTCGTAAACCGTCACCCGGCAGCCGCGTTTGGCGAGCGCATAAGCGGTGGTGATGCCGGTAATGCCCGCGCCGATCACGGCAACATGGGGTGAAGAGGCGTTACGAACAGAAGACGGATTGCGAAGAGATGCAATCACCGAGGGCGGCGAAACGAGGGACATAGGCGCTCCTTCCCGCATCTTCGCGGGATTTGGCGCCCCCTCTGTCATTGGCCTGAGAGCATCATCCCGGCCCGGTCATCGGGCGGAGACTTACACCATCGGCGGGAGCGGATGCTCCACTTTTCAGAGTCTTCAAACGCGAGCGGTCTGTTTGCCTGAGAGTTTCCGGGGCGGTTGCTCCTTCGGCGCCAGCCAGACCTTGCGGCCCGGCCGATCTCTTCCGCTCGGGTCAAGCTGCTACGGAGCCAGCAAGCCTCTGTCAAGCCGGGAGGTGCCGGGTGCGGTGCGGAAACGCCGCGATGCCCCGGCAAAACGACCTGACGGCAGCCGAGGCCGACGGAGCCACGACGGAGGACCCGGGAAAAACCGGGGCGATGGTCGCCCCGGCTTCCCAGGATCGTCAGGCCAAGCCGGGAGCGCCGGCCGACGGATCAAGCAGATTGGAGAAGGCTATCAATTCTGTACGTAGGTTACCTTGCCGTCCGCGCCCTTCTTCCAGGTATAGAGGGTATAGTCGAGATTGGTGCGATCACCCTTCTTGTCGTAGGACATCTTGCCAAGCACCGTATTGAACTCGACGCCGGAGTGCATGACCTCGGCAATCTTCTTCGGATCGAGCGATTTCGCCTTTTCCGCCGCCTGCTTGATGATCTCGACGGCGGCGTAGGAATAGAGCGTATAGGCCTCCGGGTTGAATTTCTTCGCCTCGAACCGCTTCAGCACGGCTGCGGCTTCCGGGCGGTTGCGCGGCTCGGGCGGGAAGGTCATCAGCGTGCCTTCGACACCTGGCCCGCCGATCGAAGCAAATTCATCCGAAACGATGCCATCGGCGCCCATCGCCGGGGCGTTGAACCCGGCATCGCGGCTCTGGCGGATGATCAGGCCGAGTTCGGTGTGCAGCCCGCCCCAGTACATCAGATCGACCCTGGCGGCCTTGAGCTTGGCCACCAGCGCGGAGAAATCCTTCTCACCCGTATTGACGCCTTCATAGAGGACTTCCTTGAGGCCCCGGGCGTTCATCGCCTTTCTGGTCTCATCCGCAAGGCCCTGACCATAGGTGGTCTTGTCATGGATGATCGCAATCCGCTTGCCGGCGAATGCCTTGACGATATGCGTGGCGGCAACGAGCCCCTGCTGGTCGTCACGCCCGCAGGTACGGAACACGTTCCAGAGCTTGCGCTCGGTGACCTTCGGGTTGGTCGCCGAGGGGGTGACCATCAGCACGTTGTTTTCGGCATAGACCTCCGAGGCCGGCATCGTCACGCCCGAATTGAAGTGCCCGACGAGGAGCTTGACGCCCTCGCCGATCATCTTGTTCGCAACCGAAACGCCTTGCTTGGGGTCGGAAACATCGTCCCCCACGAGAACCGTGATCTTCTGGCCGAGAATGCCACCGGCGGCGTTGATATCCTCGACCGCCTGCTCCACACCATTCTTGAGCTGCGCGCCGAACGCCGCGCTCGGCCCGGTAATCGGGCCGGCGACGCCCAGCTTGATCTGCGCTCTCGATGCCGTCGCGCTCAGCGTGACGGCTGTTGCCATGAGAAGGATAGACAGGTGTCGTTTCATCGATCGGGTCCCTTGCTGGATGGGTTCGACGCGAGACACATCGAACGTAACCATCTAAAATGCTTTTAATGGTTATATCAAGCACGAAAAGGAGCCCTCACCGTGGAACCGATATCCCACTCACTGACCTCCACGCTGGTTGGCGGCTCGCCCGCGCTTGATTTCACCAATACAGCGAGCGGGCGCGGAACCGAGTTCTATCTCGACCGCCTGACGAGCCTCGCCGACCTCTTCGCCTGGGCGGAGCATGCCGGGCTCACCAGCGGCGTTTCACCGCCAGCAGCAGCGCAAGACGAGCCGGCGCGGAATAATCTGGCACTTGTCGCCGCCACCGCGCTGCGCGAGACGATCCACGCCGCCATGCACGCGATTGCTACCGGTAAACCGGCTCCCGATGCGGCCCTGGCACAGCTCCGCGACGCTGCGGCTCTGCGCCTCCCGGCATTGGCGCTCGAAGGCGGGGTGGACGGCCACTACGACTGGGTTCCGGCGACGACTCCGACCACGCTGGAGGCCATCCTCGGGCGGATCGCGCTCTCGGCGATCGACCTCTTGCGGTCTGCACCCCTGGCGCGGCTGAAATGCTGCCCCGGCCATGATTGCGGCTGGCTGTTCCTCGACACGACCAAGAACGGCACCCGCCGCTGGTGCGACATGAGCGTCTGCGGCAATCGCGCCAAGGCAAAACGCCATCGGGCGCGCATTCGCTGTGACTAGAGCGGTTACACAAAAGCATGCCCCCGAAGGCGGGGATGAAACCGGTTTTGCCGCTGGCACGTGAGGGTGGGTTACCCCGCCGTGGCTCCACCCGGAAGACCTTACTGGCCCGAAAGACCTTACTGGCCCGAAAGACCTTACTGGCCCGAAAGACCTTACTGGCCCGGAAGACCTTACTGCCCCGAAAGACCTGCCTGCGCGAGAGCCTCGCGTTCGCGCGCAAGAAACTCGATCGCGGCGCGAACCCCGCCGGCGCCGTGCCGCAGCCCGAGATCGCACAGGATGAGTTCGACGCCCGCAAGACAGCCCAGGATCATCGGCTCGTTGAGATCGCCGAGATGGCCGATGCGGAAGGCCTTGCCGCCGAGCGCGCCAAGGCCGCCACCGAGCGCGACCGAGCGCTGGTCGCGACCGTAATCGCGCAGCTTCCCGGAATGAAAGCCGGGCGGTGTGAGGATTGTGGTGACGGAATTGGATCGCTCGCCGGGGTGGAGCGCGTTGAATTCAAGATCCCCCGCCTGGCACCAGACCTCGACCGCCGCCCGCGTCGCCCCGGCAAGACGCGCGTGCCGCGCCACGACCCGGTCCAGCCCTTCCTCGAACACGAGATCGAGCGCGGCCCGGAGCGCGAAAAGGCCGTGCTCGGGCGATGTGCCGCAGAACCGCTTGTAGCCCTCGGGCCCGGCCCGGAGATTCCAGTCCCAGTAGTGCCGGTGCCGGTGCGTCGCCGAAGCCACCTTGCGGGCCCGCGCGTTGGCCGCGACAATCGCTAGCCCCGGCGGCCCCATCAGCGCCTTCTGCGAGGCGGACAGCGCGACATCGACGCCCCAGTCGTCCATGTCGAACGGCACGGCGCAGAGCGAGGCGACGGCATCGACAACCAGCAGCGCCGGGTGCCCCGCGGCGTCGATCGCCCGGCGGATCGCGGGAACATCGCAGGTGATCCCGGTCGCGGTATCGGTGTGAACGGCCAGCACGGCCTTGATCCGCCCGCCGCTGTCCGCGCGCAGCGCCGCCTCGACCGCGCCAGGATCGATCGCACGGCGAAGATCGCCCGGGACATCGACGACATCGACACCGAGCGAACGCGCCTGCTCCGCCCAGGAACTCGAGAAATGCCCGGTTTCCGGGATCAGCGCATGGTCGCCGGCGGCGAACAGGTTGGCCAGCACCGCCTCCCAGCCGCCATGGCCGTTGGCGATATAGATGAAGATCTCGCCGCTGGTCTTGAAAACCCGCTTGAGGTCGTCAAAGCAGCGCTGCATCAGCTCGACCAGCTCTGGATCGGTGAGATCGAGCGGCTGGCGGTGCATCGCATTGAGCACCCGCGCCGGGATCGCAGTGGGACCGGGGGTGTGAAGAAACTGTCGGCCGGGCCTGAAGTCCATGCGTGCGGATCCCCTGTTCAAAGACGGATGTTCCGCGGCCTCCGCCGCCGCAATGCGCATGATTTCTGCCCATTACGGCGCAAGATCGCGTCGACATCACCAAAATTCATCGGTACCGCCCCCCGAGGGGCGCAGCAAATGATTTTGTCTGATGGAATTGATGAACAGAAGTGATGCAAGGACCGGGATCGCCCCGTGAGCCGGCGAGCAAACGGGGTCGGCGCGCTTGAAGAACCGTGCCCTAGCCTGCCGTATCGCCGCCCGCACCCCGCGCCATTCCGGCCCGGACAAGCCGTCCTGCGGCACGCCCGGCAACCTCAATGTACTCGGGATTGCGGTGGACCAGCATGATCGAGAACGCGCCATCCATCAGCAGAATGACCTCCCGCGCCAGCTCACGGGCTTCTCCCACTCCATACGCCTCGATCTCGCCCGCCAGCCAGTCCTCGAAGCCCTGCTTGTGTTTGGCCCCGGCCCGAATCGCCGGGTGCCCGGGCATGGACGCGAGTTCAGCGGCGGTTCGCAGAAAGCCGCAGCCTTTCCATTTCGGGTGGCGCGCGACCCGCGCGAGGTTGGTGAAGATCGCCTCGATCTTCTGATCGAGCCCCCCCTCGCAGGCCTCGAACCAGCCGGCGAGTTGCCGGAGGTTGGGCTGGTCCCGCGCTTCGAGATAGGCCGCGATCAACTCATCCTTGCTCTGGAAATGGTAGTAGAGCGTCTTCTTGGTGAGACCGGCCTTTTCCGCGACGGCATCGACGCTGACCCGGCCGATGCCCTCGGCGTAGAACAGCTTGCTTGCCGCGTCGAGAATGCGTTTTCGCGTGGGAACCTGAGCTTCGACCATGCCAGAAAGTATACTCACTAGTGAATATACACAAGGCAAAAACTTCGACACCTTTTCCTCATGCGCCAGCCTTCTCCACACCCGGGGAGAAGCGGCATTCATCGAAGAGGAACAACCCATGACCGACCTTGTCCGCCTGGAACGCAGCGGGAAAATCGCCACCCTCACCCTCAACCGGCCCGAAAAACTCAATGCCTTGAGCTACGCATTGATCGAGCGCTTTCTGGCCCATCTCGATGCGATCGAAACCGACGAGACCATTCGGGCCGTGATCGTCACCGGGGCGGGTGAACGCGCGTTTTCCGCCGGCGGCGATATCCCGGAGTTTTCAAAAAGCGCGGCTCAAGGCGTGGATGTCGTGATGCGCGACTTCGTCACGCGCGGCCAGAGGCTCACCGCCCGGCTCGAAGCCTATCGAAAGCCCATCATTGCCGCGATCAATGGCCTTGCCTATGGCGGCGGCTGCGAGATCACCGAAGCCATGCCGCTCGCGATTGCCAGCGAACGGGTGATTTTCGCCAAGCCGGAGATCAACCTCGGCATGCCGCCGACCTTCGGCGGGACGCAACGCCTGCCGCGCCTCGCCGGGCGCAAGCGGGCGATGGAGGTGCTGCTGACCGGCGACACGTTCTCGCCGCAGCGCGCGCTGGAAATGGGGCTGATCAACCAGATCGTGCCGCATGACGCGCTGATCCCTGCGGCGCATGCGCTGGCCGAACGCATCTTGCGGCATTCGCCGCTGGCCATTGCCAGCATTCTGACCGCGGTGACGCGCGGCATCAACCTCAGCATTGCCGAAGGACTGCTGGTTGAAGGTGAACAATTCGCCCGGCTGGTGCCGACTGCCGACCTCCGCGAGGGGCTCGACGCCTGGCAGGCGCGCCGCACCCCGGTCTACCCGGGAACATGGGCTTGCACCGGCAAGGCCTGAATGTCGCGAGCGCCACCCTTCCGATCAGCGGCCCTATGAGGAGAGACATCCCATGACCGAGTTAACCCCGACATCCTTCACGTCGTTTTCCCGCGAGACCTTTCAGGCGTTCCGCGCCGATGACCGACCGGGACCGATCCACATGCTCAACCTGATCCGGCTGCACGCGGTTGCGGCCTATCCGGATGGCAGGATCGCCAGCGGGGCCGAGGCCTATGCCGCCTATGGCCGGATCAGCGCGCCGGTTCTGGCCCGCCTCGGCGGCAGCATCGTCTGGCGCGGAGGCTTCGAGCTGGGGATGATCGGCCCGGCGCAGGAGCACTGGGATATCGCCTTCATCGCGCAATACCCGGGGCCAGCCATCTTCGCGGAGATGTTCCGGGATCCGGTCTACCGCGAGGCCATGGATCACCGGATGGCCGCCGTCGCGGATTGCCGGCTGATCCGCTTCGGCGTGCTGGCGAATGGCACGCGCTTTGACGGCGCGGCATAATCACCAGCAGAATCTGCCCGGCCCGGGGCGTTTCCGAGCCGACCCCTTGCGCCGGGCGAGAAAAACCCGCCTGATCGCCCCGGTCTGGAGCAGGCGATCAGAATGCCGGTTGACCTTGCCCGGCAAAGCGGGGGAAATGCACGGGCCGCCTTTCGGTTTTATCTTTTTCCGGCTTTGTCAGCTCCTCTCCGGCTTTGTCAGCTCCTGCCCGTGCCCTTCCGCTTTCTTCATACCGCCGATCTGCATCTCGATTCGCCGCTCAAAACCCTGGCGCTGCGCGATGCGGCGCTTGGCACGATGATCGCCAATGCCACGCGGCAGGCCTTTGTGCGGATCGTCGATGCCTGCCTTGAAGAGGCCGTCGATGCGCTGCTGGTCGCCGGCGATCTCTATGACGGCGAAATCCGCAGCATGGCCACGCCGCTGTTCCTCGGCCAGCAATTCAAGCGGCTTGACGATGCCGGTATCGCCGTCTTCCTGGTGCGCGGCAACCATGACGCCGCCGCCAGCGTGACACGGCACCTGAGCCTGCCCGGTAACGTCACGGTGTTTGCCACGCGCGGCGAGTGCAGGATCCTCGAAGCGAAAGGCGTCGCGATCCACGGCATCAGCTTTCCGACCGGGCAGGTCGCGGCGAGCCTCCTGCCCAAGTTCGGTGCGCCGGTGGAAGGGTTGACCAATATCGGCATTCTCCACACCAGCCTCGCCGGAGCCGAAGGCCATGATGTCTATGCCCCCTGTTCGGTGGGGGATCTCACGCGGCAGGGTTATGATTACTGGGCGCTCGGGCATATCCACAAACGCCAGATCCACAATGCCGCCCCGGCGATCGTCATGCCCGGGATGCCGCAGGGCCGCGATATCAACGAAGCCGGGCGAAAATCCGCGACGCTGGTGACGATCGCGACCGACCGGAGCGTCACCCTGAGTGAACTTCCTACCGCCGTGGCGCAGTTCGAGCGGATCACGATCGATGTGACCGGATGCGAGAATACCTCGGGCATCGCGGACCGCATGCGCATCGCCATGGCGGGAGCGCTCTCCACGGTTCAGGCGGATAGCCTGGTGGCGCGGCTCATCCTGACCGGGACGAGCCCCCTGGCCTCGCGTCTGCGCCGGGATCCGGATCTCGTGCTGGCCGAGGCGCAGCAAGCCGCGCTTCAGGTCGGCCGCACGCTGATCGACACCGTCGAGATCCGGGCGACGCTCCTTGAAACCAAGAGCGCGGCCGCCGACCCCGTTTCCGATATCCGGCAGATCCTCTTGCGCGCAGCGGACACCGCTCCCGAGCTTGTCGAAAGCGCAACCGCGCTCATTGCCGAACTCAGGGCCGCGCTGCCGCCGGAGCTGCGCAAATCCTTCGGCGATGGCGAGGCGGATATGGTCCGGCTTGCGCGCCAGCTGATCGCGGAGGGCAGCGAGGACGTTCTGGCGCGGCTTTCCGGCGGGGAGGATCTCTGATGCGCCTACGACGCCTCGACCTCACCCGCTACGGAAAGTTAACTGCCACGATGCTCGATTTTGGCGAGCCCACGCCGGGGCGCCCCGATTTCCATCTCGTCTACGGGCCGAACGAGGCCGGAAAATCGACGGCCTTCGACGCCTATCTTTCGCTGCTGTTCGGGATCGAAACGCGCACATCCTACGCCTTTCTGCACGACTACAAGGCGATGCTGGTCGGCGGCGCTCTGGAAAGCCAAGCCTACCCCCCCGGAGACCAAGCCTACTCCTCCGGACATCAGGGCCGCACGCTCGAACTCCGCCGCACCAAGGGCAACATCAACGACCTTCGGACCGCGACCGGGGAAATCCTCTCCACCGGGGCGCTCGGCCAGACCCTGGGCGGGCTGACGCGCGAAACCTACCGCGCGATGTTCTCGCTCGATGACCGCAGCCTGGAGGAAGGCGGCAAGGCCATTCTCGAAAGCAAGGGCGAGCTGGGGCAAATGCTGTTCGCGGCAAGTTCGGGCCTGTCCGAGATCACCCAGCAGCTCGGCGCCATCCGCGATGATGCCGATGCCCTGTTCAAGCCGCGAGCACGATCGACCCGCATGCGCGAGCTGCTCGACCGGCTCGACGAACTCCGGCACCAGCAGGCGGCGACCGACATCGCGGCCGGCCAGTACGAAGAACTCAGGCGCGAGACGGAGCGGACGCGCGAGGCTTATCGCCGCGTCGAGGGCCAGCATACCGCCCGCGACCAGGCCTTGCGTCAGCTGCGCCGCCTGGTCGCCGCCCTGCCCCTTGCCGAAAAACGTGCGAGACTCGCCGCCGAACTGTTGCCGCTCGCGGACCTGCCGGAGCCCCCTGCGGGCTGGAGCGATGAGGCCGACCAGCTTGCCTCGGAGGACGCAGGGCTATCGAGCCGCCGGGAAGCCAACGCCCTGTTGCTCGGGAGGCTTGGTCGCGAACTTGACGGCGCGGTTCCCGATCAGAACCTGCTTGGCGTGGCGGACGAGATCGCCACCCTTGAGGAGCTTCGCTCGCGCTATATCTCGGCCGAGCCGGACCTGCCCAAGCGGATCGCAGCCCTGGCGGAGGAACGGGTTCACCTCGCCATACTGCTGGCCGAACTCGGCTGCCCTCCCGGAACGGAGGCGGAAACGCTGCTGCTCGATATCCGGACCACGACCCGGCTGACCGAACTGGCCAATTCCCACGCAGCCCTCGAAGCCGCCGTGCTGGCAGCGGGGCACGAGGCTGCTTCGGCGCGCGAGGCGCTTCGTGTCGCCGAAACCGAAGCCCCGGCGGGGGATGTGACGCGCGCGCCCATCGACGCGCTCGAAGACCTGCTGGCCCGGATTGCCCGCGACAATCATGGCGCCGCCCTCGCCCAGTTGCGCGAGGCGCAGGCCGCCGCACAGGACCAGCTCGACGCGCTGGAACGCAAGCTGGCGCCGTTTTCCGGCGGTATCGATGTTCTGGCCAAGCTGGATGCCCCGAGTATCCCGAGCATCGAACGGTTGGTCCGCGAGCACATGGCCGCCACCGAGGACGCGCGGCTTGCCGCCGCCGGATGGGCCGAGAAAGCCGAGCGCGCGGCAACCCTCGGAGCCCGCGCCGCCGCAATGACGGCCCGGGCTGAGATCACCGACGATGCCGCCCTGGCAAAGCTGGGAGAACGCCGCGACGCCGCCTGGCACGCCCATCTCGACACCCTGAAGCCCGGTTCGGAAGATGGCGCGGCCGATCTTGCCGCGAGTAGCGCGACGCGGCAGGCAACGGCGGAACACTATGCCCGCGCCGCAAGAGATGAACGCGACGCGCTGCTGGCCAATCAAAACCAGGCCGAGGCACTCGGCGCGTGGCGTGCGGCAAGCCTTGCGTTGAGCGAGGCAGAGGCCGCTCTGGCTGCGGGAACGGTTCGCAAGGGCGAGGCCAGCACCCGTCTGGCGGCGCTTCGCCATGAAACCGATGCCGCCCTGGCGCGCTGCCGGTTGCCGGCCGGCATGCACCCGGAGGAGCTTGTTGCCTGGCTCGCCCATCGCGACACGGCGCTGGCGCTGGCGGCAGGCATCGAGAAGCAGCGCCGGCACGCCGAAGCATTGGCGCAGGCGCTTGGCGAGGATGTGACCGAGCTTGCCCAGCGCCTTGCCACCCTCGGGGATCTCGACGCCCGCAAGGGCTTTAGTGGACCCAAGGATTTTTCTGAAAGCGCAGCCAAGCCTGTGGTCGAGGCCTCGCTCTCGACCCTCATCCCGCAGGCGCAGCGTGCCTTGACGAGAGCCGCTGCCGCCGCCGAAAAACACGCCAGCGCGCAACGGGCGCTCGGCAAGGCGCGGCAGGATCTGGCGGAGCGGCAGGCAAGGCACGCCGGGGCCCGGCAAGCGCTGGAGGCCTGGCAGACGGACTGGACCGCCGCGCTGGCCGGAACCTGGCTGGCGGCTCGCCCTACGAGCACCGGTGCAGGCGGCCCCTCGATCGGGGAAGTCCGGGCCGTGCTCGGCGTTCTCACCCGGCTGCACCAGACGCTGGAGACCATCGGCAAGCTCACCCACCAGATCGAGAGCATGCGCGCCGATCAGGCGGCCTTCGTCACAGCGCTGCAAAGCCTTTGCGAGCGGGCCGGGCATCCCTTCGATCCCGGCAACCCGCGCGCCATCGCGACCGCGCTCGATGCCGCGCTGGCGCGGGAACGCGAAAAGCTCGCGCTCAGACGCGACAAGGAACGCGAACAGGCGGCGGCCAGCCAAGACCGTCTGGCGCTGGAGGACGCGTTGCGCGCGTTTGCCGCGCGGCGAGACCGGATGCTGGCCCACTTCGCTGTTACCGATATCGCGGGCCTCCGACAGGCCCTCCGGCAGGCGAGCCACGCCGTGATGCTGCGCGCGGAAATCCAAAGCCTTGAAACGCAGATCACGGCAAGTCTGCACGCGCCCGATCTGGTGACAGCGCTTGAATGCCTCGCCGCCGTCGATATCGACCGGGCCGGAGCCGAAATCGAGCGCCTTGAGCGCGAGCAGCAAGCCTCGCTTGCCGAGCTTCAGGCGCTGTATCACGAGCAGCGGGTCGCCGAAACCAGCCTCGCTGCCGTGTCTTCCGACGACAAGGTCGCGCGGTTGCGCGAGCAGCAGCGCACGATCGGGCTTGAGATCGAGGAGGCCGGATTGCGCTACCTGCGGCTCCGGATCGGGGCCCATGCCGTGGACACCGCCCTGCGGGCCTATCGGGATCAGCACCGGTCGTCGATGTTGCGCGATGCCGCGGCGCGTTTCCGCCGGATCACCGACGGCAGCTTCACCGATTTGCAGACCCTGGTGACCGACAAGGGCGAGAGCCTCGTCGGCGTGCAGGCCACCGGCCGTTCGCTGCTGGCCGAAGCCATGTCCAAAGGCACGCGCGACCAGTTGTTCCTGGCGTTGCGGATGGCGGGATACCTCGAATTCGTCAAGACCCGCGAAGCCCTGCCGTTCGTCGCCGATGACATCATGGAAACCTTCGACGATGCCCGCGCTGCCGCAACCCTCGCGATGTTCCAGGAGGTGGCGCTTCACGGCCAGGTGATCTATCTCACCCACCATGAACACCTCTGCGCCATCGCCCGCGCCGTCTGCGGCGACGCGGTGCGGATCACGCAGCTCTAGAGCCAGGTTGCGCAAAAATGGAAACGGGTTCGCGAACCGGAACAGGGATCGATCGATGCGCGACGTGATCATCAGCGAGGTCGGCCCGCGTGACGGGCTCCAGAGCATCCAGCGCACCATGCCGACAGCGAACAAGATCGCGTGGATTACCGCTCTCGCCGGGGCCGGCCTGCCGGAAATCGAGGTCGGCTCGTTCGTCTCCCCGCGCCTTTTGCCGCAGATGGCGGACGCGGCGGAGGTGGTGGCCGCCGCCATCCGGCTGCCGGGCCTCGAGGTGCTGGCGCTGGTACCCAATTTGAAAGGCGCCGAGCGGGCCTTTGCCGCCGGCGCCCACAAGATCACCATGCCGGTTTCCGCCTCGCGGCGCCATTCGCATTCGAACATCAACATGAGCCCGGAAGCGGCGGTCGAGCAGGTGCGCGCCGTCGTCCGCCACCGGGATGGCCTGCCGGCCGAGCACCGCCCCGGGGTCGAGGTCGGGATTTCGACCGCCTTCGGCTGCACGATGGAAGGCCTGGTCGACGAGGATTGGGTGATCCGGCTCGCCGGGATGATCGCCGAGGCGGGCGCGGATTCGATCACCCTGTCCGATACCACCGGCATGGGCAACCCGGCGCAGGTGAAGCGGCTGTTCACCGCCACCCGCCGCGCGCTGGGCGAGATCGTCAGCGCCGCGCATTTCCACAACACGCGCGGCCAGGGGCTGGCGAATGTCGTCGCCGCGCTCGATGCCGGGATCAGAACCTTCGATTCCTCGCAAGCCGGGCTTGGCGGCTGTCCCTATGCGCCGGGCGCGACCGGCAATATCGTCACCGAAGACCTTGTCTTCCTGCTCGAAGCGATGGGGCTGAGGACCGGGGTGGACATGGCGCGGCTGATCGCGGCGCGGGCGCTGATCCTCGAGGGGCTTCCGGCCGAACCCCTTTATGGCCATGTCGCCGATGCCGGATTGCCGAAGGGGTTTGTTCCCGCCGGGAGATCCGCATGAGCACGAAGCAAACCCAGCCGCCGGCTGCCGGCGTCCCGCTGCCGCTGGCGGGCATCCGTGTCATCGAGTTTTCCCATATGGTGATGGGGCCGTCATCCGGGCTGATCCTCGCCGATCTCGGCGCGGATGTGATCAAGGTCGAGCCGATGGGCGCGGGCGACAACACCCGCACCCTTGCTGGCGCGGGCGCGGGGTTTTTCGTCGCGTTCAACCGCAACAAGCGCTCGCTCCAGATCGATCTCAAACAGGAGAAGGGGCTGGCCTTCATCCGGCGACTGATCGGCACCGCCGATGTCGTGACCGAGAATTTCCGCCCCGGCGCGCTGGAGGCGCTCGGGCTCGGGTACGAGGCGCTGCGCCAAGCCAACCCGCGGCTCGTCTATTGCTCGCTCAAGGGGTTTCTCTCCGGCCCCTACGAGCACCGGACCGCGCTCGACGAGGTCGTGCAGATGATGGGCGGGCTCGCCTATATGACCGGCCCGCCTGGTCGGCCGTTGCGCGCCGGCGCTTCCGTCAACGACATCATGGGCGGGATGTTCGCGGTGATCGGCATCCTCGCGGCCATCGAGGAACGCCACCGGACCGGGGTCGGGCGGAGGATCAAATCGGGACTGTTCGAGAACAACATGTTCCTCGTTGGCCCGCATATGTTGCAATACGCGGTGACCGGGAAACCCGCCGCGCCGATGCCGAACCGGATTTCGGCCTGGGCGATCTACGATGTCTTCGAGACCGCCGATGCCAGCCAGGTTTTCGTCGGCGTGGTGTCGGATGGTCAATGGGCGGCCTTCTGCGATGAATTCGGACTGGCAGCGCTGAAATCCGACCCGGCGCTGGGTTCGAACCGCGCCCGCGTGCTGGCCCGCGACCGGTTCATGCCGGAGGTCCGCGCGCTTTTTGCCGGGCTGGACCGGGCGGCGATCCTCGCGACCTGCGAGCGCATCGGCCTGCCTTTCGCGCCGATCAACCGGCCCGAGGACCTGTTCGACGATCCCCACCTCAACCACCCCGGCGCGATGACCGAGATCACGCTGGCCGATGGCCGCAAGACGCCGATTCCGGCGCTGCCGATCGAAATCGACGGCACCCGCCCGGTGCTGCGCCGCGATATCCCCTCGGCGGGCGAACATACCGCCGAAATTGCCCGCGAGCTTGGCTTGTCGGAGGACGATATCGCCGCGCTCGCCAGGGATGGCGTCCTTCAGGTCGCGCCCGCCAAGCCTTAAGCACCCAAGCCGTAAGCGCCCAAGCCTTAAGCCCCCAAGCCGTAACGACCATGCCAATGGCAAGATGCCGGGGGCGCGGGATGCCATCGCCACACCCGGGCGATTTGTGCGCCAGCCCGCGTTTTGCTCTTGCTCTTGGCTGAGGTCCCGGCTCATCTTGCCGACAACAACACGCCATCGACACCACCGGAGGAACGCGATGAAAGCGGTCGGACACGGCGCTCCGCAAGGGCATCTTGCCGTTGCAAAAAACCTCATCGGCGCGAATTGGCAGGCGGCAGTATCCGGGGCGACATTGCCGATGGTCGAACCCTCGACCGGCGCGATCTTCGCGGAGATTGCCGCCTCGGGCGCCCGGGATATCGATCTGGCGGTCAAAGCCGCGCGGCAGGCCTTCGACGCGGGGGCCTGGGGCAAGCTGGCCGCCTTCGAGCGCGGGCGCCTGCTGATGCGGCTCGGCGAGGCCATTCTCGGGCATGCCGACGAACTGGCCGGGCTTGAAGCGCGCGATTGCGGCAAGCCGATGAAACAGGCCCGCGCCGATGTCACCGCCACCGCCCGCTATTTCGAATTCTACGGCGGGGCGGCGGACAAATTGCACGGCGACACCATTCCCTATCTCGCCGGCATGACGGTGATCGGCCTGCGCGAACCGCTCGGGGTGACCGCGCATATCGTGCCGTGGAACTACCCGATGCAGATTTTCGCCCGCTCGGTCGGGGCCAGCCTCGCGGCGGGCAACGCCTGCGTCGTCAAGCCGGCGGAAGATGCCTGCCTCAGCCTGATCCGGATCGCGGAGCTGGCGCTGGATGTCGGTTTTCCGCCCGGGGCGCTCAACCTCGTCACCGGCACCGGCGAGGCGGCCGGCGCGGCGCTGGTAGCCCATCCCGCGATCGATTTCATCTCGTTTACCGGCTCGCCGGAGGTCGGTACCCTCGTGCAGAAGGCCGCCGCCGACAACCATGTCGGCGTGACCCTGGAGCTTGGCGGCAAATCGCCGCAGATCGTCTTCGCCGATGCCGATCTCGACGCCGTGCTGCCGTTTGCGATCAATGCCATCGTCCAGAATGCCGGGCAGACCTGTTCGGCCTGCTCGCGGCTTCTGGTCGAGCGGTCGATCTACGATCGCTTCATGGAGCGGCTGGCGGCGGCGTTCTCGGCCCTTCGCGTCGGTGCGCACGACGCCGATCTCGATTGCGGCCCGCTGATTTCAGCCCGGCAGAAAGCCCGTGTCGAAGGTTTTCTGGGCGAGGCGGATGTCGCGAAACTCCCCATCCTCGCCCGTGGAACAATCGTCGAAGGCACCGCCGATACCGGCTTTTTCGTCGCCCCGACGCTGATCGGCAACGTGCCGCCCGGCATGCGCCTTGCCCGCGAGGAAATTTTCGGCCCGGTGCTCTCCGCGATCCCGTTTGGCGACGAGGCGGAAGCGATCACGCTCGCCAATGCCACCGAATTCGGGCTGGTCGCCGCGCTCTGGACGCGCGACGGCGGGCGACAGATGCGGATGGCGCGGGCCTTACGGTGCGGCCAGGTTTTCGTCAACGGGTTTGGCGCCGGCGGCGGGATCGAGCTCCCCTTCGGCGGCGTGAAAAAATCCGGCCATGGCCGCGAGAAAGGCTTCGAGGCCTTGTATGAATTCACCGCGATGAAAACCATCGTGCTCAAGCACGGCTAGAGCATTTTCCGATCAAGTGGATACCGGTTGATCGTAAGAAAATGCGTCAAAACATAGAGATAGAGCGGTCGATCTGATTCAATCAGATCGACCGCTCTAAGACCGATAAGTTCGGGCGCTCCACCTTCAAAACCACGGCAAACGCGAACAGAAGACAGGAACACAACCATGCGTCTGGAAGGCAAAGTCGCCATCATCACCGGCGGGGCACAGGGATTCGGCGCCGGGATCGCGCAGGTCTATGCCCGCGAGGGGGCCAAGCTCGTCATCACCGACATCAATGCCGATGGCGCGGAAAAAATGGCCGAGAGCCTGCCTGGGGCAGTGAGCATCGGCGGGGACGTCTCGAAGCTTGGCGATGCCAAGGCCATCGTCGCCAAAGCGATTTCGGCCTTCGGCAAGCTCGATATCATCGTCAACAATGCCGGAACCTCGCACCTCAACAAGCCACTGACCGAGGTCACGGAAGCGGAATTCGATCGGGTTTTCGCCGTGAATGTGAAGTCGATCTACAACTTTGCGATCGCGGGGGTCCCGGCGATGCGCGAGAACGGCGGGTGTTTCGTCAATATCGGCTCCACCGCCGGCATTCGCCCCCGCCCCGGCCTCGTCTGGTACAACGGCACCAAGGGCGCGCTGCACGTCATCTCCAAGGCGATGGCGGTGGAACTTGCCCCCGAGAAAATCCGCGTCAACGTCATCGCGCCGGTTGCCGGCGATACGCCGCTGCTCGCGACCTTCATGGGGCAGGATACGCCGGAGATCCGCGCCAAATTCATCGGCTCGATCCCGCTCGGCCGGTTCTCGACGCCGCGCGATATCGCCAACGCCGCGCTGTTCCTCGCCTCCGAGGAAGCGGCGTTCATCACCGGGACGGTGCTGGAAGTGGATGGCGGGCGCTGCGTGTAGTCGGCTGTCCTAGAGCGGTCGATCTGCCTCGATCAGATCGACCGCTCTATCTTCTTGTTTTTTCGCATTTTCTTTCGATGAACCGGTGTCCACTTCATCGCAAAAATGCTCTTGCTGTTCCTCAAGGACAAAGGCCGGTTGGGCGCGCGCTCTGAGCCGCGGCGATAAAGGCCTTGGCAGGGCTCCAGGTCTTGCGTTCCAGGTCTTGCCTTAAGGGGTTTGCGTTCAGAGTTTTGGCATCGCGTCGATCAGCCGCCGGGTATAGGGCGCGCGCGGATTGGAAAACAGCGCCTCCGTCTCGCCTTCCTCGACGATGATGCCGTTCTGCATGACGATCACCCGGTCGCAGAGATAGCGGACGATGCCGAGATCGTGGCTGATGAAGACGAGGCTGAGCCCGAATTCCAGCCGGATATCGTGCAGGAGGTTGAGGATCTGCGCCTGAACCGAGACATCGAGCGCGGAAACCGGCTCGTCGGCGATCAACAGCTTGGGCTGGGTGATCAGCGCCCGGGCAATCGCGATGCGCTGGCGCTGCCCGCCGGAGAACTGGTGCGGATAGCGCTGCATCGCCCCCTCGCCAAGCCCGACGCGCCCGAGCATGGCGGCAACGCGGGCCTGGCGCGCATCCGGGCGAAGATCGTGCTCGGCCAGATCAAGCGGTTCGGCGACGCTGTCCACGATCCGCATGCGCGGGTCCAGCGAGCCGAACGGATCCTGAAACACCATCTGAATATGGCGGCGAAGCGGCCGGAGCCTTGCTTCGCGGATCCGCGAAATCGGCTGGCCCATCAGGCGCACCTCGCCACCATCAGGGGTTTCAAGCGCGACCAGAAGTCGCGCCAGGGTCGATTTTCCGGATCCGGATTCGCCGACGATGCCGAGGGTCTTTCCCTCCTCCAGCGCGAAGGAGACGCCATCGAGCGCGCGGACATAGCGGCGCGGCCCAAGCCAGCCCGTGCTGGGCAAGGGGTAACGGCGGCTCAGATCGATCGCCTCAAGGATCACGCTCATGCGATATCTCCCGCCGGGTAGTGGCACCAGGCGGTCGTCGTGCCGTGGCTGGCGGGGGCCGGCCGGACGCCGCACAGGCTCTCGCTCGACTGGCATCGACCATAGAACGGGCATCCCGCCGGCAGGGCATGGACCTCGGGCACCTGCCCGCGGATCGGATTGAGCCGGGTCGTATGGACGTTGCCGCGCGGAATCGCGCCCAGCAGCCCGCGGGTATAGGGGTGGCGGGCCGCCGCCAGCAGCACGGGCGTGGCCCCGGTTTCCATCGCCATGCCGCCGTAGAGCACCAACGTCCGGTCCGCCATCTGCGAGATCACCGCCAGATCGTGGCTGATGAACAGCATCGCCATGCCGGTCTCATCGCGGATTTCCCGCAGAAGCGCCAGGATTTCCGCCTGGATGGTGACATCGAGCGCCGAGGTCGGCTCATCCGCGATCAACAGCGCCGGCCGGCAGGCGATCGCCATGGCGATCATCACCCGTTGGCGTTGCCCGCCGGAGAGCTCATGCGGGAAGGATCGGGCCCGGCTCGAGGCTTCCGGCAGCCCGACGCGCTCCATCAGCCGCAGCGCCTCGCGCATCGCGGCATCGGGGTCCATCAACCGGTGCTGGACCAGCACCTCCGCGATTTGCACGCCGATCCGATGGACCGGATTCAGCGCCGTCATCGGCTCCTGGAACACCATGGCCATGGTGCGCCCGCGCAGGGCGCAGAGCGCGGCATCGTCGAGCCCGATCAATTCGCGCCCGTTGAGGCGGATGCTGCCGGTCGCGCGCATGCCCCCCGGCAGCAGCCCCATGACCGCCAGCGAGGCCATCGACTTGCCCGAGCCGGACTCGCCGACAATGCCGAGCGTTTCCCCGCTGGCCACGCGGAACGACAGCCCGCGCAGGATCTGCAGCGAGCCGATCTCGACACCGAGATTGCGGACCTCAAGCACCAAAAACCTCAAGCACTAAAAAACCTCCTGCATCGCCTACCGCTCCTTCAGGCGTGGATCGAGCAGATCCCGCAGGCCATCGCCCAGCAGGTTGAACGCCAGCACCGCGAGCGCAATGGCGGCGCCGGGAAAAATCGCCAGGGTCGGCGCAATCCCGAGATAGGTCTGGGCGTCGTTCAGCATCCGCCCCCAGGACGGGTTGGGCGGCTGGGTCCCGATCCCGAGATACGAAAGCCCCGCCTCCGCCAGAATGGCGAGCGAAAACTGGATGCTGGCCTGCACGATCATCAGGCCGGCGATGTTGGGCAGGACATGCCGGAAGACGATGCCCGTTCGCCGGCTCCCCGCCACCCGCGCCGCCCGGACATAATCGCAGGCCATCACCTGAAGCGCCGCCCCTCGCGCCAGCCGCGCAAAAACCGGAATACTGAAAATCCCGATGGCAATCACCGCGTTGACCTGCCCCGGCCCGAGAAACGTCATGATCAGGATCGCGGTCAGGATCGCCGGAAAGGCGAAAACGAAATCGAGGCTCCGCATGATCGCCTCGTCGATCAGGCTGCCTTCGAGGCTCGCCACGAGGACGCCGAGCAACAGCCCGAAGACCAGCCCGATCCCCACCGCGACAACGCCGACCACCAGCGCATTGCGCGCGCCCACCATCAGCATCGAGGCGATGCAGCGGCCGAACTGGTCGGTTCCGAACCAGTACTCCCGGGAGGGAGGCTTGAGGCGCCCCATGATGTTCATCTGGGCGGGATCGCCGGGGGTCCAGACCAGCGAAAGCCCCGCGACAAAAACGATCAGCAGGCTCAGCACGGCGCCAACAAGAAACGATGGATGGGCGAGCGCACGTTTCAGCGGGACCGGGATCATCCGCGTGACACCCGAAGCCGGGGATCGGCGATACCATAGGCGATATCGACGATGGCGCTGAGAGTAATCGCCGCGCCGACGAACAGCAGCACCAGGTTCTTGATCAGGATCAGGTCATGCCCGCCGATCGCCTGGATCAGCAGCCGGCCGATGCCCGGCAGCGCAAACACGTTTTCAAGGATGATCGTGCTCGTCAGGAGATAGGAAAACTGCAAGCCGAGCATCGTCATCACCGGGGTCAACGCGTTGCGCAGCGCATGGCGGCGCAGGGCCTGGCCCCGGCTCAACCCCTTGGCGCGGGCGGTGCGGATGTAGTCCTCCGCCAGGGCTTCGAGCATCGCCGAACGCGTCAGCCGCGCAAGAATCGCCGCCTGCGGCAGGGCGAGCGCGAATGCCGGCAGCACCAGCGCCTGAAACGCCGCCTGGGCCCCCGCGCCCCACCCCGGAAATCCGCCGGCGGGCAGCCAGCCCAGCGTCACCGCGAACACCAGGACAAACAGGATGCCAAACCAGAAATTCGGCACCGCAAGCCCGAGTTGCGATACCGCCATCACCAGTGCATCGGCCCGGGTATGTGCCCGGGAGGCCGCGAACGAGCCCACGATGATGCCGATCGAGGCGGCCAGCATCAGCGCCATCACCGCCAGCGGAAATGTCACCGTGATCCGTTCGGCGATCAGGCCGGAAATCGGGACGCGATAGGTGTAGGAAATGCCGAGATCGCCCGAGAAAAGCCCCACCAGCCATGTCAACAACCGGACATGGGGCGGGCGATCGAGCCCCAGCTCCACCCGCAAGGCAGCAACGGTTTCCGGTGTCGCGCTGACGCCGAGCATGGCGGCGGCCGGGTCTCCGGGCAGAATTTCCAGAATGGCGAATACCAGCACCGCAGCGGCGGCAAGCGTCAGCAGGAGAGACAGCAATCGACGGAGACAAAACCGCAGCATCGCTCAGATCAGCCTTCTCAGTCGGCTTATTCCCATTTCAGCTCGGCCAGCGGATTGACCGGCAATACCCAATGCTCCCACAGCCCGGAAAGCCCTTTCCTCGCCACGGTCACCTTGGGCAGCATGAACAGGAAAACATTGACCTGATCCCGGGCGATCTGGCGTTGCGCGGCCTCGAAGGCGGCCTTGCGTTCGCTGTCGTTGCGCGCCGTTTTCGTGCCCGCAAGCGCGGCCCTGAACGCGGGCGAGGCATAGCCAAAATAATAATTATCCCGCCCGTATATCCCGATATCCATCGGCTCGACGTGGGAAATAATGGTGAGGTCGTAATCCTTGTTGCGAAACACCCGTTCGAGCCATTGCGGCCATTCGAGCGGCTCGATCGCAACCTTGACGCCGATCTGGCCGAGCATGGCTGCGACCACCTCCCCGCCCCGGCGGGCGTAGGCCGGCGGCGGCAACCGCAGGCTCAGCGAAAGCCCGTTCGGAAATCCGGCCTCGGCCAGCATCGCCTTGGCGCGCGCTGGGTTGAACGGCGCTTCGCCGGTCAGATCGACATAATCGGGATGATTGGGCGAAAAATGGCTGCCGATCGGGGTTCCAAAACCCGAAACCGCGCCTTCGTTCACCAGCCGCCGATCGATCGCCATGGCGAGCGCGCGCCGGACCCGGACATCGTTCAGCGGGGCCTTGGCGTTGTTCATCGCCACGATGGTCTCGCCTTCGGTCCGCCCGATGTACACGCTCAGCCGCGGGTCGGCCTTGAGCTGCGGCACCGCCTCCTGCGCGCCGATATTGGTATGCGCATCGCAATCCCCGGCGAGAAGCGCGGAGATCTGCGCCTGCGGGTCCGCGATGAAGCGGAAGGTCGCGGTGCGGATCGCCGCCTTGCCGCCCCACCACGCATCGTTGCGCTCGAGCATCAAGCGGTCACCGCGATTCCAGCGCATGAACCGGTATGGCCCGGTCCCGACCGGATCGGTCGCGGCTTTGGCCATCGTCTTATCGGAAAAGATGACGGCGTCACCCCAGGCGAGGCCTTCGAGAAACTCGGCGGTGAAGCTCTTGAGCGTGACGGTGACTTCATCCGGGGCCGGGGTCGCGATCTCGGCGATGGGCTCGAAAATCCATTTCTGGGTGTTCTGGGAGCCCGGAGCCACCGCGCGCTCGAACGAGAACCGCACATCTGCCGCGGTAAACGGCGTGCCATCGTGAAACGCGGCATTCTTGCGCAGCCTGAACGTGTATTTCAACCCATCCGCGCTGACCGACCAGCTCTCCGCCAGCCGGGGGACGATTTTCCCGGAGCGGTCCATGCCGACAAGGCCCTCGAAAATATTCGCGTAGGTGACCTCGCGGATCGCTGCCGCCGCGCCGGCGGAAGGATCGAGGATGGGCGGCTCCAGTGTCTGGCAGATCGTCACGCTGTCTTTTGCCGACCCCTGGGCAAGCGCCGACCCCTGGGCAAGTGCCGACCCCTGGGCAAGTGCCGCCACGATCAAGCTACCGAACAGCGTTGCCGGCGCCAGCACCGCCCCTATCCTGGTGGTGCGCGTACACGCCCTGACCGGAGAAGAAACATTCCCGCCAGAAACTTCCCATACCCGGGAAAACGCCCTTCCTAAGCCTGAAACCGGTCTTTTGCCCATGTTCATCCCCCAAATGCGGCGCAATCAAACAATGCAAGTAATGCAAACAACGCAAATAATGGTCGAGCGCCCCGCGAGCTTACGTTGCCTTTCCACCCCCCCGCAACAACGTCAGCGTTGTGGCGGCCATCACCTTGGTTGCAAGCAGCATGTCCGCGATTCCCACCCATTCGTCCGGTTGATGCGCGAGATCGAGAATGCCGGGCCCATAGGCCACGCAGTCGCGAACCGAGCCGAAGCGGGTGATATGCTTCTGGTCGTAGGTGCCGGGCGAGGCGACATGCGTCGAGGGTTTTCCGAACAGCGCCTCGATCCAGTGGTCGAGCGCCTGCACCAACGGCGCATTCGGTTCGGTCATCGTCGGTTCGAAGGTCATGATCTCGCGCAGGGTGAAATCGAGCCCCGCCTGGCGTGCGCGGACGCGCTCGAGCAGCGCCACGATCTCCTGCCTGACCGCCTCCGGCGCCTCCTCGATCAGATACCGCCGATCGAGCACGAGGCGGCAGCGATCGGCCACGACCGGCGCGGGCAGCCCATGGAGCGGTTCGGGCTGGCCGCCATGGATCGAATTGAGGTTCAAGGTCGCCTGCCGGGCGCCATCGGGCACGCAGGGCATACGGGTGACCCGGGTTGCGAGCGCCGGCAGCAACTCGGTTTCCAGCAGGGCCATGAATTCGCCCATGCCGCGGATCGCCGAGACCCCGAGAAACGGCATCGCGCCATGGCCGATCTGTCCGGTCATCTCCACTTCGGCCCACCACACGCCGCGATGACCGAGGCAGACGCGATCCGGGTTCAAGGGCTCGGGAATGATGACGTGATCGACGCGGGTGCGATCGAAATAGCCGTTGCGGGCGAGCAGGCCGACACCGCCGAACCCGCCGGTCTCCTCATCGACCGTGCCGGAGAATTCGAGCGCGCCGGCCTTGAGCAGGCCCTCGTCCAGCAGCGCCTCGATGGCGAGGATCGCGGCGGCGATCCCGCCTTTCATGTCGCAGGCGCCACGGCCATAAACCTTGCCGTTCATCACCCGCCCCTCGAACGGTGGCACGGTCCAGCCAAGCCCGGCCTCCACCACGTCGATATGGCCATTGAAATGCACGCAAGGCCCGGGCCTGCCGCTCTCGAAGCGGGCGATCACGTTGATGCGGGGGTGACGATCGCTGTCATCGGGCTCGCCGTGGCCGCGCAGATACTCGACCCTCGCGCCGCGTTTTTCGAGCCGTTCGCCCAGAAACCGGGCGCAGGCCTCATAGGCATCCCCCGGCGGGTTGATGGTCGGGAAACGGATCAGATCCTGGGTCAAGGCGACCAACTCGCCCTGCCGGGCCTCAAGGCGCCGGAACAGACGATCGATCTCCTCGGCGCTCACGCCGGGTACGGCAGAAACACGCATCGACGCCCCATCCTCCATCACGAGGCCCAGCATATCTCCCGGAGGAGCGGGTGCAACAGGGGAAGGGTTGCAAGAGAGGGATTGCAAGAGAAGGGTTGCAAGAGAGGTGCGCCAGCAACACGGATTAGCGCGCAAAGAGAACGTGGTTTTCAGCACGAAAATCTCCGGCACGGGCATTTTCCAGCCATGCCGGCACCGGCTCACCGAAATGAACAGGCCCAGACCCTGGGGCAAAGACTCATCAACGGAGGCGTTTTCGCCCTAACTGATAAACCCCCAGATAAACCGGGCGCTGACGAGAAGCAGAAACACCCCGAACGCGATCTCCAGCCGCCGCTTGGGCATCGAGTGCGCGAGCCTCGCCCCGTAGGGTGCGATCAGCGTCGAGGTTGGCGCGATCAGCGCGAACCCCAGCAGCGAGACAAAGCCGAGCGACAGCGGCGGCAGCATCGCCATTTTCGACCACCCCGCCGCGATATAGCCCAGCGCGCCGGGGATGGAAATCAGGATGCCGAGCCCCGAGGAGGTGGCTACCGCGTTGTGGATCGCCTTGCCATGGAGCGACAGGATCATGTTTGAAATCGCGCCGCCGCCGATCCCCATCAGCGAGGAGGCCAGCCCGATCAGGATGCCGTAGCCGCGCATGCCGGTCGGGCCGGGCAAATCCGGCGCAATCCGCCAGTCGTCGCGGCCGGACAGCAGCTTGACGGCGTTCGAGGCCGCGACGAGGACGAACACCAGCTTCAGCACCAGCGCCGACGCATAGGCCGCGATCACCGCCCCCGCCATCACCGAGAGCACAACCGGCACCGCCCAGAGCGCGAGAACATCCATCAGCACCTTGCCCTTGGCGTAATGCGCCCGGAACGACTGGATCGAGGTCGGGATGATGATGGCGAGCGAGGTCCCGACGCAAAGATGCATCCGCACGTCTTCCGGCACCTGAAGGAACCCGAAAATCTGGTAGAGCACCGGGACGATGACGGCACCGCCGCCAACGCCGAACATGCCGGCCAACAGGCCCGTAACCAGCCCCGCCCCGAGCAGCGCGACAACCAGCGTCAAAAGGTCCGAAAGCGGGATTCCAAGCATGGCGGATTTCCATCATAGGGGGCTCTTCCGGCCTAGCGGAAGGCGCGCGGCGATGCAAACCGTATTCCACCGCTCGATTTCTTCTGGCCTGCCAGCACATTTCATAGTGTTGCGCCGCAATATACGTGAATTCGACTTCGTGAATTAAAAAACTCCACCCCACGAATTCAATAGAAATAAAGTTTCCTTGAGACAAATCACTGGATCATTGTTCAGTTATTGCCGATTTTTATCTTTAATGAATTAAGTTTAAAGATATTTTATATTTGCATTTCTCCAAGCCTATATAACTATATATACTTTTGACTTCAGATTTTTTCAACAAGTTCTCGCGCTTATATTTGCACTTTACACACATATTGAAAGCCGCTAGCGGATACCTAACAGTCGGCGTGAATGGCCGGAAAATCAAAAAAATACGCGCCGCGCGGGGGAAATCATGAGTTCATCACATTTTCGGAGCGGTTCCGCCCGATCGCCGCAGGATATTCTCGGCGGCCTGTTTTTGATCCTTCTTTCGCTTTTTGCCCTCTATCTGGTGAAAGATCTGCCGGCTTCGGGGCGGGTTGGCTTTGCCTCCGGGACCGCGCCGCGGATTTTTGCCTATGCGCTGATGGCGCTCGGCGCGATCATCATGGTTGCGGGTTGGCTGAAGGAAGGGCCTTCCCTGGAAAAAATGTCCTGGCGCGGGCCGGTCACCATTCTCGGTTCGGTGCTTTTCTTCGCCTTCGCCATTCGCACCTTCGGCCTCGCCGTCACCGGCGTGCCGATGGTCCTGCTCGCGACCGCCGCCGCCCCTGGCTACAACTGGAAAGAGGCGATCCTTTTTGCTGTCGGCATCACGATTTTCTGCGGCCTGCTTTTTCCTTACGCGCTCGGGCAGCCGATCCCGCTCTGGCCGGCTTCCAGGGCTGAAATCCTCGCCGATCTGACATCGATCCCGCTGGCCATTACCCAGGCGCTCAACGCCATCCTGCTCGGCCTGAAGATCTCCGTCCCCCTCAATCCCACCTATGTCATGATCGGGGTGCTGGCTGTTGTCGCCCTGATCGCGCTTCGGGTCCTGAAGAACACTCAAAAGAATACCGGAGCCTGAGCCATGGATCTTGTCTCAAACCTTGCCTATGGCTTCTCCATTGCCGTGACGCCGATGAACCTGCTGCTGTGCCTGATCGGCGCGCTGGTCGGGACGCTGATCGGCGTTTTGCCGGGAATCGGCCCCATCGCCACCATCGCGATGCTGCTGCCCATTACCTATAAACTCGACCCGACCGGCGCGCTGATCATGCTGTCTGGGATCTACTACGGCGCGCAATACGGCGGTTCGACTACGGCGATCCTCGTCAATCTCCCCGGCGAATCCTCCTCGGTCGTCACTGCGATCGACGGACACCAGATGGCCAAGCAGGGCCGCGCCGGCGCGGCCCTGGCGATCGCCGCGATCGGCTCGTTCATCGCCGGCACCTTCGGCACGATTTTGCTCGCCGCGCTCGGTAAACCGCTGACACAGGTGGCCCAGGCCTTCGGGCCCGCGGATTATTGCGCGCTGATGGTCGTTGGCCTCGTCTGCGCCGTGGTTCTGGCCTCGGGCTCGGTGGTCAAGGCCATCGCGATGATTTTCCTCGGGCTCCTGCTTTCGACGATCGGCACCGATCTTGAAACCGGCGAGCAGCGCATGACCCTCGGCTATCTGCCTCTGGCGGATGGCATCGAGTTCGTGACGCTCGCGATGGGGATGTTCGGTTTTGCGGAAATCCTCCGCAACCTCGAGCAGGAGGAAAGCCGCGATCTCGTCGACCAGAAGGTCACCGGCCTGATGCCGACCAGGGAGGACATGAAGGAAGCCGCGCCGGCGATCGCGCGTGGCACCCTGCTCGGCTCGATCCTCGGCATCCTGCCGGGCGGCGGCGCCGTGCTGGCGGCCTTCGGCGCCTATACGCTCGAAAAGAAGCTCTCGAAGACGCCGGAAAAGTTCGGCAAGGGCGCGATCGCCGGCGTTGCCGGGCCGGAAAGCGCCAATAACGCCGCAGCCCAGACCTCGTTCATTCCGCTCCTGACGCTCGGCATCCCGCCCAATGCCGTGATGGCGATCATGGTCGGCGCGATGACGATCCACGGCATCGTCCCCGGGCCGCAGATCATGACCAAACAGCCCGATCTGTTCTGGGGCCTCGTCGCTTCGATGTGGATCGGCAACGCGATGCTGGTCATCATCAACCTGCCGCTGGTCGGGCTCTGGGTTCGCCTTCTGCGCGTGCCGTACCGGATGCTGTTCCCGGCGATCCTATTTTTCTGCGCGATCGGCGTCTATTCGATCAACAACCAGCCCTTCGATGTCGTGCTGACGGCCTTCTTCGGCCTTGCCGGCTATTTCCTGCTCAAGTTCGGCTTCGAACCCGCGCCGATGCTGGTGGCTTTCGTGCTCGGGAAAATCATGGAGGAGAAGCTGCGCCAGGCGATGCTGCTCTCGCGCGGCAACCCCTGGACCTTCCTGGACTTTGTCAACCACCCGATCTCGGCGGTGCTGATGGTGGCTTCCGCGATCCTGCTGGTCGTTGCGCTGCTACCGTCAATCCGCAAGAAGCGCGACGAGGTCTTCGTCGAATAACGGATATCGAAACGCGACCATCCTCGCCCGCGACGCGGCTCATGCCACTTGCCGTTGCGGTTGGGCGTTCCATCTTCAACCGTGACGCATCACGGCACTTATGTCGTGCAACATTGGGAGGTGTTCATGCGCATTTTGAAAAAACTGGCGACCGGTACGCTGCTGGCGATGGCGGCAAGCGCCGCCTTTGCCCAGGGGTATCCGAACAAGCCCATCACCATGATCGTTCCCTTCGCCGCCGGCGGGCCGACGGACGTGATCGCCCGGATCGTCGGCGAGAACATGTCCAGGACGCTTGGCCAGCCGATCATCGTCGAGAACGTCGCCGGTGCCGGCGGCACGACCGGGATTACCCGGGCGGCGAAATCGACGCCCGATGGCTATACGATCGCCATGGGCCACATGGGAACGCATGGCGCGGCGCCGGGGCTCTATCCGAACATCGGCTATGACCCCCAGACCGACTTCGTCCCGATCGGCCTTGCTGCGGGAACGCCGATCGTGATCGTGGCGCGCAAGGACCTGCCGGTCAAGGATCTCAAGGAATTCATGGCCTATGCCAAGGCCAACGAAAAGACGATCAACAACGCCAATGCCGGTTCCGGCTCTGTCTCGCATATCACCTGCATTCTCCTGCACGAGATGCTGAAGATCGATCCGAATTCTGTGCCCTATCGCGGCACCGGCCCGGCCCTGACCGATCTCGTTTCCGGCAAGGTCGACTATCTCTGCGACCAGATCGTCAGCGTCAGCTCGCAGGTCAGCGGCGGCGCGGTCAAGGGCCTCGCCATCGCGACGCCGGAGCGCTCGCCCTCGCTGCCGGATGTCCCGACGACCAAGGAAGCCGGGCTTCCCGATTTTCAGGTTTCAGCCTGGAACGCGGTGTTCGCGCCCAAGGGCACTCCGGCCGATGTCGCCGCCAAGCTGAACGACGCGCTGGTCAAGGCCTTGACCGATCCGGCGACCCGGAAAAAACTCGAGGATCTCGGCGGTGTGGTGCCGAATGCCGCAGGCGCGTCTCCGGCGGCCCTTGCCGCGCTGGTCAAGTCCGAAAACGAGCGCTGGATCCCGTTGCTCAAAGCAAAAGTGAAGCCCTGATCCTTCGATCAACACTTCGCACTTGAATGCCGCCAGCTTCTGGCGGCATTCTTGGTTGGAAATGGCCTGATTCTGGGCTCAACTCCGACTTCCGCAGGTTCCCTTCATGCACGCGCCTCCGGTCGCAGCGCTCCGCCCCGCGGTGCGACGCGCCATTCTGGGCCTGGGCGTCAGCCAGATCATCGGCTGGGGTTCGACCTACTACCTCCTCTCCCTGCTTGGCGGCCTGATCAGCCGCGATCTCGGCCTTTCGAATGGCCTGGCACTTGCCGGCGTCTCGATGACGCTGGCTTCGGCGGCGGTGATCGGCCCGCGTGTCGGCCGTTGGCAGGATAGGGCCGGTTCCACCATTGTGATGAGCACGGGGTCGGTGATCACGGCGCTCGGTCTGGTGATCCTGTCGCAGATCACCTCCTGGACCGGGTACTACGCCGCCTGGCTGGTGATCGGGATCGGCGCGCCGATGTCGCTCTATTCGGCCTCGTTCACGGCCATCGCCCAGATCTCCGGGCAGGATGGCCGCCGCGCGCTCTCCTATCTCACGTTTCTGGGAGGACTGGCCTCGACCGTTGCCTGGCCGGCGACCGCCCTGTTGATGAACGTCCTCGACTGGCGTTCGATCGTCCTGTTGTTTGCGGCCCTCAACCTCGCGATCTGCCTTCCGATCCACCTGACCTGCCTCGGGAGGCGGGCGAACGACCCCCATGTCGTGGCAGCCGGCGATGTCGTCGAACCCGGGATTCCGGCTTCTGCCCAGGCCACCGCCTTTGTCCTGTTCTCGGCCATGCTCGGGCTGACCGGCTCGATCACCAACAGCTGGTCGCTGCTGGTGTTTCCGGTCCTGATGGGGATCGGCTTTTTGCCCGGCGCCGCCGTTTTTATCGGCAGCATCGTCGGGGTCTGGCAGGTCGCCGGCCGGATGGGAGAGATGCTGCTCGCGCGGCGGATGTCGATTTTCTGGACGGGGCTGATCGCGATCGGCTTCATGCCGCTGGGGTTTGCGGCCTTGCTCGGTTCCGGCGGCAACCTCATCGCCGGCGGGGTGTTCGCGGCCCTTTACGGCATCAGCAACGGCCTGATCACCATCGCGCGTGGCGGCATGGCGCTGGCGATCTTCGGCTCGCGGGGGTATGGCGAACGCCTCAACAAGCTGACCGTCTCGCAGAACATCGCCGGCGCGCTGGCGCCGATCGCCGGCGGCTACGCCCTCGACGGGGTTGGTGCGCATGTCCTGGTCCTGATCCTGTTGGGGCTATCCTCACTCGC
>CAZNAT010000024.1:0-22491 GCA_964571245.1 uncultured Methylobacterium sp.
CGCCACACCCTGTGTGACTGTGACCGCACGCTGGCCGAGCGGCTTCTGGTCGCCGAGCGCTACACCGCCGATCTCGAAGAGCAGATCCGTTCCGGCGACGATATCCTCAACCGCATCAGCCGGATTGTCTCGACCACCGCCGAGCCGGCCGAAATCCCGGTTCCCGTGACCCGTGGCCTCTCGCGCATCAACCAGACCCTGGCCGCCGCGCAGGTGCTGGCCTCCCAGGCCCAGACGCGGGCCCATGACCAGAGCCAGCGGGACCACGTGGCATGAGCGGGGTGCGGCTTCTTCCGGTTTTGGTTTTCGGGCTCGTGTCGCTGTTGTCGATCAAACTGATGACGATTGCGCTCAACCTGCCGCCGCAGAAACCTTCTGACGGCACCAACCCGTTCTCCCGCTCGATCACGCTGGCCCGCGAAGGCGTGCCGGAGGCCGAGCTCATCACCGGCTCGGTTCCCAAGAAGGCCGACAAGGACGACAAGGCCGGCAAGGAAGCGGCTACCAAGGAAGCCGCCAATACCGTCAAGCCGACACCGGAAGAAAAGGCGGCGATGGAAAAAGCCCGGGCCGAGTTCAAAGCCAAGGCCGAACCTGAAGGAGTCCGCATTCCGCCGTCGGCAAATCCCGGGCCCTCCGCCGGTGCCAGCGCCGAGGAACGCGTCCTGCTCGAAAAACTGAAGGATCGTCGCGGCGAGATCGAGGCCCGCGATCGCGATCTTGAACTGCGCGACAATCTGCTGCGGCTGAGCGAGCGCAAGCTGGACGAGCGCATCGGCGAATTGCGCACCCTGGAAGGCCAGGCCGGCCAGAACAACGCCAAGAATGACGCCAAGGCCCGCTACAAGCCGCTGGTCGTGATGTACGAAAGCATGAAGCCGAAGGAAGCGGCGCGGGTCTTCGATCGGCTGGATGTCCGCGTGCTGATCGAGCTTGTCGGGCATATGAACCCGCGCAAGGTTTCCGAAATCCTGGCGGTGATGGACGCCGCCGCGGCTGAAAAGCTCACGGTTGCATTGGCACGGCAAGCCTCGCAGGGGGATGCCCAGGTGGCGGACAACCTGCAGGGCCAGACCGATACCGAATTGCCGAGGCTGCAAACGCCCGCCGCCCCGCGCCGCTGAGGCAGGCCGGGGATCGGCAAGACCTGAACAGGCGTCGGCCGGGCTGGCCGACGTCCAGCGCCGCAGATGCTGATCTGATTGACGTACAAGCAATATTATATGGAACTTCGGGTGGTTTTCGACCCCGAAAACCCCTCGAGGAAAAAATATGCATCCACCAAGAAGGCATCCGGTCCGGTTAAGCGGACGTTAGGCATGATGGCCTAGAGTGCGCGGATGTTTCTCTCGCGTAAGCTTGGTTGGTGCTGTGTTGCGTAATCGTGCTGCCATTCCCCGGTTTTTGAGTGCCCTGTCACGCCAGATCGGGCTTGTGACCTTCGGGTTGATGCTGTCGCTGTCTTCGGCACTGGCGGCGAAAGGGCAGGTTGTCGGATCGCCGATGCAGGGCTTCGGCCGCGTCGTGTTTTCGTTCGACAAGGAGCTGGCCACGCGTGCGCGGGTGGTCAATTCGGTGCTGATCATCGAGTTCGACGAGCCTGTCACGATCGATCTCGAAAAACTCAGTCAGCAGCTGCCGGCCTATGTCTCGGTGGCGCGCGCGGATCCGGACGGAAAATCGCTGCGGTTCGCGCTGACGGATCGCTTCAAGATTGACATGAAGCCGGCGGGCGAGCGCGTCTATCTCGATATTCTCTCGACAAAATGGCAGGGCATGCCGCCGGCTTTGCCGCCCGAGGTGGTTCAGGATCTGGTCCGGCGCGCCCGCCTTGCCGAGGACCAGTTGCGCCGCATCGCGCGCGAGACCGAAAAGGTCGTCAACCGCGAGCTGGAGCTGCGCGTCGGAACGGCGCCGCAGTTCAAGCGTGCGATCTTCCAGATGCCCCGAACCGCCAATGTCTCCTTTGTCGACAAGGACGGGGTGTTCTCGATCCTGTTCGAGGCGAATTTCACGCTGGCACAGGAACTCGCGCGGGCCCGCCTCGCCGGGCTGATCCAGGAGATCGAGATCGAACCGGGCGAAGACAGTCTGCGTGTGTTCATCCGCCCGGCGGAAGGGTTGAAGGTGCGCGGCTTTCGCGAGGATGACGCGCTCACCCTCGACTTCTCCCGGATCGACGGCGCGCCGATCGAACAGGAACCGCGCAAAACCGTCGCGGCACCCGCCGAACCGGGCAAAAAGCAGGCGGATTCCGAACCGAAGCCCGCGCAAGCCGTCCCCGCAGGCCCCCCGGCTACCGCAGCGCAGCCCGCGCTGGCTCCGGCAGCCGCCACGCTGGTGCCACGCGGCAGCGATCGCGCCGAGCCCGCCAAGCAGATCTCGAGCCAGGTTCTCGCGGCCGAGCGCCCGATCGAGACCAGGATCGAACCCGGAATCGACGATCAGGGGTTCGCGTTGCGTCTCGCCGAGCTTGGCGAGGCGCCGATCGCCATTGTCCAGCGCGGGCGGGGCCTGCTCGTTCTCGTCGAGACCGGCGAGGCGCTCAATTTGCCCAGCGTTCCACCGGAGCTGACCCGCAATATCGAAGGATTGACCATCGCCCGGGTCCGGGATGGAACCGTTATCCGCATCGTTCCGGCCAAGGACGGCCGTTTCTGGCTTACGCGCAGCGGCCGGGATGTCATCATCCAGCGCGGGCGCAGCGAGGGTGGTCCCGAAGCCTTTTCCGGCGCCAGCATCGTTTTGCGCCGGGCGTTTGACAGCAATGGCCGTGAATCAATCGAGGCGCCGGTGGGCAAGGCCGGCGGCCTGCACATGATCGACGACCCGATGTCCGGGCAGCGACTCGCGCTGGTCCCGGTGCCGCAGGCGGAATTTGCCAGCCCGAAGGGGATGAACTTCGCCGAATTCACGGTCGAGCCGACACTGGCAGGATTTGCCGTGTTGCCGCTCGACGAGGCGGTTACGCTCAAGCGGATGCCGGAAGCCCTGCTGATCGGCCACGAGATCAAGCTCAATCTGTCAAGTTTTCCCGTAGAAACGCGCGAAGGGCCACACGTCAAGCGCGCGTTGATGCTCGATCTCGATGGCTGGGCGGAGGAGTCGCGCGGGGATATCCGCAAGATCGAGCGGGAGCTTCTCCGCGCTGCGGCCGAGGCGCCGCGTGTGACGCGGAGCGAGGCCCGCGCCAAGCTGGCGCGGTTCTACCTCGCCAATGCGCTGTACCCGGAAGCCTTGAGCGTGCTCGAGGTTCTCTCCGCCGATGACAATGCTGCGGGTGCGAGCAAGCAGATCGTTTTTTTTCGCGCCTTCACCTATGCGATGATGGGGCGGCTGGTGGATGCCAAGCGTCTCCTGGCCGAGCCGACAATCGCGATGGAAGGCGAACAGAAACTGCTCCAGGCGGTTGTGGACGCCAAGGCGCTGCGCTACCCGCAGGCGGCGGCGAATTTCAAGCAATCGGCGCATGAACTCGAGCGCTATCCCGAGGCCCTGCAGGCGCAGTTCCGGCAGCTGGCGGTGGAATCCGCGATCGAGGCGCAGGATGTCTTGTTCGCACGCGAGCAGCTTCTCGCCTTCGAGAAGATCGATCAGCGCTACCGCAACCCCAATATGCAGCAGCTGCTGGCCGGGCGGCTGGCGGAGTCGCAAGGGCGTTTCAGCGACGCCTATCACGCCTATTCGATGGCCGCGCAGTCGCGTGATCGCCGTATCGAGGCGGAAGCCCGGTTTGGCAAGGCCAGCGCGGGGCTGGCCGAGGGCAAGATGACTCCGGAAGATGCCCGCGCCGAATTCGAAACGCTCAGCACGATCTGGCGGCGCAGCGAAGTCGAGGTCAAGTCCCTCGAACGGCTCGGGGAATCCTACGCCGGGGAAGGGCGCTGGCGCGAAGCCTTTCTGGTGGCCCAGCGCGCCACCGCGATCATGCCCGAACACGCCGCGACCCGGCGGATGGAAGAAGCAATGGGCCGCCGCTTCGAGAACCTGTTCCTCAACAACGAGGCCGACAAGCTTTCGAAGGTCGAGGCGCTGGCGCTGTATCAGGAGTTCCGCCAGTTGATGCCTGTCGGACGGCGGGGCGACGAGATCGCCCGGCGGCTGGCCGACAGGCTGGATGAACTCGACCTTGTCGTCGAGGCCAGCGAAATTCTCGAACACCAGATCAAGCACCGCCTTGATGGCGTCGCGCGGGCCGCCGTCGCCACAAGGCTGGCGGTCATGCAGCTCCAGAACCGTCAACCGGTGCAGGCCCTGGCAGCGCTCCGCGCAACCCGTCTTGCCAATATGCCGGAAGAGTTGCGCCGTCCCCGAACCTTGCTGGAGGCGCGCTCGCTCGGGGACTTGTTCCGCACCGATCTGGCGATCGAGGTTCTCGCCAACGACAAGGGCGAGGACGTCGACCGGCTGCGCGCCGATATCTTCTGGAAGGGCAAGAAGTGGCGGGAGGCCGGCGAGTCCTACGAGCGGGTGCTCGGGGATGCCTGGCAACGGGAAGAACCGCTCTCCGACACCCAGCGCACGGATGCGCTCAGGGCCGGGCTTGCCTATGTGCTCGGAGAGGAGAAACTCGCCCTCGATCGGTTGCGCGGACGCTACCTCGGCAAGATGGCAAAATCCGAGGATGCCGGGGCCTTCAGCCTGATCACCAACGAGAAGATCACCAAGCCCGAGGCCTTCCGGGATGCGGCGCGTTCGGTGGTCAATGCCGATACGATGACCGATTTCATGGCGTCCTACCGCAAGCGCTATCCCGAATCCGGTGGTCAGGCGCGCCCGATCCGCAGCGCGCCGGACGGGCGGCAATCCGCGCTTGAGCGTCAGGGGCAAATTCCGCCTGCCGCCCAGCCGGTCCCGGGCAGCGGCTAGAGCATTTTTTACGATGAAATGGACACCGGTTCATCGAAAGAAAATGCGACAAAATAAGAAGATAGAGCATAAGAGGTGAATGTGAATTCACGAAAAAATGCTCTAGAACCAAACCTCCGAACCGGATCACGGAAAATCGGCGGATTTCCATTCGGGGCGCTGGAAAGTCCCAATCCCCGCACGAACAGGCGGGCGGATCAGGAAACCCGCGGGGTGCCCGCTACAAGGCGCCAAAACTCTGCACGAGCGAGCCGGCCACCAATCGCCAGCCGTCCACCAGCACAAAGAAGATCAGCTTGAACGGCAGCGACACCGTCACCGGGGGCACCATCATCATGCCCATCGAGATCAGGATCGACGAGACCACGAGGTCGATGATCAGGAATGGCAGGAACAGCAGGAAGCCGATCTCGAACGCCCGGCGGATTTCGGAAATCATGAAAGCCGGGACAAGGCTGGTCAAGGGCGCGGCCTCGGGCGTGGCCGGCCGCGGCTGACGCGAAAGCTCCAGAAACAGTTCGAGATCCGCCGGCCGCACATGCTTGAGCATGAACAGCTTGAACGGCTGGCTCGCGCGCTCAAACGCCTCGACTTCGCGGATCTCGCCGGCGATCAAGGGCTTCACCCCGGCATCATAGGCCGCCTGAAACGTCGGCGCCATGATGAAGGCGGTCAGGAACAGCGCCAGCCCGGTCAGCACGGTGTTGGGCGGTGCGGTCTGGGTGCCGATCGCCGAACGCAGCAGCGACAGAACGATCACGATCCGCGCGAACGAGGTCACCATCACCAGAATGGACGGCGCGAGCGAGAGCACCGTCAGCAGCGCGACCATCTGCAGCGCGCGCTCGGTCACCCCGGTGCCCTGTCCGAAATTGAACGAAAGGTCCTGGGCCACGACCGCGCCCGAAAAAAGCGCCCCCAGGCCGACGGGCAAGGCCAGCCAGAGCAGCGGGCGGCGCAGCAGGGCCGGTTTGGCCGAACCGTTCAGGCTGTTTGCCGATGGCCGGTCGATCATGGCGTGTCAGGTTTTTTGGGCGCGGAAGGGCGTCCCAACAGCCGCGCCATTTCCTCTTCGAGCAGGTCCATCTCGATATCGGCGCCGGCGGGGGGCTTTGCCGGAGGCGGCGGTTCGCCAGAAGCATTCGGCGCATTCGGCGCGGCCGGCCTTGCAGGCGGAAAGTCAGGCAGCGGCGGTGCAGGCGGCCTCGGCGGTGGCGGAACCGGGCTCTCCGTCGCGGCGGGCGGCACCGGTGGCTGCGGCGTGACCGAGGGCGTGGAAGGAACTGGCGGGATCGGCTTGTTGAAGGGTGGGCGCAGCGTGCCGCTGAGCGGCTTTTGCAAGACTTCGTTGAGCCGGCGCGCCATGTCGCTGACGGGCTCGCTGCGCGAAGGCCGCTCCGGCGGGGGGGCCGGGCGCGGCTCGGCGGGCGGCGGCGCGGGTTGCTGCTGGCCTTGCGGCATGACAGGCCGCGCCGTCATCGGCTGCGGCGCAGCAGCCTGGGGCGGCGCGACGGGCTGGGGAGGGGCAACAGGCTGGGGCGCACGCGGCGGCTGAGGTGGGGCGGCGGGCTGTTGCGCCTGCTGGCGCTGCGCCTGCTGCATGGCAGAAAGCGCGCGCTCGAAGTCATCGTCAAGCCGCGCCGCGACCGGGGCCGCCGGCTTGGTTGCCGGGGCGGGAGGTGGTGCGGGCACCGGGCGCGGCGGAGGCGCTGCCATGGGAGCCGCCGGTGCGATGGGCGCGGCAACCGGCGCAGCGGGCACTTCGGCAGGGAACGCGCCTTCCACCGCCTGAACGGCGTCGGCATCGCTGCCGGCGCGGGCGCGATCCCGGATCGATCGCTCGCCGCGGACGATGTTCTGCTCGACGAGCACATCATTCGGGCCGCCGATCAGCAGCAGATGTTCGACGTTGTCCCGGCGGACGATGACGAGCTTGCGCCCTTCACGATCCAACGAGAAGGCATCCGTGACCGCTAGGCGCTGGGGCCGCCCGCTGCGGCCGTGTCCGCCACTGAGATTGAGGGACGGGCGCAAGGTCCGGACCAGCCAGACCGCGAGGGCGACGACGAAAATCAGCAGAAAGATGGAAAGGCCAATCCATACCACCATGGAGGCGGTTCGTTCCCCGAGGCCCAGCTTATCGATCAGATTTTGCATTCCATCTCTCACAAAATTCCGCAACGCACCTGCTCTTGGTTCGCCACATCCTCATTTCGGCCGGCGACGGCCTTCTGAGGGGCTGTTTTGACCTGCTGCCACCGGACATGATCCAAGTTGTAGTCTCAGTCCAAGTTGTAGTCTCAGTCCAAGTCGTTGTATCAGTCCAAGTCGTTGTCTGAACCGCCCTGGGCGCCAGACGCGCGCCATACCGTCCCGACGGGGCAGAGTAAATCGCACAGCCCTTTGTAAATCGCACAGCCCTTCGTAAATCGCCGTTAGCCCTCGACAGGGCGGATTCCGCCGACGATTCACGTGCCGTTTCTAGCATGCCTCCACCCAGAGTGAGACGAAAAAAGGTTAATTGCGGTTAATAAGTTCGGCCCGCCCCCCTGAATTTCGCACAGAATGGGACAGATCGCCGCTCGCCTTAACCGCTTCTTAACCATGCATGCGGCAATATTTGCCCAAGCAGAGGTCCAAAGGGCCGACTTTGCCGAGGTGTTCATGATTCATGATCTTTCCACATTCGCTGCCCTGAAGGAACGCATGCGTTTCCTCCAGACCCGGCAGAAGCTGCTCGCGCAGAACATCGCGAACGCCGACACGCCCCGCTACCGTCCAAAGGACATCCGGCAGCTCGGCATCGATCCGGCCTCGCGCGGCAGCGATGCGGCCCGGCGGCTCGCGCCGGTTTCAGGGCAGCAGGGCGGGCTTGCGACCACCGATGCCCGCCATATCGGCTTTGGCGGGGCCGGCGTCGCGATCGAGGACCGCGGCGCCAGCTACGAGACCCGACCTTCGGGCAATGCCGTGGATCTCGAAAACGAGATGCTCAAGGTGTCGCAGAACCAGATCGATTTCCAGACCGCCGCCAATATCTACCAGCGCGGCCTGTCCACCCTGAAGATTGCCCTCGGGCGAAAGGCTTAGGAGCGCGACCATGGATTTTTTCAAGAGCATTACCGTTGCCGCTTCCGGGCTTCGCGCCCAGGCTGGCCGGATGCGGGTGATTTCCGAAAACATCGCCAACGCTGACACGACCGCGACGCGCAAGGGCGATGCGCCCTATCGCCGCAAGGTGGTGACGTTCCAGAAAACCCTCGATCAGGAAATGGGCGTGCAGACGGTCCAGCTCGGCCGCATCAAGCGCGATCAGAGCGCGTTCAAACAGGAATATGAACCCGGGCACCCGATGGCGGACGCCAAAGGCTTCGTCCAGAAGCCGAACGTCGATTCGATGATCGAGACCGTCGATATGCGCGAGGCCCAACGGTCGTATGAAGCCAACCTCAACGTGATCACCACGACGCGCCGGATGCTGGCGCGGACCCTCGATATCCTGCGCGCGTAAACCCCTCGAATCGCATAAGGAGAATATTATGAAGACGTTTCTGAACCCGGGGCAGGCGGCCAGCGCCTACGCCCTGACACAAAAAATGAACTCCAACCCTGCCGCCGCGCTGACAAAGCCCGGTGAGACCGGGAACAGCTTTGCCGATGTGCTGGAAGCCACCGTGGGCCGTGCCCACGATGCCGGCAAGCGCGCTGACGGCATGGCGATGCGCACCGCGACCGGCCAGCCGACAGACTTGGTCGAGGTCGTCACGGCGGTCGCCGAAAGCGAAGCCGCGCTTGAATCCCTGGTCGCCGTGCGCGATCGCGTGGTCGCTGCCTACGAGGAAATCATGCGGATGCCGATCTGATGACGGGCCCCGAACTGGTCGATATCTCCCGCGAGGGCATTGTTACCTTCTTCAAGGTGGGCATGCCCGTGATGGTGATCGGCCTGGTGGTGGGGGTGATCATCTCGTTGTTTCAGGCTTTGACGCAGATCCAGGAACAGACGCTGGTCTATGTTCCGAAAGTCGCGGCCATTTTCGGTTCGCTCTTGTTCTTGCTGCCGTTCATGGCCGATGCCATGTCGGTCTATATGGCCAGGATCGCCTCGCGCATCGCCACCGGCGGTTGACGCATCGCGGCTTTCCTTCCGGCCGAGTTCTTGCAGACCCAGCCCTTTCCAGACCCCGTTTTTCCAGACCCGGTTCTTTCATCCTGATCAAACCCGCATTGCGACCAAGGATGCAGTCGCGCATTGGGCCGAATCAGTAGATGATCCGGCATGACCGTCACCATCCTTCCCGAATTCGCGATTGCGTTCGCGCTCGTGTTTGCGCGGATCGGGACGATGATGATGCTGATCCCCGGCCTCTCCGAACGCACGACGCCCATGCGGGTAAGGATCGCGCTGGCGGTCCTGGTGGCGCTGATCGCCTTGCCGACGGTGCGGGCCGGATTGCCAAAAACCCTCGATAATCTGCCGGCGGTGGTCAGCATGCTGATCACGGAGATGCTGATCGGCTTCACCTTCGGGCTTGCCGGGCGGTTCCTGATGTCGAGCCTGCAAACCGCCGGGGTGCTGATCGCCCAGCAGATGGGCTTGTCTTTCGCCACGATGATGGACCCGACGCACGGCGACAACGGGCAGGCGGCGGTGCTCTCGAGTTTTCTGGCGCTGCTGGGGATCTCGCTGATCTTCGCCGCCGACCTTCATCACGTGGCGCTGATCGGGGTTGTTGATTCCTACCGCAGCTTTGCCCCCGGCGAGGTTCCGGCGGTCGGGGACGCCGCCCAGCTCGCGATTTCGGTGGCGCAATCGGCGTTTTATGTCGGGGTGCAGATTTCCGCGCCGTTTCTGGTGTTCGGCTTGGTGTTCAACGTCGGACTGGGCATTCTCTCGCGGATGATGCCGCAGTTGCAGGTGTTTTTTCTGGCGATGCCGGCGGGTATCCTGATCGGGACCGTGATTCTGATTTTCGTGCTCGGGCTGATGATGGACGGGTTCATCGGCCATGTCGCGCGGGTGTTCCGCGACCTTTTTCCGGGGCTTGGCTGATCGATGTCCGACGATACCGACCAGGAAGACAAAACCGAAGACCCGACCGAGCGCCGGATCGAGCAGGCGATCGAGCGCGGCGACGTGCCCAAGAGCATGGAATCGGCGACCTTCTTCGCCCTCGCCAGCGGCACGCTGGCGTTGACCGTGGTCGGCACGGCGGGATTGGGCGATTTTGTCGCGGGGATGCGCGGGTTTCTCGCCAATGCCCATCAGGTGCCGTTCGATAGCGGCGGCCTGATGGGAGTCGTGCAGTTCTCGGTGTGGAAAATCTTTGCGATCTGCGCCATCCCGTTTGTTTTCGCGTTGGCGGCGGGGATCGGGCAGGGCATGCTGCTGCATCGTCCGCTCTGGACCACCGAGCCCCTGACGCCGAAAATGAACCGGATCTCGCCGATGGCGGGTTTCAAGCGGGTTTTCGGCAAGGAAGCCTTTGTCCAGTTCCTGAAGGGCCTGATCAAGTTTTCGATCGTCACCATCCTGATGTTCGTCGTGCTCTGGCCGGAGCGTGCGCGCCTCGATATCCTGGTTCGGATGGACCCGGCCAAGATGCTGGATGCGAGCTGGGCGCTGACGATGAAGCTGCTCGGCGCCGTGCTGATGGTCTATGTGTTCGTGGCCGCCGCCGATATCTTCTACCAGCGCTTTACCTGGCGCCAGCGTCTGAAAATGACGCGCGAGGAAATGAAGAAGGAATACAAGGAGTCCGAAGGCAGTCCCGAAATCAAGGGCCGGATTCGCAAGCTGCGCATGGAATTGCTCAAGCGGCGGATGATGGCGCAGGTTCCCAAAGCTTCGGTGGTCGTCACCAACCCGACGCATTACGCGGTCGCCTTGCGCTACGAAGCCGGCATGAACGCCCCGGTTTTGCTGGCGAAAGGCGTTGATTCGCTGGCGCTGCGCATCCGGGAAGTCGCCGGCGAGCACGAAATCCCGATCGTCGAGAACGTCGCGCTGGCCCGGGCCCTCCACGCGCGTGTGGAAATCGATCAGGAAATCCCCGAAGAGCACTATAAAGCGGTTGCGGAGGTCATCGGATACGTGATGCGCTTGAGGCGTCAGCGTTTCTGAGCCAGAAGATAAGGCACACGGCACGCGCCGCAATCAGTTCGAAACCGGCACGCCATCGCGATGTCGGGGCAGGGTGGAGCAGGTATGGTCAACGAGACGCCCGTCGGCGCCCCCATCGACAGGAGCCAGCGGCAGGGGTCTTCGCTGCTGCTGCTGCTGATCACCTTTGTGATCGTCGGTGCCGTGATGGGTATGGTCTATCTCGACGAAACCCGGCACGCGCTGTTCCTGACGTTGTTTCTGGCGTTTTTTGCCGCGCTCGGGGTGCTGTTCGTCTTTCTCTACGCCATCGGCATTCTCCAGTTCGCCGGGCGCGCGGCGCGCAACGACATCACCAAATCGATCATCGACAGCGCGAGCGAAGGCCACCTTGTCGTCGATCGCGAAGGCAAGGTGCTCTATGCCAATGCCGCCTATCAGGGGCTCTGCGGCGGGCTTCCCGGTCGGGTCGCCAGCATCCGCCCGGTTGAACGGCTGTTTTCCGGCTCGCCCGAGGTCAGCGAGGCGACCTACCGCCTGGCGCAGGCTGCCCGCGAAGGTCGCCGCGCGACCGAGACGATGCGGCTGGTGCCGGCGCTGTCGGGCGGGGCGCCCTTCGCCTGGTACCGGGTTCGCGTCCGCCCGCTCGAGCGCGACGGCGAGACCGTCCAGTACTGGACCGTGACCGATATCACCCGCGAACGCGAGCGCAACGAGAACGAATTCCAGGAGCTCCAGCAGGCGATCTCGTATCTGGATAACGCCCCGGCCGGGTTCTTCTGCGCGCGGCCGGACGGGCGTCTCGCCTATCTCAACGCGACGCTGGCCGATTGGCTCGATCTCGATATCGCCGAGATCGCCGATCGTCCGCTGGAGCTGAAGGACATCATCTCCGGCGGCGGCGCGGCGCTGATCGCCTCGGTCCAGGGCATGCCCGGCGGGCTCAAGACCGAGACGATCGACCTCGATCTCAAGCGCAAGAACGGCCAGACGCTGCCCGTCCGGCTGTTCCATCGCGTGGCCTTTGCCGCCGATGGCACGGCGGGGGTTTCGCGCACGCTGGTTCTCAACCGCAGCCAGGGGCAGGGCGCGGATTCCTCGGAAGGGCTCCGCGCGGCCGAAGTGCGTTTTGCGCGGTTCTTCAACAATTCTCCGCTGGCGATCGCGACGCTCAACCGCGAGGGCGGCATCGAAACCTCGAATGCGCGGTTCGCCGGGCTGCTGCCGCCCTCCAACGCCAGTGAGAAGCGCAGCATCCTGAGCCTTGTCGCCCAGGCGGACCGGGGCAAGATCGAGGCGGCTTTCGCCGAGGCACTCGCCGGGCGCGGCGAGATCGATCCGGTCGATGCCGCGCTGGAGGGGGAAACCGCGCGCAGCGCGCGGTTCTTCTTCGTGCCGGCGGAAGTGCGCGCGACCGATGCCGAGGCGGCGCTGGTCTACCTCATCGAAACGACCGAAGAAAAGAAGCTTCAGGAGCAGTTCTTCCAGTCGATGAAAATGAACGCGATCGGCCAGCTCGCCGGCGGTGTGGCGCATGATTTCAACAATCACCTGCAGGCCATCGTCGGCTTCGCGGATCTGCTGATCGGCAATTACCGCGCCTCCGACCCGCGCTACCAGGATGTGATGCAGATCAAGAATTCCGCCAATCGGGCGAAAAGCCTGGTGCGGCAGTTGCTCGCCTTCTCCCGCCAGCAGACATTGCTGCCCGAGGCGATCGACCTTGGCGAGCAGCTCTCGGATCTGACCAACCTGCTCAAGCGCTCCATCGGGCCGAATGTCGAGCTGGAGGTGCGGCACGGGCGGGATTTGTGGCCGATCCACGCCGATCCGGCCTCGTTCGACAATATGATCATCAACCTCGCGGTCAATGCCCGCGATGCGATGCCGGAGAGCGGCAAGCTGACCATCCGCACCGCAAATATCCGGCCTGTGGAATGCGCGGCCTTCGAGGTCGAGGGCATGCCGGAGGCGGAATACGTGCTGGTCGAGGTCGATGACACCGGCACCGGCATGCCGCCCGAGGTGCGGAAGAAGATCTTCGAGCCGTTTTTCACCACCAAGGATGTCGGGCGTGGCACCGGGCTCGGGCTGTCCTCGGTCTATGGCTTCGTCACCCAGTCCAACGGCTTCATCGGCTGCAGTTCCGAGGTGGGGAAAGGCACGGTGTTCCGGATTTTTCTTCCGCGCTACGTGGCGCCTGCCGTCGAGGCTCCGGCACCGGTTGCAGCACTCCCCCTGGCCGAGAGCGAGGCGACCTCGACCGAGTCCGCGCCCGCAGCCGCCGCCACCGCTGCCGATGCGCCGCCGATGGCGGATCACACCGGCAAGGGCACGATCCTGCTGGTCGAGGATGAGGATGCCGTCCGCAATTTCGGCGCCCGGGCGCTGCGCTCGCGCGGCTATACCGTCATCGAGGCGCAATCGGGCGTCGATGCGCTCGAACAGGTCGGTGACCGCATCGACGAGATCGATCTCGTGGTTTCCGATGTCGTCATGCCGGAGATGGATGGACCGACGCTGCTCAAGGAACTGCGTGCGCGCAAGCCGGATCTCAAGGTGATCTTCGTTTCCGGCTATGCCGAGGAAGCCTTCCGCAAGAACCTGCCGGATGGCCAGCAGTTCGACTTCCTGCCAAAACCCTTCGGCCTCAAGCAGCTCGTCGAAATGGTCAAATCCGTGATGGGGTGAGGCGGGGTGGCTGGACCCAAGAGTTGCTGGACCCAAGAGTGGCTGGACCCAAGAGCATTTTCGAGCAAAGCATGCCCCCGCGAAGGCAGGGGTGGGAACCGGTTCGCATAGAGAACCGAAGGTCCGCGCAAGCGAAAATCCGACAAAACAAGACGATAGAGCGGTAGACCAAAGTCAATCCCGTCGGATACCGCGCTAGTCTTCGTTGATCATGCCGCCATCGTATTGGGCGGTAATGCGGCCGATCGCGGCGCGGACCCGGTCGTCGAAGCCTTCGCCGTCCTTGCCGGGGAATTCCGCGGAGCCGACCAGCAGCTGGCGCAGGGCCTCGCCGGCTTCGAGGCCGCCCGGCCCGGCGGATTTTTCCAGAAGCGCCAGAATGCCGGCCTCGGACATCAGCCCGAGGGTAGCCAGAAACCCCTTCACCAGCCTTTCGGTCAAGGCCTTGTCGGGGTGCTCGGGCTGCAGAAGATGCGGGCGACCGAGTTCGTAGTAATGCCTCACGCGATCCCAAGGCGTCGGCGAGGTCGGAAACCGTGCGATCAGCCCTTCCTCGGTCTTGGGCACGTAAAACCGGTTGAGCCCGTCGGCGAAGGCGAAGAGATAGTCGTTGGCGTGCAGGATCGGTTCCCATGCGTGCCAGGCCTCGGCCATCGATCCAGGCGCGATCGCCTCGATGCAGAGCACGGAGGGGCGATGCCTGCCCCAGTCCATGCCATGGAGGACATCAGCCTCGGCCCCTTCGACGTCGATCTTCAGAAAATCGACATGCGGCGCCTGATGCTCGGCCAGAACGGCGGCGAGCGGGCGGATGCGCATATTCTCGGTGGCATAGCCGGCGCCGAATTCCTGCGCGCCTTTGGCATTCGATTCCACGATTGTCGAGAAGCCGTGCAGCCGGTCCACGCGGTGAAACGGCACAACCCCCTCGTCCTTGCCGACGAGATGGTCGATCACGGTGTCGCGCGGGCGGATCGAGGCGTAAAGCCGCGCCAGTTCGGCCTGCGGCTCGACGACCAGCCCGCGCCAGCCCTTGAGGTAGGCGTGAAAGCTGACGTTATCCGCCACCGGATGCCCGCCGCCGACATCGACATAAAACCCCTGAACGCGGTCTCCCAGCACCAGATCGAGGTGATAGTCTTCGAGGCATTGGGCATAGGAGAGTTGCATCGGGCACCAGCTTCGCGAACAGAACGATTGGTGCTTCCCTTAGGGGGTTGTCCGCCCGAAGGCAAACTTTGGGCGGGCCGGGCTTGGTCAGGACGCGCGCGATACCATCCGTCAGCGCAAGGCCCCGGTTCTGGCCAGGATCGGTCCTATCCTTCTGTGTTGAGGTGTTTTCTTTCGATCAACCGGTATCCGCAGGAGCGGAATCGGCTCTAACCGCTGATGATGCGGCCCTCTTCCATGGCAATGATGCGATCGGCCATGCCGAGAATGCGCGGGTCGTGGGAGACCATCAGCGTCGTCGTGCCGCGGGCCTCGCCGAGGCCCTTGAGCAGGCGCACCACCTGCAGGCCGGCGTCCTTGTCGAGCGCGGCCGTCGGCTCATCGGCGAAGATGATCTCGGGGTTGCCCACCAGCGCCCGGGCGACGGCGACGCGCTGCTTCTGGCCGCCGGAAAGCTTGGCCGGAAGGTAGTCGAGGCGATCGCCAAGGCCCAGGGTGGTCAGGAGCTGCGTCGCGGCCTCCCGCCAGTGCGCCATGGCGGCGGGCCCATGGACTTCCACGCCCATCCGGGTGTTTTGCAGGGCGGTGAGGCTGTCATGCAGGTTATGCGCCTGGAAGATGAAGCCGAGATGGCGGCGGGACTGGACCAGGGCGGCTTCGCTCGCCCTTCTCAGCTCCTGCCCGAGCAATTTCACGCTGCCCTCCTGAACCTGCCGCAGGCATCCGATCAGCGTCAGCAGGGTGGTCTTGCCCGAGCCCGATGCGCCGACCAGCACCGTCAGCTTGCCGCGCTCGAGGGTGAGATCGATGTCGAACAATGCCTGTTTTCGGGCCTCGCCCTCGCCGAACCAGTGATTGAGCCCGGCGACGACAACCGGCGGCGGCGGGGAGGGGTCGGGGATGGGGATCATCAGAACAGATCCGCCGGGTTGGCCCGCGCCAGCCTGCGCGTGGCGATCGCGCCCGAGATCATGCACATCACGATCGTCGCGACCAACACGCCGATCGCGCGCTGGCCGGACATCGCCAGCGGCAGGCTCGTCACATTGGCGACCACGGCGTAAAGCCCGATCGCGATCAGGATGCCCGGAATGAAGCCGAGGATGCCGAGGATAAAGGCTTCCTCGAACACGATCGAGAGAAAGAAGCGCTGGGGATAGCCGATGGCCTTGAAGGTCGCGTATTCCTTGATGTGATCGGCGACATCGGTTGAAAGCACCTGGTAGACGATGATCAGCCCGACCAGCATGCCGATGACGATGCCAAAGCCGAAGACGATGCCGATCGGGCGCTGCGTGGTCTGGAACGCCTGATCCTTGGCCACCGCCTCATCGACCGAGCGGACGACGCTGTCATAATCGGGCAACAGGGCGCGCAGCCGGGCCAGTGCGTCGGGCAAGGCGAAGACCGGGCGCGGGCACCCGGCTGGAGCGTGACGAGAATATGGTTGGGCGCGCCGGCGACGCGCTGGGGAAACAGTTTCAGGAAGGTCTGATCGGAGACGACGAGATAGCCATCCGCCGAAAAGCCGCCGCCGATCTCGAAGGTGCCGGCGATCGTCAAGGTGCGGCCTTTCGCCTCGAACTGGTAGGGATTGCCGGCGTCGATCCCGGCGAACAGCGCCTTGGGCACATTGCGGGTCTTGCGGTCGATCAGCGCCACGTCGGAGCGCATGACGTCCCCGAGGCGCCGGGCGATGTCCGGCGTGCGGAAGGTCTCCGCCGCCGGGTCGATGCCGAAGACATCGAGCCCGCGCACCGTGCCGTCCGGCTGGCGCCAGTCGATCTTGCCGTAATAGAGCGGCACCGTGGTCGCCACCCCCTCGACCGAGAGCGCCTCGAACATCCGCTGGCGCGGCAGTGGCGAGCCATCGGCCAAGGTGTTCATATCCGAGGCCGAGATCAGGATTTCGGCGCGCATGGCGTCATAGGGCAGGCGGATGCTGCCAATCAAGGCACCGAGAAAGCCGAGCTGCATGAAGATCAGTATATTGGCGAAGGCGACACCGGCGAGGGCGGCGGCGAGCCGGGTCCGGTTATGCGTCAGCTGGAGCCAGCCGATCGGCAGGCGACCCAGGAGCCGGCACAGCCATTCCGTCATGGGGCTCGTCCGACGCGGATCCGCGCGATCACCTGGAGATTGGTGTAGCGGCTGGCGACCCGGGTAGCCTCCGGGTCCAGCGTCACCGTGACCTTGACGACCCGCGCGTCGGTGTTCGCCGCCGGGTTGGCATCCATCATCGTCTGGCGGCCCACCTCCAGTCCGATCCGGCTGACGGTGCCGTTCAGCGGCTTGCCCAGCGCCTGCGCGGTGATCTCGACCAGATCCCCGAGGGAAACCTGGCCGATCTGGGTCTGGTAGATCTCCACATCGGCCTTCATGCGGGCGATATTGCCGATGTTCATGATGCCGGCCGCGCCGGGGCGCTCGCCCGGCTGGGTGTGAATGCTCAGGATCGTCGCCGCCATCGGCGCGCGGACATAGGCCTTGTCGAGATCGGCGCGCGCGCGCTCCAGCTCCGCCTTCGCCGAGGCCAGCGTGCGGGCGGCGACGATGACATCGGGCTGGAGATCCGGGTCGCCGCTGAACCGCGACAGCGTGGCTTTGAGCCGCTCGACCTCGCGGGCGGTTTCCTCGCGCGCGGTTCGCCGCTGCTCGAAGGTCGTATCCGCGGCAAAGCCGGTGCGGCGGAGCTGATCGATGCGATCGAACTCGCGGGCGGCATTGGCGGCGGTCGCCTCGGCACGGGCCAGGGCGGCTTCGGCTTCGCCCTTGCTGGCGCGAACCGAGGCCCGGGCCTGCTCGAAACTCGCCTCGCGCGCGGCAACCGTGGCTTTGGCCGCGTCGAACGCCGCCAGGAGCGGGCGTTCGTTGTCGAGCACGGCGAGGATCGCCCCGCGTTCGACGCTCTCGCCTTCACCCACCCGAAGGGTTGCCAGCCGGGCGTCTCCGGCGCCGAACGGCGGCGCGATCGTCACCACTTCGCCCTCGGGCAGGAGTTTTCCCAGCCCGACAACCAGCGGTGCCGCCGCAGGGGCATCCGCCGGGGAAGGCGGGCGAGGGGCGGGAACGGCAATGGGCGTCGTCGTGCCGTCCCCCGGTCGGAGGTTGAGCCACCCCATCATCTTCTGCATGCCCGGCGGCTGGAAATAGAGCCCGATGACGCCGCCGGTCATGATCAGCGCCATGATCAGCGGCACGAAACGAACGACATTGAAAACGCGGCGGATGCGACCGGGTCGGTTTGCTATCGCCGCCGGCGTGCCACGCGGCACGATGACCATCGGCAGTTCGGGTTTGGCAGCGATCTTTTCCTCCGCCTGCGCCGGGTCGTGGTCAGCCATGGGGTCGGGTGTCCTTGAACGCGCAAAAAAAACGAGAAAGCCAAATCAAAACCGACGGCCCCTCCGGTCATGGCGACGCGTGCGGCGCGCCTGAACCACTGCGGGACCGGATATCATATTCCTGAAACTCTATGTAGTGCCAAGCCGGCTCATCCGCAATGCGGTGCCGATTTGAATGACGACCCCGACCCTCGTGTCAAAACGGCCTTCGTTTATGGGGCTGGACCCTAGGCGACATGCGCCAGTTTCCGGTCATTGGAAAGCGCGAAGGCCAGCGCGTTGTCGGCCGGGGCGGGGGTGGCAAAGAAATAACCCTGGACCTGATCGCATCCGAGTTTTCGGAGCAACGCGAGATCCTCAGGTTCCTCGACGCCTTCCGCCACGACGGTCATGCCAAGACCATGCCCCAGGGCGATGATGCCCTCCAGGACATGCTGCTTCTTTTGGGACGTCGAGGCCCCGGAGACGAAGATCCGGTCGATCTTGAGCTTGTCGAACGGCAGCTGGATCAGATAGCCGAGCGATGAAAACCCGGTGCCGAAATCATCGAGCGCCAGGGTGACGCCAAGCGCCTTGAGCCGGGTGAGGGCCCGCCGGACCCGGCCTTCGGTGTGATCGGCCAGCAGGCTTTCGGTCAATTCGATGCACAGAAGATGCGCCGGCAAACCGGTGTCCTTCAGAACCGCCGCGACATCCTCCTCGATGTTGGTTTGCCAGATCTGGGCGGCGGAGAGGTTGACGGCGATCTCGAACGGGCCGTGACCGGCGTCGAGCCAGGCTTTGGCGGTCCGCGCACTCTCTTTCATCATCCACTGGCCGATATCCATGATCAGCGAGGAGCTTTCGGCGATCGGGATGAACTCGCTCGGCGGGACATAGCCGCGCGTCGGGTGCTTCCAGCGCATCAGGGCCTCGAAGCCGATCGCCTTGCCATTGGCGAGATCGATCTGTGGCTGGAACCAGGCTTCAAGTCCCTGGTTTTCGGTGGCCGCGATCCTGAGATCCCGGGAAAGCACCATCTTTTGCTGGACGATGTCGCTCATGCTCGGATCGAAGACGGCGAACCGCCCCCGGCCGCCATCCTTGGCGCGGTAGAGCGCGAGGTCGGCGTTCTTGGCGAGCTCGTCCGGGCATTCGCCGTGCTGCGGCACCATGGCGATGCCGATGGAACATCCGATCCGGACCTCGCCCTGGCTCAAGGTGATCGGGCGCGACAATTCCTTGATCACCTCGAGCGCAATCGCTCCGGCCAGCTTTTCCTCGGCCGGCGCGGTCAGGATGACCGCGAATTCATCCCCCCCGAGCCGTGCCAGAAAATGATCGTTGTTGAGGATCGCGGCCAGCTTGTGGGACACGGTGCGGAGCAACTCATCCCCCGCCGCATGGCCGAGCGTGTCGTTGACCTCCTTGAACCGGTCGAGATCGAGGGTGAGCAACGCCGACCCCTTCCCCGAAACACCTGAGCGCCGGACGGTTTCCGAAAGTTCGCGCTTGAACAGCGTGCGGTTGGCGAGCCCGGTCAGGGGATCGAAATAGGCCAGCTTTTCGAGCTGGGCCTCGGCCTCCCGCCGTTCTGAAATATCCTGGATGGTGCCCACGATTTCGGCAATGAAGCCGTCTTCGCGGCTGACAGGCCGGCAGGTGAAGGCAATGGAGGCGGTGGTGTTGTCGCCGCGCAGGAACTCGACATCGGTCGATACCGCCGTCCGGGAGCGGATGACATCGGCGATCATGCGTTCGAATTTTTCGGCCCCGCCGTGAAGAAGCATGCGCTTGATGCCGGCGAGGGTGGGGTTGGAGGCCTCGTCGTCCAGCCGCAGCAAACTCGCCGCGACGGGCGAGAGAAAGAATTCCGCGCTGGCAATTGTCAGGCGCCAGTCGCCGATACGGCCGAGCTTCTGTGCCTCGGTGAGTTGTTCGGAGCGCGATTTGAGGGCGAGGTCGGATTTCTGAAGCTGATGCAGCGCGGCATTCGTCCGCTGCTGCTCGGCGGCGAGATCCGCCAGCGCTTGGTTGATCATCCGGAGCGGCCAGCGGTGAATGATAAAAAGCGATAACAGCGCGATGGTTATGGAAAGCACCGCCATTCCCGCGGTTTCGATCAGGATTTGCCGCAAACTGGTCTCAACGATCAGTTTTCCAACTTCGCGCCCCGCCACGACAATGGGCTCGCGCTTGGATAGAACCGGCCATGCCGCCGCGTGCTCATCCGCATAGACTTCCAGTCCGGCAGCTGAAACGATCGACTGCCGGTAATGGGCGTAATCGGCGATGGGTAGCTCAATGATGTCGTGCAGCCGGACGCGCTGAAACTCCCACATCGGCTCGTTGGCGAAGATATATCGGGCCGCCCGCCCTGCGCTCTGCCGTGCCGTGCTTTCGAGGCTGGAAGCGGTATCGACCAGGCTGACCACGCCAAAGGTGATCGGCAGCGACAGGCCAACAAACAACGTCACGACCAGGCTGGCCGCTTCGAAAATCTTCAGGATGTTCTTACTGTGCATGGGAGACTTCAGTTCGGCAACCGATAAATACACCTTAAGGTTGTAAAATAAACAAATGATCAACCGGTTCGCCCTAGGATTGGTTGCTGACAAAACCAGCCGGTCTCCGGAGCTGAATCCATGTTGCGCGCCCTCGGTGTTCTCTGTCTTGCCCTGCTTCTTGGCACGCACGCCGTCAGGGGTGAAACGATCCGGATGGGCGGCACAGGCACCGTGCTGGCGCTGATGCGCGCCCTCGCGGCACCGTTTGAGCGCCATTCTCCCGCAGACCGGTTGGATATCACCCCGGGGCTTGGCAGTAGCGGCGCCATCAGTGCCGCGTCACAAGGCGTGCTCGACATCGCCTTTTCAGCGCGCGCGCTTCAGGCGCGCGAGCAGGCGGCAGGCCTGGCGGAGACCCCGTTTCTCGAAACGCCGTTCCTGTTTGTCTCCTCAGCTTCGGTGCAGCTTCGGCTTTCGTGCGCCGAAGTCCTCGCGATCTATTCCGGGCAGATGTTCACCTTTCCCGGTGGCGAGGTCGCGCGACTGATCCTGCGACCGCGCGACGACAGCACGACCAAGCATATGAGCGCCAATATCGAGGGCATGAAGGAGGCAATGGCCAAGGCAAGACTTCGACCGGATATTCCGGTCGCGCCGAACGATCAGGACAACATGGAGCTGGCGCATCGCATGCCCGGCGCCTTTACCGCCATGACCCTGACGCAGTTATCGATGGAGCCGAATACCCTGCGCCCGGTGATCCTGGATGGCGTGGAGCCGAGCCTGGACGCCACGCGAACCGGAGCCTACCCGCACAAGCAGACGATATCGCTGGTTTTCAAGGCTGAGCCCTCCCCGGGAGTGCGACGATTCCTCGCCTTTCTGGCCACGGACGAGGCCGCCGCGCTCATCACCCGCGCGGGGGGGGTCCGCTAATCTAGAGCATTTTTACGATGAAGTGGACACCGGTTCATCGAAAGAAAATGCGACAAAGCAAGAGGATAGAGCGGTCGATCTGATCGAGGCAGATCGGCAACCGCTCTAGAGCATTTTTACGATGAAGTGGACACCGGTTCATCGAAAGAAAATGCGACAAAGCAAGAGGATAGAGCGGTCGATCTGATCGAGGCAGATCGGAAACCGCTCTAGGACGAAAACTCGGTAATTCTGGCGAAACGGGCCACGCGTCTCCGCCCGTCAGGCCACGCCTGCTGCCTGCACCAGGAGTTCCTCGGGGGAGGGGATGCGGCCCTCGAACCACCAGGCCGCCGCCGCCCGTGACATCGCGGCGCCGTCATGGCCGACACCGGGCACCGTGATCAGCTGCCAGTTCATGGGGACACCAAGCCGCGCCGCCGCCTTTTTGGCAAAATCGACCATGAAATGGGCGCGGGCATAGCGCATCGGCCCCTGACGCAGGGCTTCGGGCTGCGCCGGCAGGTTCGGGTCGGTGGTATTGATGTCCTGATCGCCGGCAAAAATCACCATCGGATAGGCGAACCAGCGCGCCAGGGCGTGTTCGTCGAGGCCGAGACCACCGAGCCCCTCGGGGAAGCGTTTGTCCATCGTCGGCAGCGTATACCAGCCCGAATTGGCCGCCATCACGGTTTCGAACGGCACCTTGGTCTGCGTTGCCAGCAGCCGGTGCGCGAATTGCCCGCCCGCCGAATGGCCGAACAGCCGGGCCTGTTCGCGCCGGGTGGCCCCCGAGGCGCGCAAAGCCGAAAAAACGCGCGCCGGCACGCCGTAGAGCCAGTCCGCCGCCGGAGCGACAGCGTCATCGGCGTCCAGAACCAGCCCGTTGTTGTAGCCTTCGGCCTGCGGGAAA
>CAZNAT010000024.1:22501-40416 GCA_964571245.1 uncultured Methylobacterium sp.
GGGTGTTGCCGAAGGTAGGCGCGGCAATCAGCAGCCGGTGTTTTTCCGCCGCCTCGATCCAGAAGTCGCGGTAGTCGTCGCCATTGCGCAGCATGCCGTGCTGAACGATCACCACGGGGTCATCGGGGCGATGCGCCGCGGGCCGGTAGAGGTTCACTTCCAGCGGGCGTCCGGGATGGCGGGCATCGACGAAGGGCAGGCAGCTTCTGCCCTCCGGCGGATCGAGCGTGATGGTTGTCATGGGGTCTCCGAAGCCTTGTGCAGATGGCAGGCGGCGCTACGGCCGGGGGCAATCTCGACCAGCGCCGGCCGTTGCTCGCGGCACATCGCCATCGCGTGGTCGCAGCGTGGGTGGAACGGGCAGCCGCTGGGCGGCGCGAGCGGGGAGGGCAACTCGCCCTTCAGCGGCTGGAAGGCGCTCTTGCGCCGGGCAGCGGAGGGGATCGCCTTGATCAGCGCGGCGGAATAGGGATGCGCCGGCTCGGCGAAGATCGCCGCCGCCGATCCGATCTCGACGATGCGACCGAGATACATGATCGCCACCCGGTCGGAGATATGGCGCACCAGCCCGAGATCGTGGCTGACGAAAAGATAGGTCAGCCCGTGCCGGGCGCGCAGATCCATGAACAGGTTGATGACCTGCGCCTGGATCGAGACATCGAGCGCCGAGACCGGCTCGTCGCAGACCATGAAATCGGGCTTGACCGCCAGCGCGCGGGCGATGCCGATCCGCTGGCGCTGGCCGCCGGAAAACTGGTGCGGGAAACGGTCGCGATAGGCCAGATCAAGGCCGACCTCGGCGAGCGCCCGGTCGATCGCCGGATCGATCTCTTCCGGCGGGACGAGCCGATGGACGTCGAGCGCTTCGCCGACGATGCGGCTGACGCGCATGCGCGGATCGAGCGAGGCATAGGGGTCCTGAAAGATCATCTGGACCTTCAGGAGATAATCGAGCCGCGCCTTGCCCTTCAGCCCGACGACCGGGCGTTGCCGGTAGAAGACCTCGCCGGAGGTGGGCGGGAGAATACCGGTCGCGATCCGTGCCAGGGTCGATTTGCCGCAGCCGGATTCGCCGACAAGCCCGAGCACCTCACCCTGCCGCACGGCAAGGCTGACGCCATCGACCGCGCGCAGGACGGGGGGCGGCGCGTGCTGGCCGATCGCGGTAAGGATGCGCTGGGCCAGCGTCGCCTTGCCGCGGAAATGCTTGGTGATGTCGCGCAGTTCGAACAGCGGCGGGCTCATCGGGGCTTCACCGGGTTATGACAGCGGAAGCTGCGCCCGTCGATCTCGCGCGGGGCGGGGTCCTCGTCGGCGCAAACAGGCAGGACGTTGGCGCAGCGCGGCCGGAACGGGCAGCCCGAGGGGCGGGAATCGATGCGCGGCGCCATGCCGTCGATCTGATGCAGCCGCTCGCCGGGCTCGACCAGCGCCGCCGACGAGTTCAGCAGGCCGAGCGTATAGGGATGGCAGGGGCGATCGAGCACGGTGTCGACCGGGCCGATCTCGACAATGCGACCGGCGTACATCACCGCCACCCGGTCAGCGAGTTCGGCGACGACGGCGAGGTCATGCGTGATCCAGATCACCGCCGCCCCGGTTTCGCGGCTGAGCTTCTGCATTTCGTACAGGATTTGCGCCTGGATCGTGACATCGAGCGCCGTTGTCGGTTCGTCGGCGATGATCAGGTCGGGCTCGTTCAGCATCGCAATGGCGATGGCGACGCGCTGGCGCATGCCGCCCGAGAACTCGTGCGGATATTGCCTGAGCCGGGTTTCCGGCGAGGAAATGCCGACCCGCGCCAGCGCCAGCGCCGCGCGGCGCAGGGCTTCGTCGCGGCCGACATCGCGATGTTCGAGGATCGCCTCGCTCATCTGCTCGCCGATGCTGAGCACCGGGTTCAGCGTCATCAGCGGGTCCTGGAAGATCATGGCGATGCGATCGCCGCGCAGCTGGCGCAAGGCCTCCGGTGTCGCCAGGCGCAGATCCTCGCCCTTGAAGCGCACCGAGCCGGCCACGATCTCGCCGGGGGAATCCACCAGTTGAACCAGCGAGAAGCCGGTCACCGATTTGCCCGAGCCGGATTCGCCGACGAGCCCGAGAACCTCGCCGCGTTCCAGCGTGAAATCGACCCCGTCGACCGCCGCCCAGGCGCCGTCCAGCGCGTGGAAGACGGTGCGCAGGCCCCGGACGTCCAGCAGCGGGGCGTGTGTCGAGCCGGCCTCGCTCATGCGCGCACGTTGAAGCTGCGGCGCAGGCGGTCGCCGACGATGTTGAGCGACATGATCAGCGCAACCAGCGCCAGCCCGGGGAATACCGAGATCCAGTACTCGCCCGAGAGCAGGAACTCGAAGCCATTGGCGATCAGCAGGCCCAGCGAAGGCTGCGTCACCGGCACGCCGACGCCGAGGAACGACAGCGTCGCCTCCAGCGTGATCGCGCTGGCGATGCTGATCGTCGCGACCACCAGCACCGAGCCGACGGAATTGGGCAGGAGGTGGGAAAACATGATCGTGCGCGTCGGCAGCCCGAAATTGACGGCGGCCTCGATGTATTCCTTGCGTCGCTCGACGAGGGCTGCGGCCCGCATCAGCCGTGCGTATTGCGCCCATTGCACCAGCACGATCGCCAGGATGACCTTGTCGACGCCGCGGCCGATCGAGGCCAGCAGCACGAGCGCAACCAGGATCGAGGGAAAGCCGAGCATGAAATCGACGATCCGCATCAGGATCGCATCGACCACGCCGCCGAATTGCGCCGCCGCCAGCCCGGCGGTGATGCCGATCGCCAGCGCCCCAATCGTCGCGGCGAGCCCGACCATCAGGCTGGTTCGGAGGCCGTAGAGCAGCGCGCTCAGCATGTCGCGGCCCTGCGCGTCGCTGCCGAGGATAAACAGCGTGCCGCGCATGCCCCGTTCGCCGGGCGCCAGCCGGTTGTCCATCACGCTGAGCGTGGCGAGATCATGCGGGTTCTGCGGCGAGATCACCGGCGCCAGCAGCGCCAGCACCACCATGATGCCGAGCAGGATCGCGGCGCCGCGCACCGTCGGGCGGCTCCGGATCTGGTTCAGCACCCTGCGCCGGAGAGGGGTGTCGCCCTCCGCCGGAGCGGGGTGCGCGGGGGCAGGGGCAGAGGAAGGGGGTACGCTCATGCCATCTCTCCGGTCAGCTTCACGCGGGGATCGAGCGCGGCGTAGAGGATATCGACGATGAAATTGACGCTCACGAACAGAAGCGTCGCCAGCATGACATAGGCGACGACGACGGGGCGGTCGAGCTGGTACACCGAGTCGATCAGCAGTTTGCCCATGCCCGGCCAGGCAAAAACCGTCTCGGTGATGGTCGAGAAGGCAACGAGGCTGCCGAACTCGATCCCGACCACCGTCACCACCGGGATCAGGATGTTGCGCAACACGTGGCGGCCCACGATCCGGCGCGGGCGAACCCCCTTGGCACGGGCGTATTTCACGTAATCCTGCGTCATGGCCTCCGCCGTGCCGGCGGCAACGAGCCGGATCATCAGCGCCAGGTTCGGGATGGCGAGGTTGAGCGCGGGCAGGATGATGTGCCGGAAGCCGTCCGGGGTCATCAGGCTGGTCTGGAAGCCGAGCACCGAGACCGTCGGCCCCCGGCCCGCCGTCGGCAGCCAGCCGAGCCAGACCGAGAACAGCAGGATCAGCATCATGCCCTTCCAGAAATTCGGCAGGGAATACCCCAGAACCGTGCCGGCCATGATGATCCTGGACGGCCGGCTCGCGGTATTGAGCCCGGCCAGCAGGCCGAGCGGAATCCCCAGAAAAATCGCCAGCGACATCGCCACCAGCACGAGCTCGAAGGTGGCCGGCAACCGCGCCAGAATAAGCTCGATCGCCGAGACGCCATGCACGAAGGAACGGCCGAGATCGCCCTTGAGCGCGTTGCCCATGAAGGTGGTGTATTGCTGCCAGACCGGCAGATCGAGCCCGAGGCGCCGGATCATGGCCTGGCGCTCGATCTCGCTCGCCTGCGGCGGCACCAGAAGCTCGATCGGGTCGCCGATGCCGTAGACGGCAAAGAAGACCACGACCGAGACCGCCAGCAGAACGAAGACGCTCTGGATCAGCCGCTGCAGGATATAGGCGCCCATGCCGCTGTGTCCGGGTTCCGTTCGCCGCTTACTTCGCCGGCTTGATCGACATCGCCAGCGTGTACTGGTCGGCGCGGCCGGTCATGGCGAGGTTTGCCTTGTAGGCCCAGATCGTGCTTTCGAAATGCAGCGGGATGAACGCGGCCCCTTCGAGGACCATGCCGATGCCCTTCTGCAGCATCTGGGCGCGCTTGCCATCGTCGAGCGTCTGGATCGCCTCGCGGATCAGCGTGTCGAATTCGGCATTGCTCCAGCCGCCGTAGTTCGAGCCGCCGACGGTCTTGGCCTGATCGGGCGTCGCCGCCCACTGGCGCAGGAACGAGGAGGCCTCGCTCGAACTCCAGCCGCCGAGCGCGACGCTGAATTCCTTCTTGGCGCGGCGCGGGAAGTAGATCGCCCGGGTCATGGCGTCGACCTCGGTCTTGATGCCGATCTGCGTCAGATACTGCGCCACGGCCTGGGTGACCTGGCTGTCGTTGATGTAGCGATCGTTGGTCGCCGACAGCGTCACCTGGAAGCCGTTGGGATAGCCGGCTTCCGCCAGCAGCTTCTTGGCCGCGGCGGGGTCGAAGGCGAGCTTGGGCGGGTTCGGCAAGGTGCCGAACATGCCGGCCGGCAGGAACTGGTAGGCCGGCTCGGCCGCGCCGTCCATGATGCGCTTGACGATGGTGTCGCGGTCGATCGCCAGCGACATCGCCCGGCGGACGCGGACGTCCTTGAGCGGGTTCTTGCCGTCATCGGCCTTGACGAAGGGGCTCTGGTCGCGGGCGACATCAAGGCTGAAATAGATCACGCGCGACGAGGGCGTGATGATATGGGCAAAGCGGGCGTCGCTTCTGAGGCGGCCGAGATCGCGCGCGGCGGGGTTCTCGATCACGTCGTAGTCGCCCGCCAGCAGCCCGGCGAGGCGCGGACCGGCATTGGTGACCGGCACGAAGCGGACGCTCGCCCAGGGTTCGGCCAGGCCCCAGTAGGTCGGGTTGCGCTCAAGCTCGATCGCCGAGCCGCGGACATAGGATTTCAGCGTGTACGGGCCGGTGCCGATCGCCGCGCTGCCATCGTTGAAATTGCTGACCGTTGGCCAGGGGCTGGTGACGCCGCAATTCTTGGCGACATCGAAGGTGAGCTTGTCGTGCTTGGCGATCGAGGAGCTCAGGATGCCCAGGCCGGCGATCAGGCTGGGCAGCAGCGGCTCGGGGACCTTGGTGGTGATGACCACGGTCTGCGGATCGGGTGCCTCGATCGCGGCGAAATTCCCGGAGATATCGGCGAACGAGCCGGCAACGGCGGTTTCGTTCTTGAGCGTGCGGCAGAAGGTGAAAATGACGTCATCGGCGGAAAACGGCTTGCCGTTGGAGAAGGTCACGCCCGGGCGCAGCTTGAAGGTCCAGCGGTTCTTGCCGTCGTTGTCCCAGGAACTCGCGAGCCCGGGATGCAGCCTCTGCAGCTCGTCCTGTCGGACAAGGCCGTCAAAAATATGCGAGATCAGCGCGTTGTTCGGGCTCAGATCGTGATAGTGCGGGTCGATCGCCGTTGGCTCGGAAGCCAGGGCGATGCGCAGGTTCTGCGCCGTGGCGGGCGCGGCCACGAGGGGGGCGCTCAAAAGGGTGGCGCCCGTGAGGATGGTAAGCAGCGTGGTACGACGCATCGGTCCTTCTCCCTTTCCCGTCTGTCGAGGTTTTGCCCTGCTATCAGGATTTTGACAGATTCATTTTCGCGGACTAAAAATCATGAAACTGAACCGACGTCAATCAGCGTGGAGCCCCGCGTGGACCCCAATGTGGCCCCTCTCTCGAGCACCCTGAAACCGACAACGGATCTCGCCAACCGTATCGCGCGGGCCTATCCTTCGCTGAGCGACGGCCATCGCAAGGCCGCGGATTTCGTCGTGCAAAACCCGCTCGATACCGCGACGATGACGATCGAAGGGCTGGCGGAAGGCAGCGGAACCTCGACAGCGACCGTAACGCGGTTCGTCCGCGCGCTGGGCTATGCCACCTACGGCGAGTTCCGGGCCGCGCTCTCGGCCGCGCTGAAATTCGCGATGGCGCCGGTCGAGGGGCTTGCCGGCGCCCGTGCCGCCGCGGGGTCGGTGTTCTCCACCATGATGACCGCGCTCAGGGATGAGGCCGCCAACCTTGACGGGGTGATTTCGACGCTGGAGGAGGCGACGGTCAACCGCGCCATCGAACACATGCTCAAGGCGCGCCGCATCTTCATTGTCGGCTCCGGCGCGAGCCACTACGTCGCGAGCTTCCTCGAGGACGGGCTGGCGCTCTATCTTCAGGCGGATGTGGTTTTTGCCGCCTCGCGCGGCGGCCCGGAGCGGGCGATCCGCCACATGATGTCGGCCGGCCCCGAGGATCTCGCGATCGCGATCTCGATGCCGCGCTATTCGCGGGCGACGCTGGACCTTGCCAGTTTTGCGAAAAAACGCGGCGCGTCCCTGCTGGCCATTACCGATGCGCCGGCATCGCCGCTGGTTCCGATCGCCGATGTCACGCTGTTCGCACCTGCCCGCAACCGCTATCTGCCGAATTCGCCTACCGCGAGCTTTGCCGTCGCCGATGCCCTGATCACCACGCTCGCCCGTGAACGCCCCGACGCGGTCGAGGCGCTGAAAAGCCTGAGCGAAAACCTGCTCTGGACCTTCCATCACTGAGGGCCGATCGGCAGCCGGCGCTGCAGCCTGAAGCCGTTACGTCGGCAATGCCCGGGCAGCAGCCCCGATGCAGATCACGATCATCATCGCCGGCAGTGCCCATTTGAGCTGTCGGCGCAGTTCCATGCACGGGCCGTAATAGGTCGCGGCGGGCCTGGCGCAGGCGGCGTCGAGGATCATCTCCAGCATCAGGACGGCGACCAGATAGAGGTAGCCGAGCGAGATCATCTGCGCGACCGGGGTGTTGAGCGAGATCGAGCCGGGGAAGCTCGCTTCGAAGGTGAAGCTGATCGCCGCCAGCGCCAGCAGCGACGAAAAGATCAGGCTGCCCTTCGATTCGCCCTTGAGCCCCGGCGACCACAGCACAAAAATCGACACCGCGAGCACGGCCAGGATCGGCACGAAAATCCGCAGGAGATAGCGTTCCGAATGGCGCGCGAGGCTCTGGGTGACGTTGAGGCGCGAATAGCTGCGCGCGTTCCAGCCCATGGCTTCGTCATGGGTGAAGCGAAGCTCGATCGGCCGCCAATCGACCACCGAGAGCGTCTCTTCAAACCCCGAGACCTGCCGGTCGGCCTCGGTGGCGAGCAGGATCGCCTCCTGCTTGGCGTAGCGGGGCAGGGAAAGCGAGAGCGTGAGATCCTGCCGGTCGAACGGAAACGCGTCCATGTTCATCCGGAAGCGGAAATTGCTCTCGAACCGCTCGATCAGCATGACCTCGCCGTTGGCCTGCACCGAAATCGCGACGGTGCGGGAATCCGCCTCGCCGACCTGGTTGTCGATGGTGAGCCCCGGGCTCCAGATGGTCTTGATATAGTCATCCGCGTCCTCGCCAACCCGGTCGATGCGGGCTTGGCCGGTCTCGATCGCGTCGAACCGGAGGCGCGGATCGATCCAGCGCTGGGCAATCTCGATGTGAAAACGCGCCTGCCCGGCGACCTCCTCCACCTTGAGGATGTTGAGAACGCGCACCGCGATCCGGACGCGCATCGGCAGCTCGACCGAGGACGGCAGGCTGTCCTTGTCCGCCGGCCCAGCCAGCACCATCGCGCCCGAGAAGACGAGCGCAAGAAAAGCCAGAGCCAGGCGCGTCATGACAAGGCCTTCTCCCGCCGTGCCGCGACCCTGAGCAGGACGGCGAAGGCGATGAACGCGAGAATGCCGCCGCAGATCGCAACGACCCACAATTCGGTCCCCAGACGCCGGGATTCGGATGCCGCGTGCGGCTTGAGCGCGAGGGTCATACCGACAAAGCGGCCGGAAAAATCAACCAGCGGCTGGGTGATCATGCTGTAGTGGCGATCACCGATCGTCTGACGCCCGATCATCGTATCGCGCAGCGGGCGCAGCTTGGTCGCCTGCATCAGCGCAGAGAACAGCGCGTCATCGGTTGAGGCGGCCAGCGTCAACTCGCCAAAGCTCGGCAGCTTCGGATCCAGCGCGACGCCGGCGACCGCGGGGGCGACAATCACCGCGAGATCGGCATTGGTCGAGGCTTTCACCAGCTCCAGCAGCGGGCGCAGATCGAGGCCGATTTCGGCCGTTCCGGCGAAATCACCGCCATCATTGACCAGCGCGACGCCGCGGATGCCGATGCCGGCGATACCGATTTCAATCCCCGCCTGCGGGCGCTTGGCACGGTTGGCCGCGACAATCATCGGCCGGAAGCCGGAAATATCGTCCCCCGAGGCCTCAAGGCGATGCATGCGCAGCAGGTAGCGCAGGTCCCGGGTGTGGTAGCCGTAGATCTGCACACCGGCCTGTCTCGAGAGATAGTCGTACCCGCTTTGTGACAGCGCCAGCAGCCTTGCCCGATCCCCTGCCGCCAGGGCCGCCGCAACCTCGGCTCTGCGCGCATTCGCCTCGGCCAGCGCGCTGGCGAATTTGCCGGCCTGATCGAAGGCGCCGGCCAGCGTTCCGCCCACCAGTTTCATCTGGGTCTGGCGATCTCTGGCGATAAACTCCTCTTGTGCGTTGCCCTGGAGCCAGAGCATCGAGGTCAGAATAGTCGCAACGATCAGCGCGACGGCAAAGGGAAGCCAACGCGCCACGTGAACGGCGGAAGCTTCGCCGGAGGGCTCGGAAATCGGGGATGTCATGGTTTGAAAGGATCCGGGGCAGGCAGCGAGAAGGGGGCGGATGAACAGGGCAGTCCGGAAACAGTGGAGGCCGGGTGCTGCCGGGTTTCTGGAGGAATGCTCAATGGACGCGTCGTGGTCAAGGCCCCTTGGTGGTCGCGGGCCCTTACGCGCTGACCCGCCGCCGGTCGGGAAGCGAACGGGTCAAGCTCGCCGGTTTGGAACAAGCAGGGGTATAGTGATAATGACATCAATGCCTTGCATTTGGCCAAGGCCTTGCATTTGAACAAGAACGAAGATTGAACTTGGGAACTGTGCGGCGAAGCTCCGCTAGAGCGGTTTCCGATCTGCCTCGATCAGGTCGACCGCTCTATCTTCTTGTTTTGTCGCAATTTCTTTCGATGAACCGGAGCCCGCTTCATCGTAAAAATGCTCTAAGGGTCAGCGGACATTCCGCTTGACGATGAATGCGGGCAGCGACATATCAAAAGACATGCGCAGGATTCGGACCCTCTGTAACCGACGTCGACGCCCCCGCATCCAAGCGGTGGCCCTCGGGCTGCGCGCCGATCAATGCCCTTCCGCGTGGTGATGGCCTCATCGTAGATCCACCTGCCGAAGCGCGCCCGGCCCGCGTTCCTGAACCCCCGCAACCCTCGGTTCCCGGGGGTTTTCTTTTGCCCGAACCTTGGAAGGACATCATCATGAGCATTCGCGTCGGTATTGTCGGGATCAGCGGTTTCGGCGGCGGCGAGGCCATGCGCCTCATCGCCAGCCATCCGTCTTTCGAGTTGGTCTACGCCGCAGGTGAGGGCAGCGCCGGCAGCCGCTTGGCGGACCGCTTCCCCGGTGTGCCGGCGAAACTGGCCGGGCTGGTGATCGAGAAGTGGGACCCTGCGGCCCTGCCGAAGCTCGATGTGCTGTTCGCCTCGCTGCCCACGGGAACCTCCGCCGAAGCGCTGGCGCGCGTCCCTAGGGGCGTGAAGATCGTCGATATTGGCGGCGACCACCGCTACGTCGAGGGCTGGAGCTATGGTCTGGCCGATATCTGGCCCGAGCGGATCAAGGGCCAGAGCCGCGTTGCCAACCCAGGCTGCTTCCCCGCGGCGGCACTGACTGCTCTGGCGCCGCTGCTGGCCAGCAAGCTGATCGAGCCCGGCAATATCGTGATCGACGCCAAGACCGGCATCTCCGGCGCGGGGCGAGGCGGTGCCGACAGCAAGTTCGGCTACGCCGAGAGCAACGAGAACCTCGTGCCCTACGGTTTGCTCAAGCACGTCCATATGCCGGAGATGGCCAAGACCATCGAGCGGCTGAGCGGCGGTAGCGCGGCCGGGCTGGTGTTCACGCCGCATCTGGTGCCGATGACCCGCGGCGTACTCGTCACCATATACTGTCGCGGCCGCGCCACCACGGCCGAGTGCCTGGAAGCCGCCCGCAGCTTCTACGCCGGCCGGGCGTTCGTCCGCGTGACAGACAAGCCCCCGCAGACCAAATGGGCGACCGGCTCGAACCTCGCGTTTGTCAGCTACGCGGCCGACCCGGAGCGCAACCTGGTGATCGCGATGGGCGTGGTTGACAATCTCGGCAAGGGAGCGGCCGGCCAGGCGGTGCAGAATGCGAACCTGATCTGTGGCCTGCCGGAAACCGCAGGGCTGGACGGCGCCCCTGTTTGGCCTTGATGACGGCGGGCCTCCAGGCCGCTATTCAATCCGCAGATCGAGGAAGCTTGTCGAAGGCGAGGAAGACTTCCGTAGTTTGAAGGCGAATGTCGAAAGCATGTCAGAAAGCGACGGCGTGGGCGCCTACGGCTTTGGACTTGCCCGTCCGATCCCAGACGGTTCCGGCAATCAAGGCAACGTTGTCTGAAAGCTGCAACGACGAAAGTTTCCCCGCGCGCCTTTTGTTAGAGGTGTCGGATGCCGTGAACGTCAATCTCGCCGCCTTAATCAAACAGGGCCAGCGCATAAAAAATGAAACACCTAAGGGGTGGTCAAAATCGCTTCATCACAGTCGCGATCGCTATACCCCAATAGGAACAAATAAGGAACTTATGCACTTTACATAACGCGATTTTCTGCTATCGTTCTCGTCATTGGAGATGAGCCCATGACGAACCTAACTGATCCGATTTTTCACGACGAAGCCGCCGCCCGCGCTCACTTCGAGGCGATCCGCTGGCCGGATGGCAAGCCGGTCTGTCCGCATTGCGGTGCGCTTGAGAAAGCGACACTCGTTCAGGGGAAGTCCCATCGCCCCGGTCTCTACTCCTGCAAGGCGTGCCGCGAGCACTACACGGTGACGGTTGGTTCGGTGATGGAATCAAGCCATGTCCCGTTGCACAAGTGGGCGCTTGGCTTTCACCTCATGGCGTCGAGCAAGAAGGGCGTTTCCGCGCACCAGTTGATGCGCCAGCTTGGCCTTGGTTCCTATCGCACGGCATGGTTCATGGCGCACCGCATTCGTGAGGCGATGCACGATCACGACCCGGAACCGCTTGGCGGCAAGGACAAGACGGTCGAGGTAGACGAAACCTATATCGGCAAGCCGGATCAGACCTTCGTCACTGGCAAGGGCTGGCAGGCGATGCGCGGCACCTCCACCAAGCGCAAGGTGCTGACGATGGTCGAGCGTGGCGGGCGCTCGGTTTCAATCAAGGTGGATGATCTTACTATCCCGACGATCAAACGCGTTCTCGGCGCGCATGTCGTTCTCGACAGCACCCTGAATACCGACGAAGCGCAGTGGTACAAGAACCCCGGGAAGAACTTCGCCCGGCACGAGGCCGTCAATCACGGCAGCGGCGAATATGCGCGCGGCGAGACGACGACAAACACGGTTGAGGGCTTCTTTGGCATCTTCAAGCGCGGGATGCGGGGCATCTATCACCATTGCGGTGAACAGCACTTGCAGCGTTACCTGTACGAATTCGATTTTAGGTATTCAAACCGCTCGAAGCTTGGCGTAGACGATGCCGAGCGCGCCTGCCGTGCGATCCGTGGTGCAGCCGGAAAGCGGCTCACCTATCAACGCCCTGACAAAGAGCGCGCGGCCTAAGCGCCGGAGCCGGAAGGTTCGCCAGTTTCTTTCTTGGATTGGCGAGCTTTCCTGACTCGACTCTCCCGCATTTCTTGAGCACGTTCAGTTTTGCCGACAAGTTTCTTTGTCGGTTGCACTGGCGTGTTTAGGGCGCGACGAATAGCTGCATCGCGTCTTTCAATCGTATTGCGTTCAGAGAGGCGCAGCTTTTCGTCAGTGGGCATTGTGGCATGATCCAAGTTTACGATCCAAGTCAACACGGACTCGCTCTGGAAATGCATAATGCTCCAGATCGAGTTTCGGCAATTCTGGGCGTCGCTTTTGTTGAGGAAAAACTCACCGAGGCGATAAAATCACGCCTTCTTAACGATAAGGACGCTGCCAGCAAGCTATTTAAACCGTCTGGACCAATTGGTGCATATGCGTCAAAAGTCGAGTTGGGTTACTTATTAGGATTGTATAAAAAGGAAACCCGAAATGACTTGCTTATCTTAGGGGAGATTCGTAATTCATTTGCACATTGGACCAAGCTTATAGATTTTGGATCTCGTGAAATCCGACCAAAATGTGAAAATCTTACATTATACGAGCGAGTTTTTGGCCCAAAGATTGACCGACCCAAACCCTTTGATCGTAGGATGGCAAAAGACGAGTTTTTAGAAACCGTGTCGATTGCAGCTAACATTTGCCATAGTTGGGTTTTTACTCCAAATCATCCAAACATATACTAGATCGGCGTGTCAACTCCATTGCTAGATAAATTCGTTCGGCCCAAACGTCATCCGACTCAAAGGTTGTGTCATACCTAGCAAGAACAGCAACCCCAGCCTGTCTCATCTCCTTAGTAACCGTAACCTCACTGGCGCACGGTGAGCCTATTATTGCCTTGTCATCACTCATATTTTGTCCGTTATGTTAAGTGCATAATTGGGACAAATAAAGAACTTTACTTCAAGAACAAATCATGAATAATGCAGCCATTGAATGCTCCCCGGCAATACCCTATGGAGGATCAAGTGTCCCAGGCTCAGCTCCGACTCGTAGAAGGTTCCTCCATGGATAAGACCAAGGCGCTCGACGCCGCCCTTGCCCAGATCGAACGCGCCTTTGGCAAAGGTTCCATCATGCGGCTGGGCCAGAAAACATCGATGGAGATCGAGGCCATACCAACCGGCTCGATTTCGTTGGATATCGCGCTGGGCGTTGGCGGGTTGCCCAAGGGGCGAATCATCGAGATTTACGGGCCTGAATCATCCGGCAAGACGACACTGGCATTGCATGTGGTCGCCGAGGCGCAGAAGCAGGGCGGTATTTCCGCCTTCATCGACGCCGAGCATGCCCTCGACCCGGTTTACGCGCGCAAGCTTGGCGTCAACCTCGATAACCTGCTGATCTCGCAGCCGGATACCGGCGAGCAGGCGCTTGAGATCGCGGATACCCTGGTTCGCTCGGCGGCCGTCGATGTTCTCGTGATCGATTCGGTTGCCGCCCTGACACCCAAGGCCGAGATTGAAGGGGAGATGGGTGACATGCTGCCGGGGCTGCAGGCTCGCCTGATGAGCCAGGCCCTTCGCAAACTGACCGGTTCGATCTCGCGCTCGAACTGCATGGTCATTTTCATCAACCAGATCCGGATGAAAATCGGCGTGATGTACGGCAGCCCGGAGACTACGACCGGCGGCAACGCGTTGAAATTTTATGCGTCCGTGCGCCTGGATATCCGGAGGATTGGTTCGATCAAGGAGCGGGAAGACGTTGTTGGCAACACAACCCGGGTCAAGGTCGTCAAGAACAAGGTTGCGCCGCCTTTCAAGCAGGTCGAGTTCGACATCATGTATGGCGAAGGCATTTCCCGGACCGGGGAACTTGTCGATCTCGGGGTGAAGGCAGGGATTGTCGAGAAGTCCGGTGCCTGTTTCTCCTACGACAGCATCCGCCTCGGGCAGGGCCGCGAGAATGCCAAGCTCTTTCTCAAACAAAATCCCGAAGTGGCCGAAAAAATCGAACAATCTATCCGCCAGAATGCTGGACTGATCGCGGAGTCCATTCTTGCGGGTTCGGATGCGGGTGAAGCGGAATAATCTATGCTCCTGTGGAGTTTCAGCGTTCGGGATGCATGGACAGCGTCCCGAACGCTGACTAGAACCAATGCCGGATCCTTCACGCACGGCTGATGCCGCTGCGCAGATATCAGGGCATGGGAATGAGTGGCGTCAACGACATCCGGTCGACCTTTCTGGATTTTTTCGCAAAAAACGGGCATTCCATCGTGCCGTCTTCGCCGCTCGTCCCGCGAAACGACCCGACTTTGATGTTTACCAACGCCGGGATGGTGCAGTTCAAAAACCTGTTCACCGGGATCGAGAAGCGAAGCTATTCGCGTGCGGCAACATCTCAGAAGTGCGTCCGCGCTGGCGGCAAACACAACGATCTCGATAATGTCGGCTATACTGCGCGCCATCACACCTTCTTTGAGATGCTGGGAAATTTTTCCTTCGGCGACTACTTCAAGGAAGACGCAATCGAGTATGCCTGGACGCTCATCACCAAGGAATACGGGCTTCCCAAGGACAAGCTGAGCGTCACTGTTTATCATGACGACGACGAAGCCTTTGGTCTTTGGAAAAAAATCGCCGGCTTGCCTGACGACCGGATCATTCGCATCGCGACGTCGGACAATTTCTGGGCGATGGGGGATACCGGTCCCTGCGGTCCGTGTTCGGAAATTTTCTACGATCACGGCGACCACATTCCCGGCGGACCACCAGGTTCCGCGGAAGCGGACGGCGACCGGTTCATCGAAATCTGGAATCTCGTGTTCATGCAATATGAGCAACTGCCGGGGGGCGAGCGTATCCGGTTGCCCAAGCCGTCCATCGATACCGGCATGGGGCTCGAGCGCATTTCGGCGGTTTTGCAGGGCACGCACGACAATTACCGCACCGACATGATGCGGAGCATCATCCGGGCGGTCGCGGACTTGGTGTCGGTTGATCCCGATGGTCCGCAGAGTGCCAGTCTGCGCGTCATTGCCGACCACCTCCGGGCGTCCAGCTTTTTGGTGGCCGACGGCGTTTTGCCGTCGAACGAGGGGCGTGGTTATGTTCTCCGGCGGATCATGCGGCGTGGCATGCGGCACGCCCAGTTGCTGGGCTCGCGCGAGCCCTTGCTGCATCGACTGGTCCCGAGCCTGATTCGGGAAATGGGGCAGGCGTACCCTGAACTCCTGCGCGCCGAAGCGATGATTTCGGAAACGCTGCTGCTGGAGGAAACGCGGTTCCGTAAAACGCTTGAGCGCGGGCTTGCCTTGCTGGAGACGGAAGCCACCGGGTTGCGGTCGGGTGGCAGCCTGTCCGGGGAGACGGCGTTCCGGCTCTATGACACCTATGGCTTCCCGCTGGATCTGACGCAGGATGCGTTGCGCGCGCGGCAGATCGGCGTCGATGTCGAAGGGTTTACGGCCGCGATGGCGCGGCAGAAGGCCGATGCGAGGGCGGCCTGGGCCGGCACCGGGGAGGCTGCGAGCGAGGCGATCTGGTTTGGACTGCGCGAGGCCGTCGGCGCTTCGGAATTCCTCGGCTATGAAACCGAGCAGGCCGAGGGGATTGTGGCGGGCATCGTGCAAAATGGTGCGTCGGTCGCGAAGGCCGAGACCGGAGAACTGGCGCTTGTCCTGAATCAGACGCCGTTTTACGCCGAATCCGGTGGTCAGGTCGGCGATCGCGGGACGATCAAGGGCGACGGGTTTGTTTTCCGCGTGACGGATACTGTCAAGCGCGCGGGCGATTTGTTCGTCCATTTGGGCGTTCTGGAAGCCGGTTCGGTTGCCGTCCACCAGGCGGCGACGCTTGTTGTCGATCGGGCGCGGCGCGGCGCGATCCGTGCCAACCATTCGGCCACGCATCTCCTGCATGAAGCGCTCCGGCAGGTCTTGGGGGATCATGTGGCCCAGAAGGGCTCGCTCGTTGACCCCGAGCGGCTCCGTTTCGATATCTCGCACCCCAAGCCGGTGACACCAACCGAACTTCAGGGGGTCGAGGAACTGGCGAATGCGATCGTGTTGCGGAACGAGCCGGTCACGACCCGCCTGATGGCGGTGGACGACGCGATCAACTCCGGCGCGCGCGCGCTCTTCGGCGAGAAATACGGCGACGAGGTTCGGGTCGTCTCCATGGGCACGCTCGAACAGTCCGACACGGTGAAACCCTATTCGATCGAACTCTGCGGCGGCACACATGTGTCGCGCACCGGGGATATCGGCTTGATTTCCATTCTTGCCGAGGGCGCGGTTTCCTCCGGCGTGCGGCGTATCGAGGCGCTGACCGGCCATGCTGCCCGGTTGCATCTCAACGCCGAGCGTGACCGGCTGCGGGCGATCGCTAACGCCCTCAAGACCGGCGTCGAGGATGCCCCCGAGCGGGTGGTGCAGATTGCCGAAGAGCGGCGGCGGCTGGAGCGGGACCTTTCCGATGCCCGCAAGAAGCTGGCGCTGGGCGGCGGGGGCGGCGACGACGAGGCCGTGGCCACCATCGGCCGCATCAGCTTCATCGGCCGCGAGGTCGCGGGGGTTGAGATCAAGGATCTCAAGGGGCTGGCCGATCAGCAGAAGGCAAAACTGACCTCCGGTGTTGTCGCACTGGCGGTGGTTGGCGAAGACCAGCGTGCCGGGATCGTGGTGGCCGTAACGGACGACCTGACGGCGCGGATCAGCGCGGTCGATCTCGTTCGTGTTGCCGCCGAGGTCCTGGGCGGCAAGGGCGGCGGTGGCCGTCCGGACATGGCGCAGGCGGGTGGGCCGGAGGGTGCCCGGGTCAAGGAGGCGCTGGCCGCCATCGCCCAGAGGCTGGCTTCGGTCGGGTAACATGGAGAACAAGCGCGGCCTTCTTCTCTTCCGGCAGCGTTGTTACGAAATCCTGGACGTCGCCTCGGCCTATGATTCCTCCGGGCGGCTCGTCCATCGGCTGCTGGTCCTGCTGGTGTTGGTGAGCGTCACGGCGACGGTGCTCGAATCGGTTCCCAGCCTGTACGCGCGCTATGCCGTATGGTTTCACGCGATCGAGGCGTTTGTCGCGGTGCTCTTTACCATCGAGTATGCGCTGCGGATCTGGGCCATTGTCGATCACCCGCCGCTCCAGCATCTGCCGCCGTGGCGTGCGCGGCTGTCCTATGCCGGCAGCCCGGCGGTTGTCGTTGATTTCATTGCGATCCTGCCGTTTTTTCTGGCTTTCGCGCTGCCGAGCGATCTTCAGGTGCTCTTGCTGCTGCGCCTGTTGCGATTTTTCAAACTCGCGCGGTACTCGCCCGGCATGCGCTCGCTGATGGACGCTGTTTACACCGAACGGCGGGCGTTGGTGGCCTGCCTCATCATTCTTGGCGGGTTGATGATCGTGGCAGCGGCGATGATGCATGTTGCCGAGTTCCGGGCGCAACCGGAGAAGTTTGGCTCCATCCCCGAGGCGATGTACTGGGCGATCATCACGCTGACCACCGTCGGTTATGGCGATGTCGTCCCGGTCACACCGCTCGGCAAGATTGTCGCCGGGTTGACCGCGATCATGGCCCGGGCATCGGCCGTAACATCGCTCACCTGCCCATCATAACCGCCCTCCTCTTCCCGCCTGGCTCCGGTGGCCACCACCTTATGAATATCTTTTCGGGATAACCCCGCTTCCTTCAGGGCCATCTCCCAGGCCTGGGCCACGGCTTCACCCGATTCCAGACCCGCGATGGCCTTCCCTTTCCCAATAATCTGCCCGTCTTCAGCTATGACCACCTTAACCGTCTTGGCTCCTATATCAATTCCTGCCGTAATCATGGAAATCTTCTCCCCCTTTTTTATTGATCATCTGTTAGATTTAGATTCAGATAGTTTTTTAAGCCCCACGGTTTCCATAAAGGTGTCAATCTTGGTAATGGTCCGGGGCAAATCAAATTCGCGAGTATCGGCCAGATTACCCTCATAGGTCATGCAAGGGATACCCTGCTGAGACAGAAAGGATTTCAGCTCCATT
>CAZNAT010000025.1:0-39645 GCA_964571245.1 uncultured Methylobacterium sp.
CGGAAACATCCATTGCGGATGGCGCGCAACGGTTCGTGCGCTGGTTTCAGGACTACCAAATGCGCATTGCCCCTTAGACCGGTTCATTCGGCGACTGTTCAGCCCTGAACCGACATGTTCCACCGGAAACACCGGGATCGACTTGACTTGAACGGTCGTCGGCAACCAACATAACCTAGTCTTTCGTCGCATTCATTCCAGACGCCCGGCCCGTAAGGAGGTTGACAAACGGCGCCGAAATCCCAAAAGCCTGATGATCATTTGTTCCTAGTTCTTAATGTTGCAGTTTCCGGGTTGGTTGCTGCTCCGGGTCCAAGAAGTTGTGATGCAGGGTACCAAGACCTCCGCGAACCCAGAGGCCGCGATTGTCGGCGCAGCTTGCCGCCTTCCCGGCGCGGAATCGCTTGCCGCTTTCTGGCAGCTCCTGCTGGCCGGTCGCAATGCCGTGCGCCCACAACCGGCGGGCCGCTGGAGCGTGGAGCGCTTCCTGCGCCCCGGCAACCCCGAGCCGGGGTTTGCCTATAGCTTTGCCGGTGGCTATCTTGATCATCCGACCGATTTCGACCCGGCGCCATTCGGGGTTTCGCCGCGCGAAGCCCAGCAGATGGACCCGCAACAGCGGTTGCTGCTGGAGGTTGTCTGGGAAGCGCTCGAGGATGCATCGATCCCGCCATCCTCCCTCGCGGGCTCGAACGTCGGTGTCTACGTCGGCGCCTCCATGGTCGACTATCAGGGCACGGCTTCGCTCGATCCGGCGGTGATGGAAAGCCACTTCATGACCGGCAATTCGTTGTCGATCCTGTCGAACCGCATTTCCTATATCTTCGATTTCAAGGGGCCGAGCTTCACGGTCGATTCCGCCTGCTCATCCTCCTTCGTGGCGATGAAGCAGGCGATCGATGCACTCAATGACGGCAAGATCGAACTGGCGGTCGTCGCCGGCGTCAATCTGCTGCTCTCGCCGGTGCCCTTCATCGGCTTCAGCCAAGCGCGCATGCTGTCGCCGACCGGGCTGTCACGGCCATTCTCGGCAAAAGCGGATGGCTATGTGCGCTCTGAGGGCGCTGTCGCCGTCGTCCTGCGCCGGCAGAAGGACGCGGATTCGCGCGGCGACCGGGTACGCGGCTATGTCGTTGGCGCCTCCGTTAATTCCGACGGCCGGACAACCGGCATTTCCCTGCCCTCGCTTGAAGGGCAGCAGCGGCTGATTGAAACCTTCTACGGCCAGCTCGGAGTCTCGCCGGATGATCTGGCGTTCGTTGAGGCGCATGGCACCGGCACCCGCGTCGGCGATCCCATCGAAGCTGCCGCGATCGGCCGCTCGCTCGGGCAGAAGCGGAAGAAGCCGCTCCCCATCGGCTCCGTGAAGTCGAATATCGGACATCTGGAAGCGGCATCCGGCCTCGCCGGCATGCTCAAATCCATGCTGGCCTTACAGCATGGCGTGTTGCCACAATCGCTCTTCCTCGAAGAGACCAACGAGAACATCGATTTCACCGGGCTCAACCTCGTGCCGAACGGCGCGGCGCGCAAGCTCGATCTGAGCGGAACCGCGCGCTATGCCGGGATCTGCAATTACGGCTTCGGCGGCACCAATGCGCATGTGCTCTTGCGCGCGTCAAATCCTGAACCCGCGGTACGGAACACCGATGCCAGCGCCGCCCGCCACCTCGTGATTTCCGCGGCGGATCGTGGCGGGCTTGTCGCGTTTTCGTCCCGCGTCGCGGAGGCGATCGAGGCGGGTGCCTCGCCGGGGGCGATCGCGCAGGCGCTCGGCCACGGGCGGGACCTGCTCAAACATCGTGTCGTCGTGCCGCTTGCAGGCGGCGAGACCGTAAGCGCCTTGCGACGCTTTGCCGATGGCACGGCGGAAAGCGAGAGCTTCACATCAGGATCGGCCAACGCTGTCGATTGTCCGGTTGTCTTTGTCTTCTCGGGCAATGGCAGCCAGTTTTCGCGCATGGGCCATGCGGCCTACGCATCCAGCGCGCAATTCCGGGCCGAGGTCGACGAGATTGATACCCATTTCGAGCCATTGGCTGGCTGGTCGATCGCCGGATGCCTGAAGGCTGAAATTCCGGCAAGCGACCTTGAGAAGACCTCCGTCGCCCAGCCGCTGATCTATGCCGTGCAATCGGCGCTGGTGGGCTGCCTTGCAAAAAAGGGGATCGTTCCGGCGGCCGTGCTCGGCCATTCCGTCGGCGAAGTCGCCGCCGCCGAAGCCAGCGGCGCGATCAGTCGGGCGGATGCGGTCAAGCTGATCTACCTTCGGTCCAAGCATCAGGAGGGCGTGCGTGGCCTCGGACGGATGCTGGTCGTCGCCGCGGAAAGCGCGCAGGTCGAGCGATTGCTGGAAGCCTTCGGGCAAGCGGGGGGCAAAGCCGGCGGCATTGAAATCGCAGCCATCAACAGCACGACCTCGACGACCGTCTCAGGCCCGGCGGATGTCCTGAAGAGCTTTGCCAGGCATTGCCGCACGGCGCGGATCGCCACGATTCCGCTCGATATCGACTATCCCTTCCATTCCTCCGCGCTGGCTCCGCTCCATGAGGCGATGGTGGCCGATCTCGCGTTCATCCGTCCGGAAGCGACGCAGGTGCCGTTCATTTCGACTGTCACCGGGGCGCTTGCCGCCGGCGAATGCCTCGATGCGCACTATTGGTGGCAGAACATCCGCCAGACCGTGCGGTTTCAGGATGCGCTCAAGGTTGCCGCCAATGCGAGCGGCAAGGTCTTCATCGAGATCGGCGCGCGTGCGATCCTTACCGGCGCGATTGCCGAGAACCTGCGCGATGATGGCGTGAGCTGCGAAACGCTCCCATCCTTCTCGCAGAAGGATGGAGCCAACCCGGTCGATCTCGTGATCGCCCGTCTGATCGCCAACGGCGCCGCCTTTGACCGCGAGACTGTATTCGGCCGGCGACCGCGGCATCCGGTCGAGCTGCCAGGCTATGCCTTCCAGCGGCAAGCCTACAATCTGCCCGGCACCTCCGAAGCGCTCAATGCCTTCGGCAAGCTGAACCTGTCGGATGCGCGTCACCCGCTGCTGGGTGCCCGCATGGCCGATGGTTCGCCCGAATGGCGCAACCTCGTCGACCCCGTTCTGGTGCCCTATCTCGACGACCACCGCGTCGATGGCGGCGTCATCGTGCCGGCTGCGGGGTTGATCGAAATGGCGCTTGCCGCCGGGCGCGATCTCTTCGGTGACCGCCCGCTCGAACTCGACGAATTCGATGTGCTCAAGGCCCTCGCCATCGCGCAGGACGAGACGCGCGAGGTTTCGACCCGCTACGCCGAGGCGGGAAGCACGATCGAGATCTGGAGCCGCAAGCGCTTTTCCGCGCAGGAGTGGGTGCTGCACGCCCGAGGCCGGATCAGCGTCCTCCATCGACATGTTTCCGCCCCGCTGCCGCCGCCGAACGCCAGGACCAAGGTTTCGGACACCGCTGCGCAGCTCTACGCTGAAGCGACACGCGCTGGCCTCGATTACGGCCCGCTGTTCCAGCTCGTGACCGCAAACGAACGCGACGACGCCACATCGGATGTGAAGCTCGCCGCCCCGGCATCGATCGGGCTCGGTGCCTTTGCCGATCGGCACGTGCTGCATCCGGCGTCTCTCGATGCGGCGTTTCACGGCCTCTTCATCTCCCGCCCGCAGAAGGACGGAGAGAAGAAGGCGCATCTGCCGGTGCGTTTCCGCAAAATCTGCATCTGGAAGCCGGGCACCGTCATCCGGCGCGCGATCACGCAGCTGGCGCAGGAGACCGACCGCTTCAAGACGGTGGCCATTACCCTGTTCGACGCCAACGACACGGTTGTCGCCTCGGTCGAGGCGGCGGTGCTGCGCGCGCTCTATCTCTCGAAGGCCACGACCGCGGACCGGACGTTCCGCATCGAAGCGCTGCCGATCACCCCGCCCGAGGCGAGCCTTGCCGCGCTGAAACTCGTCATCGACAACCTGCGCAGCGCCGATCCGGCGGGCTCCGGGGAAGTTCCCGCGCCCTGGCTGATCGTCCGGGCGTTCTCGGTCAGTCTCGCGCACGGGCTTGTCGCCCGGCTGACGCGCGGCGCTTCGCTCGATATCGACGGGTTGGTCGCGACGGGCCGTATCCCCGAGGCATCGCGCCCGCTGGTTGAGGCGGCGCGGATCATCCTCGACGGATTTGGGCTGATCCCAGAGGGCGTGCTCGCGGCCGAAAACCCGTTGCCGCCGCCGAACGAGATCCTGTCGACGCTGCTGGGCAATTTCCCGCACGCCAACCTCGAAATCCGGCTTGCCGCCAACGCGCTGGCCCATGCCGAGCGCCTGATCGCGAACGGGGCACGTTTGCCGGTTCCCCCATCGTTGCGCAACCAGATAGAAACCGGGGGCGTGCTGGCCACCGGGGCGCTGACTGCCTTGCGCGATGCAATCGCCACAACCGCCGAAGCCGCGGGCCGCAAGCTGCGCGTTCTGGCACTGGCGCCGTGGAGCGCGGGCCTGATGAAGGCCCTGCTGCCACAGGTTCAGGCCGGAACCATCGAGTTGACACTCGTGGCGACCGATCGCAAGGAGATCGACGCTGCGCGCTCGCATGGCCATGTCGACCCTGAAATCGAGTTTCTCAATCTCGAAAATGCCGCCGCACTGGCCTCGCCGCTGGCCTTTGATTGCCTCGTGGCGGTGGCCTCCGCGCCAATCGGCGGCAGCGCGGGACAGATTGCACCAGCCCTCCAGCATCTGCTGCGCCGGAACGCCCCGGTTCTTATCGCCCAGCCCGGTGCGGATGCGACCCTCGATTTCCTTTACGGCCTCTGGGCAGGATGGTTCGGAGAAGCCGCCAAGAACGAGCAGGGCATTGTTCGCATCCCGTCTTCGGATGCGATTGTGCGGACACTCGAAAATTTTGGTGCGACCGGCATCGCCTCACGCCCCACGGCCGACGGTCTTGGCGCGCTGATTGCGGCATTCGCGCCGGACATCGCCGAGCCGCTCGCCCGTCGGCGACGCGATTATGGCTTTATTGGTCCAGCAACCGGCGATTTCGCCCAGGCGATCGCCGGCGCAGCGACGCTCAGACTCGAAGGCACGGATGGCATCGATGCGCGCCTTGCTGCCCTTGCCGAAGCGCAGACACTGCCGGACAATCTCGTCTACGCCGTGAATGGCGGCGGCTCCGACGAGGTGGAGATGCTGGCTCGCCACATCGAGGCGATCAAGACCATCGCCGAGGCGCTCGATACCGCCGGCAACACCGATACCCGCGTGCTGATCTGCACCCGGGGCGCGCTGGATGGCAGCGCCACGCCCTCAGCGCAGGCGAGCGGCATCTGGGGTTTCCTGCGTGTGGCGATCAACGAATTCCCCGCCGTGGATCTGCGGCTTGTCGAATTCGCGGACACCCTCGACGCTCCTACAATCGCGGCGCGCCTTGACGATGCGCTTTCTTTCGAGGGGCTGGAGCTGGAACTGCGCGCGGACAGCGCCGGGATTTCAGCGTTGCGCATGCGCCGCAACCTGTTTCCCCCGGCGCCGATCCGCGATAATGCGCGCGCCGTGCTGCGCTTCGAGCAGGCCGGGCGCCTCGACAGCTTCGCCTGGCTGGCAGCCGAACGCACCGAGCCGAAGGACGGCGAAATCGAAATCGAAGTGGCGGCCGTCGGCCTGAACTTCCGCGATATTCTCGTCGGCCTCGGCATTCTCGATGATGATCTTCTCGGCGCGGGCCTGACCGCCGCTGCGCTCGGCTTCGAGTGCTCCGGCATCATCAGCCGCGTGGGTCCGGGGGTGAAGAACCTCCGGGTCGGTGACGCCGTGATGGGCTTTGCCGCCAATACCTTCACCTCGCACCTCGTCTCCCCGGCCTGGCACTTCTTCAAGGTGCCCGCGGGCGTGAGCCTTGAGGCCGCCGCGACGATCCCGGTGGCCTTCGCCACCGCGTGGTTCGCGCTCGTCAAGCGCGCGCAGATCGGCAAGGGCGACGATGTTCTGATCCATGGCGGCGCGGGCGGTGTTGGCCTTGCGGCGATCCAGTTCACCAAGCTGGCAGGTGCCCGGGCAATCGCGACCGCGAGCAACGACGAGCGGCGTGCGCTTGCGCGGGCTGCGGGCGCGGATCTCACCTACGATTCCCGGCAGGAGCGCTTCGCGGAGGCGATCAGCGGCGAGTTGGGCGGCGTCGACGTCGTGCTCAATTCGCTCGCCGGCTCGGCCATGGCGGCGAGCTTCAAGCTCGTCAAACCGTTTGGCCGATTTGTCGAACTCGGCAAGCGCGATTACCTCGACAACACCCACCTTGGGCTGCGCCCCTTCGTGCGCAACATCTCGTATTTCGGTGTCGATCTCGATGAATTGCTGGCGCATGACCGCCCCCTCGTCGAAGCCATGATGAAACTGATCTCGGATCAGTTTGCCAGCGGGGCCTTGAAGCCCCTGCCCTATCGAGTGTTTGAAGCACACGAAATCGGGGCCGCCTTCCGGTTGATGCAGGCCTCCGAGCACGTCGGCAAGATCGTCATCCGCCCGGCGAAATCGGCGTCGAAGGATGTCGCTGCGTTGCAGTTCAAGCCGCGCGCCGGGGTTCACCTGATTGTCGGTGGCACGAGCGGTCTCGGCTTCGCAACCGCGCGCTGGTTGGCAGAAAAGGGCGCGAAGACCATCGTTCTCGCGTCGCGACGCGGCAAGATCGAGGACGGTTTCGAGAACGAGGTCGAGGTTCTGCGCAAGGCCGGCACCAAGGTGCTGATCGAGGCGCTCGATGTCAGCGATGCCGCGGCGGTGACCGCACTGGTGCAGCGTCTTGCCCGCCAGCATGGCCTGGTGCGCGGCGTCGTCCATGCCGCTGTCCTGCTCGATGACGGCATGATCACGAGCCTGACGCCGGAGCGCTTGCGCGCGGTGCTCAGGCCCAAGCTGCGCGGCGCGGAAAACCTCGACGCCGCGACCGTGGACCAGCCGCTCGATTATTTCGTAGTCTATTCCTCCGCGACAACCGTCGTCGGCAGCCCCGGCCAGGGCGCCTATGTCGCGGCCAACGCCTGGCTCGAAGGCTTCGCCCGGCAACGGCGCGCTGAAGGCAAGCCCGCGCTCGCCATCGGCTGGGGCGCAATTTCCGATGTCGGCATCATCGCCCGCGACAAGCAGCTCGGCCGCCGCCTGCGGCGGACGACGGGCGTTGTCGGGATTTCATCCTCGGAATCGCTGGCGCATCTCGGCCGGTTGCTGGTGCTCGGCAATGCCGTCGGCCCGATGCAATTCTATACCAATATTTCGCCGGGCGCGGCGGCGGAGAAGCTGCGCCTGATTAACAGCGCCGCCTTCGCCGGGCTCGGACTGGCACGCCGCGAGGATGAAGGCGCTGACAGCGGCGATCTTCTTACCGCGATCGAGGGCAAATCACGCCCCGAAGCGATTGGGATCGTGGTCGCGGCGCTCAAGCGCGAGATTTCACACATCCTGCGCATGCCCGAGGAGCAGATCGACACCTCTCGCCCCCTTGGCGAGCTTGGCCTCGATTCGCTGATGGCGCTCGAACTGCAACTCTCGATCGAGCGGCTGTGCGGCACCGATGTGCCGATGGTCGGCGCTGGCGATCGCCGCCTTGGCGATATCGCGGCGGTGATCCTAACGAGCATCGGCAGCCCAACCTCGGAGGGGGATGGCGCCGGTGTCGATCAGGGTGCCAATCTCGCCATCGCCATGTCCGGCATGCATTCTTCCGGCGAACTTTCCGCCGAGGATGCGCAGGAAATCAGCGCCCGGATCAAGAAGGCCTCCGGTAATCGGGGGGGCGCATGAGCACGAGCGGAAAGGATGTCGACAAGCTCCTTTCCATGATGCGCCAGGCACCGGCTCAAGCGGCGCAGGCCCGGCCGGAAGTCGCGCAGCGCGCGTATGATACGGCGTTCGACACCCTGCCCCAGTATCAGCAGATCAAGTTCCAGCGCGAATTCGCGGCGTTCGCTGCGCTGGAAGTGCCCTATTACCGCCTGCACGCCGGGCGCTCCGCCGCGACGGCGATGATCGGCAACCGTGAGCTGGTCAATTTCGCGTCCTACGATTATCTCGGCCTCAATGGCCATCCCGACATCGTTGCCGCCGCCGAAGCTGCAACCCGCGAATTCGGGACCTCGGTCTCCGCCAGCCGCATCAGCGCGGGCGAGCGGCAGGTGCATCGTGACCTCGAGCAACTTCTCGCACGGAACTACGCGGCCGAGGATTGCATCGTCTTCAACTCCGGCCATGGCGGCGGCGTCTCGACGATTGCCAGCCTTGTCGGCCCGAAAGACCTCATCGTCCAGGATGCGCTGATTCACAATTGCATCGTAGTCGGGGCGCAGCTCTCCGGCGCGACACGCCGCAATTTTCCGCACAATGATCTCGATGCGCTCGAACGGCTGCTCGCCGGCGAGCGATCCCGCTTCGAGCGCTGCCTGATCGCCACCGAGGGCCTGTTCTCGATGGATGGCGACGGACCGGACCTCGCCCGCCTCATCGAAATCAAGCAGCGCTACGGCGCCTGGCTGATGATGGATGACGCGCATGCGCTGGGTGTGCTCGGCGCGACGGGTCGCGGCATTTTCGAGCATCAGGGTGTCGCGCCGGGTGGTGTCGATCTCTGGTTCGGCACGCTCTCGAAAACGCTGGTCGGCTGCGGCGGCTATGTCGCCGGCAGCGCCGTGCTGGTGGACCTCCTGAAGTGCCATGCACCGAGCTTCGTTTACAGCGTCGGGATGCCGGCTGCCGTTGCCGCGGCTTCGGCCAAGGCGCTGGAGATCATGAACGCCGAGCCCGAACGGGTGACGAAGCTGCAAGCCAACAGCCAGCGTTTCCTCACCCGGGCCCAGGCGCTGGGGCTCGATACCGGCGATGCCTGGGGCTATGGCATCATTCCGGTCATCGTCGGCGAAACGGTGCGCACGCTGGTGCTGGCGCAGGAGCTGCAGAAGCGCGGGTTCAACGCCTTTCCGATCCTGCCACCGGGCGTACCGGAAAAATCCTCCCGCCTGCGGTTCTTCATCAACGCAACGCACTCCGACGCGCAGATCGACGCTGCGGTGGACGCGGTGGCGGAGGCGCTGGACACGGTGAAGGATGTCTCGGCGATGGCCGTTCTCAAGCTGCGAAGCCAGCAGAGCCCAAGCTGACAAGCTTGATATAGGCTCGGCGTTCTGCACCATTGATGCTGGAGCGGTATCCGACCTGATTGAATCAAGCCTACCACTTTATCTTGTTGTTTTGGCGCATTTCCTTTTGACCAACCGGCGTCCACAGGCGCGGAAGATGCTCTACTAGATCTGCCGGTTTTCAGCACGCGTTGATTGTGTCATTTTTGGGCATTGTCGTGATCGCGCGAGTCGAATTGATCAACCATTGCATGTTACTACAGCAGCAGTGTTGTGTTTTTCGGCCAAAAGGCGATCAGAATGAGCGACTTGAGCCCTCCTCCCGCCGTGTTTATTGCTGCGGCGGCGCCATCGTGCGGACCGCGGCTCGCGGCATCCGCTGGCGGAGCCGGCCCCGACGCCGGAATGCAGGTGGCTCGCCCCGGTCATTTTGCCGAGCGTGAAGAGCTGGACGCCGCGCTGAAAGCCAACACGATCGATGCCTTGTCGCTGTTTATCGAACGCCATCCTGAAAGCCGTTACCGCCCCGAAGCCGATGCCGCGCTGAAGCAGCTTGACGCTTCACGCCCGCCTCGCTGATCAAGCCCCCTCGCAATCCGGGAACGACCTCCATGTGCCAAGTCTGCGGAATGAACCCTCTCGCCTACAATGGCAGCGCCGCCTCGGGTGCTGTTTCGATGGATGTGCCACAATATGGTGGATCAGGTGCCAATTTCTGGGCAAGCCAGGGCGCTACCGGCAATACGAATACCAACGGCGTGCTTTCGGGAAGCAAATGGGGCGGCTCGACGCTGACCTACTCCTTCCCGACCCTGACCTCGCAATACGACGCCGGCTACGGTAGCGAGCTGACGAATGGTTTTGCTACCGCCCCCGAGGCAACGCGGGTTGCCATCCGCTACGCGATGAACCTTGTCTCGCAGTACACCAACCTCGTGACGACCGAGGTCAACCCAACCACAACACAGGCTGATGTTCGGGTCGCCTTCTCCAATGAGGCGGATCCCACCGCCTATGCCTACTACCCCTCCAATGGGACCAAGGGCGGCGATATCTGGTACGGGAACAACTATGCGTCCTACCAGAATCCGATCAAGGGTCAGTACGCTTGGGCTACAACCATCCACGAACTCGGCCACGCGCTTGGGCTGAAGCACGGCCACGAAACCGGCGGTGTCGCCAACACCGCCATGCTGGCCGCCTATGACCAGATGGCCTACTCGATCATGACCTACAAGAGCTACGAGAACGGGCCGACAACGGGCTATACCAATGAAACCAACGGCTATGCCCAGACTTTCATGATGTATGACATCGCCGCCCTGCAGACGATGTATGGCGCGAACTTCAACACCAATTCCGGCAATACGACCTACACCTGGAGCGCCACGACCGGCGAGATGTTCATCAATGGCGCGGGCCAGGGTGCGCCGGGTGGCAACCGTATTTTCATGACGGTCTGGGACGGCAACGGCATCGATACCTATGATTTTTCGAATTACACGACCAACATGACGATCAACCTCGCGCCGGGCGCGTTTTCGATCACCTCCTCGACGCAGCTTGCCTATCTCGGCAACAACGGCACCAACCAGTACGCTCCCGGCAATGTTTTCAATGCCTTGCAGTTCAATGGCGACATTCGCTCGCTGATCGAAAACGCCAATGGCGGCTCCGGCAATGACAGAATAACGGGTAACATTGCGGCCAATGTCCTCAATGGCGGTGGCGGTGCCGATACGATCATCAGCGGCCTTGGCGCGGATACGTTGAGCGGGGGGACAGGTTCGGACATCCTGATCGCCGATGGCGCGGTGACATGGGATGCGAATGCGGAAGCGGTGCGCCGTCTCTACATCGCGACGCTGGGTCGCGGCCCGGACGATACCGGCCACCAGAACTGGCAGGCCAGTCTGGCGAGCGGGCAAAGCCTGGAGGCGATCACGACCGGCTTCATCAACAGCACGGAGTTCAGCAACATCTACGGGGCGCTGAACAACACGGCGTTCGTTACCACGCTCTATAACAACGTGCTTGGGCGCGCGCCGGACAGCGCAGGCCTGAACTCCTGGGTCACGCAGCTCAACAACGGCGCCTCGCGCGAGTCCATCGTGCTCGGTTTCTCCGAAAGCCTTGAATTCCGCAACGCGAGCGATGTGCGCACGCACGCCGGTGAAGTCTACCGGATGTACGATTCAGCGTTCAATCGCCAGGCCGACGTCAGCGGCTTTGAGGGGTGGGTGAACGCCTTCTATGGCGGGGCGAAGATGACCACGCTGGTGGATGCCTTCATGAACTCCGCGGAATTCACCAATACCTATGGTGCCGTCTCGGGTCTTACGAATACCCAGTTCGTCACGCTGCTCTACAACAACGTCCTGAACCGGGCTCCGGACGGCTCCGGACTCACGTCCTGGGTCAATTCCCTGAATTCGGGAACGTCGCGCGCCGAGGTCTTCATGAGCTTCTCGGAATCGCAGGAGCACATCAACCTGATGTCTACGGGATTTGATGCATTTATGCGGACATCGATGACGAGCTGGAACGATACGCTCACGGGCGGTATCGGCAATGATATCCTCACGGGGGGACGTGGCTCGGACACCTTCGCATTCACCTTCTCGGATGGCGGCAGCGATAAAATCTACGGTTTTGAAGCCATCGACAGACTGTCCTTCTCCGGTTTTGGCCTGACGAGTGCCGCGGATGCTCTTAGCCACATGACCCAGCAGGGTGCTGACGTTGTCTTCACCATGGGCACCAACACGATCACGTTCCACGATGCGCAGCTCTCAACCCTTCAGGGGATGACAAACGCGGGATGGCTCTTCGCCTGAGAGCGGATCGAGAATTTTCTCGGCGCGCAGCGACATTTTTGATTTTAGGGTCCAATGTCACAGTTGTGCCCATAAGGCCGGTGAAAGTGGCCTCCAGCGCTTCATCCAACCGATGAATCGACCGATTGACCTTGACGAAGGACAGCGAGACGACGACAGCTTCATCGAGACGTCAACAAGGTCAGTCGAATGAGTTCGCGCTTCCTCCCCTCCCTTTTGCGATCGATGCCTTCATCGAAGAAAATCGCGCGGGGGGCGTATGACGCATCCGAGGCCTATCTCGCCTCGCTGAAATTCCGGACCAGCCTGACCAGGCTTGCCATTCTGTGCCTTGTCATTTTACCGACGTTGATTGCTGCGATTTTCTATGGGCTTCTGGCCTCCCCGCGCTACACGTCCGAAGCACAGTTCATCGTCAGAAGCGTTTCAAGCCAACGCGCGAACGGGCTTGAGATGCTGTTCCGCACGTTCGGACTATCCCGGACAGTTGACGATGCCTACGCCATTCAAAAATACCTCCAATCCCGGGATGTCGTCAAAGCGCTCGAAGAGAGAAACCTCTCCATAGACAAGATTTTTAATACCAAAAAAGCAGATTTTTTCTCAAAATATCCTCGATTCTGGCGCAAGGATTCTGTTGAATCGAGGTTTGATTACTTTCTTGAACGCGTCACCGTGACAGAGGACTCGGTAAAAGGGATTACAATTCTGAAAGTGATTTCGTTTGATCCGGTCACCTCTCGGGATATGGCCGCTGAGCTTCTGAAGCTTGCGGAGGAAATGGTGAACCGGATGAACGCCCGCGCCCAGAGGGATGTCATCAATGTTGCGATTTCCGAATTGCGGGCAGCCGAGGACAGGACCATTGAGGCTCAGGCTGCGTTGACGGTGTTTCGTAATCGCGAACTGATGATCGACCCCTCGAAATCATCGCTGGGCATTCTCGAGACCATTGCCAATTTGTCGGCGGATATCGCCTATGCCTCGGCGCAGCTCAAGGAAATGCGCACGGCCTCGCCCGCAAGCCCGGCGTTGCAGTCACTGGTCACCCGCATTGCCTCGCTTGAGGAGCGTGTGAAGATCGAGCGGGCCAAGCTGGCAGGTGGGGACAGTTCGCTCTCTGGCAAGATGGCGATCTACGAACAGCTGGCCCTGAAGCGGGAACTGGCTGAAAAGAGCCTGGGTTCCGCCCTGAAATCCCTTGATGTTGCCCGTCAGGAAGCACGCCGGCAGCATATCTACATCGAGCAGGTTGTCGCTGCGCATTTGACGGATGAAGCGACAGAGCCGCGCCGGCTTAGGGGCATTTTCACGGTCTTTGTCCTCGGATTTGCGATTTTCTCGATTGTCTGGATTCTCTCGGTCGGCGCTGGAGAGCACGCGCAATGAGCAACAAACCCTCACGTTCACGCGGGGCGACCGCGTATGCCGGTGGCAAACGTGGATTGCGGGATGCTGCCGTCGTGCAGGTTCGGATCATCTCCGCGCTGATGATTCGCGAGGCCATGACCCGTTACGGGCATGAAAACCTCGGGTTCTTCTGGATCATGGGCGAGCCACTCGTCCTGACGGTTGGCGTCATGGTGATGTGGTCCATGACCGGTGGATCACACAGTCAGGAAGTAGGGCTAATTCCCTTCGTGCTGACGGGTTACTCGATGTTGACGCTCTGGCGCCATTGCGTGATGCGCTCGGTCCACGCGATGCGCCAGAACGTCGGTCTGCTCTTCCATCGCAACGTGCGCTTCCTCGATATCCTGATTTCGCGCGCGGCACTGGAAAGCCTCGGCGGCCTCGCCGCCTTCTTCATTGCCTATTTGCCGCTGACGCTGCTTGGCGTCTTCGAGCCGATGCACGATCCGCTACTGCTGATCGGTGGCTGGTTCCTGATGACGTGGTATGGCTTCGGCTTCGGCTTGCTGCTTGCCGGCATCACCGAGCTTTCCGAGGCGGCCGAACGCTTCGTCAACCCGATCATGTATATCTCGATCCCGATCACCGGAGCGTTCTATATGGTTCACTGGCTGCCGGAATCAGCGCAAAAGCTGGTCACATGGTCGGTTCTCGTGAATATTTTCGAGATGTTTCGGGCGGGGCTCTTCGGCCCCAAACTCTCAACGGAATGGGATCTGAGCTATATCCTGCTCCATTGCATTCTGGTGACGGCGCTCGGCCTGCCGCTTATTCGCAAGGCTCAGCAACACGTGAAGATGGGATAGACTAAGCCTTGGCTAATCAGGTCGCACAAGCGGAACCCGATGTTGCGGAAGAGGGAGAATTCCCCTCCAACCAAAGTCGCATGTTCCTGAGTCCTCTGGCTCCGGGAGGGACGGCGCTGGCTGCCGATGGCTATGACGACGCCGAGTACGACGACGAACCACCGGTTCCGTTTTACAAGCGCTTCGGCCTTTTCATCGGCCTTGTTCTGCTCCCGGCCTTTGCCGCAATCCTCTATTTCGGCATCATCGCCTCCGGTCTTTATGTGTCGGAAACGAAGTTCATCGTCCGGTCGGCAGCGTCGGGGAGCGAGACAACATTGTCCTCCCTGCTCCACACCCCCGGCCTTTCCCGCGCTGTCGACGAAACCTATGCTGTCAGTGCCTATATCACCTCGCGCGACGTCGCGGCCCAGCTCGAAAAGAACAACGGACTCCGCGACCTCATGGGACGGCCGGAAGCCGATATCTTCAACCGCTTTCCGAACTTCTACTCGCGCGACAACTCCGAGCAGATGTACAAGGCCTACCTGAAGCTCGTGGACATCGACGTCGATACGACGACCGGGATCAGCTCGTTGCAGACCCGCGCCTTCCGCCCGGAAGACGCGCTGGCGTTGTCGAAGCATATTCTCCACTACAGCGATGAATTCATCAACAGGCTGAATGTCCGCGCGCACAATGACGCGATTTCCTACGCCGAACTGCTTGTCAGGGAGAGCAACGCCAGGCTCGCGGATGTCGAAAACCGTCTTGCCGCCTACCGAAATCGCGAGATGATCCTCGATCCGGAAAAGGAATCCGGGGCATCGATGGATATTCTTGCCAAACTGTCGACCGAAATCTCACGCATGGAGGCAACGCTCGCGCAGCAGCTTGCCCAGACCCCGGACAGCCCGGCCATCACCCCGATGCGGGAAAAGATCAAATCTTTCCGAACAGAGCTTGAGAAGCAGCGCCAGACCATCGCAGGCGGAGCCAATTCCATTGCCTCCAAGCTGGAGGGTTTCGAGCGCCTGACACTGGAACGGGAGCTGGCAGCCAAAGGGCTTGCAGCGGCGGTCATCGAACTTGAGAAATCACGTCAGTTTGCACAGACGCAGCGCATTTATCTGCAGACCATCGTCGAGCCCAACTATGCCGACTTGCCAACCCAACCGCGCCGTATCCTAAGCATATTGGCCGTGATTGGCGCCTGCTTGTGCATTTTCTGGATTATCAAGAGCCTGATCGACATCGTGCTGGAACATCAGGCATGAGCGCAGCCGACCAGGAAAGCTTGCCGGCGCGTGCGGGCCTTGATGGTGGCTTGCCGGCCCCATTCGGCGGCGTGGCCCTGCCTGAGTTCGTGTCACCCCGCACGCGGCAGAGAGCCATCCGCCTTGATGGCATCGTCAAGGATTACCACACCCAGATCGGAATCCGGCGGGTGCTCAGCAACATTTCCTTCGACATTGCCGCCGGACAGAAAATTGCCGTTCTCGGTCGTAACGGCGCTGGCAAGTCGACACTGGTGAAGATCATTGGTGGCGTCGAACCGCCAACGGCCGGCACCATTCATCGTGGCCTGTTCATGTCCTGGCCGATTGCCTTCGCCGGCGGCTTCGAAGTGTCGATGAGCGGGGTAGACAATATCCGCTTCATCGCCCGCATCTATGGCGTGCCGATCAAGGACACCATCGAACTTGTTGATGATTTCGCGGAACTCGGGAAGCATCTCCTCCTGCCGGTTCGCACCTATTCCTCCGGCATGCGCGCACGTCTGGCGTTTGGACTGACGCTCGCCGTGGATTTCGAGTGCTTCCTGATCGACGAGGTCATTTCCGTCGGAGACCAGCGTTTCCAGCGCAAATGCCACGACGAGTTGTTCGTGAAGCGCAAGCATTGCGCCATGATTCTCGTCAGCCACGACCTCGGGATCATCCGCCGTTACTGCGACAAGGCCCTCGTGCTGAAAGCCGGGCGTGGCAAGGTTTTCGACGATCTCGATCTTGCACTCGATATCTATAATTCGCTCTGAGACATTTCGGGCTCTTGCCCAAGTCTCGCGACCAGCGCGCAGGTTGTGACGCCTTCGCCTTCGATGCTAAAGACCGATTCGAACCCTTGTGCCTGCGGCTTCACGGTTCAGGGTTTCTGCGAACGAATTCGGGAAGCACGATAGACACACACTGATTCACATGCGCACCCCCCGAAATGCGCCTTGAAGTATTTTGGATATTTGGGTTTATGTCGCCGCACAATGTCGAGGATCCTTACGGCATCTCTCGGCAAAGGCCTGATCGACCGGGCGCCGCCCGGCCTGATGGCAATTTTGGGATGAGTTGAAGCGAATGAAAGTTGCCTTGATCACCGGGATTACCGGGCAGGATGGTGCCTACCTTGCAGATTTTCTTGTATCCAAGGGCTATGCTGTTCACGGCCTCGTCCGCCGGAGTGCGTCCGCAGATGTCATCAGCACCCGCCTGAACTGGATTGGCGTTGCCGACAAGATCAAGCTGCACGATGGCAACCTTACCGATCTCGCAAGCATTGTTCGCATCGTCCAGGACGTAAAGCCGGATGAGGTCTACAATCTCGGCGCTCAATCCTTTGTGAAATCCTCCTGGCAGCAACCTCTGCTGACAGGGCAGGTCACCGGCCTTGGCGCCGCAAACGTGCTCGAAGCCCTGCGGATGGTGGCGCCCGAAGCCCGCTATTATCAGGCCTCGACGTCCGAAATGTTCGGCCTCATCCAGGCTGAGCGTCAGTCTGAAAAAACACCGTTCTACCCGCGCTCGCCCTATGGCGTGGCCAAACTCTACGCCCACTGGATGACTGTAAACTACCGGGAGAGCTTTGGCCTCCATGCCTCCAGCGGCATCCTGTTCAACCATGAATCGCCACTGCGCGGCATCGAATTCGTGACACGCAAAATCACCAATGGCGTCGCCCGCATCAAGCTCGGCCTCGATCACCAGCTGGCGCTGGGCAATATCGACGCCAAGCGCGACTGGGGTCATGCCCGCGACTATGTCGAGGCGATGTGGCTCATGCTCCAACAGGACAAGCCGGACGATTACGTCATCGCCACCGGTCGCACCGTCTCTGTGCGCGACTTCTGCAAGCTTGCCTTCGAATACGTCGGCCTGAAAATGGATGATCATGTCGTCATCGACCCGGCATTCTTCCGGCCTGCGGAAGTCGAAGTGCTGCTGGGGGACCCTGCGAAGGCCAAGGCGGTTCTCGGCTGGGAAGCCAAGACGAAACTCGAGGATCTGGTGCGCGAGATGGTCGATGCCGACCTCAAGCGCGTAAAGCATGGCCTGACGCTCTGATGCCCGCACCCTCTGCAGGGAGTCCCATGCGCGTTCTGCTGACCGGCGGCGGCGGGTTTGTCGCATCGTATTTTGTGCGCGCACTCCGCGCCATGGCTCCGTGTGAGATTTTAGCAACCGGCCGCCAATCCGAAGACATTGCAGATGTCGGCCGTCTCATCGCGCTCGATATCACGGATTCCAGTGGCGTGAATGACACCATCGCGGCATTTCGCCCCGATGTCATCGTGCATCTGGCGGGGATTTCAGATCTGGCCGCGGCTGAAGCCAATCCCGTGATGGCCTGGGCGATCAATGTCGAGGGAACGCTGAACTTCGCCCGCGCGGCGTTGGAACATGTTCCACGGTCCGCTTTCCTCTTCGCAGGCTCGTGCCAGGTCTACGGCGCAAGCGCGGGGACCGGCGATCTGCTGACGGAAGATCACCTTCTGGCGCCGATCAGCGAATATGGTGCAACCAAGGCGGCTGCGGATCTCGCGCTCGGTGCGCTTGCCGCGCGTGGGCTCAGGACCATCCGGTTTCGACCGTTTAACCATATCGGCACCGGCCAGAGCGATGCCTTCGCGATCCCCAGTTTCGCGGCCCAGATCGCACGCATTGAACGAAAATTGCAGCCTCCTGTGATCAAGGTCGGCAATCTCGAAGCCGAACGGGATTTCCTCGATGTGCGAGACGTCGCTGCGGCCTATGCCCGTGCGGCCATTCGAGCCGAAACCATCGCGCCTGGCTCGATCTTTAACCTGGCGTCCGGGCATCCGATCCGGATGCGGAAAATCCTCGACACGCTGATCGATCTCTCCGACGTCGATATTTCTGTCGAAGTCGACCAGACGCGCTGGCGGCCAAATGAATTACCTTTGCTGGTTGGCAATGCCGACAAGGCACGCGCCATGCTGGACTGGCATCCAACGTGCCGGATCGAGGATACGCTCCGTGCTGTTCTGGATGATCAGCGCAAGCGTGTTGGCCAGGCGTGAGCCGTGGCAGTCGCTTGAACACGAGCAACGCTTGATGGTAATAAAAATGTCGGAGGGTGCCCTTCTTGCTGGAAGTCCGCCCTTATTTTCAGCGGGCACGCCAGTCGGCGGTGCCACGCACTCAGGAACTCCCGCTTGACCAAGATTGCCATCACCTTCGATTTCTCGACATTTGTGGATTTTCTATTCCAGCCGGCGCCCTCGGGCATCGCCCGCATTGACCTCGCCTACGCCCGCTTTCTGACCGAAAACCCGCATCACTTCAGCACGGCGATCCATCACCGTTTCGGCATCAAGACGCTGGTTTCTCTGGCCACCCTCAAGCGCCTGATCACCACGATCAATCGGAACTGGAATGAGGACAATCAGGTGCCGCTTGGCCCGCAGGTGGAGCACTGGCTGCGGGCGTCCGATCCAACAGAGCGGCGCATCCGCGCGCCGGTCGGGCGGAAAACACGCTTCTGGCACAATGTGGCGCATCTCGTCACCGGCTGGCCATGGCAAGGGCTGACCCTGCGCGTTCCCCTCAATGCGATCTATCTCAACACGGGCTATGGCAACACCGACGACCCTGCCAAGCTTGCCTGGCTCGACAAGCGCCCGGATATCACACCCGTTTTTCTGGTCTACGACCTCATCCCGATCGATTTCCCAGAGTTCTTCTGGGACGGACTGGAGGCCGCCTTCCGTCGAAGAATGGATACGATCTTGCGCCATGCAAAGGTCGTGATTGTTACCGCCACCGAGGTGGCTGAACGTCTCGCGGCCTACGCCCAGGAGAAAGGCCGGCACGATCTTGTCATCCACAATATCCCGCTGCCGCCGGCGCACACGTTCCTGGAGGCACCAGAACCACCCCTCGCTCAGGCTCTACCGCCGTATTTCGTCGCGTGCAGCACGATCGAGCCGCGCAAGAACCACATCCTGCTCCTCAATCTCTGGCGGAAGATGGCGCAGGACGCCCTGACCACCGGAGCGTCGGTCCCGAAGCTTGTCATTGTCGGTAGCCGCGGCTGGAAGAACGAGAACGTCATTGATTTTCTCGAGCGGTCGCCTGCGCTTCAGGGGCATGTGCTCGAAGTATCCGGTTTGTCGACAGCGGACCTGAAGCGGCTTGTGACCCATGCGCGCGCATTGCTCATGCCGTCTTTTGCCGAGGGCTTCGGCCTCCCCATTGCAGAGGCCCTATCCGTGGGAACCCCGGTGATTGCATCGGATATTCCGGTCTTTCGCGAGGTCAGTCAGGGTTGCGCAACGCTGATCGCCCCCCTCGATGGCGTGGCATGGCAGGAAGCGATCATGGCACTGACCAAGGATAACAAGGCCTTCGAGCTTGCCAAACAACAGGCTTCCGCCTTTCCTCGGCGCGGATGGGATGACTACTTCGCCGATGTCATGAAGGTATTGGAGGCTGGCGTTGAAAACAGGCGCTAACGTCTGCCTCAACGGGGGCAACAGGCTGCATGGGGTCACCACCCGGATGTTCCACACCGATTCGGTGTCGCAGACCAAAGCGGCATCGGGAGCAGTGTGATTACATGAGTTTTCGCTAACCCTTGTCCACTTCCATCTTAAAAAAGCACGTAATTTCAATACTTAACCAAATCATGAGCGGTGGAATTCGCAATTTCGGAAGGCAGGCTCGCCCGATGCAATTGCATCCCGGACAACCTGTCCCTATAGACCCATCGCATGGCTCTGACATCTAAATCTCAGAAGGAACTTGGTATGGCTGATCAAGCCGCTCGCTATCATTGTATCGAGACTTGCCGCATCGGTGGCGGCAAAAATCTCATTTCCGTTCTGAGCCTTGGTGAGCAGACCCTTACGGGCGTTTTCCCAAAGAGCCGTGATGCGCAGATTACCAAGGGGCCTCTTGAACTGGTTTGGTGCCCGGAGAGCGATCTGCTGCAGCTCGCGCACACCTATGATTCCGCTGAAATGTACGGCGACAATTACGGCTACCGGTCCGGCCTGAACCAATCGATGGTCGACCACCTGACCCGCAAGATCCGCCACCTCGAACGCTTCGCCGACCTTAAGCCGGGTGATGCGGTTCTGGATATCGGCTCCAACGATTGCACGTCACTCAAGGCCTATGAGACCAGTGGTCTCAAGCGCATCGGCATTGACCCCACCGGATTGAAGTTCAAGCAGTACTACCCCGACGATGTCTCTCTGGTGCCCGATTTCTTCACTGCGGCGAACTACCGGAAAGTCACCCATCAGCCGGCACGGATCGTCACATCGATTGCGATGTTCTATGACCTCGATGATCCCATCGCCTTTGCCCGGCAAATCGAGGAAATTCTGGCACCGGACGGGATTTGGCAGTTCGAGCAGAGCTACATGCCGTCGATGTTGCGCCTGTGCTCGTACGACACGATCTGCCACGAGCATCTCGAATACTATTCCCTGATGGCCGTTCGCCGCATTCTGGATGCGGCCAACCTGAAGATCGTCGATGTTCAGATGAACGCGGTCAACGGCGGCAGCTTTGCTGTGACCGCCGCACGCCGCGCCAGCCCGATCAAGAGCAACACGCCAGTGATCAACTGGCTGCTGGATCAGGAAGAACGCATGGGCTTGCGGACGCCGAAGCCATTCCGCGAATTTGAGGATCGCGTCTTCCGGCATCGGGATGACCTCGTCCGCCTGCTCGACGGTCTTGTGGCTGACGGCAAGAAGATCCTTGGGTATGGCGCCTCGACCAAGGGCAACGTGGTGCTGCAGTTCTGCGGCGTGACCGAGAAGCAGATTTCGGCGATTGCGGAAGTCAATCCCGAGAAGTTCGGTGCATTCACCCCCGGCACCAATATTCCAATCGTTTCCGAGGCCGAAGCGCGCGCCATGAAGCCGGATTATTTTCTGGTGCTGCCGTGGCACTTCAAAGACTCGATCCTGCGGCGCGAAGTGGAATATCTCAACAGCGGTGGCAAAATGATTTTCCCGTTCCCGGAAATCGAGATCGTCTAGGCCGCTCCGGGTGCTGTGCTTCGGTTCTTGCCGACACAGCAAGATCGTCCAGGCCCATCGCGGGCCTCGTGACCAGCGAAAGAACGACCATGCGCATTTTCTGGCTCGGCATGCACAAGCTTCTCGTTCGCACAGAGCTACCAAGGCTCCGCGCGCTCGGGTTCGAGGTCTTCAATCCGCCGTATCTCAGCAAGATCGAGGATCAATCAGCCGAGCTGAACTGGGATCACGGACAGCCTTCAACGCTGCCGCCGGATGTTTTCCAGAAGCTGTCGAGCTATAATTTTTTCTATAATCCGATCAGTCCTGAAATCGCAGAACTGCTAAACACCTATTTTGATGCCGTCATTGTCACGATCAATCCTGACTGGCTTACCGAAGTTCTGCGCGTCTACAAAAAACGCACCCTCTTCCGCGCCTACGGACAGCCATATCCTCTTTCCGAATTCCTGTGGAACAACGGCGCCGGCCGGGTCATCCTCGATCACCCGGATTTCCATTTCGTGCCGTTTCACGATCTGACGACTGATCTCGAACATACATGGCTCACCGGGCGCATGAGCGTCGTCCCCTACCAGATCGACAACGACGTCATTGCTCTTCAGGACACATGGGACATTGATGCGCTGCGGCGCAAAGAGATCATGATTACCTGTCCCAATATCGAGAACCCCTATTACCGGGCGCACTACGATTTCCTGAAGCAGAATTTCGCCGACCCCGGTTTCCGTTTCTATGGTGTGCAGTTCAAACACCCGGATGATCCGCAGATCGTCGGCACCTTGTCACGCAAGGACTATCTCAAGGCCTACCAGGATACCTCGGGCTATCTCTACACGCACGGCGGCCCGATGGTGAGCTATCTGCCTCCCATCGAGATGATGATGGTTGGCGGGCCGGTTCTCTATCTGCCGCACTCGTTGCTGGCCCGGTTTTTTGGCAAAAATTCTCCCGGGCTCGCACGCAATCCTGAGGATGCACGCACCAAAGCCCGCCGCCTTATCGAGCGGGACGAGGGCTATATTTCCGAGGTTATCGCCTCGCAGCAGGATGTTCGGCGCCCCTATCACCCGGACCATGTGAACCCCATTTTCGACCGGGTCATGCGGTCATTGCTCACCCGGGAATCGGTGGACGACGCGCCGGCGCTGATCGTGAATTCGCAGCCGGACCAGCCTGCCCTCCCGACAACAACGACCTCCGGCCGGATTTATGTGCTGTTCCATTTCCCTGGCGGCATCATCACGCGGCGCGACCACCTATACCTATCGGCCGAAGGTATCCCGCGGGTCATCCGCCTGATGGTTGGTGCCATCCTCGCCGTGACGGATTTCGAGGTCGTCATCACGACAAACTATGCCAATGCGCCATTTGCGATGGGCTTTTTTGGTGTCGGCAGCACCCCGCGCGTGAAAGTGCATGTCATCGACGACATCCCGGCGCTGGGCACGCGACCTTCCGTTGGCCCATCCGGGAAATTCGCTGCGGCGCTCGACAGCATCGGCCGGAAACTCGGCCCGATCTCACGGAAGCTGGACCCGCTCGGGCGGCTGCTCATCCGCATGGCCACTCTGTTCTTCCACAAGACGGGCCTTGAGAAACACCATGCCGAGACTGTGAATGAACGCCTCCCGGCGATGATCAATGCCGATCCCTCATGCCGCGGTGTCATCGTGCCGCACTATTACCTTTTCCCGGAAGCTGTCGACATGAAGGCGCCGCTGGCGCTTTATCTGCCGGACTACACGCCTCATTTTTTCCAAGGAACCAATGCCTTCGCAAATGAAGACCGCCACGCAGTAACCGGGCGTGCCATTGCCGACAAGGCAAGGGTCATCATGACAAACTCGCAGTTCACGCGCAGCTATATTTCCGACACCGTGCTCAAGGTCGCGCAAGAGAAGATCCACGTTTTCCCACTGCCGAACCTCAACCGGAGCCTGGACGAGACCGATCTTTCGGAATCCTCTCTCGTTCGGGAGCATGTCCGCGTCCATACGGACGGACGGCCGATCATCTTCTACCCGACCCAGAATCGGCCCAACAAGAACATCCCGCTGCTGCTCCAGATTCTTGCAGAACTGATCACCCGCCATGCCAGCCGGCAGCGCGACCGCGCAAAATCTTCTCTCCCGGCCGAAAAGCCGCCGGTGCTGGTTCTGACCTGTGGCCTCGATGATTTCCCGCCCGCGCGACAGGAATACGAGCGCCTTCGCCTTGCGCCCCATGTCGTTTTCGTGAGCGCGGCGACGGATGCGGACCTGTGCTGGATCTACAAGCAAGCAGCTTGCCTCGCACTGACAACGCGAATGGAAGGCAATTTTCCGCCCCAGGTCGTCGAAGCCTTGAGTTATGGCACCCCCGTCATCGCCTCTCGAATCCCCCTGATCACCGAGGAGCTCGGCGATTTGGCGGACAACCTCCTGCTCGTGGAAACAGGCAACATGGCGGAATTCGTCACCAAAATTGAATATGCGATGACAAACCGGGAGGCGGTCCTGTCGCGGCAGGCCATTGTCCATGAACAGCTGACGGCTGCGAGAACGCCGGAGAAATTCAATGCTGCATTGCTCCATGTCGTCAATGAGCTTTCCGGGGCGGCTCACGATCCTGCGTGACGCGTCTCCTCGGAGGGGGATTTGGCCTTGGCTGTGATTTGGTGCGACTTTGCGCCAATGATGATAGGGTATCAGATCAAATGCTCGCCAATCGGGCTCCCGGGATAGACGGACCCGCTTCATGCTGATCACAGCCTACGGCACATCCTCGCTCTTCGGACAGATGGGCAACAAGATCATGCGGGCACTCGGCGACACCATTTTACCGGATTGCTACCACATCCACGCCAGCTCGATTGAGGAGTTGCGTGATGCGATCCTTGGCCGGAAAATCCCGAATATCCTGCTGTTTTCGGAAAATCCTGAGCGGAACCTTGTAAGCGTTACAAGCCGGATCAATGCCGCATCCGTTGTCTTCTGCGAGGATCCCTCGGATATCGCAGGCTATGTGTTGCGCCACCGGAAGGTCGTTTGGCCGGCAGCATTGCAGGTCGCCTGCCAGAATATTGCGACAATGGCTGAGGTTCTCGCCAATCCCTCAACTCTGCGGATTCAGCGCTCCGAAGGCATCACACTCAGTGAGATTATCGAGCGGATTACGCAGCATTTCGGGTTGGCTTGCGCGCCTTTCCACTGGCAGGGTATTACCGCGGCGCTGGACCTAGACGATCCCGGGCAGTTGCATGTGCCCGTCGAGACATTGATGGCCAACCTGTTTGACGACTACAGGCCGCCGGTTTTCGGAATTTACGAATTGACCGCCAATGTGGTTCAATTGATGGAGCAGGTCTACGGGCCGTTGCGAAAAGTCCATGATCCAGGCCCCATTGGCGAAATTCGCTGGCCTGTAGAAGTCTTTTTTTCGCAAACATCACAAAAGATGATTTCAGGTGTCACACAGGATCCGATCGATCTGCTCGGGCCGGCGCGCTATATCTACTTTGGCCCTTACCTTTGTCTCCCGCCAGGACAATGGACCCTGCAAGCCGTCTTCGAGGTCAAGGAGAACCTCTCCTATAACAAGGTAGAGGTTGACATTTGCCAAGGCGACAGCGTTTTGTCCTATGGTTTGTTCGATATCCCCGTTCGTGGTAGGTTCGAAGTTCTGACGGAGATTGAAGTGAAGCAGCCGGAGCGGCCACTTGAATTTCGCATTTTCATGAAGGAAGGCGCGATCGAAGGTCTTCTCGAATTAAAGCAAGTCATCTGGAACAATATTTCCAGGACACCGACCGCATCGGCTGCGCCACGCAGGATTCTCGCCAACGAGACCCCTTGATTTCAGCGAAGCACCAATGGCTTTCATTTACCTTACATGCAGCGGTTTATCGCACGAGATTTGATTTTACGACAGGTCAAACCTGGTTTTACATGATAGATACATTGGTTACTTTTGGAGACATTGATGGTTTCAACGCATCAGGATACGGGTGAGCTTATTGCATTTCTGCCTTGCCGGGCAGGAAGCCAGCGCGTGCCATTCAAGAATACACGCCAGTTCGATAGCGAAGGCCGCAGCCTTTTCGACATCAAGATGCAGCAACTGATCGCTTGCCCCCACATTGATCGCATCGTTGTCTCCACAAATGACAACGCGATCAAGGATGCTGCACGATCCGCAATCGAAGCTCATGGGGCAAGGATCACGCTCGATCACCGTCCTGATGCCCTCTGCTCATCCTCCACCCTGACAGACGACTTGATCCGCTATGTCCCGACAATCATTCCTTCCGGGCATATCCTGTGGACGCATGTCACCTCACCATTCGTCGATGCTTCGGATTACAGCAACATCATCCACGCTTATTTCGACGGTCTGGCCACCAGAAAGCATGGCTCCCTGATGACGGTAACCCGGCTCCAGGGGTTCATGTGGGACGAGAACGGTCCTGTGAACTATGATCGGACCAAGGAAAAATGGCCCCGCACGCAGACGCTTGATGTTCTCTACGAGGTGAACAGTGCGGCTTTCGTCATTCCGGCTGACGTGATGGCGAGAACCGCCGATCGTATTACGGATGATGTCCGCAGGTATGAGCTCAGCAAGTCAAAATCGGTTGACATTGACCACATCGACGAGTTCGACTTGGCCGCTGCCCTCTACGCACGGCAAGCGCCTGCCGCGACACGATGAACGACGACAAGGGCCCGCCACCATGTCCCGTCTGAATTTGCCAAGCTTCGGGATCTGGCAGCAATTGGGCCATGCCATCTGGAGGGGGAACGATACGAGCACCGCAAACAAGGCGGCTGTCTATGTCGATCTTTTCCATGATTCATTCGACTACCTGATCTATAGCCTGCACATCGGTCGCCTGATCGGTATCGAGACCGGGCTGCCGGTTATCGGCCTGAGCGGCAGGCTTGGCGTCGTCCATGGTTCGTGCCCGGGCTTTGATCCCGACGAGATCACCGCTATCGCGCGAGGCTTCGATGTCGAGGTGATTCAACTTGCCGAAAGCCCCTTCACTGGCGTGGCAATCGACTGGATCACGGGCGAGGCAGCACGACAGAAAATCGCCCTTTCGGATCTTTCTGGCGAGCAGCTGCGCCGTTTCCTGCGCGCGGCACGCCTTGGACCAGATTTTCCGATCGGGCGCTACATCTACGACACGCACCTGCGCAACACCAGATCCGAAACCATTGTCGATCTGGATATCGCCTTGCTGCAGAATATCGAGCGCTGCCTTGTCACCGAGAGCGAGATCTGCAAGCAGTTCGACGCCCGGCCCGCGGCATGGTTCGTGACCGGACATATCGACTATGCCCCGTGGGGAATTGCCGCCGAACGCGCCCTGGAACGAGGGGGGCGCATCGCCTATTTCCGTAATGAGGGCCATGTCCGTATCCATCTCATCAATGGCGCCTTGCGGACAAACGAAACGATCAGCGGCAGCATTCGGCGAACAGGCGCACCAACGCAAAGTGCGATGATCGACCATCTCGTGACAGCAGCACCGGAGATCGGTGAGGAGCATTTTCACGCGGCCAGCACCGGGGCGCAATTTCGCTCGCACCGTTTTGTGGATGCCCCGATGGCTGATCTTGCCGCCTCGTCATCCCGTCGAATCGAGCGCGCCATTCGGGCGCGACTCGGCATCGACGATGGCCGCCCGGTCATCGGCGCATTCTCGATTACCTTTTCGGATATTCCGCTCGCTGACGAGCAGGTCTTCGAGGATAACTATTGCTGGCTTCTGGAAGCGCTGACCTTTGCATCCGGCCGACCCGATATTCACTGGCTGGTGAAGGTTCATCCTGCTGACCTCGCCTACAATATCACCGGCGCAATGGCCCGGCTGAAGGCTGAATTTGGTGGACATAGTCATATCCACTTCATTGAGGAAGGCTGGTCCCCTACAACCATCATAGCCGCCTGCGACGTCGTCACCAGTGTTCGCGGCAGCCCTGGCCTGCAAGCTGCGAGCATGGGCAGAATGGCGGTTTTCTGCGGTCACGGGCAGTATTCGGGCTTCGGCTTTGGCGTTATCGCTTCGACCAAAGAGGATTACTTCCGCGCCTTGACGGGGTTCGCCCATGCCCCGCGTGTACCGGATAGCGACCCGGCGCGCGCACGCGCTTTCCAATACCTTGAGGATGTGGCTTTCGCGAATGTCTCGAGCTTTCTCGGCAGCTTCGGCGAATTGTCCATGACTGCGGATCCCTGGAACGCCCTGACGACGCGATTACGCTGGTATTCTCCCGTGACGGACCCACTGCATCGGGCCATCAGCGAAGCGATCCGCTCCGATGCGCCGCGTGTCGGTGGCGCATTCCAACTTGGCGATACGCGAAGGGCGAAGTCCGCCCCTGTCCCCCGCGTGGAGGGCGGCGGACAATCCATCCGGAATTCTTGGCCTCCCGGTCTGACGCCACTCTATGGCTTCCACCCCGTCGAGCCTTGGGGCGTGTGGATGGATGCCGATTCGGCCGCTGTTTTGATACGCGTCGCGGGCCCCACATCCGGCCTCCTGCGCCTCCGTCTCACCTGCATGGCCCTGATTCCGCCGGAATGGCCTATCCCTTCGATGGCTGTCACCGTCGACGGTATCGCCGGAGTCGCCGTGGCCTCTGCGGATCAGTCACCGGGTGAACTTGTCTTTGATATCGGCCCCACAACTTTTGGCGAGGATCAGCAGCTTCTGGTCGAATTTACGCTCGGCGGAGGCACCGTCCCGAACGATATCTGCCATAATGGCGACACTCGCCACCTGACCTTCAGCTTCCAGGATATCATCTGGCAGATCATGCCGCAGGACGATCAACCGCCGCAAAGCAGCTAGAACGCCCGGTACAGCTTGACTTCACCCTGCACGCGGTGTGACGAGGAAGCGGCACCGCCACTTGAAACGGGATATGATGGCCTCCATCCGCATCAACACGAGCATTCTTTCCGGTCTGGAAAGAAAGGCGATCGACTGGATCGTTCCGAAGCTTCCCGGATCGGTTACCCCGGACAAACTCACGGCGTTTGGCACCTTCGGCGCGGCGGTAACGCTGCTGGGGTATCTCGCAAGCTGGAGGCACCCGGCCTTCTTGTGGCTCGCCAGTTTCGGCCTCGTCATCCACTGGTTCGGCGATTCCCTTGATGGCAATCTCGCGCGCTATCGCAAGATCGAGCGGCCGCGTTACGGCTATTTCCTCGACCAGACGATCGATGTGTTCGGCAATTTCCTGATTTGCTTCGGTATGGGGCTTTCGCCCTTCGTCGACATGCGCGTCGCACTGGTCGCGCTCGCAGGGTATCACATGGTGTCGATCTATGTGTTTGTGCGGGCCAATATCGCCGGAGATTTCCATGTCTCCGTGCTCAATTCCGGCCCCACGGAAATGCGTGTTCTGATTATCACCATGAATACGCTGATCTATTTTTTCGGAGCGCCGGAATTCACATTGGCCGGCATTGTTCTCACATGGTGCGATATTACCGTCAGCCTGTGGAGCATCGGCGTAATGACCGCGTTCCTCTATCTGATTTTCAGCTACGCCCCTACCTTGCGTGACGCGGATGATGCTGATCGCGCGGCACGGCAGGCGGCAGCTGAAAAGCCGGAAAATTAACGCCCCTCGCCCGGCGGGAATTGCCGCAGAATACGCGCCTGATGCCAGCGGAAATACGGCGCATAGAGCGAATGCGCCCAGCCAAAGAGCATAATCAGCCAGCCTGGCGCCAGGACAAAGCGCCCGGCGAGCGCCCCATCGACGATGGAGCGCGCGACGCGTTCGGCGCTCATCACCCCGCCGCCGGCAGTGATCCGTTTCGTCGCCTCGGGTTTGGCCTCCTGCTCGGCGGCAAGCTGCGGGGTGTCGGTGTCCGGCGGGAACGCCACGCCGACCCCAATACCAAACGGGGCCAGTTCCACCCGCAAGGTTTCGGCAAGCGCGCGGACGGCGAATTTACCCGGCGCATAGCCCGAATAGCCGGCAATGCCGACAAAGGCCGCCGCGGACGAAATCATCGTGATCCGCCCGCTGCCGCTCTCCCGCATGAAGCGCGCGGCCGGCCGCACCAGATTGAGCGTTCCGAAATAGTTGATTTCCATTTGCCGCCGATGCGCATCGACCGGCAAATCCAGAAACATGCCGGGCTCGACGGTTCCGGCGCTCGTGACCAGCCAGTCGATGCGCCCAAGCGTCGCCACGATCTCGGTCAAGGCCTGCTCGCAGGCTCCCGCATCCGCGACATCCAGCACCCGCCAGAGAATGGGATGCCCACCATCGACCTGAAGAGAAACCTGCGCTCTTGAAAGCTTCTCAGCGTCACGCGCCAGCAGGACGAGCCGATACCCCTTGCCTGCCAGCAGGCGTGCCACCTCCAGCCCGATGCCACTCGAACCGCCAGAGATGACGGCAACGGGCGCGACGGCTGTCGAAGGCACTTCCCCGCCGCCTCAGAACACCGAAGCCGCAACCGCAGCCGCCGAGACCGGCCCGGACGCCGCCGAGAAGATCTGCAACACCTTCTGCACTTCGTTCAGCGGGGCATTGGCGACGTAGATCATATCGCGATTGCGGATGTTGATCGTCTGCGCGAGGAAATAGGACCGCGGATCCCTCAAATTGAGGCGATAGATCACCGGCACCCGCGTTTCGCGCGGCGCCGCCTTGAAATTCGGATCAAGCTGGCGCGCAACATCCTGGCTTTCGAAACGCAGCAGGAAGACGCCGTAAGGATCGGAACGCGAATCGATCAGGCCGCCCGCCTTCGCGATGGCCTGCTCCAGCGAGATGCCGGCTGCCTCGAACGGCACGACGGCATTGCGACCAGCAGCGCCAAAGACCGAGAAAGTCTGCGGGTCGCGCACCACGGTGATGACATCCTTCGGGTGCGCGTAGATATTCTCGGCGGCATTGGCAATGAGGCGCTGCATCGGCACCGCGACCGTGCGCCCGTTGCGCTGCAGGGTAACGAAGGTTTCATGCGCGGGAGCGCGAACGCCGCCGGCCATGGCGATCACGTCCAGCACGCGCTCGCCGCGCACGGAAAGCGGCACGCGGGCGCCACTGGTGACTTCCCCCAGAACGGTCACGGAATTGGAAAGCCCCTGCGGCACCGTGACCAGCACCTGTGGCTCGATCGCCTTACCGGTGAGCTTCTCGACAATCCGGCGTTCGACATCCGGCGTCGTCAACCCCACGACGGAAATGCGCCCGGCGTAGGGCACGGTCACGGACCCGTCACGCGCGACAACCTGCTCGGGGATATTGGCCGAGCGGGCACCGGTCGAATTCCGGTCAACCGCTGGCGACGAAAAAAGCCCGCCCGCAGCGGCTTCCCACACGGTGACACTGATGGTGTCGCCGATTCCAATGCGCTGGCTGGGCGGCGGGCGCCCATCGCCAAAACTGGTCTGGAACGTCTGCTGCCGGCTGGTCGAGAGAATCGAGACGATGTTTTCATCGACGTCGCGCAGGATATAACGCGTCAATTCGCCTTCCTGGGCGGAGTTGACCACTTCGGCGGATGTCGGGCCGGTCGACGGCAAGGCCGTGCAGCCCGCGAGGGCTACGCCCAGCAGGCCAAGGCCAACAAATCCCGAACTCTTGAAACCGCGCATCCCACCCAACCAGACCAACCACAGATTCCTGTCGGAACCTCACTACACACTCATTGCCCGAAAAGAAATCCTATACGGTTCGCTTGCGAATTCATGCTGCAAATTCGCAACAGGCCTAACCCTCTGTTAACTGCGACGGTGGATGCACCTATTCCGCGAATGGCGCGATTGAATCGTCGAGAAAATACCAGCGCGGGATATTCGCCTGCACGATGGGTTCGACTTTCGCGTTGAGAAAGGCGACATCGGCCAGCGTGTCCGGCCTCCCATCCGTTTCAGGCAGCTCGAAAAAGGGGCCAAAGGTGAGCGAAAAACGGCAAGGAGCCGTGCGTTCGGAGTGGCAAATGACAAAGCCCGCGCCGGTGTGGCGGGCAAGCCTGGCGGCAATCGCGAGGTTGCCCTTGGTGTGTGGCGCCCGCCCGAACAGCGGCCCGAGCGCCCGGCCTTCCAGCGCTTCATCCGGGAAGATCATCACCGTGCGGTTCTGGTTGAGCCGCCGCATGCTCTCGCGCACGCCCTTCGCATCCGGACTCAGGAGATCGACGCCGAATTGCGCACGCGATTCTTCCACCACCCGCCGGTCAAAAGCGCCTTCCGGCGGCATGTAGAACGAGGTCAGCGGCACGCCGATGTGCTGGAACATCGGCCCGAAGGTTTCCCAGTTGCCGGTATGCAGACCGAAGGCGATGATGGGGCGTGTTCCGGCGACGGCCTTGAACGCCTCGACGCCCTCCGCCACCAGCCGCCCCTCGCGAATGAAGCGCGGCATCACCGCATATTCCGCCATCACCCGACCGACGCCATCGAGAAAGGCCTCGATCATGGCGTCAAGCTCGACCTCAGTGGCCTCCGGGCGGTGAATTCTGAGATTGCGCCGCGCCCCGGCGAGAATCTCGGGCCGGTTGCGGTGCACGTTCCGGCGCACGGCGAAGCTGCCGATCGCCGAGGCCCAATCTGTCGGCAGAAGGCCGAACAGCGTGTAGAGCAGCTGCTGGAGGCGCTCCTCGATGGTTCGGCGCTCGACGGTTGGTGCGGCCTCGCTCACGCGGCCGCCTTCCGGGTCTTCTGGCGCGGCTCCGCCGTCACGGGGAGCCCGCCGTCGGGCCGCAGCGTGAGGCGGCAGACCGGCTCGGCGACATAGCCCGGACGCGGACGCACCTTGAATTTCTGCACGAGAATTGCGAGGCAGAGCACGGCCTCCGATTGCCCGAAATTCATCCCCGGACAGATCCGCGGCCCCACCGCGAAGGGGAAGAATACGAAGGGGTTGGCCTTCACGCCATCAGCGAAGCGTTCCGGCATGAAATGCGTCGGCTTGTCCCAGAGGTCGGTCGCACGGTGCATCAACCATGGCGCGATCATCACGAGATCGCCCTTCTTCACCGGCACATCGCCGATCATGTCGGCTTCGCGCGCTTGCCGGGGCAGCAGCGGCACCGGCGGATACAGCCGCAGTGTTTCGAGCACCACCGCCCGGCACCAGTCGAGCTGATTGACATCCTCGATCGTCGGCGAACGACCCGGGCAGACGCGGTCCAGCTCTTCGAGGATGCCCGCCTCGGCCCAGGGCGCGTTGGCGAGGCAATAGAACGCCCAGGTCAGCGTCGTCGCGGTCGTCTCGTGGCCAGCCATGAAAATGGTGGCTGCCTCGTTGCGCAGGGCCGTTGTATCCAGCGCAAGCTCCGGGTTCCGTTGCTGGCGTTTGATCAGCAGATCGACCATCGACCCCGAATCGCCTGCACCCGCGAGGTGATCGGTGATGACCTTCTCGACCACCGAATGCACCATTTTCACCGACCGCCGCTTGTCCGGCCCGTGAAACACCGGCCAACCCTCGTCCCAGCCAAGGAAATAGCCGAGATTGAAGTTGTCGATCGATTTCTGGTAGCGCGTGAAGCCGTTGATCACCTGCTGCGCCGCTTCGGAGCCAAGGTTGCGGCCGAACACGGTCTGCGCGATGATTTCGGCAGTGAGCTCCGCCATGGCGGCGGTTAGCTCGAATTCCTCGCCCGGCGCGCGGGCCGCCCAGCCTTCCGCAAAGGCATGCGTCACCGCCTCCATCGTCACCCCGAAGGCGGGCACGCGATTTTTGTGGACGATATCCGCCACGAGCGGGCGGCGGGTTTTCCACGTCTCGCCCTCGGAGATGAAGAGCCCGTCGCCCAGCAGCACTTCGAGTGCCCGCCGCATCTGCGGGCTCTTGCGCTCGAAATTCGCATGCCGGGTCACCATCACGTATTTGATGTGCTCGGCGGTGTTCACGAAAATCACCTGCCGCCCGAGAATGCGGTGCGTATCGAGGCCGGACAGATAATTCCCCACGGTCCAGTTGCCGATCAGGCTGTGGCGAGCACCGAGAAGAATGTCGAGAATGCCGGGAATGTCCTCGCGCGGCTCCGGGTGCGGCGCGATGAAATAGCCCTCGCCGCGCTCCTCAATCACCCGTGCCGGTGTATAGAGCCGAAAACTCATACCCGCTCCCGCAGCGCCGGGTCTGCCATGCGGCGCTGCGGGGTTATTCACCCCGCGACGGGGAGAGGTCAAGCCCTTGGCGTTTGATCCAGATCACCCGGCTCAGCTCACGATTGCCCGATCCGTGACGCGGCGCCAGTTCGTGCCGTCAGAGAAAGCGAGAACGGCACCACCGCTCTCGTTCGAGACAAAAACCACCGCCCCCGCTCCAAGGGTGGACGCCGAGGGCAGGCCTGCGACGGTAAAGCTTCCGATGCGCAGTTCGCCGTTGACGTGCAGCATCGCGCTGGGCGTCGTTGTCCCGATCCCGACCCGACCAGACGAGGTGATACGTAACCGCTCCGCACGTGCTGTCCCGCCACTGGGGGTGGTGTCAAACCGGATCAGGGATGGATACGAACTTCCCAAGGTCCAGGCACCATCGGCATGGGCCGAAAAGCCGGCCGCGTTAACGCCGCCGGGCATCGTGCCATCGCAGAGCGATCCAAACAGGATCTGGCCGAAACGATCGCCGGCCGCAACAGGGGTTACCCAGGTGTAGGTGAGCAGCCCGGCTCCGCCGCCTGCACCACCGCTGCCCGCGTTGACGAACCGCGCCGTTCCCCCGTCCGGGGATTCAACATTAAAACGGGTCGACATCGAGATGGAGGATATTCCGACACCGGTGTTGCCGTTCGTTTGATCAACCGTAAGCGCATTCCGCCATGTCGCACCATCCGCGCTTGTCTTGAGACGAAAGAGGTCATCGCCCGCCGTTCCCATCTCCGCCCGCCCTGAAAAGCCGGTCTGGAACAGGATGCTCGCGGTTTGCGCCGCAGCAGCCTTGTTGAGCTTGAGCTGGTGCCCGGCGCCCTCGTGGTTCAGCAAGGTGGCAGGCGCGCTGACCGAAAGGCGGTTGGTGGTATCCGCCGTCGCATTGACGCCGACGAACGGCTGGTTCTGGGTGTTGCCCCCGGCGATGACCCAGGTTGCGCCATCAAAGGCATAAAGCTTGTCCTCGTCGCGCACCCAGGCGAGCCAGCCCTCCCTGGCCGCGTAGGGCATCCAGCCGCCGTCCTGGAAGGCGGCGATCTTGCCGGCATGGCCGGACCATGCCCCAGTCGGACTCGGTGCCACGATGTAGCGCTCGCCATGGACCGGGCTGGCGGGCGGGGTCGCGAGCCCCCTTGAGGTCACCGAAAGCTGCACGATCGCGTCGAGCATGCGCAGCGATTCGTTGAGGGTGACGTGCTTCTGCGCCTGCCCTGCCGCGAGATAGGGCAGGACAAGATTGGAGGTCGTGGTCATGAGCAGCTCCTGAGGCAGCGGGAATCCGCGGAAATCTCCGGCGAATTCTAGCCCCGCTCAGGCCAGCGGGGATAAGTCAGATCAGAGCCAGCCCTTGATCTGGCGGACAACGGCCTCCGTCGAGAGGCCATAGCGCTCATGCAGGGTCGGCAAGGCGCCCGCGTCGAGGAATGCATCCGGCAGGGCGATTTGCCGGAATTTCGGCGTCACGCCGGCGCGCAGCAACGCGCCCGCCACCGCTTCGCCGAGCCCGCCGACAACGGAATGGTTTTCCGCGACAACCACCAGCCGCCCGCCCTTGCCGGCTTCCGCGAGGATGGTTTCGATGTCGAGCGGCTTGATCGTCGGCACATGCAGCACGCCGACATCGATGTTGTCCGCCCGGAGCGCCTTGGCGGCCTCCAGCGCCCGCATCGTCATCAACCCGGTCGAGATCACCAGCACGTCGCGTCCGTCGCGGATCACCTTGGCCTTGCCAAGTTCGAAGGTGTAGCCGTATTCATCGAGCACCAGCGGCACGTTGCCGCGCAGGAGCCGCATATAGACCGGCCCCTTGTATTCCGCGATGGCCACGGTCGCCTGGCTGATTTCATGGGCGTCGCAGGGGTCGATGATCACCATGTTCGGCAAGCCCCGGAAGATCGCGATATCCTCGGTTGCCTGATGCGAAGGGCCGTAACCGGTCGTCAGCCCCGGCAGCGCGCAGACGATCTTGACGTCGAGCTTCTCCTCCGCGATGGCCATACAGATGAAGTCATAGGCACGGCGCGAGGCGAACACCGCGTAGGTCGTCGCGAACACCGTGAAGCCTTCACGCGCCATGCCGGCGGCAGCGCTCATCAGCACGGCCTCCGCCATGCCCATCTGGTAGAAGCGCTCCGGGTAGGCCTTCGCGAACACGAAAAGATCGGTGTATTTCGACAGATCCGCGGTCATCCCGACGATATCGGGCCGGGTTTCCGCAAGTTTCGTCAAGGCATGACCAAAGGGCGCCGGCGCGGTGCGCTGATCGGGGCCGGCGATCGAGGCAATCATCGCCGAGGTCTTCAGGCGTTCGCCGTTCGGGCCGAGCGCGACCTGGCGCGGGGTGTATTTCGACAGCCTGGACATTACGGCTCCCCCCGGATGATCGCCATTGCGCGGGCCTTGTCGAGAATATCGAGGGCTTTGGCCCATTCGTCGGCCTCGACGCGCAAAAAATGGTTACGCTCGCGCGCTTCGAGAAACGGCACGCCCTTGGCCATCCTGGTATCGCAGAGGATGACGCGCGGTTTGGGCGCCTTGAGCGCGCGCGCCGCGTCGAAGGCCGCCACCAGCGCCGGGATATCGTTGCCGTCGACGCGCGCGACATGCCAGCCGAAGGCCTCGAACTTCGGGCCGAGCGGCTCGAAATTGGAAATCGAGGTCGAGGGCCCGTCGGCCTGCATCAGGTTGACGTCGACGATGCCGATGAGGTTGTCGAGCTTGTGGGAAGAAGCGCTCATCGCCGCTTCCCAGGTCGAACCCTCGTCAAGCTCGCCATCCGACAGGAGATTGTAGACAAAAGCCGGATTGTTCTTGCGCTTCAGCCCCAGGCAGAACCCGACGGCGACGCCAAGCCCCTGCCCGAGCGAACCGCCGGTGATTTCCATCCCCGGCGTATAGGCGGCCATGCCCGACATAGGCAGCCGGCTGTCGTCACCGCCATAGGTTTCAAGCTCGTCCTCGGGCAGGATCCCGGCCTCGATCATCGCCGAATAGAGCGCGATGGCGTAGTGCCCGATCGAGAGCAGGAACCGGTCCCGCCCCTCCCATTCCGGCTGCTTCGGACGGTAGGTCAGCGCGTGAAAATACGAAACCGCCAGCACATCGGCGACGCCGAGCGCCTGCGCGATATAGCCCTGCCCCTGAACCTCGCCCATCCGCAGAGCATTGCGCCGGATGCGGTAGGCCCGCTCCTCCAGGCTGACATTCACGCCGCGCTGGGGCACCCCTCGCTCAGGCGATCCGGATGATCGGCTCTCCATGCATTCCCTCCCGCCAGGGGCATTTGCCAGCCCCAATGAATTTTTCGTGAGAGTGTGGCCTGATTTCGCCAAAATCAACCGCGAAACTTGCAAGAATAATTGAATTGGTTTCAAGTATCGGCATGCATCACGCCTCGCTTCAGAACCTGCGCGCGTTTGAGGCTGCGGGACGGAACCAATCCTTCCGCGCGGCCGCCGAAGAGCTGCATCTGTCGATCAGCGCGATCAGCCACGCGGTACGCAAGCTTGAGGATTCCCTGGGCATCGCGCTGTTCATCCGCTCGGGACGCGGCGTTCGGCTCAGCCGCGAGGGCGAGGTGCTGCTGCGCTTCACCAGCCGCGGCTTCGACGAGATCGCACGCGGCATGGAGATGATCACCTCGAAAGGGCCGCTGGTGCTCAAGCTGCATTGCGTGCCGAGTTTTGCCGCGCAATGGCTGACCCCGCGCCTCGGCGGTTTCATGGAACAACACCCGGAGATTGCCGTCCGGCTCTCCGCCAGCGCCGAGGCGATCCGCTTTCCAAACGAGGAATTCGACGCCGATATCGTTTACGGCCGCCCGGCGCAGGAGGGGCTGATGGTGCTGCCGCTCGGGGTGGAAACCGTGACCCCGCTGTGCTCGCCGCAGATCGCGGCCTCGATTGCCAGCGTCAGAGACCTGCTCGATTGCCTGCTGATCGACAGCGACGTCAAGCAGTTGCGCTGGTCGGACTGGTTTGCCGCGAACCATATCGCCGCCAGCCCGCCGCGCGCGGCGCGGTTCGACCGCAGCTTTCTCGCCATCAGCGCCGCCGTCGAGGGGCTGGGGGTCGCGCTGGAATCGACCCGGCTCGCGGAGCGTGAACTCCGGGATGGCCGGCTGGTCAGCCCCCTCGCCGGCATGGCGCAGGACCTGTTCTATACCGCGCATTTCCTCGTCTTTCCCGCGGCAAGCCGGCAGCGTGCCGCCTTGCGGGTTTTCGTCAATTGGCTAGAAAGCGCGCTCGACCTGAGCTTCGATGCGTTTCATGGCTCCGAATGAGCCGGCGGCTGGCCGGTGTCTAAGTTTGGGCCCGCGCTATCCCTGCCTTGACGATCTGGTTACCGACGATCTGCTATCGAACCCACCGAGTCTTTGTTCAAGACTTCCATTTTTGTTCAAGGCTTCCATTTTTCGTCTCCGCATTAAGGGCAGCACACCGCCATGACGTCCAGTTCAGGGTCCAAAGACAGCAAGAACGCCAAGCATGCCATGATCCGCCCGGTCATTATGTGCGGCGGCTCCGGCACGCGGCTCTGGCCGGCGTCCCGCGAGGCTTTCCCCAAGCAGTTCGCGCCGATCATCGGCGAGCGCTCGACCTTTCAGGAAACCCTGCTGCGGGTCAACGATCCCGCGATTTTCGCCTCGCCGGTGATCATCACCAACAAGGCCCACCGCTTCATGGTCGAGCGGCAGATGCGCGAGATCGGCATCGCCGGCGATATCCTGCTTGAACCGGTCGCCCGCGATTCCGGGCCAGCGATCATTGCCTCAAGCCTGTTTGTCGCCGAGCATTCCCCGCAAGACCTGGTGCTGATCCTGGCCGCGGACCATATGGTGCTGGACACCGCCGCCTTCCGGCAGACCGTCGCCGCCGGGCGGGAGGCCGCCTCGGGCGGGGCGATCGTGACCTTCGGCATCGTCCCGACCAGCCCGGCAACCGGTTACGGCTATATCGAGGCGGGCGAGGTGCTCGCCGGGGCGGCGCGCAAGGTCGCCCGTTTTGTCGAAAAGCCGGATGCCGCCACCGCACTGCGCTACATCTCCAGCGGCTATCTGTGGAATTCCGGCAATTTCCTGTTCCGGCCCGATATCGTGATCGCCGAATACGAAGCCGGGGATGCCGCCAGCGTTGCTGCCATCCGCGCCGCACTGGCGGGCGGCGGGACCGATCTTGGCGTCCCGGTATTGGAGGAAAAGAGCTTCCTGGAGGCGAAGAAGATCTCCTTCGATTACGCCGTCATGGAAAAGACCACCCGCGCGGCGGTGGTTTCCGGTGCCTTCGGCTGGTCCGATATCGGCGGTTGGGACGCGCTCTGGGCCATCACCCCGCAGGACGAGAACCACAACGCGGCGCGCGGCGACGTGCTGTTTCTCGACACCCACGGCTCCTATGCCTCGGGCGAGGACCAGTTGATCGCCATGCTCGGCGTCCGGGATCTCGTCGTCGTGGCCACGCGCGACGCCGTGCTGGTGGCCGACAAGGCCCGGGCACCGGAGGTCAAGGCCATCGTCGAAACCCTGAAAAAACAAGGCAAGCCGCAGGCGAGCCACCACGCGCGAGTCTTTCGCCCCTGGGGATGGTACCAGACGCTGGAAATCCAGCAGCGCTTCCAGGTGAAGCGGATCGTGGTCTATCCCGGCGGCAAGCTGTCGCTGCAAAAACACTTCCACCGGGCGGAGCACTGGGTCGTCGTCAAGGGAACCGCCCGCATCACCGTCGAGGATCAGGTGACGGATCTGTCGGAGAACCAGTCCACCTATATCCCGCTCGGCGCGGTGCACCGGCTCGAGAACCCCGGCAAGATCGATGTCGAGATCATCGAGATCCAGACCGGCGCCTACCTCGGCGAGGACGATATCGTGCGGCTGGAGGATGTTACAGCCGCACGTGATCTGCCCGCTGCACGTGATCTGTCCGCTCAACCTGCGAGGCGCGCCTACACCACCTCGGAAATGCTGGCGAGGGTTCTGGCCGGGGCGCGCAGCGCGCCACCGGCGTCTTCCCCGAGGGCACGCCGGGCTACGTCCACGCGGCGGGGATCGCCACACCCGCCGCCGTGTGCGGCGGCGACTTCTCCGAGCCGGTGTTCAAG
>CAZNAT010000026.1:0-6815 GCA_964571245.1 uncultured Methylobacterium sp.
CATGCCGGTTCATCGAAATGAATAGGTCCAGACCCTAGACTGGCGGGTTTGGGCGGCGCGCGGGGCTCGCGGCTGCCGGGTGGAAGTCGTGTTGGAGCGTATCGGGTGCTGGGGCGGTGGCTGGATCGGGTGAGGTGGCCAAAACGGGCTGAGAAGCGGAGCGTCGCAGCGGCCGGTTCTGTGGCCCGCGATCCCACGCGGCTCATCACGCCGGTGTTGCCGCGCCCCGCACGGTCTGCGGCTTCCGAGCCTTCCGTGGAGACAGCGCCGACCCCTCTCACCGCGGAGAGCCAGCACGTGCTGGCGGCCTATTCGCTGGGGAAGACCTACGGCAAGCGGCAGGTCGTCAAGGATGTCAGCCTCTACGTCCGCCGCGGCGAAGCTGTTGGGCTGCTCGGGCCGAACGGCGCCGGCAAGACCACCGTCTTCTACATGATCACCGGGCTTGTTCCGGCGGATCAGGGCCAGATCCACCTGGATGGCTTCGATATCACCGGTCTGCCGATGTATCGCCGCGCGCGGCTCGGCATCGGGTATCTGCCGCAGGAAGCCTCGATCTTCCGCGGCTTGAGCGTCGAGGATAATATTCGTGCCGTGCTGGAGGCGGTCGAGCCGGATCGCAAGAAGCGCGATTTCGAGCTGGAGTCGTTGCTGGAGGAGTTTTCCATCACCCGGCTGAGAAAATCGCCGTCGATCGCGCTCTCCGGCGGCGAGCGCCGACGTTGTGAAATCGCCCGGGCGCTGGCGGGGCGACCGAAGTTCATGCTGCTGGACGAGCCCTTCGCCGGCATCGACCCGATCGCGGTCGGCGATATCCAGGATCTCGTGCTGCATCTCAAGGCGCGCGGCATTGGCGTGCTGATTACCGATCACAATGTCCGCGAGACCCTCAGCCTGATCGACCGGGCCTATATCATCCATTCCGGTCAGGTTTTGATGGAAGGCACGCCCGACGAGATCATCGCGTCGCCCGATGTCCGGCGCCTCTACCTCGGCGAGGATTTTCGGCTCTAGAGCATTTTCGAGCGAAGTGGATGCCGGTTCGCGTCAAGAAAATGCGACAAGACAAATCGACGGAACATGGGCGGTGAATGTGAATTCACCGGATAGGCTCTCGCGCATTTTCCAGCGAAGCATGCCCCTGCGAAGGCAGGGGTGGATACCGGCTTGTCGGCAATAAAGCCCAATAAAATAAGGGGATAGCGTATCCGGCTCCAAGCCGCAGGCCGGGCGTCGCGCGGCGAACCCGGGGCTGCGTGAAAATTGTCAACTTCTGCTTCACGAATACGCAAGCAAGGTGTAGCAATATCCGTGCCGAACATGAAAACCGTGCTCGGCGCGATGATTCGTCCGCCGCATGGTGCCGGTTCAGGGGTCAAAACAGGGCGCGATGTCGATAGGTCCCAAACTGATGATGCGCCAGAGCCAGTCTCTGGTCATGACGCCGCAACTCCTGCAGGCGATCAAGCTCTTGCAGTTTTCGACCGCCGAACTCCAGACCTACGTCGAGGCTGAGCTTGAGAAAAACCCGCTTCTGGAACGCGATTCCCGCAGCGAAGACGGCCCCGTCACCCCCGATGATCGCCCGATTGTCGAGACCGCGCTGACGGCGGAGCCGGGCGATTGGGCGCGCGAGGAACTGCCCGCGGACCGCGCAACGCTCGAGCGGGAAACCGGCACCGATTTTGAAAACGCCTTCCCCGATGAAGCGGTGGCGGACCAGGCGTTGCAACAACCCGATTCGCCATTCTGGAACCTCTCGGGCGGCTCCGGCAAGGGCACTTCGCTCAACGAGGACGACCCCAACCTCGAAGCGTTCTGCGCGGCGGCGACGACGCTGCACGAGCATCTCGATAACCAGCTCGGTTGCACCGATACCGACGATCTGACCCGGATGATCGCCTCGCAGATCCTCGATCAGATTGACCAGACCGGCTATCTGATCGAGCCGCTTGACCAGATGGCGGAGCGGCTTGGCGTGCCGCTCAAACGCTGCGAGATCGCGCTTGAGCTGGTTCAGGGGTTCGACCCCATCGGGATCGGCGCCCGCAGCCTCGCCGAATGCCTGCGGCTGCAGCTTGCCGAGAAAGACCGCCTCGATCCGGCCATGGCCGCCTTGCTCGATCACCTCGAATTGCTCGCCAAGCGCGAATTCGGCCAGCTCCGCAAGATCTGCGGCGTCGATGAGGAAGACCTCGCCGATATGATCGCGGAAATCCGCCGGCTCGATCCGAAGCCGGGGCTCATCTTTGGCGCCACGCTCTCCGAACCCGTGACGCCGGATGTCTTCGTGCGGACGACACCGGATGGCGGCTGGCAGGTCGATCTCAACTCCGATGCCCTGCCGCGCGTCGTCGCCAACAAGGCCTTTTATGCGCGCATTTCCGGCAAAGGTACGCAAAAGGAAGTTCGTTCCTTTGTCGACGAGGCCTGGACCAGCGCCAACTGGATCGTCCGTAGCCTCGAACAGCGCGCCCGAACCATCCTGAAGGTCGCGAGCGAGATCGTGCGCCAGCAGGACGCGTTCTTTACCTATGGCGTTGCGCATCTCAGGCCGCTGAACCTCAAGATGATCGCGGAAGCGGTGAGCCTGCATGAATCGACGATCAGCCGCGTGACCGCCAACAAGTTCATGGCCACGCCGCGCGGGTTGTTCGAGATGAAGTACTTCTTCACGACCGCGATCTCGGCCTCGGATGGCGGCGTTTCGGTGTCCTCCGAGGCGGTCCGCTACCGGATCAAGCAGCTGATCGATGCCGAGGCGCCGGGCGGCGTCCTCTCGGACGACGCCCTCGTCGACAAGCTCCGCGAGATCGGCATCGAGATCGCCCGCCGGACGGTCGCGAAATACCGCGAAGGCATGGGGATCGCCTCCTCGTCGATTCGGCGGCGCGAGAAGCTCGCTGCTACGCCCCGCGCGAAAGCCAGCTGAACACTGCGCGCGGGCAAAACCCCTGGTTGCAAAAAGAAACATGCAACGCGATGAAGGTGTTAGCTGGAAGGCCCCGGTGACTACGCTGCAGAGCAGCAATACCAGGCGTTGACTTTGCCGGAACGGCGGACGTAGCCTCATCCGGTCCCAACCATCAGGAGGTCATTCCCGCAGTCCATATTCCCCCGCCACCTCTCATCGCCGCCGGCGCATGGCCGGCACAATCAAACGACGATCGTCCGGTTCGTCCGGCGATCAACAAGGCAAGGGTGTTCCTATGGCGATTCGTGTTTCCGGCAAGAATATCGATCTTGGCGACGTGCTGCGCGGCCAGGCCGAGAGCCGTCTCAACGAAGCGGTACGGAAATATGTGGAAGCGGGCTATTCCGGGCATGTCACCGTCGCCAAGGACGGGTTCGGCTTCAAGACCGAATGCGCGGTGCATTTTGACCATGGCCCGGTGATGCACGTGACCGGCGAGGCGGCGGATGCCTATCAGAGCGTCGGGATCGCGGTCGAGCGGATTGCCAAGCAGTTGCGCCGGTTCAAGCGTAAACGCGACCGTCACGGCGACAACAGGCTGATTTCTGATGATTTCGCCGGCGCGCGCGAACCCTTCGCCAATGGCTATGACGAGCATGAGGACGATATCCTGGAGATGACCGGCGGCGGCGCGGCGCTGATCGCCGAGCCCGTCTCCTCGGCGCCGGTTCATTCGACGACGACGGCCGTTGCCGCGTTCGAGCGCTCCGACGCGCCGGTGCTGGTGTTCCGCAACAGCGGGACGCAGCGCATCAACGTGCTCTACCGTCGCAAGGACGGCCATTTCGGCTGGGTGGATATCGGCTAGCTTCCTCCTGCGCAAAGCCAGGGTCGAGGTTGGCTCTGGCTTTTCGGCATGCATTCTGCTTAGAGGGTCGCCATGACCGTAACATCCCTCATTACGCCTGAATCGGTCGTCGCCGGGGTCAAGGGCAACGGCAAGAAGCAGGTCCTGCAGGAGCTGTCCTCCCAGCTTGCCCGCGTTTCCGGTCTGTCGGACCGACTGATCTTTGAAACCCTGCTTCAGCGCGAGCGCCTCGGCACCACCGGCATCGGGCATGGCATTGCCATTCCGCACGGGCGGATCGCCGGGCTTGACCGCCTCGTCGGGCTGTTCGCGCGGCTCGCCAGGCCGGTCGATTTCGAGGCGCTGGACGATGAGCCGGTCGACCTCGTTTTCGTTCTGCTCGCGCCGGAAGAGGCGGGGGCGGATCATCTCCAGGCGCTGGCGCGGATCGCGCGGCTGTTTCGTGGTCCCGCCATTGCCCAAAAGCTGCGCCAGACCGACGACCCGGCCGCGCTCTATGCAATTTTGACCTCCGACCCGGCGTCGCGCGCGGCCTGACGGCGCCCAGGTTCTGGCCGATCAAATTCAAAGGCCAGGGGCAGAATTCCCAGGGGCAGAATTCAAAGACCAGGGCGCTGACCCTTCTTCGCTTGCGCGGGGTTTTCTACCGGCAGGCGCGCTGTCCTCTTCCGTCAAGCATCGCTCTTGCCGCCATGCCCGTCGCCGCTGACGCGGTCCGTCAACGCCATCAACAATCCCGAGACGACGAAGAGCAGATGGATTCCGACGATCCAGTAGAGATCGCGATCCGGAACATTCTTCACGTTCATGAAGGCTTTGAGCACCTGAATCGCGGAAATCGCGACGATCGACGAGAGCAGCTTGAGTTTAAGCCCGGCAAAATCGATCTTGCCCATCCATTCCGGCCAGTCCTCGGTATCGCCCGGATCGATCCGCGACACGAAATTCTCGTAGCCCGAGAAAATCACGATCACGATCAGCGAACCGGTCAGTGTGAGATCGATCAACGCGAGGACGCCAAGAATGACATCGGATTCCGTCGCCGCGAAGGCATTCAGCACGAAATGCCAGGTTTCCTGCCCGGCCTTGATCAGGAGAACGCAGAGCGCCGCGACCAGCATCATGTAGAACGGTGCGAGCAGCCAGCGGCTGTTGAACAGAAATTTTTCCAAAAATCGCTCGATCATGTCGTTCTCCGATGCGGGGTCTTCCCCGTCAGGATTGGCTTTGGGCGGCAAGGTATCGTTTGGGTGCAAAAAGATGGTTCCGGTCGGGCTTGTCTCTTGGTCGGTCCTTTGGTGGGTTGTCTTCCTCGTGCGGGATATCGACTTTGCTGGGCATTCTGGCAACCGCTCTATCATTGGTCCGGGCTCCCGAGAAGGGCTGGCAAAACCGAGCATCGAACGAGCGCCATCGAGGTGGGCACCATCGGGGAGGACTTGCGGAGAAAACGGGCGTTGCCGCTACAGAATGCAAGGGCGGGCAGAAGGTTCAGGTTCGCGTCAGAGGTCCTTGCATTTTGGGCGCATGCCCGTCATAAGGCCGGTCGTGCGTCGATTCCGGGCGCGACGGACAAGGCCGCGATCGAGCGGAGTTGCCAGATCTCTCTGGTGTCTTGTCCGGTACGAGGTTGCGGCATTTTCTGGTGCGCGCATGGACAGGTGGCCGAGTGGCTTAAGGCGCTCGCTTGGAAAGCGTGTGTAGGGGAAACTCTACCGAGGGTTCGAATCCCTCCCTGTCCGCCAGAATTTGTCGATAAAATATTGAAATTATTAAATAATATAGAAATTTTCTTGACCCTGCCCCCTGATTGCCCCCGTTCATAACCAGTCTCTGTTCTGGTTGTGACGTGCCCACTTTCCCTAGGCGGCCATTTCCACCACCACCGAACCGTAGCGTTCAGAATGCACGCTGGTTAAAGCCGGAATTCAATATAGAAGCAGATGTTGCCATCCTCCGGGAAGCGCTCGGGCAACCACTCCTCCCAGGTTTTCTTCGCCGGGTCGAGCCCGCCTGCAGTCTCCGAGCTGCGGTGGAAGCTGCAATCGCTCTGCTTCAGCAGGCGGACATCTTCCACGCCAAACCGGATATAGTCGTCACCGAACGCGATTGGCGGCAGATTCCGAGCCGAGAAGCGTGTCACTTCGCGCCGCTCGAAGCAGTCCAGCGGATCGTCGGCGCGACAGGCATCCTCCCAGGTTTCGATCGCCTCGAAGGTTACCAGACGGCGCGCGAAATCCGGTGTCGCCCTGATGACGATGTCATGGATACATCGACCGCAGATCGGCTTGGGATCCGTGCCGGGTTGGCTAATCGGCCGATTGTCGCGCACTTCGCGCAAATGGGCGACCAGACCGTCGCCCTGCCAGGAAAGGTCGGGCGTCGTGCCGCCCTCGCCCGTTCTCTGGCTGTCGATGGTGAGGCTCGTTTCAGGCGGAGGTGTGAACCCGAGGAACGGCGGCGGCAGAGGCATTGAGGGTGCGGGCGGCGGCTCCGGGGTCCGTTTGCCCATGGTGCCGCCCATGTAGCCGACCTTGATGGCGGTCGTACCCCGGACCTTGCCGATGTCCATGTGCACGCCTCTGTGGCGCTTGAACTCGACACCCTCATAGCGCGGCTCACCGAGCGCCTCCTTGCCGTCCAGCGAGACATTCAGTTCGTAGGCGTAGATCTGCTTCTCAGGATTGGGGATGGGCAGGCGGAACTGGGCATCGACAGTTCGGGAGCCGAACAGGTTGTTTGTGCCCAGAGGGGTGAGCGGGACATCAAGCATAATCGGCGCTAGTTCGCCGCTCTCGCGTTCGACCGTGAGTTCGCAATGGATTTGCTCGCGGTTGAGCGCGTAGGCGGTGGGCCGGGCATTGTTCAGCACGCCGGCGCGATCGGGCGATCCCTTCGCCAGCATCGGCCAGTGCCGGTCCGGGACAAGAATGTTGATGCTTTTTCGGGTGTCGGGATCGCAGAGCAATTGCCGTAGCTCCTCGCGATACCCCCAATCCACCCACTCCCGGAGCGGTTGCTCTGGATCGGCGG
>CAZNAT010000026.1:6825-13727 GCA_964571245.1 uncultured Methylobacterium sp.
GCGGGAGGCGTCCGCGTTTTTAGGGCGCCGAGGTAACGATCGATCACCGATGCGATGGCCGAAGCGTGGCTGAGGGCGCCGGCGAGGAAGGTATCGTAGTCGATCAGGAATTTTCCGTAGAGGCCGGTATCCCTGACAGTGACAACGACATCGAGGCCGTCATCGTCGGATGTGACGGAAATATCGATGGGATCGAGCACGGCCTTGTAGGTCTTCTCGGAGGGAATGACGCAGCCTTTCCACGCCCAGCCGAAATCGACGGCGTTCTCCACCGAGAGCAACGGCCGGTGGACCCGGTTCATCATGTCCTCGAGGGCGCGGTAATCGTCGGGGACGGCGCGATCAATGAGCAGCTCGTCGCAGGCATCCTCGGCGGCCCGCAAGGCGCCGGACATCACGTTGAGGCCGACGAAACGGGACGCGAGCGGGCCCGGAACCCTGCCCGGCTCCATGCCGGGCACATAGCCGATACCGTCGGCCGCATAGGCGCGACCGAAGGCTTCCATCATGTAATCCCACATCCGCCATCCGTTTTTCATCGGGGGCAGATCGACCGAAAGTTTCTGTCGTTTCAGCAGGTTATGGATGTATTTGGTCTCGACCAGCTCCAATTGCAGGTGACGCGGTGTGTTCTGGTCATATTGGCCGCCATAACGATCCACCAGGGCGTGGATATAGAAATCGGTCGCCCAGTGCGTTCCCCAACCCATCGCCAATGCCAGGAACTCGGTCGAGTCGGGATCGCCGCGACGCATATGCATCAGCGCCCCTTCGATCAGTTCAAACAGGAATTTGCCGGTCCGGCCGAGATGCACATCCTGCATGCCGCCATCCCCGAGCTTGCCGCGCAGCGAGAAGTCGTTGGCCCAATACATGACATCCGGGCCAAGCGCCCCGGAGCGATACGCCCCCGGAGCGGTCTGAACAGCGGCGCGGAGCTCTTCGCCCATCGCGTCCAACAGTCTGTCCGCCATGTAAAGGTGGCCGTGGCTCAGGCTCATGGCGTGCTCACTTGGGATTTGAAACGGCTTCGATGTAGTTCCGGTACGCCTTCTGGTACGCCTCGTAGGTGTTCATCAGTTCGGAGTCGGTGTTATGGGCCTTGCCGTCCTTGTCCAGGGTGACACGGGCCTTGGCCTCCAGCCATTTTGCCTGGGCCGCGCAATACTGAACCATCGCCTTGGCGAGCTTGTCGGGAACACCACTGGGTCTGCCGAGACGGTTTATCGTCTTGCAGTTCACAGGATCCCTCGCCGCGACGACACCCGGGATCAGAACACCGGCGCCGGCAAGAACAAGAGCCGAGCCAAGGGAAACGATTACTGATGGACGCATTTCCGCCTCCTGTATTTTCCAAGAGATTTGGAGATCGAGGCGCGCTGGAGCGACCTTACGCACCTCGAGACCACTCGTGCGGGAAGGATCATCGCCTAACGCTCGTAAAGTGGAATGATTTTTGTCAATAAGGCCGAATGGCCGCTTGGACCACGAGGCAAGAATTTCGTGCGATCGAGGGACGGGCCAACGGACAGGGCCCTGCATCTTGATGCTGTTTTGTAGAACTGAAAATTAACCCAGCCTGCTCGCGCCGACAGGCGATGAGCGTGAAATGTGCCGTGCTCCTTGGGCAATCGACGAATGTCCGCTTTCGAATGTTGAAACGGGGGGCCTTAACGTCCGCAACGGGGGCGCGAAGCAGACGTTGGCGGGACCCAAGAGAGTGCATTTCTCATCAAAGACACGATCGGCCGCTGCGCGCCTCCATTGCGGTCGTTTCCGGAAGCCAGCGTGGAGATACCGCTAGCAGGCGATTTTGGGCACATCCTCGAGCTGGCCAGAGCGAGTCCGGCCATCTGAGCTGAACGCGTGGCTCTTGACTCGGGATCGCGGCTTCATGATATTAGAACATATCATGAACATTCAAAATGCCTATTCCGGCGTGATGTCAAAAGCCATGCGTGCTTCCATTCATAGTCACCCCGCAGGTTTTGTGCTGCCGACTGAAGGGTTGCATGAGTTCTACGCGGCTGCCCATGCGGATGCGGCCTGTCTGACTGGCGCTGCCCTGATGCTGGGGCAAGCAGCCAAACCTGCCCCTTATCTCTGGATTCGGCATGGCGATGGCGATCGCGAGGCGGGGAGCCCCTGCCCCGCGGGTTTGAGGGAGCTGAACACCGATCCTGCGCAGGCCATTCTGGTTCTGCCGCGCGATCCCGTATCAGCCCTTCAGGCCGCGCTGGAAGGCGCACGCACGCCCCATCTTGCTGCGGTAATCGTGGAGCTTTGGGGGGCGGAGCCGACCTATGACCTCACCGCGAGCCGTCGCCTGGCGCTGGCGGCCAAAGCTTCGCATGTGCCGGTTCTGATGATGCGCGTCGCCGCTGTGCCTACGCCCAGCGCAGCGGAAACGCGCTGGCGGGTGCGCGCTGTTCCATCGTCGGCGTTGGCGGCCAATGCGCCCGGCAACCCCGCCTTCGAGATGGTTCTGCTGCGCGCCCGCAACAGGCAGGAGGGCTTACGTTATTGTGTGGAGTGGGACCGTGATGCCCGTAAACTCGTCTCCCGTTTCTTCCCCGATATCGGCGATGCCCTTATCCACCCGGCGCTATCTGGCGCTGTGGTTCCCGTTTCTTTCAACCGATCGGGCACGCCGCCAGATGAGCCCCGCAGGCAGGCGGGATGAACGCCCCTTCGTGCTGGTGGAGAAGGATCGCGGCGCCTTGCGCATCGCCGCGCTTGATGCCGGAGCCGCAGGGCTGGGGTTGCGCCTCGGCATGGCGCTCACCGAGGCACGGGCGCTGTTGCCCGACATCGCCACGGTGAAGGCTTGTCCAGAGGCTGATGCCGCTCTCCTGCACGCCTGCGCCGCGGCCTGCGAGATGTTCACGCCGCTGGTGGCATTGCGCGGCGAGGATGGCCTGGTTCTCGACATTACCGGCTGCGCGCATCTCTTCGATGGGGAAGCCGGGCTTGGGACCAAAGCGCGCCGGCGTCTGCACCAGCTGGGACTGACAACGCAGGCCGCCATTGCCGGCACCCCGGAGGCCGCATGGGCGTTGGCGCGGCATCGGCGGAGCACCATCGCAGCGCCCGGTGAGGAAGAGACGCTGGCGCGCGCCCTGCCGATCACGGCGCTCGATCAGGATAGCGGCACAACGTTGGCTCTGAGCCGCGCAGGGTTTCGGACGCTGGGTGATCTCGCCGACCGGCCCTCCTCTCTGCTTTCCGCCCGCTTTGGCGAGGGGCTGGTGGTCTCGCTCCGGCGCATTCTCGGACGCGAGGATATTCGCATCACGCCTTTGCGCGCCCCGCCGGAGGTGATGGCGGAAAAGCATTTTCCTGAACCGCTCTCGGCCATGGAAAGTCTGCTCGGCGTGCTGGAGAAACTCGCGGGTGACATCATGACCACGCTGGAAAGGCGCGGTGCGGGCGGGCGCGCCTTCGAGGCAAGCTTTTTTCGCGCCGACGGCATGGCGCGGCGGATCATGGTGGAGACGGCGCATGGCACACGCGAAGTGCTGAGCCTGATGCGCCTGCTCCGGCTCAGGATCGAGGTGCTCACGGATCCCCTCGATCCCGGCTTCGGGTTTGATGCCATCCGTCTTGCTGTCACGCGCAGCGAGCCGCTTCGGGCCGCGCAGCAAACCTTCGCGGGGGAGCGGGATGCACAAGATGAAGCGCGGGCCGTGGCCGGTCTTGTGGATCGGTTGGTGGCGCGCTTTGGTCGCGAGAGCGTGCGGCGTTTTGTGGCGACGGACACGCATGATCCGGTTCTGGCGGGCGGTACGATGCCTTACCTCTCGGATGCAGCCTCCATGCTCTGGCCCAAGCCGGAGCCGGGGCAGCCGCCGATCCGCCCGCTCACGCTTTTCACGCATCCGCAATGGATCGAGGTGATGGCCGAGGTGCCGGATAGCCCGCCCCTGCGCTTCCGCTGGCGGCGCGTGCTGCATCAGGTGACGCGTGCGGAAGGGCCGGAGCGCATCGCGCCGGAATGGTGGCGGGACGCATCGCCCGCGCCCGCCACCCGCGACTATTACCGCGTCGAGGATGCCAACGGGCATCGCTTCTGGATTTTTCGCGAAGGGCTTTACGAGGATACCAACACCCGTCCGCGCTGGTTTCTGCACGGGCTTTTCGCATGAAAAGCCCGTTTTCCCTTTCAATACCTGCCAATGGCAAAAAGCCGGAAGCCACCTTTTTGCCGCAGGCTATCGGGTTTTTCGCATGAAAAGCCGTCTGCCCCAGAATTACGCCGAACTCGCCTCGGCCACGAACTTCTCCTTCCTGCGCGGGGCTTCACCGGCGGCTGATCTCGTTCTCACCAGCGTGCTGCTGGGGCATTCGGGGCTTGGCATTGCGGATCGCAATACCGTGGCCGGGGTTGTGCGGGCCTGGGGCGCGCTGAAAGAGCTGCGCGAGGGCGGGCTGCTACCGCCTGTGAAGCAGCGAGAAGGCTCTGGGCCGGGCGAATATCGCTTCGAGATCAATGCGCTCTCGTCCGAAGAAAAACAGGCGGAAGCTCTGCGCGCCCTTACACAGGAACGTGCGCAAAATTTCAAACTTGTCACCGGCACGCGGCTCGCCTTCGCCGATGGCGCACCCGAGATCATCGCTTATCCCGAAAACCGCGCGGGCTGGGGGCGGCTCTGCCGGCTGCTCACAACAGGCAACCGGCGCGCGAAAAAAGGCGAATGCCACCTCACGCCGGAGGATCTGCTCAGCGATGCGCGCGATCTCCTGCTGATCGTGATGCCGGAACGTGACACGGCCCCGCTTCCCGCGATGCTCTCACGCCTTGCAGAAACCGCGCCCGGTGCCGTGTGGCTTGGCGCAACCATGCCGCGCCGCGGCGATGACCGGCGCCGGCTCGCGGGGCTAAAAGCGATAGCGGAAGACGCGGGCATTCCGCTGCTGGCCACCAATGACGTGCTCTACGCCGATCCACGCCAGCGCGATGTGCAGGATATTCTCACCTGCATCCGCATGGGTAAAACGCTGGAGAGCGCCGGTCGCCTGCTCGAAGCCAATGCCGAGCGCCACCTCAAGCACTCCGGCGAGATGGCACGGCTTTTCGCGGATGCCCCGGAGGCCATTACCGAGACGCAAAACCTCATCGCGCGCATCGAATTCGATCTTGGCCAGCTGACCTATGAATACCCCGATGAGCCGGTTCCGCCCGGCAAGGATGCGCAAGGCTGGCTTGAGGAACTCACCTTTCGCCATGCCACCATGCGCTACCCCGATGGCGTGCCTTCGAGGGTGGAGCGGTTGCTGCATCAGGAACTCGCGCTGATCGGCAAGCTCGATTACGCCCGCTATTTCCTCACCATCCACGACATCGTGCGGGTGGCGAACGACAAGGGAATCCTGTGTCAGGGGCGCGGTTCGGCGGCCAATTCCGCCGTGTGCTACGTGCTGGGCATCACCGCCGTGGACCCTGCCGAAGGGAACCTGCTCTTCGCGCGCTTCATCTCGGAAGAGCGCCGGGAGCCACCCGATATCGATGTCGATTTCGAGCATGAGCGGCGCGAGGAGGTCATCCAGCACATCTACGCCCGCTACGGCCGCGAGCGCGCTGGGCTGGCCGCCACCGTAATCCATTATCGCCCCAAAAGCGCGATCCGCGATGTCGGCAAGGTTCTGGGCCTCTCCGAGGATATCACCGCCGCGCTCTCAGGCACGCAATGGGGAAGCTGGGGCTCGGATATCACCCGCAATCAGGTGAAGCAGGCGGGACTTGATCCAGAAAATCCCGCCATCGCCCGCGCCGTGGGCTTCGCCAGGCGCCTGTTGGGGTTTCCGCGTCATCTCTCGCAGCATGTCGGCGGCTTCGTGCTCACGCGCGGGCGGCTCGACGAACTGGTGCCGATCGGCAATGCCGCGATGGCGGAGCGGACTTTCATCGAATGGGACAAGGACGATATCGACACGCTGAAACTGATGAAAGTGGATGTGCTGGCACTGGGCATGCTCACGTGCATCCGCAAGGCCTTCGAGCTGCTAAGGGATCACGAGCGGCTGGAGTTAAACCTCGCCGATGTGCCGCAGGACGACAAACCCACCTACGACATGCTGGCCCAAGGCGATTCCATTGGGGTGTTTCAGGTGGAAAGCCGGGCGCAGATCAACATGCTGCCGCGCCTCAAGCCGAAAAAATTCTACGATCTCGTCATTCAGGTGGCGATCGTCCGCCCCGGTCCGATTCAGGGCAACATGGTGCATCCCTACCTCAGGCGACGTTCCGGCGCGGAACCGGTGAGCTTTCCTTCGCCTGCGCCTCCACATGATCCGGGCGAGCTTCATAGCGTGCTCAACAAGACGCTTGGCGTGCCGCTGTTCCAGGAGCAGGCGATGCAGCTTGCGATGGTCGCCGCGGAGTTTTCCGATGTGGAGGCGAACCAGCTCCGGCGCGCCATGGCGACCTTCCGCAATCTCGGCACCATCGGACGTTTCGAGGGGCTGATGGTGGAGCGCATGGTGGCGCGCGGCTATGCGCGGGAGTTCGCGGTAGATTGTTTCAACCAGATCAAGGGCTTCGGCTCCTACGGCTTTCCGGAGAGCCATGCGGCGAGCTTCGCCAAGCTGGTTTACATCTCCTCCTGGCTCAAGTGCCATCACCCTGCGGTGTTCGCCTGCGCGCTGCTCAATGCCCAGCCGATGGGTTTCTATGCCCCGGCCCAGATCGTGCGCGACGCGCAGGATCACGGCGTGGAAATACGCCCGATTGATGTGAACCTGAGCTATTGGAACAACACATTGGAGCGCTCGGACGATGGCGCACTCGCCCTGCGGCTTGGTTTCCGGCAGGCCGAAGGCATCCATGAAGCGGAAGCGCAGCGACTGGTGGCGGCGCGGCGCAACGGTTTCGTGAGGGTGGAGGATGTGGCGCGCCGCGCCCG
>CAZNAT010000026.1:13737-36627 GCA_964571245.1 uncultured Methylobacterium sp.
GCCCGGCTTCATGGTCGTCCGATGCGGTCGCTGGCCGATGCCGATGCTTTCCGCTCCATTGGGCTCGACCGGCGCGGCGCGCTCTGGGAGGTGCGGCGACTGCCGGTGGATGACCCACTGCCGCTCTTTACTGCCACAGATACGCACGAATTGAGCGAGGAGCCCGATGCGATGCTGCCCGAGATGTCACTCGGCGAGCAGGTCGCAACCGATTACCAGACCATGCGGCTTTCACTGAAAGCACACCCCATGGCGCTGCTGCGCCCGCTGTTTGCGCGCGATGGCGTCTGCACGGCGGCGGAGACCTCTGCGCGCAACGACGGTCGTTTCACCCGCATGGCCGGGCTGGTGCTGGTGCGCCAGCGCCCCGGCAAGGGCAATGCAATCTTCATCACGCTGGAGGATGAAACCGGCGTCACCAACTGCGTGCTCTGGGCGCGTCAATTCGAGGCCTTGCGCCGCCCCGTCATGGCCGCACGGCTGATGCTGGTGGAGGGCCGCGTGCAGAAAAGCACGGAGGGTGTGGTGCACCTCATGGCGACCCATGTCATCGACCGTTCAGCCGCGCTCGACCATTTGTGGGATGCGCACCGTTCCGGTCTTGCGCTTGCGCCATCGCGGCTCTCGCCGACGGATGAGGGTACGCCCCTCGGCGAACCCGGAAATGCGCGCGAACCGCCCTGCGGCGTCATTCCGCCGCCCCAACTTGCACCCGCCCTGCGCCATCGCCACCCGCGTGATGCCCGCATCCTGCCCAAAAGCCGGGATTTCCATTGAGACTGACAAGCGCCTCCTAAGCAGACGGGCCAAGACGCCGCTGGCGGATGCCATAGTCTGCATATTGTTGTCGTTCCCAGCGCGAAGTGAGACTGCCAGACTGCTTGGGCGTTGCTAACCTTGATGCACGGCAAGGCCGGCGCAGCGAAGGCCCAGGCTTGCCAATCGAGCCGTATGACGGCAATCTTGGCTCAGTAAGAACGTTCAGCAGGTCAAGCTGGTATATTCTCGGATCGGGCAACAAGACATGCGTAACACCAAAATCATGATCACGGACGATGGGATTGCCGATGCCGGCGAGATGAATGAGGTTACTCTGCCTGGGCTTCGGTCGGGGCGTCCTAGCCGCCGGTCGTTTCTGCTCGGCTCTGCCATGGGGGTCGGCGCGCTTGGGTTAACCGGTTGTGTGTCGCCGGACTTCATGAGTCTGGCCGAGGCGGAGAAGCTCTACGGGGCGGTGCCCGACAAGAAATTCCCGATCCCTGCGGTTGATGTTACCCAGGTCGACCAGAAGTATTATCGGCGGAAGGTGCGCTACGAGTCCAATGAAGCGCCCGGCACGATTATCGTTGATCCCTCTAATTACTACGTCTACCGCATCGAAGGCGAGGGAAACGCCACCCGTTACGGTGCCAATGTCGGCCGCCAGGGGTTCCTGTGGAGCGGCGAAGCCTATGTCGGGCGCAAGGCGGAATGGCCGACCTGGACTCCGCCAAGGGAGATGATCAAGCGCCAGCCGGAGGTGGCCAAATACGCCGGCGGCATGCCGGGAGGCCCGGAAAATCCACTCGGCGCTCGCACGCTCTATCTCTATCAGAAGGGCGTGTACACGCTCTACACGATCTACAGCACCAGCGAGCCTGATACGATCGGGACCAACCTCACGAGCGGTTGTACCGGCCTCCTCACGCAGGACATGATCAATCTCTATGACCTGACACCGGTCAACACGAAGGTGATCGTCCTGCCGGCATAGTCAACGGCTCAGGCCCCGGTCGACGTGCCGGTGTGGGCAGCGCAATGAACAGGGCTGTTCTTTCGGAACATCGCAATTGCCGGCTGTCGCAGTCACTTGTCGTGTGTCCGCATGACGCCACTTAGAACATCCGCTGCCTAATTGTTTCCCCAATAGCGGACCGATCGGAATCGGCCCCAACTCAGCCAATCGCATGCTCGGGCATTGATGACCTGCCCCGCGGTCGTCTCTTGGTCATAACGAGAGTCCTAGGGGTTGATCGTGTCTGGTTTCGGGGTGGAAGCGCGCCCGGCGGGCTTGAGCGGGGCTCTGTTCCCCAGCGATGGATGCGGCCTGACGTTGTTGTAGTCGTAGCGCCAGAGGGCCAGCGTTCTGCGCGCGTCGGCCAGGGTGTCGAAGATTTCCTCGTTGAGGCATTCATCACGCAGGCTTCTGTTGAAGCTCCCGATATCGCCGGTGAAACGGCTCTTCCTCATTCGTCTGCTCCTTCTCAGGTTGGGCAGACTCTACATCAGAACGAGGGACATTCAGGGGAGCAGGTCAATCTATAGGGGAAGAATCCGCCAAAAACAGAATATATTCCCTAATTTGAAACAATAGTGGCGGCAGCACCTTCGAGTATTGCACAGACATCTTCCACTCGGCCTATCCCAGCTTTTCTTCGGGATGATTTGACGAAGCTGCGGGCGGCCTCGATTTTAGGCCCCATCGAGCCGGCGGCGAAGCTCATCTCTGCCAGCGCCGCTGGCGTCATCCTGGCGATTGGTTTGGCGTGATCTGTGCCCCAATCGGCATAAACCGCATCCACATCCGTCAGCATCAGCAGCCAGTCCGCATTGAGTTTTGTCGCCAGAAGCGCGCTCGCCAGATCCTTGTCGATGACCGCCTCGATGCCAGAGAATTCACCGTTCTCGTGCCGGATGACAGGAATGCCGCCCCCTCCGAGACAGATGCAGATGACGCCCCGTTGGATCAGCATCTTAATCACCGCCAGCTCGAGAATTTCGAGCGGCTCGGGGGATGCCACGACGCGTCGCCAGCCGGTCCCGTCCCGCGCGATGCGCCAGCGGCGCGCCCTGGCAAGCGCGTGGGCTTCGGCTTCGCCATAAACCTGTCCGATCGGTTTGGTCGGCGCCTGAAACGCCGGATCGTCGGGATCGACCCGTACCTGGGTCAGCAAGGTGGCGATCTCCTGCCCGTCGTGAAGGGCGTTGCGCAAACCCTGCGACAACAGATAGCCGATCATCCCGGCGGATTCCGCGTCGAGCACATCGAGCGCGGTCGGTGTATCCGGCGTCGAGGCCGACTGGATCGCCAACAGCCCGACTTGCGGACCATTGCCATGTGTCAGGACGATCTGGTGCCCGGCGGCGCAGAGCGGCGCAAGCGCCCTTGTGGCAGCCCCGACATTCCGGGCCTGATTTTCGGCCGTTTGCGCTTCGCCTCGCCGCAACAGCGCATTTCCTCCGAGGGCAACGACGATGCGCATGATGATCTTTCCTTCATCGCATATTCTGCGAACAACCGGCAGCCACTTGCCCTGAAAATGCTTCAGGTTCCAATCGTCGCGAGCAGGACCGCCTTGATCGTGTGCATCCGGTTTTCCGCCTGATCGAAGACGATGGAGGCGCGGCTTTCGAAGACCTCATTGGTCACCTCAAGGCCGACAACCCCAAACTCTTTCTCGATCTCGGCTCCAACCTCGGTTTCCGCGTCATGGAAGGCTGGCAGGCAATGCATGAACTTGGCGTGCGGGTTGCCCGTCGCCTTCATCACCTCCGCCGTGACGCGATACGGCGAGAGAAGCTTGATGCGCTCACCCCAGAGGGCTTTTGCCTCCCCCATCGAGAGCCAGACATCGGTGTAGATGAAATCGGCGCCGCTCACCCCCGCCTTGATGTCGTCCGTCACGGTCAGCCTGGCCCCGCTGGTGCTGGCGAGCTGGCGCAGGCGGTCGGCAAAGGCCGTGTCCGGCGCGAGGCTGGAAGGGCCGCACAGGCGCATGTCCATCCCGGCTTTCATGGCACCAAGGGCAAGCGAACGGGCAACGTTGTTGTGGATATCGCCCATGAAGGTCACGGTCATTCCGGAGAGATGCTTGTGGGTGAATTCCCGCATGGTGAGAAAATCTGCGAGGATCTGCGTCGGATGCGCCTCGTCGGTGAGCCCGTTGTAGACGGGAACGCTGGAATAGCGCGCAAGTTCATCGACAAGCTTCTGGCTAAAACCGCGATACTCGATGGCGTCATACATCCGGCCGAGCACACGGGCGGTATCCTTCATCGATTCCTTGTGGCCGATTTGGCTGCCGGTTGGGCCGAGATAGGTCACATGCGCGCCCTGATCATAGGCCGCGACCTCAAACCCGGTGCGGGTGCGGGTCGAGTCCTTCTCGAAGATCAGCGCGATGTTTTTTCGGCCAAGGCGGGGGATCTCGGTGCCGGCATATTTGGCAGCCTTCAGTTCCGCCGCAAGACGCAACAGAAAACGAATTTCGTCGCCAGAGATGTCATCAAGGCTGGTGAGGCTCCGGCCTTTCATATTGATCGGCATGTCGATGCTTCCTTTTGGCGTTCAAACCGACTCACGCCAGATCGGGCAGGTCATGCAATGGCTGCCGCCACGCCCGCGCCCGAGCTCGCTCCCTGAAATGGTGATGACCTCGATGCCGGCGCGGCGCAAACGGGTGTTGGTATCGTCGTTGCGGGCGTAGCCGACGACCACCCCCGGTTCGAGCGCGAGGAGGTTGTTGCCGTCGTCCCATTGCTCGCGCTCGGCCTCGTAGGCATCGCCACCCGTCGGGACGATCCGGAGCGTCTGAAGGCCCAACGCTTCCTTCACAACCTCCAGAAACGAGGCGCCTTCCTCGACAATCTCCGGACGGACCTTGTCCTTGCCCGGCAAAATGGTGAAGGTCCGCAGCCGGTCGATCACGGGCGGGTAGACCGTCACCAGATCGTGGTCGCAGAAGGTGAACACCGTATCGAGATGCATGAAGCTGCGGTCGCGCGGCATCAGCGCCGCGATCACACGATCGACGGTGCCTGCTTCGAAGAGCGCCGACGCCAGCCGCATCACGGCCTGCGGCGTGGTGCGCTCGCCCATTCCCATCGCGACGATGCGCTTGCCGATCGGCATGACGTCGCCACCCTCAAGCGAGGTCTTGCCCAGGCCCGAAGGCCCCGGCTCGCCAAAAAGCCCGAAGCCCACGCCCGCGAAGATGGGGTGAAAGCGATAGATCGCCGCCATGTTGAGCGCTTCCGGCCGCCGCGCCGGCCAATACATCGGGTTGACCGCAACCTTGTCGTAAATCCAGCAGGAGGAATCGCGGGTGAAAAGCTGGTTTGGCAGCGGGGGCAGCAGAAAATCGCCCATCTCCATCGCATCCAGAACCAGGCTTCCGTTGCGGAGCGGCGCTTCCGCCTTGGTGACGCCGCCGATCAGAACGGTGGCGAGTTCGTGCGGGGTTTTCTCCGAAAGCCAGGCGATGAGTTCGCCTTGCAGCACCCCATCCAGATCCTGCGCCGGAAGCCGTCGCTCGGTGATCCACTTGCGTGCGTCATGACCGGCGAGCGTCTCGGTCAGGAGATCGAGCACTTCGAGCACTTCGATGCCGCGTTCGCGCATCATATCGGTGAAGGCATCATGCTCCTCCCGTGCCTTCTTCACCCAGAGCACATCATCAAAAAGCAGCTCTCGGCAGTTTGATGGCGTCAGCCGCTTCATCGCCAGATCCGGCTTGTTGACGAGAACGCGGCGCAGCTTGCCAACCTCGGAATGAACCCCGAGCCCCTGTGCGGCAAGGCTTCGGCCTTTTGCGGATTGGACATTCCGATTGGAAGCGACGGTGGGTGACATGGCGGCGTCCTTCACGTCAGCTTGATGGCGCCGGTGAACGCAAGCCAGGCGGCGCCGGCCCCGGCCAGCACGAGGCCGGCGGCAAGAAGGCCTTCAAGGGAAGTGAAAACGCGCTCGCCGCGTTGCTGGCGTGCCCAGAAGAACACGAACACGCCGAGCGCATAGAGCATGGCGCAGAGGAAAAGATATTTGGTGTCCGCCGCGTAGACCAGCCAGCAGCCGTAGAGGGTGGCGATCAGCCCCTTGAGAATGTCGCGTCCCGACCCTTCATCCAGGCCATAACCATCCCGCGCCAACGCGATCTTGAGGGCAAAGGCGCCCGAGAGGACATAGGGTACGAGGATCGCGACCGAGGCAATCGAGAACAGCGCCTGATACGTCGAGTTGGCGAAATAGGTGACAATCAGCACGATCTGCACCAGGCCATTGGTGATCCAGAGCGAACCGGAGGGCGACCCCGCCGCGTTTTCACGCGCGAAGAGCTGCGGCATCATGCCTTCCCGCGCCACCACGAAGGGGATTTCCGCCGCGATCAGCGTCCAGCTCAGGAAGGCGCCGAGCACCGAAACCACCAGCGCGAGATTGATCAGCACCGCGCCCCATGGCCCGACGACTTTCTCCAGCACGCCGGCCATGGAGGGGTTCTTCATCCCCGCGAGTTCCGCCTGCGAGATGATGCCAAGCGAGAGCAGCGAGACAGCGGCGTAAAGCGCGAGGCAGATGAGAAACCCCGCCATGGTGGCAAAACCGACGTCGCGTCGGTTCTTTGCCCGGCCCGAGACGACGCTCGCGCCCTCCACGCCGATGAACACCCAGAGCGTCACCAGCATCGTGCTTTTGACCTGCGCGAGGATGCCGCCAAGCTCGGGCTTCGCAAGGCCCGAGAAATCGGCCGTGAAGACATCGAGCCGGAACGCCAGCAGCATCAGCGCGATGAACAGCACGATGGGCGCGATCTTGGCGATGGTTGTGATGAGATTGGTGATCGCGGCCGTGCGGATGCCGCCCAGGATCAGGAAATGGATCAGCCAGAGAACCGCAGACGCCCCGAGAATCGCCTGCCAGGTATTCCCCTCGCCGAACATCGGCAGGAAATATGAGAGCGCGCCAAACAGGACGACCGCATAGGAGACATTGCCGATCCAGGCGCTGAGCCAGTAGCCCCATGCGCTGTTGAACCCGACGAAATCGCCAAACCCGGCCCGGGCATAGGCATAGGGGCCGGAATTGAGCGCCGGCTTGCGCATCGACAGTGACTGATACACCAGCGCCAGCGCCAGCATGCCGACGCCAGTAATACCCCAGCCGATCAGGATCGCCAGCGGTCCCGCCTTTGCCGCGATGTTTTGCGGCAGGGAGAACACGCCAGCCCCGATCATCGATCCGACGACGAGCGCCGTCAGCAAGCCTTTGCCGAGAATGCGGTTTTCAATAGGGGCAGCAAGGGAGGAGGGTGGAACATCGGTCGTCATGGCGCTCTCCAAGGTTCTCTAAGCGCAACAACGCCCCATTTTGCATCGGGTTGCATTGACAGGGGTCAAAAAAACGTGAGTGGAACCCAGAGCCGGAGGGCGCGTGAATCCGGCAACGGCGCCGGGTTCCCCTTGATCTGCCGCGGGATTTTTCCTTCACCTGCGCTTGGAGTCCGGCCCAAATTGAAGCGCTCCTCGAATTCGGGCCAGCGATGCACCGGCCCGCCGCCGCAGCAAATGAACTTTCTTCCGGGAACCGGATACCCCCGCGCGGCAAAATGGTCTAAGCCCGGCGCATGTTCAAAGCGCTCTATGACTGGACGATTTCGCTCGCCGCCTCGCCCCGGGCCCCGCAGGCTCTCGGGGTGATTTCGTTTGCGGAAAGCTCGTTCTTCCCCATTCCGCCGGATGTGATGCTGGTGCCGATGACGATGGCGAAGCCGGAGCGCGCCTGGAACTACGCCACGATCTGCACGATTGCCTCGGTGCTGGGCGGCGTTCTCGGCTATCTCATCGGGGCGATGCTCTACGACACGCTTGGTGCCTGGCTGATCCGTTTTTATGGCTATGGCGACAAAATGGATGCCTTCCGCGCGCTTTACCAGCAGCACGGGCACTGGATCATCCTGATCAAGGGGTTCACGCCGATTCCCTTCAAGCTCGTCACGATCGCCAGCGGGCTCGCAGGCTATGATTTCGTCTGGTTCGTGGTGCTGTCGCTGCTCACGCGCGGCGCGCGGTTCTTTTTCGTGGCGGGGATCATGAACCGTTTCGGCATTCCGATCCGCCGTTTTATCGAAGACAACCTCACCCTGGTGGGGGCTTTGAGCGTGGTTGCGCTTGTTGGCGGCTTTGCTGCGGCAAAATTCCTGTTCTGAGAGGCTGTGATGCTGCGCCTTCTGTCCCGAACTGACGGCCTCTTGACCTTGGCGAGCCTCCTGGCGCTGGCGGCGATCGGCGGGGCGTGGTTCTCGGAGCTCGGACTTGGGTTTGTGCCGTGCAAATTGTGCCTGTGGCAGCGCTGGCCTTATTATATCGCCGCGCCACTGGTGGTCACCGCCTTCCTGCGCCTCCGGCAGCCGGAAATGCGCAGCCGGGGGATTGTGCTCATCGCCCTTCTCGGCCTGATCTTCGTCGTCTCGACCGGGCTTGGTGTCTATCATGCCGGGGTCGAGTGGAAGCTGTGGGCCGGGCCGAGCGATTGCGGCGGGCGGTTGGCCACGCTGGCCCCCAGCCTTGATGACTTCCGGAAATCGCTGAACACGGCGCGGGTCGTGCTGTGCGACGAGGCGCCGATGCGAATTCTCGGGCTTTCCTTTGCCGGCTGGAACGCGGTGATATCCGCGGGGATCTCGGCGCTGTATTTCGCGGCGGCAAAGCGCGCGGCACGGGCCTGATCGTCGGCGCGGCGCAGGCTTCAGGGTTCGAGCTCGCTGTCCCAGTAGAGATAGTCGAACCAGCTGTCGTGCAGGTAGTTCGGCGGGAACAGCCGGCCATTCCGGTGCAGGTCCTGCACGCTCGGCGCGAACGGCGGCTGGTGCGGCAGCATGTCGATCTCACGCGGCAGCTTGTCGCTTTTCCTCAGATTGCACGGCGAGCAGGCCGCGACGACATTCTCCCAGGTGGTGAGCCCGCCCTTGGAGCGCGGGATGACGTGATCGAAGGTCAGCTCCTCGTGGCTGCCGCAATACTGGCAGGTGAAACGGTCGCGCAGAAACACGTTGAACCGCGTAAAGGCCGGGGTGCGCGAGGGTTTGACGTAGGTTTTCAGCGAAACAACGCTCGGCAGCCGCATCGAGAACGAAGGCGATGACACCGCGCGATCGTATTCGGAGACGATGTTCACCCGGTCCATGAACACGGCCTTGATCGCATCCTGCCAGGACCAGAGCGAGAGCGGATAATACGAGAGCGGCCGAAAATCGGCATTCAGCACCAGCGCCGGACAGGCTTCCGGGGACACGGACAGGCTCGCTTGCGCGGGATGGATATGGATGGTCACGCATACCCCCAAATCGAACGCTGGAATGCTGGATTACGCGGCTATCGGCACTTTCTGGCTGGTTTGGTCGGAATCGGCACGGCAACGGGATGGCACGAAACAGGCACGATACGAACGCCCACCGCGCCTCGAATCGGCGAAGCGGTGTGATGCTTCGTAGTGTAGGGCGGATATGACACGCCTGTGAAGGGGCGAAAACGGGCTCAGCCGAGACGAAACGCCTCGTTGATCGCGCTTTTGACGCCGCCGCCCATCTGTGGGCCGCCGCCGGCGACATAGATCGCGTCCCCGAGCACCACTGCCCCCATGCCGTGGCGCGGCGTCAGCATCGGCGCGTGCTGCTCCCAGGCGCTCTTCGCGGGGTCGAAGCTTTCCATCTGGCCGAAGACGCGGTTGGTGCCTTCCCCGCCCATGCAGAAGATGCGCTCGTTGAACCACACGCAGCCGTGGCCGGAGCGCGGGGTGGGGATCGGTGCAAGAAAGCTCCAGCTATCGGTTTTAGGGTCGTAGGCGTGGTGGAGCGCGGAATTGGTGTGGAAACTATCGACCCGCCCGCCGATGATATGCACCTTGCCGGCGACGCTGACGATGCCGCAATGGTCGCGCGCCACCGGCATTGGCTGGCGGCGGGTATATTTGTCGGTCCTGGGATCGTACACGAGGTGCCAGTCGATCGAGCGGCGATTGTCCGAGCCGATCGCGCCGCCGATGATGTGGATAGTGTCCCCCAAGGCGATGCAGGCCATGGCGCCGCAGGTTTCGGGCAGGCGGCGAATGGGCTTCCACGCCGTGCCGTCGAAGGCAAAAGCCTCGTCGTGCGGGGTGCGGTTCTGCTCGATGAAGCCGCCGAAGGCGTAAAGTCTATCCCCGTGCGTGGCGACGCCGACATGGTTCGCGCCGCGCGGCAGTTGCGGCAGCTCGGTCCAGGCGTCGGTCTTGGCGTCGTAGGCGTGGTGATAGGGCTTGTCGACGCGCTGCTCGGCATAGCCGCCGACGAGGTGCATCCGGCCGCGATATTCCACCGCCCAGGCCATTTCGGTGCGCGGGATCGGCAGCGGCGCGCGCGGGCTCCAGGTGCCCATTTTCGCGGCTTTCGGCGCGGGGCTATCCACCACCGCGTGCTGAAAATGGAGGTCGGGGACGCCCATCCGCCCCGGGGCGTTCAGGCGCTCGAACTGGCCGGCGTGATGCGCATGCGGGTTTTGGGCGAGGGTAGGATAGGCAAGGGGGGCGGCGGCAACACCGGCCCCAAGACCGACCAGAAGCGAACGGCGGGAGAGGGTTTTGGGCATGGCGTGGCTCCGCTTGGGTTGCGGAGCGAAGAGGGCCATGCAAGAGGCGTGGCGTCAAGGGAGGGTTTGCTCGGGTGTCATTCCCGACGCGCCGTCAGGCGCGAGCGGGAATCCAGAGCGTCTGCGAAGGACCGAAATGGGCATTCGTTCAAAAGGGCATCGGCTGCCAGAGATAAACTACCTTGTCGGAACCGGCTTCTCGCCGCGATAGTCATAAAACCCGCGTTTGACCTTGCGGCCAAGCCAGCCGGCCTCGACGTATTTTACCAGCAGCGGGCAGGGGCGGTATTTTGAATCCGCCAGGCCGTCGTGCAGCACCTGCATGATCGAGAGGCAGGTATCGAGGCCGATGAAATCCGCCAGTTGCAGCGGCCCCATCGGGTGGTTGGCGCCGAGCTTCATCGCGGTATCGATCGCCTCCACCGAGCCCACGCCCTCGTAGAGCGTGTAAATCGCCTCGTTGATCATCGGCAGCAGGATGCGGTTGACGATGAACGCCGGGAAATCCTCGGACATCGTCACGGTCTTGCCCATCGTCTGCACGAAATCGCGCGCGAGGTTGAAGGTGCGGTCATCGGTGGCGATGCCGCGGATGATCTCCACCAGCTGCATCACCGGCACCGGGTTCATGAAGTGGATGCCGATGAACTGCTCCGGCCGATCGGTCGAGGCGCCGAGCCGGGTGATCGAGATCGAGGAGGTGTTCGACGCCAGGATCGCCTCCGGCTTGAGAGTGCGCGTCACGCTCTGGAAGATCTTGCGCTTGATGTCCTCGTTCTCGGTCGCGGCTTCGATGACGAGGTCGCATTGTGCCAGCGCTTCCATTTCCGGCGCGCCGGAAATCCGGCCAAGCCCTTGCTGGCGGGCGTCATCGGTGATCGTGCCCTTCTGCACCTGCCGGGCAAGGTTGCCGGTGATCGTCGCAAGGCCGGACTGCACCCGATCCTCGTTGACGTCGTTCAGCACGACCTCGAAGCCCGCCAGCGCCGCAACATGCGCGATGCCGCTGCCCATCTGGCCCGCGCCGATAACCCCGATCTTGCGAATTCCGCCCTGCATGGCCTGCTCTTGTCCCATCCTGTGCCCGGCCTTCAGGCTAGGCCTCCTCGCATTCCGGCTCAAGCGCCGGAATGCCTTCATGCGTCGTGTTTGCGGGAATAATCCCTCACAGGGCCTTGACGAGCGCCGGGACGGCCTCGAAAAGGTCGGCAACAAGTCCGTAATCCGCGACCTGGAAGATCGGGGCTTCCGCATCCTTGTTGATGGCGACGATCACCTTCGAATCCTTCATCCCCGCAAGATGCTGGATCGCGCCGGAAATGCCGCAGGCGATGTAGAGCGCGGGGGCGACGACCTTGCCGGTCTGGCCGACCTGGAGATCGTTCGCGGCATAGCCGGCGTCGACCGCCGCGCGGGAAGCGCCCACGGCCGCACCGAGCTTGTCCGCCAGCGGCTCGATCACTTCGCGGAATTTCTCGCTCGAACCGAGCGCGCGGCCACCGGAGACGATGATCTTCGCCGAGGCCAGCTCAGGCCGATCCGATTTCGAGACTTCCTCGGAAACGAACGTCGAGATGCCGCCGGCCGCCGGCGCCGTGATGCTCTCGATAACCGCCGAACCGCCGGTGCCGGCCGCCGCGAAATTGGCGGGCTGGATTGACAGCAGCTTTTTGCCGTCCTTCGATTTCACGGTCTGGATGGCGTTGCCGGCGTAGATCGGCCGCTCAAAGGTATCCGCCGAGATCACCTTGGTGACAGCGGAGATCACCTGCACGTCGAGCAGCGCGGCAGCGCGGGGCAAGATATTCTTGCCGTTGGCCGTGGCAGGCGCGAGAATCGCGTCATAGCCGGCCGCAAGGCTGACCAGCAGCGCCGCCACCGGTTCGGCGAGGCCATTGCCGAGGCTGGCATCCTCCGCCAGCAGCACTTTTGCAACGCCCGCGAGCTTGGCGGCCGCTTCGGCAGCGGCTTTTGCGCCAGCGCCGGCAACGAGCACATGGATGTCGCCGCCGATCGCCGCTGCCGCCGTCACGGCCTTGGCGGTTGCCTCGTTGAGCTGGTTATTCGAATGTTCAGCGAGAACCAGAACAGCCATCAGATCACTCCCGCTTCATTCTTGAGTTTGTCGACCAGTTCTTCCACCGAGGCGACCTTGACGCCCGCCTTGCGGGTGGCCGGCTCGACGGTCTTGAGCACGTCAAGGCGCGGCGCGATATCGACGCCGAGCGCTTCGGCGCTGGTTTCATCGAGCGGCTTTTTCTTGGCCTTCATGATGTTCGGGAGGCTGGCATAGCGCGGCTCGTTGAGGCGCAGATCCGTCGTCACAATCGCCGGCAGCTTCAGCGAGACCGTTTGCAGGCCGCCATCGACCTCGCGCGTCACGTCCACCGTGCCGTCGCCGACCACGACCTTCGAGGCAAAGGTGCCCTGGCCCCAGCCGAGCAGCGCCGCCAGCATCTGCCCGGTGGCGTTCATATCGTCATCGATCGCCTGCTTGCCGAGAATGACGAGACCCGGTGCTTCCGTGGCGATGATCGCCTTGAGCAGTTTGGCGACCGCGAGCGGCTCGACCACCTGATCCGTTTTGACGTGGATGCCGCGATCCGCGCCCATCGCGAGGCCGGTGCGGATCGTCTCCGCGGCCTGTGCCGGGCCGATGGAGACAACCACCACTTCCGAGGCCTTGCCCGCTTCCTTGAGCCGTAGCGCCTCTTCCACCGCGATTTCGTCGAAGGGGTTCATCGACATCTTCACATTCGCGAGATCAACGCCCGAACCATCCGGCTTGACCCGGATTTTGACGTTGTAATCAACCACCCGTTTCACGGGCACAAGGATCTTCATGACGTGGTCCTATCCGTTTCCGTCCCGGCAGCACGTGGCGCCGGCTCAAGGCGCGCAATCCGCCGCACAACAAAAGGTCGCATGTGAACGATGCGGTGTTCGCAAGCAAATCCCTTTGCCCGCACGCTAGCACCGGAATAGGCGGTGTTTGTAGTCCAAACTGTCATCTGATTGACCCGAACCTGCATTTTTTTGGTCGGTAATCCGGTCGATCAGGAGGCCCTTGTCAGACCGGGCACCCAAAGCACGTCTTTCGCGCCATTTTCGTTGGCATTGCGCGAGAGCACGAACAGCAGGTCCGAGAGCCGGTTGATGTATTTCAGCGCGGCACTGCCGACGTTCTCGTCCGGTTTGGCGGCAAGCTGACACATCTGCCGTTCGGCGCGACGCGAGACGGTCCGCGCCTGATGCAGATAGGCCGCGGCCGGGGAACCGCCGGGCAGGATGAAGGATTTGAGCGGCTTGAGCCGGGCGTTCATGGCGTCGATCTCCGCCTCGAGCCGGCTGACCTGGCTCTCGACGATCCTCAGCGGCTCCCATTCCAGCTTTGCGCCGGTATCGGGCGCGCAGAGATCCGCGCCGAGATCGAACAGGTCGTTCTGGATCCGGGCCAGGATGGCATCGAGTTCGGGTTGATCCGCGGTGTGCAACCGGGCAAGGCCGAGGACCGCGTTGGCCTCGTCGACCGTGCCATAGGCCTCGACGCGAAGGTCGAACTTGGCGACGCGCGCGCCGGTGCCAAGGCCGGTGGTGCCAGCATCGCCGGTTTTCGTATAAATTCGATTGAGCTTGACCATCCGGGGATTGTGGCGCTCACGCTGGTAAATTCAAGCGGCGATTTGTCAGAAGCGGTAGCCGAGGGAAACGCCGAGGTTGGTCAGCCCGCGGTTCTTCCGGCAAAGCCCGGCATTGGAGAGGTGCTCGACCGAGGCGATGACGCTCCATCGCGGGTCGATCCGGTAGCCGATGCCGGCGGCTTCGCGAAAATGCGCGGAACAGCCGAGGGAATTCCGGTTTGCCGGCACCGCGCGCGAGGTTCGGCCGTTGTGCAGGGCCCCGCCGAGGCTGGCTTCCACGAAGAGTTTTTCGGTGAGCTCGAAGGTCCAGCTCAGCCCGGCGCGCAGATGGCTGGTTTTGCCGTCGGTATTGAGCGCCCCGCCCAGATGCAGCCGCGGGATGGCAGGCTCCCATGACGAGGTGGCGATGAAGGGTTTCTGGAACAGCACTTCCGCCGAAAAGTCGGCGGAACCGCGTTCCGGGCTCCAGGGGTCGTGCGAGAAAAGGCCGAGACGCAGCTCGCTGAGGAAGGGAACCTGGGTCGCAGGGGGGTGGGCAACAGGGACTTGGATGCCAGGGATTTGGCCGGTTTCCCCCGGCTTTGCCGCCAGCGCCGGCCGATCCGCGGCGCACACGCCGGCAGAACCAAGGACAGGCATTCCAAGAGCCAGCATCACAAGCGAGGGGGCCAGCGCGCGTTTCACAACAGGGTATTCCGCGTGGGGGCGTTAATCCCGGGACCGTTGGCCCCGTGGATCGTCCAGCCTTTGAGTTCAGGCGGCTACCATGGTCGAAAATCGTTAACGTTAATGAAATGCGAAGGACCCCCCGGGAGGGTCAGCTGTTGCGGTACCAGATCACGCCCATGATGAGGATGACGGCGAAAAACTGCAGCAGAACCCGGAGCCGCATCAGGTGCTGCGAGCGGTTGGGCGAGCCGCCGCGCAGCATATTGAACAGGCCGAGCAACAGCACGAGCGTGACCGCGCCGACAGCAACACCCACAACGGCGTTCATCTCTTATCTCCATAAAATCACCGGAAAACGCACCGTGCCCGCCAAGACCGCCGCGCTAAAGACCGCCGCGCTCTTAACAATCCGCTGCGCTCAGAGGGCCTCTAGCGCATTTTCACGCGAGGGGCACCCCTTGGGGTCTGGACCCTAGCGCTGGCGCAGCAGCCTTTCAAGGTAATCGAGCTCGTCGCGCGGGCGCTCGAATTCCCCGAGCCGCCGGCGCAATTCCCGCAACACTTCCTCGGCGCGTTTACCGAGCGCGCTGGGCAGGCGCTCATCGCCCCCTTCCGGCATTTTTGTCGCATCGTCGAATTCGCGGGGATTCCGGCTGCCGCTGCGCTCGCGCCCGAGCGGGTCCATCCGGCTTTCGGCACGGCCCGGCTGGCCGGGTCCGGGTTGGCCGGGGCCTTCCCCCTCGCCTTCGCCCTCGCCCTGCCCCATCTGGCGCTCGAGCGCCCGAGCCATGCCTTCGGCCGCCCGCCCGAGCCCTTCGAGCGCGCGGCCCTGGCCCTCGGTGGCATCCCCCGGCTTTCCCTGTCCGAGCTGGCCTTCGGCGTCCTGCATGCCCTGCTCGGCATCGCCAAAGCCTTCGCCCTCTTCCATGCCGCGTTGCTGGAGCCGCTCGCGCAGCTTTTTCAGCCGGTCGCGCAGCGCCTGCTGCAAGTCCTGCAAGCTCTGCTCCTCGCCGGGCTGCGACCCGCGCTGCTGGCCGCGTTGTTGCCCCTGCTGGCCCTGCTCGCCCCGCTGTCCCGGCTGGCGCTGGCCGCGTTGCTGGCCTTCGCGGAAGGTGCGATCGCGGAGATCGCGCTGCTCGCGCTGGAGACGATCGAGCTCTTCGAGCTGCTGGCCGAGTTCGCGCATGCGCGGGTCGACATCCTGTCGGCGGGCAGAGCGGAGATTTTCAAGAATCTGCTTGAGTTCGTTGAGAAGTTTCTGGGCTTCGGCCATGTTGCCGGAGCGCGCCATTTCCTCGATTTTCCGCAACATCTCCGCGAGATCGCGCTGGGTGAGCATGCGTTCGGGCGAGATCGGGCTGCGGTCCTCGGCATTGCGATCCTGGTTGCGCAGGGCACGTTCGGCGAATTCACGCAGGAACTGATCCATCGCCCGGCGCAAATCCTCGGCCAGGCGCTTGATTTCCTCAGGCGGCGCGCCGCGTTCGAGCGCCTCGCGCAGCCGGGCCTCGGCCTCGCGCAGGCGCTTTTCGGCGTCGGACATATCGCCGTTTTCAAGGAACAGCGCGAGATCGTAGATCTGGTCCGAGATGTCCCGGAGCTTGTCGTCGGTGCGCGCGGTGCGGAGCGCGGCGCGAATCATGTCCAGCGCCAGATAATCGCCGACCTTGGGGGTGAATTTCTCCGGCTCGAACAACAGGGCATCGAAAGCAAGCCGGGGCATGGCAAGATCATCGGGCGCGAAGTTGAGCGCCCGGCGCTGCTCGACCAGGGCTCTGGGCAGGGCTTGCGTGAACGGACGCTGCGGCAGCACGATCGTCCGGCTCTCGCTTTCCGCGCTCTGGCCCAGATCATCCTCGATCCGCAGCCGCACCCGGACTTCCTCACCGGCCCAGGCGTGATCCTCGGTCGGGAGCGCGGTCTCGCCGGCACCAAGGCGAAGCGGGATGCTCGCGCCGGGCGGCGGAAACAGCGTCCGGGCGGCTTTGGCGACCGGTTTTCCGGCTGGAGCCTGCGCCAGCCGCTCAATGATCAGCTCGGCCTTGGCGATCCCGTAATCGTCCTGCAGGTCGTAGATCACGCGAATGCCGCCTGGCGTCTGCCGTTCCGGGGAGGCAAGCTCGACCTTGACCTCCTTGAGCATGGCAACCGGGGGAAGATCGGGGATCACGGCAAAGCGGTAGGCGGCGATTTCCTGCCCCTGGCGCAACACCTTGACGGAACTATCCGCCCGGATGACCCGTCTTTCAAGGCTGACCCCGGCCTGAACGCGGGCATTGGGCTCGGCGGCATCCGGCTTGGGCATCTCCAGCCCGGGGCTGGCCTGCACCTCGATCGGCAAGGGTTTTGCCGGCTGGCTCTCGGTACGTGGGGGCGTGGAGCGGATGGTCAGGGTCGAGCCGATGGGCGCGCGTACGACTTCGCCGGGCTGGGCGCCGGCAGAACTCGACAGGAATATCGGTGGCTTGCCGGTATAGGCCGGCGGGTCGATCCAGGCGTCGAGCCGGGGCGGGACGGGCGGCACACGCGGCGTCGACCAGTCCAGTGCCTGCGTCAGCCGCATCGTGCGGTTGTCGCCGGCCGCGAAGGCCGAGGCGATGAGCGCCAGCAGGACGCCGGCGCGCAGGGCATAGCGATCCTTCTCGCGAATGCGGGCATCGCCTCTATCGGCCTGAAGCGCCGCGCTCGCCATTTCGGCGCGCTGGCGATGCACGGCCCAGAGCGCGGCGGCCACGGGGTCGCCCTTCCCGGACGGTACATCGGCGAGCGTCGCCAGCGGGCGGTGGAATTCCGGCCGCGAGAGATCAAGACGCCGCTCGATCTCGTGCTTTTCGGGCAGTCGGAGGCGCCGCAGCGGCAGGCAGTAGAACGCGAAAAGTCCGATCAGCCCCAGCACCAGGGCCATGCGGCCGAGCGGCTCGAGAACCTCGAAGGCCCCGAGCCAGCTCAGAATAAGGAAGAGCGAGACAACGCCAGCCAATGGCAAAAGCGCCGGCAGCAGCCGCTCTGAAAACAGCGCGAACCCGGCGAGCCGATAGCGCCAGTCCTGCTGGTGCCGGCGCGGGTCACGGAGTTCTGCTGGCCAGATCGCCATTCGTCTTGGCTCCGATTCCGAGCGGATAGGCGCATAAGGTAGCACGGAATGGGTCATTGGCCAGTGGCAAGGCCGCAGCAATCTTTCCGCTCCGCCGAAAACCCCGGGAAAAACGCGCCTGAAGCATTCTCGAACGAAGCATGCCCTGCGAAGGCAGGGGTGGGCACCGGCTCATCGAAAGAAATACGACAAAACAAGAAGATAGAGCGGTTGATCTGATCGAGCCCGATCGACCGCTTCAGAGCCAGCCCGGCGCGCGATCGAGCCCGATCAATTCTTCGTATGTCTGGCGCGGCCGGGTGATGGCGTAATCACCGCCCTTGACCAGAACCTCCGGCACCAGAAGGCGCTGATTGTAGGTCGAGGACATCGACGATCCATAAGCGCCCGCCGTCTTGAACACGACGAGATCGCCGGGCTTCAGCGCCGGCAACATCCGTCCGGTGGCGAAGGTATCACCCGATTCGCAGATCGGCCCGACGATGTCATAGGCGGCGCGTTTGGCGCCCGCCTCCGGCTGCCGGACCGGCCAGATCTCGTGGTAGGCTTCATACATCGCCGGACGCACGAGATCGTTCATGCCGGCATCGATGATCAGGAACGAGCGATCGGCACGTTCGTTGATGTAAAGTACCTTGGTCAGCAGGATGCCGGCATTGCCGGCGATCACCCGGCCCGGCTCGAAGCCCAGCTCGATGTCGAGCCCGGCGGTAACCTCGCGCACCATCTGGCCGTAGGCCTCCAGCGTATCGGGCCCGTGCGAATAGGGGTGGCTCATCTCGTAGGGAACGCCTACGCCGCCGCCCAGATCAAGCCGCTCGACCGGGTGACCCTGCTTCCGGAGGTTCTCGACCACGCCGCGCATCTTGAGAAAGGCGGCGCGATAGGCCGAAAACTCCGTCACCTGGCTGCCGATATGCGCGGCAAGGCCCTTCACCGAAACCCCGGCCATGTTCGAGGCCTTGGCGTAGAGCCGCTCGGCCTCGGAAAACGAAACCCCGAACTTGTTGGCGGCATCGCCGGTGGTGATCTTGGCGTGGCCGCCGGCGCCGATCTCGGGGTTGACGCGCAAGACGATCGCCTGCCGCCGCCCGCGCGCCGCTGCAACGCGCGAGAGGGCTTCAAGCTCGCCCTCGCTCTCGACGTTGATCTGGTAGATCCCGGCATCCACGGCAAAGGCGAGTTCGGCCTCGGTCTTGCCAACGCCGGAGAACACGATCCGGTTGGCCGGAAACCCTGCCGCCAGCGCTTTCCGGACCTCGCCCTCGGAGACGGTGTCGGCGCCCGCGCCCAGTTTCGCCAGCGTCATGAGCACGCCGAGATTGCCGTTGGCCTTCACCGCGTAGAACACATGCGCCTGGTGCGGCCGCACGGCCTCGCAGAACACGCGATAATGCCGCTCCAGCGTCGCGGAGGAATAGACGTACACGGGGGTGCCGACCTCCTCCGCGATCCGGTCCAGCGGGACACCCTCGGCGTGAAGGCGACCGTCGATGTAATCGAAATGATGCATGGGGCGCCCGGGTCAGTCGAGAAGGCGGTCGATGAACAGCTCGCGCTTGGGCGGGGTGATCGGCACGCGTTTCTTGCCGCCGAGCTTGTTCTGGCCCGCGCCGTCTTCGCCGGCCTTGTCGTCACCGGCTTTGGTGCTTGCCGCCGAGGGTGCGGGGCTTCCGGTTTCCGAAGCCTGCTTTTGCGCCGAGGGCGGTTCGAGCTGCCCGCGCTTGCCGCAGGCGGCAAGACTGCCGGCAATCAGCAGCAGGGTGAGCGTGAGGCGAAGCGTGCGAGGCATTGAACTTTCCCGAAGGTTCCGATCAGCAGGCAAGGGATCTAGCATAAAACGCTAGAGCATGCTGCGCAAAAGTGGAAACCGGTTTTGCATAACAACATGCGCCAAAACAAAGGGCTAGAGCATTTTCGAGCGAAGTGGATTCCGGTTCGTGTCAAGAACCGAAGGTCCGCGCAAGCGAAAATGCGACGAAATAAGAAGATAGAGCATGAGAGGTGAATGTGAATTCACGCAAAAGTGCTCTAGAGCGCGGTTTTAGGTCCATCAAAACGAAACGGGGGTTAGAGCATGCTGCGTTCTGATAGAACCGCAGCATGCTCTTATCCTATTATTTTTGCATGCTTTTTTGCGAAAAACCGCTCACACTTTTTCGCAGCATGCCCTAGCGGGACGCGAGCGCGCGCTTTTCGCGCGCCAGCTGGGCGATCCAGCGGCGTGCCTGTTTTTTGACGTTCGCTGGCGCGGTGCCGCCATAGCTCACCCGGCTGTTGACCGAGTTGACAACCCCGAGCACCGCGAAAATCTCGGCACTGATCCGTGGCTCGACGGCCTGCATGTCGGCCAGGCTGAGTTTTTCAAGATCGACATTTCTGGCGGAGGCCAGCCCGACGAGGGTGCCGGTGACGTGATGCGCCTCGCGGAACGGCATTTTCAGCGTGCGAACGAGCCAGTCCGCGAGATCGGTCGCCGTGGCGTAGCCCGAGCCGGCGGCCTTTTTCAGCCGTTTGGCGTCGGGCTCCATGTCCCGGATCATGCCGGTGGTGGCGGCGATGCAGAGCGCGAGCGCGTCGAGGGCGTCGAAGGTCTGCTCCTTGTCCTCCTGCATATCCTTGGCATAGGCGAGGGCGAGCCCCTTCATCACCGTGAGCAGCCCGATCAGGCTGCCGTAGACGCGGCCGGTCTTGGCGCGGACGAGTTCGGCCGCATCCGGGTTGCGCTTCTGCGGCATGATCGAGGAGCCGGTGGTGAATTTGTCCGACAACCGGACGAAGGCGAACTGGGCCGAGGTCCAGATGACGATTTCCTCGGCAAGGCGGCTGAGGTGCATCGCGAGAATGGAAGCTGCGGCGAGGGTTTCAAGCGCAAAATCGCGATCCGAGACCGAATCGAGGCTGTTCGCCGTCGGGCGGTCGAAACCAAGCGCCTTCGCCGTGCGGTGCCGGTCGATCGGGAAGGAGGTGCCGGCCAGCGCCGCGGCGCCCAGCGGGCATTCGTTGAGCCGTGCCCTCGCATCGCGGAAGCGGCCGCGGTCGCGGCCGATCATTTCGACATAGGCCATCAGATGGTGGCCGAAGGTCACGGGCTGCGCGCTTTGCATATGGGTGAAGCCCGGCATCACTGTGCCGGCATGCGTCAGCGCCTTTTCCGCCAGCGCCTGCTGGAGATCGGCTAGGACGCCGTCGATGCCGTCGATGGTGTCGCGCACCCAGAGCCGGAACCCGGTGACCGCCTGATCGTTGCGCGAGCGGGCGGTATGAAGCCTTCCGGCCGGCTTGCCGATGATTTCGGACAGGCGGCCCTCGATATTCATCTGGATATCTTCGAGCTCTGTCTTAAATGTGAAGGTACCGGCGTCGATTTCGCTCTTGACCTTGGCGAGCCCCTGCAGGATCGCTTCAGCGGACTGGGCATCGATGATACCTTGGGCGCTAAGCATCTCGGCATGGGCGATCGAGCCCTGGATGTCCTGCTGGGCGAGGCGCTTGTCGAACCCGATCGAGACGTTGATCGCTTCCATCACGGCCGCCGGGCCTTCGGCGAAGCGGCCGCCCCACATTTCGTTCGCCGAAATTTCCTTAGACAAGGGATGCTCCTCGAAAATGACGATACCGAACGAACCCCGGATGCGGCCTAGAGGTCTCAGACCTCTTCTGGGCCCGCTTCTGTTTGCGCTGATCGTTCTGGCGGCTTCGCTATATGCCTTTGGCGGTTTGGGCAACCTTTTCGGCGGCAAATCCGCCGGAGGCGCGCGGCAGTGTGCGTCGGCGCAGGCAAAAATCGTGCGCCTAAAATCTCTCGCGACCGGGGAGATCGCCGCACTTCAGGTTGCTGAAAAGCCTGCGCCGGTGGTGCCGCTCTCGTTCCTCAACGCCAAGGGCGAGGCGGTTACCCTGGCCGATTTCAAGGGCCGGACCATTCTGCTCAACCTCTGGGCGACCTGGTGCGTGCCTTGCCGCAAGGAAATGCCGGCGCTCGATGCCCTGCAGGCAAGCCTCGGTTCGAAGGATTTCGAGGTCGTCGCGGTGAATATCGACCAACGTAACCTCGAGAAGCCGAAAGCGTTTCTCGACGAGATCAAGGTGACAAGGCTCGGCTATTACGCCGATCCCTCCGCGAAGGTCTTTCAGGACCTGAAGATCGCCGGCAAGGCGTTTGGCATGCCGACCACCCTTTTGATCGACGCGGAGGGGTGCGAGCTCGCCAATCTCGCTGGCCCCGCCGAATGGTCGAGCCCGGAGGCCCTGGCCTTTGTGCGGGCAGCCCTCAAATAGGGCCCAGACCCCGGGCATGTTCTACGCTCACCGAGCTTTTCGATCGCTTCCGGAACAAGTACCGTTGGCGCCACTACCCGACCCCGTCGAGAAAAAGGAGTTGTCAATGAGCCCGAGCGTTCGCATGGAAATCGCCCCGTTCAAGGCGCTGGCCCCGGAAGTCTTTGATGCGCTTTCCGCGCTCAGCCAGTCGGCGGGGGTGGCGGGGCTTGAGAAAGACCTGATCGAGCTGGTCAAGATCCGGGCGTCGCAGATCAACGGCTGCGCCTATTGCGTGCAATACCACGTCAATCTGGCGCGGGCGCTGGGTGTCGAGGCTGGCAAGCTCGATCAGCTCGCGGTCTGGCGCGAGGCATTGGTCTATACCCCGCGCGAGCGCGCGGCGCTGGCGCTGACCGAGCGTTTGGTGCTGATTGCCGGGCACGAGGTCTCCGACGCGGAATTCGCCGCCGCGCAGGCCGAATTCGGCGAAAAACCGCTCGCCTATCTCCTCGGCGCCATCGGCGTCATCAACACCTGGAACCGGATTGCGATCACCTATCGCTTCCGCGCGCCGCCGGCCTCGCGGGCGCGATAGCACCGTCGATTGGCGCGCGGGGGCGATTGTGAAATCGCCGGGGGCATCATAGCATCCGAGGAAACGACGGGGGCGGAGCATGCGGGCGATCGGCGCGATTTGTTTTCTGATGGCGGCGCAGCTCTCTGCCATCGCGGCGGAAATCCTGCCCGAACTTGGTACCGATGCCGCGCTCGAACGCCCCAGAGGCAAACCGCGCGGCTCGATCATCCTGATGCCGGGCACCGATGGTGACCTCCGGATCACCGGAG
>CAZNAT010000026.1:36643-39588 GCA_964571245.1 uncultured Methylobacterium sp.
TACCCGCCTTCTCAACAATTCGCTGATTCGCAATCGCCGTGCCTTCGTCGCCGGGGGCTATGCCACGCTCTCGCTATCCTCCTCCGGCAGTCCGGCGGCGGCGATCGAGGCGATGCGCAAGATCGCCCGGCCGGTGATCGTCGTGGGCACCAGCCGTGCCGGCACGCGCATCCATCGCGCGATCTCAGCGGATGGAATCGTGATCGCCTCGGGGATGCTCGACCATTTCGCCTCGAACATCGGCTCCTCGGAAGCGCTGCCGCCAACGCTGGTCATTCATCATCGCAACGATACCTGCCGAGTGACATTGCCCGCGCTGGTGCCGGCGTTCCAGCAATGGGCGGGCGCCCGCGCCCGGGTCATCTGGGTCGATGGCGGGCGGGATGAGGGCGATCCCTGTCAGGCGCAGGGGCATCACGGGTTTGCGGGGATCGACGGCAAGTTGACCGGCGCGGTGCTCGGCTTCGCGCGCGGCGTGCGAGCCCGGTAAATGGCGCGGGGAAAGCTGAAACGCATCGGCATTGGCCACAACGGCGGGCCGCCGCTCAAGGAAAAACGCCATGTGCCCGAATGGGGCACGGGAGGCTTCAAGAGCTACTTTCCCTGGCGCAAGGCCCATCGCGCGGTGTGGAAATCGACGCCGCGCGAGATCATGATCCGCCGCGACGACAAGGCCGAGGCGCTGGGCCTCACCTACGAGGAATATACGCTCGAACTTCTTGAGCGGGGGCGCTACCTTCAGGCGGAAGATACCGAGCGCGTGGAGGCGATCAAGGCGAAACGGAAGCGTCGAAGGCCGGTCCGCCACGTTTGACCGATGACATCAGGGCTATAAATCCAGCGAAACGGTAACCTCGATCGCATCGCCCGGTGTGATACCTTCGGCTTTGCGCACGTCCGCCTTCACCGGGAGAAGGTAGGCCCCGGATTTCGAATCCGGGAACACCGAAGTCGACCAGCTGGTCTCGCCGATGCGCGCCCTGACACGCACCGAACCCCAGCCACGGCGCGGAACGGCCATCTTGATGATCTCAGACTCATCCACCGGCAGCGTGACGAAGTGCCACGCACCCTTGCCGTTCCACAGCCAGAGCGGGGCGGTGAAGGCGATCCGCACAGGGGGGAATCCTTCTTTTTCCAAGCCTTTGCTTCACCCGAACCGGTTCCCGCTTCGCGTGCAAAGGCTGGAGCATTTTCGAGCGAAGCATGCCCCTGCGAAGGCAGGGGTGGGTATCGGTTCGCGTCAAGAACCGAAGGTCCGCGCGAGCAAAAAATGCTCTATCCTGCCTTTTTCACCGCGATTCCGTTGTCGGCCAAGGTCTGCGCCAGCTCGCCGGACTGGAACATCTCGCGGACGATATCGCAGCCACCGACAAACTCGCCCTTGATGTAGAGCTGCGGGATCGTCGGCCAGTTGGCGTAATCCTTGATGCCGTTCCGGAGGTCGGCGTTCTCCAGCACGTTATGGGCCTTGTAGGGCACCCCGACGTAATCGAGGATCTGGATCACTTGTCCGGAGAACCCGCACATCGGGAACTGCGGCGTGCCCTTCATGAACAGCACGACGTCGTTGGATTTCACTTCATTGTCGATGAAGGTGTTGATGTCGCTCATATCTTTCTCCTGTCGATTCAAGATCGACACATTGCATCCCGTTGATCTTATTCCGCCGAGGTCGTCAGCGCCAGAGCGTGCAGCACGCCGCCCATGTTGCCCTTGAGCGCGGCATAGACAAGCTGGTGCTGCCTTACTTTCGGCAGACCCTTGAAGGCGGCCGAAACAACCGTCGCGGCGTAGTGATCGCCGTCGCCGGCGAGATCCCTGATCTCGACCTTCGCGTCGGGAAGCGCTTCCTTGATCATGCGCTCGATATCGGCTGCGGCCATCGCCATGGTTTTTTCCTTGCGGCTTTGCCGCGGTTCCCTCGCATAAGCTCGGGCGGCCGTTCGGCCTTCGACAGAATCAGCACCTAGATTTCAAGGTTGGGAACACCCGACCACTTTTTTCAGTTTGTCATGGCTGGGTTTGACCCGGCCATCCAGTTCGTTCTGCGCCGCATTCAGGCAGTTTCCTGCGCCGGATCACCGGGAAAGCCCGGTGATGACAACCGCATTATTCCGCCGCCTGCGCCATGAAGCCCGGGAACCAGCCTTCATGCGCCGCGCGCATGTGTGCCAGCGATACTGGCGCTTCGCCCGGCAAATTCAATGTGTCTCCAGCAACAATCCCGATAAATCGTGCGGGAACGCCGGCCTCGGTGAGGTGATGCTCGATCTGCGCGGCGGTTTTGCCGTCGCAGGTGACGAGGTAGCGCGCCTGATCCTCGCCGAAATACAGCGCATGCTTGGGCACTTCCGGGTCAAAATCCTGGATCATCGCGCCAAGGTTGCCCGCCATCGCCATTTCCGCGAGGCCAACCGCCAGCCCGCCATCGGAAAGATCGTGCACCGCGCTGACCATGCCCTTGGCGATGAGATTGCGAATGATCAGCCCGTGCTGGAATTCGACATCGAGATCGACCGGGGGCGGCGCGCCGTCTTCCCGCCCGAGGATCGTCGCGAGATAGGCGGATGAGCCGAGCCAGCCCTTGGTTTCGCCGAGAAGGATGATCGCATCGCCCTCGCGCTTGAAGGCGAGGGTGGCATGTTTCTCGACATTCTCCAGCAGCCCGACGCCGCCGATGGTCGGGGTTGGCAAAATGCCCTGCCCGTTGGTTTCGTTGTAAAGACTGACATTGCCGGAGACGACCGGGAAATCGAGCTTGCGCGAGGCCTCGCCGATGCCGCGCACCGCCATCACGAACTGGCCCATGATCTCCGGGCGTTCGGGGTTACCGAAGTTGAGGTTATCGGTGAGCGCGATCGGCTCCGCGCCGACAGAGAAAAGGTTGCGCCCGCATTCGGCGACCCCCTGTTTGCGACCATCGGACGGCTCGGCCTCGCCGT
>CAZNAT010000027.1:0-5292 GCA_964571245.1 uncultured Methylobacterium sp.
GTGCCACCGCCGCCGCCCTCGACCACGCCGAGGAAATTGGTCGATTTGCCGCGCACCAACCCCTTTGAAACCACCCGGTTCGCGGGGGAGGCATGCGTGGGCAAGCCTTCGGCGGTATCGCCGCGGCCGAGGGTGGTGTGGCCGAGGTCCTCGGGCGTGACATGCGCGAGATCATCGCGGCCAAGATACGAGATCGCGAGTTCGCGGAACACGTAATCGAGGATCGAGGTCGCGGATTTGATCGCGTCGTTGCCCTGCACGAAGCCCGCCGGTTCAAAACGGGTGAAGGTGAAGGCATCGACGTATTCCTCGAGCGGCACGCCGTATTGCAGGCCGAGCGAGATCGCGATGGCGAAATTGTTCATCATCGCCCGGAAGGCCGCGCCTTCCTTGTGCATGTCGATGAAGATCTCGCCGAGGCTGCCATCCTCGTATTCGCCGGTGCGCAGGTAAACCTTGTGGCCGCCGACGATCGCCTTCTGGGTATAGCCCTTGCGGCGGCCGGGGAGCTTTTCGCGCTCGCGGACCTTTTCGATCCGCTCGATGATCCGCTCGACGATGCGCTCCGAAACCTGCGTCACCCGCGCCGCGTTCGGCATGGCGACGAGGTTCTCGATCGCGTCATCGGCCTCTTCCGCGTCGTCCTCGATCAGCGCCGAGTTGAGCGGCTGGCTGAGCTTGGAGCCATCGCGATAGAGCGCATTGGCCTTCAGCGCGAGCTTCCACGACAGCAGATAGGCCGATTTGCAATCCTCGACCGTGGCTTCGTTCGGCATGTTGATGGTCTTGGAGATCGCGCCGGAGATGAAGCTCTGCGCCGCCGCCATCATGTAGATGTGGCTTTCCACCGAGAGATAGCGCTTGCCGAGCCGCCCGCAGGGGTTGGCGCAATCGAACACCGAATAGTGCTCCGGCTTGAGGTGCGGCGCACCTTCGAGCGTCATCGCGCCGCAGACATGGATATTGGCGGCCTCGATGTCCTTCTTCGAAAACCCGAGGAAGGGCAGGAGTTCAAACGCGGGGTCGGCGAGTTGCGCCTCGGTGATGCCGAGGGCCATCAGCGCCTCGTCGCCGAAGGTCCAGCGGTTGAAGGCGAACTTGATGTCGAAGGCGGCAGGAAGCGCCTTTTCAAGCTTTTCCAGCATTTCATCGGAAAAGCCTTTGGTCTTCAGCACCGAGTGGTTGATCGCCGGTGCCTGACGCATCGAGCCATGGCCGACGGCATAGGCCTCGATCTCGCCGATCTGGCTTTCCGAATAGCCGAGCGTGCGCAGCGCGGGCAGCGCGGCCTGGTTGATGATCTTGAAATAGCCGCCGCCGGCGAGTTTCTTGAATTTCACCAGCGCAAAATCGGGCTCGATGCCGGTGGTGTCGCAATCCATCACCAGGCCGATGGTGCCGGTCGGGGCGATCACGGTCACCTGGGCGTTGCGGTAGCCGTGCTCGGTACCGAGGGCGAGCGCGGCCTCCCAGGAGGCTACCGCGTGGGTAACGAGGTTCGGGATCGGGCAATTGGCGTGATCGAGCGCGACCGGGTTGACCGCGAGGCCTTCATAGCCCTGGGTTTCGCCCTTGGCGGCGCGGGTGTGGTTGCGGATGACGCGCAGCATATGGCCCGCGTTCTTCTGGTAGCCGGGGAAGGGGCCGACTTCGGCGGCGATCTCGGCGGAAGTCTTGTAGCTCATGCCGGTCATCAGCGCGGTGAGCGCCCCGCAGAGCGCGCGGCCCTTGTCGCTGTCGTAGGAGAGGCCCATCGTCATCAGCAACCCGCCGATATTGGCGTAGCCAAGGCCGAGGGTGCGGAACTCGTAGGATTGCTCGGCGATTTCCTTCGAGGGGAACTGCGCCATTAGCACCGAGATTTCGAGCACCAGCGTCCAGAGGCGGATGGTGTGCTCATAGGCCCGGATATCGAAGACGCGCGCCTCCGCGTCGTAGTATTGCAGGAGGTTCATCGACGCGAGGTTGCACGCGGTATCGTCGAGGAACATGTATTCCGAGCACGGATTGGAGGCATTGATCCGGCCCGAGGCGGGGCAGGTGTGCCAATCGTTCATCGTGGTGTTGAAGTGGAGGCCCGGGTCCGCCGAGGCCCAGGCGGCGTAGCCGATCTTTTCCCAGAGGTCGCGCGCCTCCAGCGTCTTGACGACCTTGCCATCCTTGCGGGCGGTGAGGTTCCACTTGCCGCCATTCTCGACGGCGCGGAGGAACTCGTCGGTCAGCGAGACCGAGTTGTTCGAGTTCTGGCCGGCGACGGTGAGGTAGGCTTCCGAATCCCAATCGGTGTCGTAGGTCTCGAACTCGAGATCCTTGTAGCCCTGCTTCGCGAACTGGATGACGCGCTTGATGTAGTTGTCCGGTACCATCAGCTTGCGCGCGGCCTTGATCTCGCGCTTGAGCGCCGGGTTCTGCTCGGGGTCGAAGCAGGCATCGGCGTCGCCGCCCTCGCAATTGAGGCAGGCGCGCATGATCGCCTTGAGCGCCCTCGCGTTGATCTTCGAGCCGGTGACGAGGGCGGCGACCTTCTGCTCCTCGCGCACCTTCCAGTCGATATAGGCCTCGATATCCGGGTGATCGGCGTTGACGACGACCATCTTCGCCGCGCGGCGGGTCGTGCCGCCGGATTTGATCGCGCCGGCCGCCCGGTCACCGATCTTCAAAAAGCTCATCAGGCCGGAGGAGCGGCCGCCGCCCGAAAGCTTCTCGCCCTCACCGCGCAGGGCGGAAAAATTCGAGCCGGTGCCGGAGCCGTATTTGAACAGGCGGGCCTCGCGCACCCAGAGGTCCATGATGCCGCCCTCGTTGACGAGATCGTCCTGCACGCCCTGGATGAAGCAGGCATGCGGCTGCGGATGCTCGTAGGAGGATTTGGATTTCGTCAGTTTGCCGGTTTTGTGATCGACGTAATAATGGCCCTGTCCCGGCCCGTCGATGCCATAGGCCCAGTGCAGGCCGGTGTTGAACCATTGCGGCGAGTTCGGCGCGCAGCGCTGCGTCGCCAGCATGAAGCACATTTCGTCATAGAAGGTCTGGGCATCGGCCTCGGCGGTAAAGTAGCCACCCTTCCAGCCCCAGTAAGTCCAGCAGCCGGCGAGGCGGTTGGCGACCTCCTTCATCGAGGTTTCCGAGCCATAGCGCTCTTTTTCGGGCAGCGCGGCAAGGGCGGCCTCATCGGGCACCGAGCGCCAGAGGAACGAGGGGACGTCGTTCTCCTCGACGCGCTTCAACCGGGCGGGGACCCCGGCTTTGCGGAAATACTTCTGGGCGAGAACATCGGCGGCAACCTGGCTCCAGCTCGCGGGGACCTCGAGCTTTTCAAGCCGGAACACCACCGAGCCATCGGGATTCCTGATCTCCGACTTGGTTTCGTGGAAGGCGATCCCGGCATAAGGGGATGTGCCTGCCGTGGTGTAGAGCCGTTCGAACTTCATCGTCTATCCCCTTTAGCGCGAGAGCTTCCGCTCCGCATGAATGACTGGAGGGCGGTCCCACCCGGAACACCGGAGAGACGAATCCTCGTCGAGCCGCACATACGGCCCCCGCCCACATCTTGTTTGATCGCCTAGAACCCCCGAACGCACGCGAAGACGAAATCCGTGGTTTTGGTGGCGCTGTTGTCGGGGTTCCCGTGCTGCGCCATCGTCCACTTTTTTCAGCCGGCCCGAAGGCGGCTGTCTCGTCTGCGAAGAATCCCAAGCTAGGCTAGCGGCTTTGTTGCCGTCAACATCTAGTTGGCTCGCTGTCGTAGGATCGCAATATCTGGTGACTAAGATGTGAATCGTGGGGACAACTGAACGATTTCCTGCAAGGGGCTGATGGTGCTTGCTTTTTTGCGGCCGGTTGCGTTGGGTGCCGTTTCGGAGTGCAAAAATCAGCCGGGTTGTCCATGCATTTTTGCCGTTCAGCCATCGCGGCGAGCCTACTATATCTTGGGGCTGGGGGGCAGAGAAAACTGGCCTGCGCAATCAGGGAATGGCTGCCATAGCGGTCACTCTACCCCAGATTGCCGCCCGCCGGAGAATCATCCGGAGATGCGGATGTGCCCTGTCACAGGGAACGGGGCCTCAATTATGGTGGAGCGCCTCCGCTTATGAGTCTTCGCCCTAGACCTCGGCGCTCAAATTTGCGAGAAACCCCGTGATTTGGCTTTCCCGCGACCAGCCACGAATCGCGCCCAGGGAACGGACCGGGCCGATTTGAGAACCGGACAGGGACCGAAAGCCAGACAGCGTTTGAAGGACACCGCGCGATGAAGGCATTTTTGCTGCAGATGTTCACCTGGTGGAACGGGCAGACCGTGGGAACCCGGTTCTTCACCTGGCGCAAGGGCGAGCGGGTGGGGACCGACCAGTTCGGCAATACCTACTATCGCTCGCGCGGGCGCGCGGTGGACCCCACGCTCGGCCACGAGCGGCGCTGGGTGATCTACAAGGGCGAGGCCGATGCCTCGATGATCCCGCCCGGCTGGCATGGCTGGGTGCATCACCGGGTCGATGTGCTGCCCTCGCAGGAGGACTACGTGGCGCGCGAATGGGAGCTGCCGCACGAAGGCAACCCGACCGGTTCGGCGCGGGCCTATCGCCCGGAGGGCTCGATCCTGGCCGGCCAGCCCGCGACCTCCAAGGGCGACTACCAGCCCTGGAAACCGTAATCGGCCCAGCCCTCGTCTCGATCGGGAGCTTTCTGGAGCAGGCTTGCCGGGAAGCTCGCCGGGTGCGTCAGCACCAAAATACTCTCCTGCGGCAGCGCTGAAATCCCCTTCAGCCCTTTTTTCGGCATGATTCGCGTGATAGTGCCTGCCAATCCCGGGGCACGCTGCGGGCAATGAAGGCAATGGCGCTCCATGCGCCCCATGAACGGTTGAGCATGCGCTATCCGACGTCACTCCGCACCGGCCTGCTTGGTCTTGGCTTTCTTGGTACTGGCTTTCTCGGTACTGGCCTGATTGCCGCCATGCTGGCCACCGGTTTGCTGGTGTCGCCGGCCCAGGCCGACAAGATCAAGAACACGACCGCGGTGTTCTCCGGCCTCGACAAGATCACCGGCCGGATCATTTCATTCGAGGCGGCGATCGACGAGACGATCCAGTTCGGCTCGCTCCAGATCACCACCCGCGTCTGCTATTCGCGCCCCGAGACCGACAACCCGCAGACCACGACCTTTATCGAGGTCGAGGAAGTCGGTTCCGACAACCAGTTCAAGCGGGTTTTTGCCGGCTGGATGTTTGCCGCCAGTCCGGGGCTGAACGCCATCGAGCATGTTCAACAAAAATTGGCGTCTCTCGTTATCGTT
>CAZNAT010000027.1:5302-8649 GCA_964571245.1 uncultured Methylobacterium sp.
TGACCGACTGCAAAGGCGGCAAGGAAATCATCAAGACCCCGCCCGAGCAGGACGATATGGACGAACCGCCGCCGCAATCGGCGGATCGCAAGCTGCCGCCCAAACCGGTCAATCCCTTGCCGCGCGGGGCCGCCGCGACCAATGCGCCGCTGCGCCTGCCCGACGCCAATGCCATCGGCGCGCCGGTGCCGCCCTCGGCGGTCGCGCCGCGGGCCCAGCCGCGGCAGAGCTTCTTCCCGACCAACAGCGGCCCGGTTCGCGGCGGCGCTACCTATGACCCGGGACCAAAGAACTAGGGTCCAGGCCCAGGGTCTTGAAGTGCCAAGTTGTTTTTTGGAAGCGCCAAACCGGATGAAGCCGGTTGCCGGCCGGGATTATTCGCGGCTGACCGGGCTTTCGATCGCGGCGAGCACCGCATGGATGTCGCCGGGGCCGGATTGGGGCCAGACATTGAAATCCGCCTTCCGCGCCAGCGCCGCTTCCAGCAGGGTGCGGTAGGTTTTTCGCGGCACTTCCGTCGCGCCGAACTGGCGCAGATGCTCGGTGACGAATTGCGTGTCGAGCAGCGTGAATCCGCCCGCCTTCAGCCGTGCGACAAGGTGGACCAGCGCCAGCTTCGAGCAATCGCGAGCGCGGTGAAACATGCTCTCGCCGAAAAACGCCGAGCCGAGCGACAGGCCGTAGAGCCCGCCGACCAGCGCCTCGCCCTCGTAAACCTCGACCGTGTGGCAGTGCCCCATGGCAAAGAGTTGGCCATAGAGCGCGCGAATCGGCTGGTTGATCCAGGTTTCGGCGGCGCCGGGGCGCGGCGCGGCGCAGGCCTCGATCACGGCAGAAAAATCGTGATCCACCACCACCCGGAACCGCTCCTGCCGGACGAGGCGCGCGAGTTTGCCGGAAAGATGAAAACCCTCGAGCGGGATGATGCCGCGTTTCTGCGGCTCGATCCAGTGCAGACCGGGATCATCCGCGCTTTCCGCCATCGGGAAAATGCCGGCGGCATAGGCCCTGAGCAGGATCTCCGGCGTCACGGGAAAATCGGTATTGCTCATGCAGGTTCCAGCACGCAGATACGGCCTCCGCCGCAGGGTGACAGGCGGTAACCCGTCGGAAAGCCCCGGGATTGTGGCCTGGGGGCACGGGAAATCAAAGCCTTGTGCCCCCTTGTGCTCAAGGCCCCCTGTGACCCGAGTTCCCTTATGGCCCGAGATCGCCCATGCCGCCATTCTTCAGGAATTTTTCGAGCCAGTGGATGTCGTACTGGCCGTTCTGGATATCCTGATTGCGCACGAGGGTGCGGAACAGCGGCAGCGTCGTCTCGATGCCGTCGACGATGAACTCGTCGAGCGCCCGCCGCAGGCGCATCAGGCATTCGTTGCGGGTTCTGCCGTGGACGATGAGCTTGGCGACCAGCGAATCGTAGTGCGGCGGGATGCGGTAGCCCTGATAGACCGCCGAATCGACGCGCACCCCGAGCCCGCCCGGCGGGTGAAAATAGGTCACCAGTCCCGGCGACGGCCGGAAGGTTGCCGGGTGTTCGGCGTTGACGCGGCATTCGATCGCGTGGCCGGACACCTTGATGTCGCTCTGGCCGACCGAAAGCGGCGAGCCCGCGGCGACCTTGATCTGTTCGTTGACGAGGTCGATCCCGGTAATCATCTCGGTCACGGGGTGCTCGACCTGGATGCGGGTGTTCATCTCGATGAAATAGAACTCGCCGTTCTCGTAGAGGAATTCGATGGTGCCGGCGCCGATATAGCCCAGCTCCTGCATCGCGCGGGCGCAGATGCCGCCGATCTTCTCGCGCTGTTCGGCGTTGAGGGCGGGCGAGGGGCCTTCCTCCCAGACCTTCTGGTGGCGGCGCTGGAGCGAGCAATCGCGCTCGGCGAGGTGGATCGCGCCGCCCTTGCCGTCGCCCAGCACCTGAATTTCGATGTGGCGCGGCTTTTCGAGGTACTTTTCGATATAGACGGCGTCATCGCCGAAGGCCGCTTTCGCCTCGGTGCGCGCGGCGCTCAGCGCGTAGGAGAGCTCGTCCTCGGTGCGCGCGACCTTCATGCCGCGCCCGCCGCCGCCCGCCGCCGCCTTGATGATGACGGGAAAGCCGATATCCGCCGCGACGCGCCTGGCCTCGCTGTCCTCGGTGATGCCGCCGTCGGAGCCGGGAACCACGGGAATGCCGAGCTTGACCGCCGTGCGCTTGGCTTCGATCTTGTCGCCCATCGTCCGGATATGCTCGGATTTCGGACCGATGAAGCCGATTTTGTGCTGCTCCAGCACCTCGGCGAAGCGCGCGTTCTCGCTCAGGAAGCCGTAGCCGGGATGCACCGCATCCGCCCCGGTGATCTCGCAGGCCGCGATCAGCGAGGGAATGCTGAGATAGCTGTCGCGCGGCGAGGGCGGGCCGATGCACACGCTCTCGTCGGCGAGCTTGACGTGCATGGCATCCGCATCGGCGGTCGAATGCACGGCCACGGTGGCAATCCCGAGTTCCTTGCAGGCGCGGAGAATGCGAAGCGCGATCTCGCCCCGGTTGGCGATGAGGACCTTGTCGAACATGTTATTCGATCACCACAAGCAACTCGCCATATTCGACCGGCTGTCCGTCGTCGACCATGATATGCGTCACGGTGCCGTCGCGCGGCGCGACGATTTCGTTGAAGGTCTTCATGGCTTCGACCAGCAGGATCTTGTCGCCCGCCTTGACCGCGGTGCCGATTTCGATGAACGGGGCCGCGCCCGGGGACGCCCGGCGGTAGGCCGTGCCGACCATGGGCGAGCGCACCGCGCCCGGATGCGCGCCAAGATCGGCGGGTTTTTCCGCAGTCACGGGCGCGGCGGCCACGGGGGCGGCGGCGACCGGCGCTGGGGCCGGCAAGGGCGCGGCCACGGCGTGCGAAACCTGCTGGATCGTGATCTGCCGGGCGACGCGGATGCGCAGATCGCCCTTTTCGACCTCGATTTCAGTCAGATCCGTTTCCGAAATCAGCTTGGCGATCTCACGGACGAGATCCGGATCAATGGTGAGGTCTTTGGCCATTTTGGGTATCGCTTTCATCGCAAGTTCGTTCCCGCCGTTTCAGGTCGCGGGGGGAAGGTCGAGCAGGGCACGGAGGGCGAGCTGATAGCTGTTTGCGCCGAAACCCGCAATAACGCCGATCACGACCGGCGCGAGATAAGAGTGATGCCGGAATTCCTCCCGGGCGTGGACATTGGACAGATGCACCTCGATGGCGCGCGCGCCCGAGCCCTTGATCGCATCGCGCAGCGCGACCGAGGTATGGGTATAGGCTGCGGCATTGACGATGACATCGGCCCCGGCGAGCCCGGCTTCCTGCATGAAGGTG
>CAZNAT010000027.1:8659-18872 GCA_964571245.1 uncultured Methylobacterium sp.
CGCCTTCGGAATTCGTTTGCCGGCAGGTAAGCCGGACCCCGGCCTTCTCCGCCTCGCGGGTGAGATCCGCCTCGATATCGGCCAGGGTTTTCGCGCCGTAGATTCCCGGCTCGCGCCGCCCGAGCAGGTTGAGATTGGGGCCGTTAAGGACGTGGATCTGGCGCATGGAATGCCTGTGTTGCCGGGGTCAGCGGGCATGCGCCGCTTCAGAGCCAGCGGCGCATGGCCGCTTCTCTAAAGCAAAACCGGGCAAAACGGAAACCGTGTCTGTTGAGAATTCCGTGGCTGTCAGGAAATCGTGCTGGCCGCGCAGGGCGGAAGAGCGCTCAGCATTCCGCCTTCTTGCACTGGCGCCAGGCGGTGATGCGCTTCTGGAGCTCGCCGTAGCCGCGCGCGCCAATCACCAGATCATCGGCGACGATATAGCTCGGCGTGCCGTTGATGCCGAGGGCATCGGCCAGCAGCTTCGATTCCTCAAGCGCGAGCTGAATGCCCGGGGACGCCATCGCCAGTTCAAGCCGCTTCAGGTCCGCGCCGAGATCCTTGGCGGCGCCAAGCGCCTGTTCCTTGCCGATCGAGCCGCGCGCATTGAGCAGGTTGGCGTGGAATTTCCACAGCTTTTCGCGGTCGAACTGCTCGCGCAACGCCAGCGCCACGATCGACGCATCGCGCGAGCCGGGCGAGAGGATCGGGAATTCCTTGAGGATCACCCGCACGTTCTTGTCGGTATCGAGCACCTTCTGGACATCCGCGAGGCCCTTCTTGCAGAAGCCGCAGTTGAAGTCGAAGAACTCGACCAGCGTGACATCGCCGTTCGGGTTGCCGACCACGGTGTGGTGCTCCGAGGTATAGAGCGGGCTCTTGGGGTCGGAGGTGATTTTCTTGATCGCCAGCGCTTCGGCATCACGCTGGCGGCGTTCCAGCTCCACCATCGCCTCCTGGATCACCTCCGGGTTCTTGAGGAGGTAGTCCTTGATGATGGCCTCGATCGCGGATTTGTCCGGCGCGGCCTGGGCGCTGGCACCGAGCGTCGAAAGGCCAAGTGCCGAAATGCCAAGCGCGACACCCGTCATCAGCGAGCGCAGCCGGCGGGCGGAGAAAAGAGCGGAGACGATCATGGCGGTCCTTTTTGTCGGTTCTAAGCCCGGAAGGTGGGGAGGGCGGGCCAAAGCGGAAAGGGGTCTAGAGCATTTTCAAGCGAAGTGGCTCCCGGTTCGCGTAAAGAAAATGCGACAAAACAAAAAGATAGAGCATGAGAGGAGAATGCGGTTTCACGAAAAAATGCTCTAGCGTGTTTTTTCCGGTTTGGCTTCGACGATATCGCGCGCGGCGAGAAAAGCCGGCGAATTCGCCGGAAGCAGCGGCATTGCCCGGCGCGCAAACCGCTGGGCGTCCTCGAACTGGCCCTCGATCAGGGCCCCGCGCGCGGCGGCGAGCGCGGCATTGCCCTCATCGCCCTTGCGGGCATAGGCCTGGGCCAGATAGCGAAAGCCTTCGAAGTTGTCCGGGTCGCGCCCGGTGGCGTTGGAAAGCTCCTTGATCGCCTCGGTGATCGAGGCCGGCGTATCCTGCGCCACCAGCGCATGGCCGAGCATGGTGCGGATCAGCGGCTGGTTCGGTGCGAGCGCGACCGCCTTGCGCAGCGGCGCGATCGCCTGGCTGGCGCGGCCGGCTTCGAGCAGGGCCTGGCCCTTCAGCTCCCAGAAATAGGGGTTGGCGGGCTGCTCGCCGATCAGCGCGTCGATGGCGCGCAGGGCGGCATCCGGCCGACCGAAGCGGTAGTCGATGATGGCGCGGGCGTAGCGCGCGGCAAGGCTGGTGTTATAGGCCGGGTAGCGCCGCGCGATTTCACTGGTGTCCCCGGTGAAGGCATAGAGCTTGGCGCGAACCATGTCGTGCCGGGTTTGCCGCGCGGGCGGGTCCTTCACCGCAAAGAACGGGCTTTTCGGGGCGCTTTCGCGCAAGCCCGCCACACGCTCCTGCGGCAGCGGGTGGCTCAACAGGTACTTGTCGAGCCTTGAGGCCGAGAACAGCATCTCGTTCGCCATCCGCTCGAAGGTTTCGAGCATGCCTTTCGAGGATTGGCCGGTTTTTTCGAGGTAATCAAGGCCGGCGCGATCCGCCGCCTGCTCCTCGCCGCGCTGGTAGGCGAGCAGTGAGCGTCTGGCGAGTTCGCTGCCGGCCATCAGCGTGCCCATGGCGCCGGCGCTGTTCGAGCCGATCTGGTTGCTGCGCGCCGCGCCGACCACCGCCGCGCCGCCGAGGATGGTGCCGATGATCGCAACCGCGGTGGCCCGGTCGAGTTCCGCCCGCATCCGCGCGAGATGGCCGCCGGCGATATGGCCGGTTTCATGCGCGAGCACGCCGATGATCTGATTGGGCGTCGTCGATTCCATGATCGCGCCGATATTGACGAACACGCGCTTGCCATCGGCGACGAAGGCGTTGAACGAGCGGTCCGCGACCAGCACGACGCGGATGAACCCCTTGCGCAGGCCGGCCGCGCCGAGAAGCGGATCAAGGTATTCGCGCATCACCTGCTCGATTTCGGCATCGCGGATGAAGCTCATCGGCCGGCGCTGGGCCGAGGCGGGGACAACGCTGGTCGCCGCGATCACAGCGCCGAGCAGCGTTGCGCAAAATTTGCCCGGCAGGCTGGCAGTCAGAGGGGGCGGCGCGTCAGCATGGCGTGGCAAGGGCGATCATTCCTCGACTTCCCGATCTCGGCTTCCCGATACGGCATAGGCTATAGCCAGCAATGCGGTCAATTCTGGGCGGAGCTTCTCTCGTAGACGTGATCGGCCCCGGCACAGGTGAGTGGGGCGGGGATTTTGGCGCGATCCTTGACTTCCTGTGGCATTTCCCCGACGTCACAGCGAAATTCCTGTTCATCCGAACTGTTTTCATCCGAGCTGTTCATGCCCCTTCCCAAACATCCCGCACCCAAACTTTCCGCCCGCTCGCAGATCGCCTCGTTCATCGCCATGGATGTGCTGCGCGAGGCCAGGGATCTCGGCCGTATCGCCGAGAAAACCGGCGGGCGCGCCATCCTGCACCTCGAGGTCGGCGAGCCCGGCGCGCCGTCGCCCGCGCCGGTGCGGGAGGCGGCCAAACGCGCGCTTGATGCGGGCCGGATCGGCTATACCGAAGCACTCGGCATGCCGGCATTGCGTGAGGCGATCGCCGGGCATTACAAGACCCGCTACGGGCTTGATGTGCCGGCCGCGCGCATCGTGGTGACGACGGGCTCCTCGGCCGGGTTCATTCTGACGTTTCTGGCGGTCATGGATCACGGCGGCCGGATTGGCATCCCGTCCCCCGGCTACCCGGCGTATCGCAACATCCTCTCGGCGCTCGGCATCGAGGCCGTCGAAATCCCGACCGGGCCGGAAAGTGATTTCGCGCTTTCTGCCGCTGCGATCCGTGCCGCGCACCGGCAAACCCCGCTCGACGCGGTGCTGATCATGAGCCCGGCGAACCCGACCGGGGTTCTGACCCCGGCATCCGAAGTGAAAGCCATCGCGGAGGCCTGCCGCGATCTTGGACTCTGGCTCGTCTCGGACGAGATTTATCACGGCCTTACCTACGAGGGCATCGAGGCCAGCGCGCTGGCGTTTTCCGATGACGCGATCATCGTCAATTCGTTCTCGAAGTATTTCTGCATGACCGGCTGGCGCGTCGGCTGGCTGGTGGTGCCGGAACGGCTGATCCGCCCCATGGAATGCCTCGCGCAGAACCTGGCGATTTCGGTGCCGTATCTGTCGCAGGTCGCGGCAGCTGCGGCCTTTGAGGCCACCGAGGAACTGGAAGCCATCAAGGCCGGCTATGCCCGCAATCGCGCCGTGTTGATGGAGGCGCTGCCCGCGATCGGCCTCAAGCCGCTGCCGATGGACGGCGCGTTCTACGCCTATTGCGACATCGGGCGGTTCTCGAACGATTCGATGGCGTTTTCGAAAAAGGCGCTGCACGAGGCCGGCGTCGCGATCACGCCGGGCCTCGATTTTGACCGAACCGAGGGCAACCGCTTCGTCCGGCTCTCGTATGCGGGGAGCGAAGCGGATATCCTTGAGGGCGTGAAGCGGCTGAAGGCTTGGCTCGCATGATAAATTGGCCCGCGTGAGAACGATCAGCCCGCAGAGGAAAACACCATGCCAATCTCGACAACCCTGATGCTGGCGATCCTCACCGCGCTCCGGCTCATGTGCTTTGCGATCGCGGTGCTGTTCTTGGCTCTCGCGATCCGGGCGCAATACGACGCGGAAGTCGCGATCTCCTGGCTTCAGGCGACGCTGGGCGGGGCTGCGTTTCTCGCCACCGGCGTGGCGGCGGGGATGCTTCGCGGCGCGCTCGCCAAAAAAACCGGGCAGTAGGCGAACCTGCACGAAGCGAGCCGGGCTGAAACCGCACTCGGCGCTTGACGCCTCGCCCGCCCGCCGCGAAAAGGCGGAAGAGTCCTTTTTCACGAGAAGCGAGCAGTTCATGCCCCTCGATATCCGCACCGCCCCGGCCAAATACTGGATCAAGGGCGCCAAGGCCGATTGGGAAATCATCATCGGCATGGAAATCCATGCGCAGGTGAATTCCCGCGCCAAGCTGTTTTCCGGCGCCTCGACCGAATTCGGCGGCGAACCCAATTCCCACGTCAGCTTCGTCGATGCCGCGATGCCGGGCATGCTGCCGGTCATCAACAAGGAATGCGTGGCGCAGGCGGTGCGGACCGGCATTGGCCTCAAGGCCAAGATCAACCCGCGCTCGCGGTTTGACCGCAAGAACTATTTCTACCCTGATCTGCCGCAGGGCTACCAGATCAGCCAGTTCGCCGAACCGATCGTCGGCGAGGGCGAGGTCCTCGTCGATATCCCCGGTGAAGCCGAGCCGATCATGGTGCGGATCGAGCGGCTGCATCTCGAACAGGATGCCGGCAAATCGATCCATGATCAGGACCCCAATAACTCCTTCGTCGATCTCAACCGCGCCGGTGTCGCGCTGATGGAAATCGTCTCCAAGCCGGATTTACGTTCGGCGGAGGAAGCGCAGGCCTATGTCACCAAGTTGCGCACGATTTTGCGCTACCTCGGCACCTGCGACGGCGACATGGAAAAGGGCAACCTGCGCGCGGACGTCAACGTCTCCGTGCGCCAGCCCGGCACGCCGCTCGGCACGCGCTGCGAGATCAAGAACGTCAATTCGATCCGCTTCATCGGCCAGGCGATCGAGGTCGAGGCCCGCCGCCAGATCGGCATTCTCGAAGATGGCGGCAAGATCGATCAGGAAACCCGGCTCTACGATCCCGGCAGGCGCGAAACGCGCTCGATGCGATCGAAGGAAGAGGCGCATGATTACCGCTACTTCCCCGACCCGGACCTCTTGCCGCTGATCCTGCCCGAAGGCTTCGTCGAGGAACTCGCGCGGCACTTGCCGGAACTGCCGGACGAGAAGAAGGCGCGCTTCATCGGCCAGTATGGCCTCTCGCCCTATGACGCCTCGGTGCTGGTCGCCGAGCGCGACAACGCCGCCTATTTCGAGGATGTGGCGAAGGGCCGGGACGGCAAGACCGCCGCCAACTGGGTGATCAACGAGCTCTTCGGCCGTCTCAACAAGGACGGCAAATCGATTGAAACGACTCCGGTTTCAGCAAGTCAGCTCGGCGGCATCATCGATCTGATCACCTCGGGCGCCATTTCCGGCAAGATCGCCAAGGATCTGTTCGAGATCGTGTTCACGGAAGGCGGCGATCCCGCGGATATCGTTGAAAAACGCGGAATGAAACAGGTCACCGATACCGGCGCGATCGAAAAGCTCGTGGACGAGATCATCGCCGCCAACCCGGACAAGGTGCAGCAGGCGCTGGCCAAGCCGACGTTGCTCGGCTGGTTCGTCGGGCAGGTGATGAAGTCCTCCGGCGGCAAGGCCAACCCCGATGCGGTCAACAAATTGCTGAAAGCGAAGCTGGGGATCGAGTGAGCGCCCGGATTCGCCCCGCCGCGGCCGCTGATCTTCCCGCCCTGCGGCAGATGCTGATCGCGACTTGGCACGCGACCTATGACGATCTCCTCGGCGCTGAAAAAGTGGCCGAGATCACCGCGCGCTGGCATTCGGTCGAGAAGCTGGCGCGCGAGCTGGCGGAAGCCGAGGCGCGGCCCCATCTCAACGCCCTCCTCATCGCGGAGCGCGGCGGCGAGATCATGGGGACGACCTCGGTCCATCGCCAGAGCGCCGATGTCGCCGAGCTGGCGCGGCTCTATGTCGCGCCGGGGCAGCAGGGTCAGGGCATCGGCGAGGCGCTGCTGCGCGCGGGTATGGCGCGTTTCCCCGAGGCCGGAAAGGTGCGGCTGGAGGTCGAGCCGAGAAACATCCGTGCCATCGGTTTTTATGCCCGGCATGGGTTTCAGCCGGTCTCGAATGGCTCGGCCTGCGGCGGCGATGCTGCCGCGGCGATCGCGCATCTGATCATGGAAGCGCCGCTGCCGCTGCTGCGCCCCGCCGAAGACCGCGATGCGCAGGATCTCTTCGGGTTGATCGCGCTGTGCTTTGCCGAATACCCCGGCAGTTTCGTCGATCCGCACGATGACCTGCCCGATCTCGTCCGGCCCGGCCACTGGAAGGAGCGGCGGGGCGATACCGGCGCGCTGCTTGGCGGGGAATATCTGGTGCTGGAGGATGCGGGCGGGCGCATCTGCGCCTGCATCGCCCTGGAATTTCCCGGCGAAGCGCCTTCCGGTTCGCGCGAAGCCCAACCGGGCGTGGCCAAAACCGCCGAGCTGCGCCGGCTCTACGTTCGCCCGGATTGCCGCCGGATGGGGCTTGCCGAGCGTCTCGTCGGTCACGTCGAGCGGCTGGCCAGGTCGGAAGGCGCGACGCGGATGGTGCTCTGGTCGGATAGCCGGTTCACCCGGGCGCACCGGCTTTATACGCGTCTGGGCTACACGCAAACCGGTGCGCTGCGGGAATGCGGCGATATTTCACAGACCACCGAATTTCATTTCGAAAAGCCGCTTTAACCTGGAACACAGCCAGGCATCGCCAAATTGCCCGATTTCGTTCAGCGTATAGACAGGTGCTTCAACGCACACTGCCACCGTCGTATGTGCGTAGGATGACACCATCGAGATCGACGGCAGGGAGCCGGAAGCGGGGTCCTGCGGTTTTTGAAGGCTTTGCCGGTCTCGGAATTTTGCGGAGATAAACCATGATCAGCCTGTTCAAGAAGTCTTCGACCCTTGCCGCCGCCGCGCTGGCACTGGGGTTCGCGGTGCTGCCGATGGCTTCGGCCGAGGCGCGCTATTACCGCAACGGTCATCTCGCGGCCGGCCTGATCGGCGGCGCGCTGATCGGCGGTGCGCTGCTCGCCGCCCCGCGCGCGCATGCCGCGCCGGTTTACGGGCCGAGCACGGTTTATGTCGACGAGGAGCCGGCCTGCTACATCGTTCGCGAGCGCGTCTGGGACGAATATCGCGGTCGCTGGATGCGCGTGCGCCGTCAGGTCTGCGATTGATTTATCTCAGATTGATCCTGTTTAGGGTCAATCAGGGTTCGCGGCCGCCCCCAAATGTTCAAAGCCCTGCCGGGTGATCGGCGGGGCTTTTCCATTTTTTCAGCCTCAGAACATCTTGATGAAGGCCGGGAAGGTGGTTCTGAACCACTCGGAGGAAACCACGAGGTAGCCGGGCGCGAAGAAGGTGCAGATCCAGCCGAGCGCGCCGAGGAAATTGGCGACCATGAACGGCACCGGCGGCATGCGCGAAATGCCGGCGACGATCGGGATCAGCACGCGGATAGGGCCGCCGAAATGCCCGATCACCACGCCCCATACCCCCCAGCGCCGCGAGAAATCCGCCGCTTTGGCGATGGTGCCGGTGTAGTTCCGAAACGGCCAGTAGGACAGCATCCGGCCCTCCAGCGTCGCGCTGACGAGATACATGATCGCAAAGCCGAGCGAGGCGCCAAGACACCCCGCGACCAGCGAAGGCATCAGCGGAACCCCGGCCGCCGCCATGATCCCGCCGAGCGCGAACAACAGGAACGTCGAGGGAATGAAGACCGAGACGATCACGATCGTCTCGCCCATCGACATCAGGAACACGATCAGCGGGGCATAGCCCTGGTTCGCCTGAACGAACGCGATGATTTTTGCGGAATCAAATTCGAAGGGCATGTCGCTCGTGCGGCTGGGGGATGGCGGCCAGGAAGATGGCGGTTCGAGAGGCGGGTTCAGGCTTTGCGACGAGAAATAGCCGCGCGCAATGCGCCGTCTATAGGGCGCAAGCGTGAATGTTTCGAGAATCCATGGCTTTCAGCGCCGAACCGGCGCGTTTTCTGGTCGCCGAGGCAGGGTGCCGGTACCAGAACGCAGGAACCCGACTCGCGCCAGGGGGCGTCCAGAGGAACCTCTCTCGGAGGCGCAGTCGCCGCGGCGCTTTCCGGCGGCGGCTATTGCCCCGCGGCTTTCATCCGGGCCCGGCATTCCACGTTGAACACGCGCCAGGTCTTGCCGGCGGCGGTGAGTTTGGGCTTGTTCTCGCGCCATTCCTTGCCGCAGGCGCGCATGCGGTTGTCGTTGGCGAGCTGGGCCTCGGAGCGGGCGCGCTTGGGCTTGGGCGCTTCGGCGGCGGGGGGCGTGGCCGCTGCCGGCGCCGTGGTCGCCGGGGCGGCCTTGTTGCTGCCGGCCGGGCGGAGCGGGTTGGTCGTCGTGGTCTGCGCAAGGGCAAGCCCGGCGGAGGCGGTGACTAGCACGAGGGCGAAAGCAAGACGGTTCGAGCGAAGCATGGGTTCCTCCGGATGGACGACGGGGCTCGCGCTGGCCGCGCGCCCCGCCCGGAGAATGCCGCCGGCGCGCAGGAAAGAAAAGGCCCGCCTTGAAAGAAAGGCCCTGTTTGGCACCTCCCGGAACGCATTGGTGCTTCCCAGGGCGAAATCACGCGAAAGTTTGCCGCACCTTCTCCGCCGGGGCTTGTTGGCGCGGCAATCGGCACGATATCATTCCTCAACTTCCCTCAATTCGGAGCGCATCATGCAGCCGATCGATCTTTATTACTGGCCAACCCCCAATGGCTGGAAAATCTCCATTGCTCTTGAAGAAATGGGGCTTCCCTACGAGGTCCACCTCATCGACATCACCAAGGGCGAGCAATTCGCGCCTGATTTCCTCAAGGTCTCGCCGAACAACAAGATGCCGGCGATCGTCGACCACGACACGGTCGGCGGCGAGCCGATCTCGGTGTTTGAATCGGGGGCGATCCTGCAATACCTCGGCCGCAAGACCGGCAAGTTCTATCCGACCAATGAACGCAAGCGCGTCGAGGTCGATCAGTGGCTGTTCTGGCAGATGGGCGGTTTTGGCCCGATGCTCGGCCAGACGCACCACTTCCGCATCTACGCACCGGAAAAAATCCCCTATGCGATCGATCGCTATACCAACGAGGCCAAACGCCTCTACGGCGTGCTCGACAAACAGCTCAAGGGCAAGGACTATATCTGCGGCGAGTATTCGATCGCCGATATGGCCGCCTACCCCTGGGCCCGGCTCTGGGAACGGCAGGGGCAGGACCTCCGCGAATTTCCCAATGTCGCGCGCTGGCTTGAGATCATGGCTGCCCGCCCGGCGGTGATCCGGGGTCTGGCGGTCAGCGCGGAAAAGCGCGTGAGCGACGGTCACAAGGATCCGAAGGTTCAGGAAATCCTCTTCGGCAACAAGGCCAAACCCTGATGTCAACGGCCCTCGGCCTTGACCGGAGGGCCATTGGAAAAGCCTGCGCGGCGTTTGAGCGAAGCCGGCCGCCCCCTGCATCAGCACGGGGGGCGGCTGATTGGAGGTGGCGCAGCGCGGGCGCTCTCGTCCTCCTTGTAGCGACGGGGGCGTCTGCGGCGGCGGAAGACATCACCCGGGCGTGCTTTCCGGGGGTTTGCGTTGAATCGGGCGAGGCGTTCACCGCGTTCAATCGCCAGCCCGAGCGCGGCATGTACCGCCTCAAGGTGTCTCGCAGCCAGACCGAGATTTACCTGCACATCAGCGCGGCGCCGGCCTTCCCGCATTGCGATGCGCTCTGCCGGATCGAAACAGTGGCGGGCGAGAGGCGCACTATCAACAAGGTGACGGAGCGGGTTTCGGGGCGGCTCATCGGCCCGTTCGAGCCTTGTCGCGGCACGGACCCGTTCTTCGTGCATATCTACAGCTATCAGCCCGAGGCCAGCCCCGGCATTTTCACGGTCGAGC
>CAZNAT010000027.1:18882-22033 GCA_964571245.1 uncultured Methylobacterium sp.
GAGTGCTGAGGGGGGGGCGGAAGAGCTTTTGTCTTTGCAAAAAGGTGAAGTAACAGATGAATAGAATTTCTATTCTTAGTTGGCTGGTTGTGCTTGGATCTCCTGCCTTCGCAGAAAAGTCAGATCAATTTTGTCATCCGCTGGGTTTTTGCATCCATGCAGATCGGCCTTTCTTAGTTTCAAAACGTCAAGGTGTTGATTTTGATGTATTCGGCCTAGTTTTTGGCAAAGGTGGCCACAGAATATCTGTCTATCTTGGTGGCCATCCAAGTTTCCCGAACTGCGAAAATGATTGTGAACGACAAGGAGAAGAGCCGGAGCAAAAGGCATTCTACAAACACGACGGTAGTTTGGCGGAACGGCTCGTAGGTCCGCTCCAATCTTGCAAAGATAGGCGTTATTTTATTCATCTGATAGCGACGACACTAAGTGAGGCGAGGCTGTCTGAGATTCGTGTCCAGAGGCGGTGCGACTAAGAGGATGCTGGTGCCCCCCTACACCACCACCGTAATACTCTTCGCCGCCCGCGTCACGGCGGTGTAGAGCCAGCGTGCGCGGTGCTCGCGGAAGGCAAAGCTCTCGTCGAACAGCACGATGTTGTCCCATTGCGAGCCCTGCGCCTTGTGGACCGTGAGCGCGTAGCCGTAATCGAACTCTTCGACGTGCCGGCGGATTTCCCATGGGATCTCCTCGCCGATGCCGTCGAAGAACGCGCGCGGCACCACGACCTTGACCGTCGCGCCGACGCCTTCCTCCGGCGCCACCCGCATATGCACGAAATCGCCCGAGCGCTCGCCGACGAGTTTCACCGTCCAGGTCGAGCCGTTGAGCAGGCCTTTCTGGCGGTTGTTGCGCAGGCACACCAGCTTTTCCTCCTTGGAGGGCAGGGGGTCCTGGTGGCCCAGAAGCGCGCGGATGCGGGCGTTGTACTTGCGCCGCGTCTCGTTGCGGCCGACCAGCACCTGATCGGCGGCCAAAATCTGCGCGGCGTCGATCTCCTCGCGGCCGATCACCTTGCTCGCGCCGAAAATCCCGCGGGGCAAGCGCTCGCCTTCGCGCGCCAGCATGGAGAGGCGGATGATCGGATCGCCCTCCGCCTGCCGGTGCACCTCGGTCAGCATCACATCCGGTTCATGCTCGGTGAAAAAGCCGCCGCCCTTGACGGGGGGAAGCTGTGCCGGATCACCCAGCACCAGCACCGGCACGCCGAAGGAAAGAAGATCGGTACCCAGCTCGGCATCGACCATCGAGCATTCGTCGACGATGACAAGCTCGGCCTTCTTCACATCCGATTGCCGGTTGAGCACAAAGGTCGGCTCTTCGGATTTCTGGTCCTTCGAGCGGTAGATCAGCGAATGCAGCGTCTGCGCCTCGCCGCAGCCGCGCTCGCGCATCACCGCCGCGGCCTTGCCGGTGAACGCCGCGAACAGCACATCGCCATCAATGCCTTCGGCGATATGGCGGGCGAGGGTGGTCTTGCCGGTGCCCGCGTAGCCGAAGAGGCGAAACACGCGCTCACCCCGGCCCTTGCGCGCGGCCTTGTGCCAATCGGCGATGGCGGTCAGCGCCGAATCCTGCTGGGGCGAAAAATCCATGCGCGGGTTCTACCCGCACGGCAGACCCGCGCCAATGCGGAAATTCAATCCACCCGCTTCCAGCTGACGCTTTTGCAGATCAACCCGCCGAGCGCGCAGCCCGCCGTGGTCAGGGCGCCGCCCGCGAGGCTCATCTTGCCGGAATAGACCTTGCCGTCTTCCGGGTTAAAGGCCTTGCCGGCCCATTTGCTGTCGCCATCCGGCTTCATGTCGTAGAAGATCTTCTGCCCGAGCTTGGCCGGGCCGTTGGGGTCTTTCAGCCAGACGATCGAGCCGCAGAAGGCGTCGCCGCATTTGCCGATCTTGACCCGGCTCGCGCCGGTATCCCGCAGATAGGTGCCGGACGGATCCGCGGCGAGCGCCGGAGCGGCCAGCAGCACGCCAGCCAGCAGCACAGCGGAAAGCCGCAGCCGCGCGTTCAAAACAGGATGGCTCATCGTTTCCTCCCCAGGTTCCGCATTGGCGCGGATTATCGGAGGTAGTTCACACCTGAACTACTATCGAGTCAAGAACCCTGCGCCAAACAGCGTCCAAGGGCCAATCGCAGGGATGGTTTAGGGAAGCTTCCGGTAACGGAGGTTTCGACAACCTGAATCGTTGAAAATATTGTGGAATTCCAGCTTTGAACCTTAGCGGAGTCTCAACGCCGTGGCGGAACCTCAAATCGCTCAGAAGTTGTTAGGCACATCGATTCCGAAATTCTTCGAACATTTAGTTCAAATTGTCTCCATCAGCCGAGGGGAACTGGCAGAACGTCAGGCCCTCGGTGAAGAAGAGAAAATGAAAAAAGACAGGGTACAGGGGTTTATCAAATGGAACAGCCGCAGGACTATCAAGCCGTCCGGGAACCGGAACTCAACTACTACGAACTTGGTGTCAACTATTCATGCGGGCGCAAGGTCGATGCGGATCTGATCGAAGCGCACAAGTGGTTCAACATCGCGGCGATGCGCGGTGACTGCGAGGCGGCCCGCCGCCGCCAGGAAATTGCCGCCGAGATGAGCGCTTTCGAGATCGCCGCAGCCCAGCGCCGGGCGCGGGAATGGCTCACGGTGCACTAGAGCGATTTCCGATCGGCCTCGATCAGATCGACCGCTCTATCTCTATGTTTTTGGCGCATTTTCTTTCGACGAACCGGTGTCCACAGGCGCGAAGAATGCGCTAGGGTCTGGACCCGGCGAAACATTCAGAGGGGCGCCTGCGGGGCGCCCGTTTGCGTGGAGGCGCCTGGTGCAGGGGCCAACCCTCACGGGACCGAACCGTCCAAACGTGGAGCAAAGTGACCGCCGCGCGGATTTCCTTTCGTTTGCTGCTTGAAACGCGGCGCCCCGTCGGGCATAGAGCGGATCTCCGGCGGGAATCTCGGTTTCCCCGGTGCGGAGACGTGGCCGAGTGGCTGAAGGCACTCGTTTGCTAAATGAGCATACCTCGAAAGGGGTATCGAGGGTTCGAATCCCTCCGTCTCCGCCATTTTTCCATAATTCATTGATGTAACTGAATTTTTTGATTTGTGTTCTGTTTGAGCTGCAAAATGGTCTGCGAGTGCTCGTGTGCTG